>CAZOZO010000014.1:0-70284 GCA_964584315.1 uncultured Oscillospiraceae bacterium
AGGTTCAAGTCCTGTTTCCCGCACCAAACAAGGAAGCGGCTCGAAAGGGCCGCTTCTTTGTTTTATCCCTTGCTTTGTGCCATTTTGGCTATCAGACCGCATGGCACGGTTCACTGGCTTTCCATCGGAAAACAACAAAGTAATCGCGTAACCCGTTGTCGAAGTGCCCCCCTGTCACCGCGCTGTCATTGAATATAGCATGAAAGTGTGCTGCCAGCACACTTATCTGCCGTTGCCATCGGCTATAATGGAGGCAATAACGGCGCGGCTCTCCATCGCATCAAAAGCATCAAACCCATCAAGCCATAAGGATGTCTGGCGCAAATCGCAGGAGGGAACGACATGAAAAAACGGCTGCTTGTGATCACGGTGCTCCTGGGGCTTATACTGTGCTTCGCGTGCCCCGCGTTGGCGAAAATCGTCCCCACGCCCGCAAGCGTCACGCTGGGCAGCAGGGAGATCGGGTTTGTGTCGGTTGCGTGCGACGGCAAAACCGTCACGCTCGTGCTCTCCGGCTTCGACGGCACAATCCACATCAAAAACAACAAGCAGGTGCTCACCTATCAGGCCTATATCGTTGTGGACGGCAAGACCGTGAAATGGAAAACGGGCGCGGCAGAGGGCGAAAATTACACCTACACCTACAAAGCGAAAAAGCTGCCGGAATCCATCAAGGTATTCCGCATCGAGGACACGTGGACGGGCCCCTACCTCGCCGCGGACATCGCGCTGACCGACGACGAATATATCCCCGTGGAATCAAGTGTCGCGCTGGGCGGCTATACCCTGACGGTCACGACCCCGCAAAAAGCCTTCAAGGGCAAGGGCTCGCTGACCAACGTAACGGCGAACTTGAATGTCGGCGGCGATATCATGCTCAAGGGCAGCACGCTGCCAAAGTCTTTCTTCCAGTACAGCACGCAGGCGGAAACCATGCTCGTCGTGCCGGTAACGCTGAAAGCCGAACAGGGGCAGGCGCAGGATGCCAACCTCACGCAAACCCTGCTTGCGGCGAAAATGAGCGACGGCACCATCCTGTATGACCTGTGGTACAGCGATCAGCTGGCCTGCTTCGTGTTCGACACCGGCGCCTACGCGGGCAAAACGCTGGGCACGACGGTGGCCGACGGTACCCTGACGTTTGGCTACATGAAATGACCGACCGACGAAAGGAGCCTTGCATATGAAACGGAAAAAGAATGAACGCCTCGGGCTGACCCTGACCGCCGCCCTGCTGCTGTGCTGCCTGTGCCTATATGCGCTTGCGGAGGAGGGCGCGCCCTTCCTGTGGCGCACGTACACGCTGAACGTGGCGCTGGTTTCCACCGACCCCGCCATCGTCAGCGTGAAGG
This sequence comes from uncultured Oscillospiraceae bacterium, assembly GCA_964584315.1. Classification (GTDB taxonomy): domain Bacteria; phylum Bacillota; class Clostridia; order Christensenellales; family Aristaeellaceae; genus CAXXOK01. Next base: position 1,353 of record CAZOZO010000014.1, read on the forward strand.
ATGCGCCCACCGACGGTCCCGTGGTGCTGGTGAAGCTGGTGCCGACCGCCGGTACCATGCGCACCGAAGATATCAAAAACTACTGTGAGGAGATCGCCCTGCGCGACAAGGACGGCGCCGAGTACAAACCCGCCATGTGGCGCGTGCGCGGCGTTGACTTTGATACCGTCAAAGGGCTGTTCAGCACCAAGCCCGAGCAGGACGCCCTCGAGCTGCTGTATTATTTGAAGGGAAAAACCGCAGATGCGCTGGTTGGCGCAAAGCTGCTGGTGCCTACCGGCGCGGAGGGCGAGATCACGACCGTAGAGCTGGATAAGGCCCCCCGCACCGTCAGCGCGGATGAAACCCCAAAGCCGGAGTAATACGACTGTAAAACCCTGGCGCTTCAGCCTCGCGGTGGCTTTGCCCGCTGCGTTTATCGCAAGGCTTCGGCGTATCGTTGCTCCTCGCTAAAGCACAATACCGCCCGCGAGCACGGGCGACATGGACGCTCGAAAATCGCATCCGCCGGAGACGAGTTGCCGAATACAGCGCCGCAAACCATTGGGTTTGCGGCGCTGTATGTGTGGGGCGGGCGTTCTGCGCGCCGGTCGCCATGGCAGCCTCGCTACCGCAAAGCGGCTCCGGCGGGGTGACACAGCACGAGCGTCATGTTGCCGTGTAGGGTCACATCCTCGGCGCCATAGGGGAAGAACAGCTCGCTGCCGCGGCGTACTGGCAGGCTGCCGCCGGGCGACAGCAGCTCGCCGGAGCCCTCCGTAACGATGCCGATGCGCACCGCGCCCGTGGGCGTGAGCCGCACGGCGCCACGCATCCGGATCATGGTCAGGGCGAAGTAAGGGGTTTGGGCATCGCCCACCAGCAGGCTTTCCTCCCCCCAGTCGCCGCTGCGCAGGGGCATGCGCTCCGTCTGCGTCGCCGCCAGCACAGCCTCGGGCGTGTGGCCTTCAAATACGAAGGATTCGAGCATCCGCCGCTCATAGCGGCTGTCCTCAATGGGGGCGAACACGCCCAGCGGGTTGCTCTCGCTGCGGTAGGCCAGCAGCCTTTCCTGCCGCATGGGCACGGCGGTCAGGTCGGTGGGCTCCTGCAGCTCGATCACGAAGCAGCCCTCGCCCAGCGCGTGCGGCATGCCCGCGGGGATGAAATACGTCTCCCCCGCGCGGACGGGGAAGCGGTGGCACATGGCCTCGAGCCTTTCCATATCCCCGGCCCGGTAGGCAGCCTCGAATGCCGCGCGCGTGATGCCGGGCCGGAAGCCCAGCAGTATGCCGGGCGGCGCGGGCGCATCGCCCCGCGTGGCGAGCACATGCCAGCACTCCGTCTTGCCGCAGTCGCTGTTCCAATAGCGTTTGGCAATGTCGCGGGAGGGGTGGCATTGCAGCAGAAAATCGCGCCTGGCATCCAGATATTTGACCAGTATGCCCAGGTCGGCGCCGCAGCGCAGGAGGTGCGCCTCGCCCAAAACGGAGAGCGGCGCTTCATGAATGACTTCAAACAGGTACCGCCGCTGCCCGCCCGGCAGCATCACCTCCGCGCAGCCCAGAAAAGGGTGTTTGTCCGTGACCCCGTTGGCGCGCGTGACCGAGCCGATCCACGCCTCCGCGCCGTCCGGCGTGTCCTGCGGGTCAGGGCAGCCGCGGAATTTGTCGATCTCTCGGCCGCCCTCCCCTCGCAATTTGTTGGGCACCAGCTCCCACGGTTGTTGATACGTTCTGTCCACGTCTGCGCCTCAATCCCTCAGCTTATCGCGGTAGGTCATCACCAGCAGCGATCCCAGCAGGATCGCGCCGCGCACGATAAACTGGATGTAGATGTTCCAGTTGAGGATGGTCATGCCGTTGATGAGCACGGAAATGAGCACCACGCCCACCAGCGTGCCCCAGATGCGGCCGGAGCCGCCCGTCATGCTCGTGCCGCCGATGATGGCCATGGTGATGCAGTCCATGGGCCAATCCTTAGCATACGTCCAGTCCGCGTTCATGACCATCGCGGAGTTGACCCAGCCCGCCATCGTGGCGCACAGCTGTACGGTGATGAACACCACCGCCTTGGCCTTGAACACGTTGATGCCGCTCAGGCGCGCGGCCTCCTGATTGCCGCCGATGGCGTAGATGGAGCGGCCCGTGGTGGTGTGCTCCATCACGATGTAGGAGATGATCCACATGACCAGAAAGATGAGCACCGGGTATGGCACGGTGCCAAACAGGCGGCCCATGCCCAGTTGCACGAACCACGGGGGGAACATGTTGGGGATGGGGTAATTGTTGCAGATGGTGGCGCCCAGCCCAAACAGCAGGTACTGCGTTGCCAGCGTGATGATGAACGGCGGTATGTTGTACTTGTTCTGGATGGCCGCGTGAAAGGTGCCAAACAGCGCGGCGATGAGCATGGACGCGCCCATGCCCAGGATGCAGGCCAGCGTAAGGTCGAACCCCGCGGCGGTCATCTGCTTGCCAAACACCGCCACGATCACGCCGGAGAGCGCCACCTGCGAGCCGGTCGACAGGTCGATCTTGCCCGCGATCAGGATCATGGTTACGCCCAGCGCGATGATGCCCTTGACTGCGCCGCTGCGCAGCAGGTTCATCCAGTTGCTCAGGGTCATGAAGTTGGGCGCGGATATCCACAGCGCCACCACCACCAGCGCCAGCACGATCTCGGTAACGTGGTTGAGGACGAACAGTCGGGTTTTCTTGTGGTCAAGCTTTGCGATGTTCACGGCTTCAGCCTCCCAAGCAGAGTGAATACAGGTCGTTGGTGTGCGTGTTTTGGAGGCGTTCCCCCGTCAACTCGTCCACGATGCGCCCGCCGCGCATGATCAGGATGCGGTGGCAAACGCCCAGCAGCTCCTCGATCTCGGTGGATACAAAAATGCTGGAATGCCCCAGCCTGGATTGCTCCCACATGATCTCGAATATCTGCTGCTTGGCGTGCACGTCGATGCCGCGGGTGGGCTCGTCGTAGATCATGATGCTGGGGTCGTTGTTGAGCCAGTTGCCCACGACCACCTTTTGCTGGTTACCGCCGGACATCGAGCTGGCGCGCGCGTGAAGGCTGCTCAGCTTGATCTGGAGCGCGTCCACCTGCCGCTGGGCCATGGCGCGGCGCTTTCGCCGGCTCTCCACCCAGCCGCCGATGGTGGTGCGCTTGAGGCCCGCGTAGCACAGGTTGCTCTCGATGGTGTGCATCAGGATCAGGCCGTCCACCTTGCGATCCTCCGGGGTGAGGCCCAGCCCGGCGTTTTTCATCAGCATGGGCGAGCGCCGCCGGTAGCTTTTGCCGCCCACCACCACGCTGCCGCCGGTGCACGGCATGGAACCGAAGATGCCGTTCAGCAGCTCTGTGCGGCTGGAGCCCAGCACACCCGCGATGCCCAGTATCTCCCCGCGGTACAGCTTGAAGGAGACCCCCTCGTACCAGCCGGTGCGGGTCAGGTTTTTCACCTCCATGGCCACCTCGTCGCGGGGCACGGACTCGGCTGGGCGCACCTTGCTGCGCACGTCGCCAAACATCATGTAGATCATATCGGCGTTGGTCATCTGCGCCACGTCCCTGCGGCCGATGTACACGCCGTCGCGCAGCACGGTCACGGTGTCCGCGATCTCGTTGACCTCCGCCAGCTTGTGGGAAATATAGATGATGACGACGCCCTTCTCCTTGACCCTGCGGATGGCCTCGAACAGCTTGTGCACTTCGTCCTTGGCCAGCGCGGAGGTGGGCTCGTCCAGGATCAGCACTTTGGGGTCGTGGCTCAAAGCCTTGCAAATCTCCACCACCTGCCGCTGCCACATGGGCAGGTGCTGGATCAGCGCGCGGGGGTCAAGGCGAAGGCCCATCTCAAGCAGCAGCAGCGCCGCGCGGCGACGGGCGCCCTGCCAGTCCACCAGCCCGTTCGCCTTGCGGGGCAGGCGGCCCAGAAATATGTTTTCGACCACGCTGAGCGTGGGCACCAGGCTCGTCTCCTGATAGACCAGCACGATGCCTTCCTGCGTGGCCTGCATGGTGCTGCTCACCTTCAGCACCTTGTCGCCCAGCCGCACGGTGCCCTCGGTGGCCGTCTCCGCGCCCGCGAATATCTTGACCAGCGTGGATTTGCCCGAGCCGTTTTTGCCGAGCAGGGCGTTGATCTTGCCGCCCTCAAAATGGCAGGATACCCCGTCCAGCGCCTTGGTGCCGGGGTAGATTTTGGTGATGTTCTCCGCGTAGATGGCGTTCATATGCGTTGCCAAACCTCATTTCTGCTTGGAGAAAAAGGCGGGGAGGGTCGCCCGCTCCCCGCCGGATGGATATCACTTGGCGGCCAGCTCGTGGAAGCGATCCAGCCACGCCTGCACGTCGGGCAGGTCCTTCACGGAGTGGATGATGCCCGCAAGGTACACGGTCTCGCCGCGCTTGCCCTCGGTCGCCTCACCGCGGATGGTGTGCACCAGCTGCTCCACGGCCTTATAGCCCATGGTGTACATATCCTGCTCTAGCGTGCAGTACAGCGGGGTGCCTTCCTCCAAAAGCTGCATGGCCACCTGCTCGCCCATGTCGTAGCCCACCACGCAGATCTGCTGGGAAAGGCCCATGCCCTTGACCACCTGCACGGCGATGGAGGTGAAGGCGGCGGAGGTGTTGTAGAACACGTTGCAATCCGGCGCGCCGGTCAGCATCGCTTCGATGATGGGCACATTGTCCTGCTTGGAGGTGGAGGACTGCTGGGCCACGATGTCATAGGTGAAGCCGTAGGCCTTGAGCGCGTCCAGGAAACCGCCGTAGCGCGCCTTGGACTGCTCCGGGATGGCAGCGTCAAAATCGATGATGGCGATCTTGAGGGGCTTGTCCTTGCCGTAACGCTCCTCCAGCACGGGGGCCATGAACTCGCCCAGCTTCTGGCCGTTCAGGTAATCCTGCGAGGTGAAGCCGCCGCAGATAAAATCCGCGCTTTTGAGCTTGATGTTGGCCACGGCGATCTCCACGCCGCGGGCATAGGCTTCCCGCAGCATGGGGGAGGAGGCCTCCTCGGAGTACGGGGTGATGGCGATGCCCTTCACGCCCATATCCACATAGCCGTTGATGAGCTGCTGTTCGTTGGCGATGTCGCCCATCGAGTTGCCGATCAACAGCTCTACGCCCAGGGCCTCGGCGGCGTCCTGATAGCCCTGCTGCACCATCTTCATGGTAAACTCATCCTTGAATACGATACCGGCGATTTTGATCGGTTCTTCCGCGACGGCGGAGATGCACACACCAAGCAGCATGACCAGGGCCAGGCAAAGGGAAAGCGCTTTTTTCATGGATTGGGAACCACCTTTCACTTTTCTTGAACTATTGCGGTTTCAAAACCTTTGCGCGGCCATGCCGCGGCGCCTGCACCCCTGCCATTGCCGCGAAGCCTCGTCGCGCCGAGGGCTCGCGCCTGACCGGAGAGAGGAACCGCCGGCGAACGTTGCCGCTGGAAGGGTTTCATAACCGTTTGATTCAGACGCGGTCATTCTCCGCGTCGAATTTCCTTGCTGGCGCGCTGCTGCTTGCGCCACTGGGACGGCGAGGCGACCTCCCACTTGCGAAAGAAGCGGCTGAAGTAGAACATATCCTGAAAGCCGCACTCCAGCGCTACCTCGCTGATGGATAGATCGCCGATCATCAGCAGCTCCTTGGCGCGCTCCAGCGTGCGCTTCTGCAAATACACCACGGGCGATTCGCCCATCTCCTGCCGGAACAGCCGCCCGAAGCTGGAGGGCGACAGGTCGCACACGTCCGAAAGCTTGCCCACCGAGATGGTGCCCACGGGCTGCGAGTCCATGTATTGCAGCGCCGCCTCGATGCGCCGGTAGCCGATGCTGCGGGGGCGCTTGCGGAACGTGCCCTCGCTGAGCATGGTCAAAAGCTCGTATACACGCGACACGATCAGCGCGGGGGGCGTGAAGCCGCTGCCTGAGAGCCGCGCGATTCGCTCGCAGAGCTTGAAGAACGGCACCATCTGCGAAAAGCGAAGCACCTCGATACGGGTGCCCAGCGTGCAGGGCTCGCCGGTCTCGTCCTGCATCTCAAACCCCAGAAAGACCACGTTGGCCGTGCGCACGCCCTCGGTGCCGTCGCGCTTGACACCGTCCCAGTAATAGTTGCCGTCCGGCAGGTTGGTCAGATCCGCGCCGTCGCCGATGATGCGGCGGGCGTAGAACTCATAGCGCATCCCCTGCGGGATCACCACCAGGTCGCCGGGGGCGGCGGTGGCCAGCACCTCGCGCGTGCCGATGTCCAGATAGTCCGCCTCCACGCCAAGGATCAGCATGATGGCGGTGTTGCCGCGCCCGCCCTCCTGTATGATCCAGTTGCTGCTCTCGCGCCAGTATTGCATATGGGCGATCACGTGCCGCAGGCTGTATTCGAGGTTGCGCAGGCCGGATAGCGGGATTGCCTTCATAGGTGCCCTCCGCAAGCGTGGATTTGTGATATTGTTCGCCTTGGCCATTCATCGACCTCAATATACAGGATGGATGCGTGAAATGTCCATGCACTATCCCGCCATTAATATGGACTTTTTACCGCAAGCGCGGACGTTTTTGACCGCCGTCGCCGTATTGACACCGCTATTGATTTGCTGTATATTGGGCGGCAGATAGCGTTCGCTCCGCCATTCATCACAACGTAAACAGGCAACCGACCATTCACTTTTTCATGAGATGGAGTGGATTACTATGCCGTTGCAGGTTGTGACCGTCGGGAATGATCCATGCGGCGCTGAAGATGTTTTAAAAACCGAAGGCTGCCTTCCGTGCACCTGCCAACTGGCCGCGGCGGCTAGGGGCTGCGCCGCCGGGGAGGCGGCCGCCCTTACGCACAAAGCGGATATCCTGGTTTTGCACGGCGGGCTGCTTGCGCAGGGCGGCCTTGCCATGCTGGCGCGCCTGCGGCGGGCGCTGCCGAACGCGGCCTTCCTCCTGTACGTGGAACCGCGCTGGCTGGCGCAGGCCTGCGAGGCCGCGCGCCACGGGGCGGTGACCCTTGTCGCAAGCGGCGGCGACATGCCGGATGCCCTCCGCGGCGCCGCGCAGGGCATTCTTTGCAGGCGCAAAAAGGAGCGACAGGCCGATGAAGCCTGCCGTCGGGCATATCTGATGCATATGCTGACCAACGACGCAGGGCGCGCTTCGGCGGGCGAGGCCGCGGCGGAGCCGCGCGGCCTGCGGCTGGAGGCGTTCTACTTTGTGGTCGTACAGCCGCGGGCGATGGACGCGCCGCCGCCCGCGCCCAACGCCATGGACGCGGCGCTGCGGTCGCTGGGGCTGGACATGGTAACGCTGTTTTTGTACGACGCGGCGGTGCTGCTGGTGATGCGCGGGGCGGCGGACGCGGGCTGGCAGGCGGAGGCGGACGCAGCGGCGAACCGTGTGGCGGCCTGCTACGGGCGGCCGGTGCGCATCGGCATCAGCGGGCTGGGCAAAGGGCGCGCGGCGCTGCGCCCCGTGTATCAGCAGGCGCGCAGCGCGCTGTGGGATATCGCCCTGTGTGGGCAGGCGCGCGACCGTAAGTTTTACCAGAGCGACGGGGAGCAGGGCGGCGGGCGCACGCTGGAGGTGCACCGTAGGCTGGAGCACCTGATCGACAGCGCGGAGCTGACCGACCAGAGCGCGGACAGGGCCGCCGCCGCCATATTGGAACTGAGCGGCGGTCAGTATTCACACCTGCGGGCCATCGTGTCGCTGTATGCCATGGCGCTGTGCCGCAAGTTTGCCAGCCCTACGGGCGACACGGCCGCAGCCGCGATGCACGAGGCGTGGTTCGTGGGCAACGGCCAGGATGTGCGCGCCTGCCTGCGGCGAATCGGCGCGGCGCTGCACGCGGCGCAGAGCGCACAGACGGACGGGCTGTCCCTGCTAACGCGCAACGCGCTGTGGTACATACGCCTCCACGCGGCGCAGGGGCCCAGCCTGAGCGACGCGGCTGCCCAGCTGCACGTGAGCGCCAACTACCTGTCCGCGTTGATACGGCGGGAAACGGGGGAGACGTTCCACGACCACATCCGCGGCGTTCGCATGGACATGGCGCGCGACCTGCTGGCCGACCCCCGCGTCTCGGTGGCCGAGGTGGCGCAGGCCGTGGGTTATGCCAACTACATCTCGTTTTTTCAAGTGTTCAAGCGCAGCGAAAACATGACCCCCACGGCTTATCGCCAGCAGAAGGGCCGGTATGTGACACTGGCGGAATCCACGGTATGAGCGCGACGGGTACAGTTTAATCGAGCATGTGATTTCAATAAGCAGAGGCAAATCCGCGATCCCTGTGGTCGGGTCAGGGACATGGCCCAAGGGCCTGATCAGCAGGCGCAGTCGTTGGGGAAACGGCCTTGGTCAGCGGGATTCTATCCCCTGCGATGAGTTTAGTAACGTATGAGAAGATGCGCCGTCGCAGCCGTGCTGACGGCGTGGGCATCCGGAGCGATCGCTGTGGGTATGCACAGAAATGGGGTGAAGGAAGGACGGGTGGACTGCCCCCTCCCTCTGTGCATTGCTGAAGCCGGATATCTGCTCGATCACCTCGGCTAACGTGGCGGAACGTTTCAATGGGGAGACATGGCTTCAAACGGGCGTTCATTGGGTATCATACCTTTATACAGGAGGTGCCGCCATGGACACATTTGCCCCATACCTTGCTAAAATCGAGAACCCAGCGCACCTTGCGCGCTTCACGGAGATCTTCGCGTGGATCGCCGAACGCTACCCGACCCTCGCGCCCGCGCTCAAGTGGAACCAGCCGATGTATACCGACCACGGCACGTTCATCATCGGGTTCAGCATGGCGAAAAACAACATCGCCGTGGCGCCGGAACTGCATACCATGAAGCATTTCGCGCAGGATATCGTGGCCGCGGGCTACACGGCTACCAAAGAGCTGATCCGCATACGCTGGGAGCAGCCGGTGGACTATGCGCTGCTTGCCAGGCTGATCGACTACAACATTCGCGACAAGGCGGAGTGCGGGACGTTCTGGCGGACGTGAAGACGCGGAGGTATTGTCATATCGGCGTTAAGTAAAACATATACAATGTAGATACTGGCCGTACAGACCCAAATTGCGAAAAGCCGCATAGTGATTAAAACATGCATGTTGAACGACCATTTGTTCACAATGGATTCGTATGAGGTCGACCCGTGTATGGTCATTAAGCGGTTAGCAAAGTTGCATGTGAGAATGAAGAAATCAGATACTCTTGCAGCGATTGATGAGACGATTGGAGGTAACGGCTGACCGCTGCCTCTTAGATGTCCGCGAACCGTTGATTGAGGCCGTTGCGATTTATGCGAAGAGCGACAACTGGATGTCATTGTCGGTCAGAACCATGTGGAATCGATAAGACGCGCTTCCGTGAATACCACTGAGAAGGCTTTGACCGCTTCCATCGAGAGCTTTATCATGGAGCCTTCTGCGGATATAACTGCAAGTTTGTTTTATCGCAACGAACAGAGGGAGATTCTCTTGTTCTTTCCGCAGTTCCGAAATGTCAATGTACATAGATGGGAATGTGCCTAAACTTAACTTGGCTTTTTTTTGTGCACGGGAGACGGCTAATCGTGTGTTTCTTGGAGGTAACGATGCAAGGAGGGGCGGGCCTGAGGAGCCGCGGCTGCTTGCGGCGCATACAGATAATCGGCCAACACTGTTTATGTTGCTCTGCGCGTTGCTTCTATCGTTCAGGCGCTGTCGTGCGGTTTTGGTTCCACCATTTGCTTTTCTACGCCGCACTTGCCTTTGTGCCACTATGCTACGAAAGTATTCATCTCTTGCAGTCAATCCCGTGGTACAACGCCACGATACCGGAGGTTCCCTTATCCTTCATTCCTTTTATTTCATGTGCAAGGTGGAATCTAGTCCTGCACCCCGGATTGTTGACGCGGTTCATGAGAGATTGTAAGATTTTTTGCTCTTAGAGGTGCTGCTCGAGAGGTTGAGGACTGATTTCGCTAGTGTTGTGCCCCTATAATGCAATGATACCGGATTTTCCCGCACCGTGCATCGTTTCCTTCATTGTTGAATGGGGTAGAACTTTACTTTTTCGTTCCAAATCGACTCGAAAACGATTGACAGAAGAATATTTGCAATAGTATAATTCATTTGAAATTATGGAAAAAAATGTACCAGCAGAATTCAATGTAGATCAAAAAAGCAAAGATGGTTTAACGAAAGAGAGTATTATCTTCGGCAACATACGCCTATCGCAAATCCGTATAGTCTGTTCATTAGCTGTTTCAGAAAAAGGTTGAGAGAATGAGATTCTACCCACGATAAGCATACAGCATCACAAGAATATTCCTCGGCACTTATGCTATTCGTTCGGCTGATTCGGCCAAAGCTAGCAAAAGTGATTTCCCTTCACCCAAATCCGAGATGCCGATCGCTGGAGTCTTGCATGTCCGAGCACAAAGAATCTTAATCACAGAGCCTTCTTTGCCCAATGTCACGAAAGACGAAGGCCCGTCTCCATTGAGTTGATGTCAGCTTGGTGCACTAGAGTAACATGATTGTTCAAACGCGTATCGCATAAACGATAGATAAGCATTTAGAACAGAAAGGATCCGGTAGCATGAACTTTGAAAGACAGGACGAAGGACGCATGCCGAACAAAGGGCGTAATGGGTTTGGATCTCGATGGGGCATGATGATTGTGCTGGGTGCTTTCTTCATAATTGCGGCATTGCTTCTTTTTTGGCTATGTGATGCTGATTTTTACATAACGCAGGAAGCAGCCGCACTGACAAACGAAGTATACGGCATCAGCGAAAGCGCGCCATCGCAGACAGTGCAGCGTGATTTGGAAACCGCTCACATATGGGTTGATACCAGCCCCAATATGGCGGGGTTTGCACTGCCAGAGCAAAGAGCATGCATGCCGAGCGTTTATAGAGATATCTTTGTAGCTTCCTTGATAGATGAGGTGAACGAAGACGGGTGGCCGGAGGATTCAAAATGGAATCGATTCGGCAATGCCTTTGAAACCGATATTGAACCTACGGAAATAAATTTGTGCCAAATCGCCTGTTATGATACAGACAAGATAACTGAACTCAACTATGCGGGATTGATTCCGGTGCTTGAAGCAATCGCCAGCGATACCGATCAAAACGACATATATGTGATCTTGACTGATCTTGAAGGTGTTTTAGGTAAGGATTATCTTGATCGGCTGGACGATTGCTTTCTGAATATCTTCAGGGGAGACAGAAGCCTGCGAATAGACCGGTATATGTGCTCTTACAGCGGCGTTCTGCACGCCTATGCAGGTATCAAGAAGAACCTTGCTTACGGAATAGACGCGGTGGGCAGGGATGCCGTTCAAATCGAGAATGATGGCAATTATCTGCACAGACAGCCAAGGCCTTTTTACATGCTTACCATTGGGCCTTCCTCTGCATGCAAACGCTTTGCAGACAGTGTGAGTAATTTGTATAACATCTTTTATAAAACGCATGATAGCGGAAAAATCAGTGCGCATTCCGATCATAAGGATGATAACATGAGCAGCTATGGGATGCACTGTTATGCCACATATCCGGTTGATTCTCCGGCAAGGATCGAAACATTCAATACCAACGCGGAGTCAAATATCGAAGTACTTAAACAAGATGGCAGCATCGTTTTTGATGAACCAAGCAACATTTCGCCTGGCTTCTCAGGAACGGCGTATACGATCATTAATAACCAGGTGCATGACAATAGGAATGTTTCAATCCAATTTCGCGTGCAAACAGCCATGAGTGGCTTGGGAGACACGCTGGACCTTGATTTGGCAAATGAGCTGGAGCCGGCCTACACACTCGTCAATTTACGCAATTCGCGCGATGCCAGCCCTGAAGTGAGTACACAGGTGTTGCATGCGAGGGGGCCGCGGTATATCAGGGTTACGACTTCGAGGCTATCGAGTGATTACGCGGGTTTTCTTGTCACAGCATCCCAAAGCGATGAGAATTGTTACGATGTTGTGTTTAGTGTTGACCTGACCAAAACCCAAAAAGCCACTTACCTCATCGATATACCTCTGATTTGTCAGTTGAGCAATGTGGCGGCACCTGCTCAGAATGTAGAGTTGATGAAACCATGCTCGATACCCTATACCCAAGCGCAAGAATTTGCACTGGCGATTGTGAGAAATAAATCCACCGATTCAATCACGTATCCGTTTGACAAGACGATCGATTTGATGGCAATCATCAGTAGTGCAGCAAACGCATATACAACCGCGCAGCAGGGCCGAAAAATTCCGATTGCGCGGATCGTGTTCCAGCTTCGCGTGCAATAGGGGGGAGACCGTGGAAAGCCATAGCAGGAAAAAATGGCTGTATACAAAGGATGGCTATAACATCAGGCAAAGCGCGCTGTATGGCGGAGCATCCATTCTGCTGTATGTTTTGCTGGTATTGGTATTTGTGACGCTGTTTTGGGACCAGACGTTCAAAAATGGCGAACCCGGCTTATTTGACGTGGATCAATCCATGTGGGCTGATATCGTCAGCGCCACTCGATTACGCTTTACACTATGGTTACTGTCGTTTGCCCTGCTGGGCATTTTAGGTTTCTTTGCTTGCTGGAAAATGCGCTACCTTTACAGGGGTGTAGATATCAATACGGTCAGAAGCGCACATAGGGACGGGCGATTATTCGTATCTACATGTTACTGCTCTTTTTATTTCTATTACCTTCAAAAAAACATATCGTGGCCTCCAAACGGTATGTTGGCTGACGGCATTCAAATCCTTGTTGGAGCTGTCTCGGCGGTAATCATCATATTCGAAATAGGGAGACGGATCGTGGAGCGTATCCATCGGCGTCGGCTAGATGCTGCAACGTCCGCGCCAATCAAAAGCACATATGACGTGAATAAGAAGTGTGAGTCTTTTATTCAAAAGGATGCAAAAACATGCGAGAAGGCGCAAAACCATGTCTTTGCTTTGCCAGCCCCAAGATTGAGTTTTCTGCAACTATTCGCGATTTTTATACCTTGGGCTACAATGATCGTATCGGGTTCTATCTCGATCTCGAAATTGCTTGAAAAATTCAACGTACTCGTTGATTGCGCCAAATGGTTCGATGGTATTATAAGCGCACCCCGATTTGTGCTACGCGTGCATTATGATGGTGTGCTTGTGCTTCTGCCACTGATCGGCCTGCTTTTGCTGATGATTAATAATAAATATAATGCTCCGCCACTTCTGGGTCTCGAGCGCAATGATTCAACAAAGTTTTGTTTCCCATCCTATACGATGGCGAGCAAAACACTGGAGTGATAGCGACATTTTCAAGGAGTGGACACTGTGGCAGCAACAGATGCCTTCGTCATCGTTGTGGGCGGTAGCGGTAGCCTTGTGCTGGAGTCACTTGTGCATACCGCAAATTTATCCGTTTTCCGCGATTTAAAGCTTCATGTCTTGGCCATCGATATGGATGGTCTTGATCCGAATTTGCAACAGGCACAGGACGCGGTGAAGCGATACAATGAGTTGGCGCCATATCTTCCACCCAAAGATGGCGTGGATATACAGATAGATTTGCATGTCATGACATGGAAGCCCGGCGGGCGGCATGGTCATGTAGACACCTTGGGGAAAAAGTTCGATGAAAGTGCGAACAATCGCGATCTGATCCGGGTACTGTATTCGGAATCGCAGGCGAAGCAGGATGTGAGCCATGGTTTTGATGGCGATGCAAAGCTAAGCGCCGCGTTCATAAGTCATTGGCTCAGCGAGGCGGAGAATACGCATGAGCTTCAGTTATTTCTGCGCGCATTGGAAGAATCGAAATCGAATCGGTTGTTTGTTGCGGGTTCATGCTTCGGCGGGATGGGTGCCGGCATGATTGCGGCGCTGAGCCGATATCTGCAAAAAAACTACCCCCAATTTCTGACGAATGAGTTTTCACTGGGGCTTCTAGCCATTGTGCCACATATGGCCTTCGTTACGTCGGGACAGCCGGTCAGTTCCGCTGGGTGGTATCAAGCAACGGCTGAAGCGTTGCACCGTTTTGTTAACCCCACGGATACATCGTCGGAATACTCGATTTATCAGCATATCTTTCTTCTGGGTGCTGATGAACCTATCAGTACGTCGGTCAGGCAAAGGGATGATCACCTGTCGGCGAATCCCGCCACAGTAACATCATGGTATGGATGCATCGCGATACGCCAGTTTTTTTCAAAAGCATTCGCCCAAAACCATAGTGAGACCCAACTGCATATGGCGGCACATGCATATGGCTCTTGGGGGTGGGATCAGTTTTGGCCGCAGAGATACCCGGATTTAGAAAAGCAGAACATCATCTTTTTGCAAGCGATTATCTTCTATAGGGCCTATATAAAGCCTGCCTTTGCGAACTATCACCGTAATCCGGGCAACGAAGACTTGGACTACTGGCTGTCGGGTTTGCAGGAAGAACAAAGGGTCAAGTTTTTCGGGGCAATGGGGGCCTTGGAGCAATACATGCTCCGTTATGTTGATTGGCTGTGGCAAATGGCGACTCATCTGCCAAAGCCGGCTGTGCTGAACCGTGTCGAACAAGGCCATGGTGCCGACAGCGAAAGAAATAAAGGCCGGGTGTATGGATCGCCTGCGGTTCAAACCGCTGAAGGGAATTTCTCGGAACGTTCCGATGCTATGGCGAAAACGGAAACGCTGGCCGAGCGTGGGAGACAAGATCAAAGACTGGCCCGCAAAACCTCGGGTCGGCAAAGGAAAAGAGTCGATGCAAACACCATTGAATTGATGCGTCGCGCGGAGCTGCTTGATGTGCTTTCTGTAGTGGACTGCGACTTGGCTGAGGAAGCTGCCGAATCGCTTACCAGATCCAAGTTTTGCAACAGCACGATCCTGTGCATGCTAGAACAGAGCGGAGGCCGAAGCAAACAACCGGTGACAACGGTTGAAAAAGTACAGAACCAAACTCAATCAGAGTTGGGTGTGCAGTTTGCGGGCGTATCCACCGTGGACGGAGTAGGCTCCATGCTCGTCAAATATGTTGGGAATGTAGGCGCAGGGACAGACGGTGGTCGTTATATCAATAGCGAGGAAGTGAGATCAGCACTGATTTCGGTCTTTCGCACAATCGCCAAAGATCCTCGCTACAAGGATGCGTTGGAGGCATTTCGCTTTTTATGGACAACCCTTATCAAAAAAATTGTCTCTGCGACGAACCAATCGGTTGGCCTTACGCCGGCACCACATGCGCCTGCGCCAACGACGGGCATACATCGGCCAAGCGTTATGTTTACCGTACCGGGTGGAGAGCCTTTGCTGGAAATGCTGCCGTTAACCATTGGTGAATTCAACCCGGTGGGCCAAGGCATGAGGTATATGCAGGCGGCAGTTCACAGGATGGATCGATATGTACTGGAATGCCCGGATCGACCTGATTCCTTGACATTGTGCAATTTGTTTCATGCCAGGATAGCCGGCGAATGCGGCGAATGTGAAATGCACAAAGCGCGAAATGTATGGATGTGTACGCTAAGCATAGCGCTGCTTTCTGCCGTGTTGGCGGAGCACTATGGTCAGTTCACATGGCAAAAGCTATGGATATCGCCGGACTATCTATTGCCGGTCAATGTTGGTAGTGCGGGCAAAGCGGACGCCAATGATTTATGGGTCCTATTTGTCCAGGGCCATAATGCAGAACTCCCAATCGCTTATATTAACGGCCTCACTCATGTTGCATTGGCAGCCCAATTGAGTGGGGAGGCGTTACGCTCAATCGGAATAGCGGAGGATCAAGCTTGGCCTGATTTTTCACAGTGGCTGCAGAGATTGAGCTATCAGCAAAAACAACTGTTGCGTCGCAGGCTGGCAATGAAATCAATGTTCGGCGATCATATCTATCGACCGATGATTGATCAAATGATCGAAGCCATTGACGGTGCCAATGAACCAGTCGACATTGAAATGCGAGAGGCTTGGGAGGAGTCGCTCCTGATCGGCCTGATGGTGCGAAACACTGCTGACTGCGACATCAGCGTGGTACAACTTGGTGCAGACCCATCGTTTGAAGAGTTGCCTATTTGGCTTTCGGATCCCGAACACAGGTCTGATTGTGTCGAGGCTTTGATATTGTTAGGGGAACGGCCTGTTGGTTGGTTGGATAAGGAGCAGTTGCTATGTACTATGGCCAACGCGGCATGGTTCGAACGTGATCATAAACGATGCAATGATCAGATGAGGAAACTGATTGAGATCGTGAACAGCGCGAGAAAACCAGACACAGATCTGCACACGCTGGTCAGACATCAGTTAAGTGTCTTAAAGAATTCATTTCACGATGCCCCGGTACTCAAGCGGTTGATGAAGTCGTTTGGCGCGGATATGACTGCAAAGAAGATCTCTGTAAAATGGGTCATCACAAAGGCGCACCCGGACGAGCTTGATTTGAGTAAAGGGCCTTTTCGAGCTTTAAGGAGAATGACATATCAAACGGGCGAGCCTGAGCAATTGTTTTCCACTTATTTGCTTTACACCGGCGGGGACGATCTTGTCAAAGGGATGCTCGAGCAAAGAACGCTAAGTGGAATTCCATATCATATCATCCGCCCAACGGGAATTTTTGGCGCTTCGCTGCTCACGTCGGAAACAGAGTATACACTGACATGTATACCAAAACATCAAGACGATGATACGCTTCTATTTCACACGGAGATCGTGGCATGCGATCGGGATATCCGTTATTCGGCTGCGAAGGACTATACGGGCAATCATATCATATCGCTGGATGAGCGACAAACCATCCCTTGCGTTGCTTTATGGGCAAATGTTGCGGATAGAGCAATGCCGGGCTGGCGAATCTATTATGTCTTTGTCTGCATACATGGTAACGAAAGTGGTGATTTCGCAGTTCAGGCTTATGACACACAAGATGGTCCAATAGGTCCACACAAATATATACACAGTAAACACACAAGAGGTAAGGAAAAATATTGGTGGAGCATTTTTGAATGCGGCAGCCGCCCCAAATACCTGCTTCTGTCCAGACACGGCCAATCGGCGGGCATGCTGCCGTTGCAGGGCATGAGTTTACCTGAAGCAGTTGGCAGTAATCATCCATCCAAAAGCGCTATTCTGGCGATCGATTTTGGCGCATCGTCCTCCATTGCGGCATATCGCCTGAATGAGGACAACTACAACGAGATCTTCAGCATGAATCATAACGGACTGCTATGGTTGTTGAACCAAAAGGCGGGGCTGCCTGCGGCGAATCGCTTTTTTATCGGAAATCAGCTGTTTACATGCCTGGCGCCAAAGGAAAAGTTCTTTGCAGTGCAGACCATTTTCCGAACAAATGAGCGGATAACAGGCGACGCTGCAATGCGCGACGCAGAATATCTGGATGGGAATATCATCGATTTGACCAGCGAAACGGATGAAGGCGACGCTGCCATTCAGTATGGCTTCAAATCGATCAGGGTTGCATCCGCAGTGGCGGATGATCCAAAAGAAAACGATGAGGATATGAACCTTCGGATAACACGGGTTTTTATCAAGCAATTTTTGCATTTCTGTTTGCTCTCCTTGCGACTCAATAATGCCCGCAAACTTGATGTTTATTTCGCTACGCCGCTGGTGCTCACTTACGGGGCGATAAACCCTTTGGGGAACGCATTCATCAATATTACAAAAGAAGTTGCAAGTCGCGCAGGGTACAATGTGGAGCAAGATGTCAACATTCATGTATTGTCGGAATCGTGTGCTGTCGGTGCCTTTTTCTATCAGAAAGCCCAGAGCAGTATCGAAAAGAGCCCAGGTATTTTTACGCTTGATATAGGCGGAGGTACTTCGGATTACTCATTCTGGATGAAGCAAACTCGCGATGTAAATCCGAATGCTTGCTGCTCCAATCTGCTTGGTGGACGCGAGCTTCTGTCGCGTACTTTGTGCAAAAGCATCGAACGTAATCATTTGATGGATGACTTCATTCAATCGCTGGAACAACAGGTGATGAGCCGCGATCCTGCGGCGCAAAAGCACAAAGCAGGCGATATCAAGAAACTGATCAAAAAACTGAAAAATCTGCGAAGCACCAATGCGAGAAGAGCCATCCTGATCGATCAATGGCTGGATCTTCTATTCCTGTCCCATCATCAGTTCATGGAGAAGGTACTGCAAAGCGGAAGCTGCGGGGTACTGCAAAGTATCATCAGCTTGGGACTTCTGTTGCTTTTCTGGTTGGCAAATATCGTTGTTTATGATGTTGAGAAATGGGATAATGTTACAGCCGTAGGGCATTATCCAAAGCTGTTCCTTGCGGGGCACGGCGCCAATTTCTACCACATGTTGCCTCCTTGGCGCCATACGGTTATTGCAAATGTCTTCCAAAAAATGGGGCGGCCGATGCTCATCGTGTCTGATCGAGGAGCGGCGGAACAGAAAACTGAGGTTGCGATGGGGCTTATTCATTACAGCCAGTTGGGCAAGATAGTCGAAGGGGAAGATCCACAGTCGAGAACAAGTGAATGTGGCGCGGGCGAGTCGCAGGCTACAACATGTTGCATCCACAATCATCGTGATTCCATTTTATTGAATAAACAGACTACTGCTGAAAGCATCAATGACCTGCTGGAAAAGTATGCTGATGAGCTGCAAGCTCATCAAAACGAGGAGGCGTTAGGCTCGGCTTTTCATTGCCTGACATCGGATACAAACAAGATGTCAGCTTTGAAAGACATGGTTGAAGAGAACGCGAGGACGCTAGACGGGCTAAATCGGAGTATCCTAAACATGAGAGACCAAATAATGGACGGATTGGGATTTAGCTGGTAGACTGATGTGATATTCTAGCCACCGATATGCAGTTGGGAACGTATAACAATCCAATTTCGCTCCCGAATAATGACGAGTTTTGGCCCTGCTACTATCAGTCGTTATGGCTGTCATGTACATTTACGCTTTTCGGATTATGCGCAGCCTCACCGCCCCCGCACCGCAAGCATCGGCGCACCCGCCGCAGTGTATGCACTCGCTATGCCCCATTTTACCAGCCTTGACCATCTCCATCACCTTGAGGTCCATGGGGCAGGCCTTGGTGCACTTGGCGCAGGATACGCATTTGGCTGCGTCGGCGGTCAGCCGCAGGCCGGGAATATGCAGCAGCTCGCGCAGCTTTTCGCCCAGCACCATGAACGGGGCCATCCAGCAAAAGCCGTGGCAAAAGGCGCGCTTGCCGATGGTCAGCGACAGCAGCACGATCAAAAACACCACGCCGAAGTAGAACACATACCAAAACGGCGCGCTGATGGACACGCCCCCGTCGGTCAGGTAGAACACATCGACCCGCCGGAGGCCGCCCGCGCTCACAAAACCCGCGACGATCGCGCCCAGCCACAAAAGCCAAACGCCGTACTTGACAAAGCGCAGCCACCGAGCCGCGGGCCTTGGCTGCGCGCCCGCGCACACTGCCTGCACCGCGCCCACGGGGCACAGCCAGCCGCAAAACGCGCGGCCAAACACCAGCGAAGTTGCCAGTTGGCCCAGGAAAAGCACGCCGCAGCCTGCGAGCGTGCCCGCAAAGCTGCCGCTCAGGATGATGTAGGGCGACAGGTAGTTGAACGTGAGCGGCATCAGGAACATGGAGATCAGCTGAATGGTTTGGCGCAGCTGTTGGCGCTTCATGGGGTTCCTCCTCCGGCATATGGCCGTGCGATGTTATGGGGTGGGCAGCGGGTCAGGGATGGGTGGCCTCGTCGCATGGTGACGCGGCCTGCGGCTCGCTCTCGCGTCGCGCGGCCAGCAGCGCCAGCGCCTCGTCCGTCCAGGCGAGATACGCGCCGTATACGCGCTCGCCAAACAGCGTGGTCAGGTAATAGTAGAAGTGATCCTCGCTCACGTGCATGAGGCCGCTCAGCTCCTGCCGGAAGGCGGCCACCTGCGCGAGGCTTTCGGCCTGCCGCGCGGCAAAGGCGCGTATGCGAGCCTCGCTGGCCTCGGCGGGCAGCCCCGCGCTGAAGAACAGCTTCAAAAGCAGCTCGTACTTGGTGTACTCCTTTTCCACCGGAAGGGCCAGCCACGCTGTCAGCGCCTCGCGCCCCGCGGCGGTCACGGTGTACACGCTGCGCGGCGGGCCCTTGGCGGCGGCTTCGTGCGCCTTGACGACCAACCCTTCGCGCGCCAGCTCTGCCAGCGTGGGGTAGATTTGCGCATAGCCGACGTTCCAGAAGCGGTTCACGCCAAAGTCGATGCGCTTTTTGAGGTCGTAGCCGCTCATGGGCTCGTGGCTGAGCAGCCCCAGCAGGATGAAGCGCGTGGTGTTCTCCTTGGCCATTGGGCGCGCCTGCCTTTCCGCTCGGTTTGAGCACACAGCAACTATATCATGATGATATAGACTTGTCAAGCAGGAGAAGCACAAAATGCTTCCCGCCGGTGCGGGTGCCATATTTTGCTTGCGAAAAAACGCGAAATGCGTTACGCTGTGGATACAAATCGATCCGTTCTCATGCGGGGGAGGGGTAACATGGAACCGTGGCAGGCAAAGTTGCGTGCCTATCCCTTGGATTGGCTCCTTTCGGAGGAAAACCCCTCTGTGCGCTACCTCGCGCTCACGGGCCTCATGGACGTGCCGGAGGGCTCGCCCGAGGCCTTGGCCGCGCGCGAGGCCATCATGCAAACGGGTTACGTGCCCAGGCTGCTCGCGTTGCAGGATACGCCGGATTACCGCGCCGCCTACCCCCGCTACTACACGGCCAAGTACAAAGGGCTGGTGTGGTCGCTGATCGTGCTGGCGGAGCACCGCGCCGCGCTGAGCCCGCGCATCGCCGCACAGTGCGAATACCTTTTGCAAAACGCGCAGGAGCTGACCGACGGCGGCTTTGCCCAGAGCACCGCGCAAAGGACGGGCGGCGGGCGGCTTTCCGAGGTGATCCCCTGTCTGACGGGCAACCTGGTGTGGTGCTTTTACACGCTGGGGCTGGGCGACGACCCGCGCGTGCAGCGGGGGCTGGATTGGCTGGTGCGCAACCTGCGCCTGAACGACGGCGCGCTTGTAGACCCGCCCGCGCCCGCCTACGCGCGGCTGGAGATATGCTGGGGCGCGCACACCTGCCACATGGGCGTGGTCAAGGCCCTCAAGGCCTACGGGGCCGTGCCGCCGGAGCAGTGCACGTCAGCCCTGAGGGATGCCGCCGCACGGGCGGCAGAGTTCATGCTCATCCACCACGTGGACAGGCGCAGCCATAACCTGAAACGCCTGAGCAAGCCCGGCTGGCGTCAGTTCGGCTTTCCGCTGATGTACCAGACGGACACGCTGGAGGTGCTCGATATTTTGACCGGGCTGG
The DNA here is from genome assembly GCA_964584315.1 of uncultured Oscillospiraceae bacterium. Lineage (GTDB taxonomy): Bacteria > Bacillota > Clostridia > Christensenellales > Aristaeellaceae > CAXXOK01. The sequence continues at coordinate 22,636 of CAZOZO010000014.1, forward strand.
GCTACCGTGACCCGCGCATGGCCGAGGCCGTCGAAGCCGTGCTGGAAAAGCAGGGCGCGGACGGTCGCTGGCGCGTGGAGAATACCTACGCAAACGACCGGCTGCTCTTGCCCATGGAGCAGAAGGGCGAGGCAAGCCGCTGGCTCACCCTGCGCGCGCTGACCGTGCTGCGCCGCTACTGGATGGGCCCTGCGCCCGTCTGACCCCCATTCAGCCTGCACAGAGGAGGTATCCGCCTTGCCAAACGTTACGCGCATGGCTATCTGCTATGATTTTGACCATACCCTGAGCCCGGACGACATGCAGGTGTATGCCTTCATCCCCTCGGTGGATTTCGACAAGGAGACGTTCTGGGCCGAGTCCAACGCCGAGGCGAAGCGCCACCACATGGACAAGAACCTCGCCTGGATGAAGAAAATGCTGGACGAAGCCATCCGCAGGCACAAATCCATCCGGCGGGAGACGTTTCAAGCCCAGGGCGGCGCGGTGGAGCTGTACCCGGGGCTTACAACGTGGTTTGACGCGGTCAACGCCTACGGGCAGGCGCATGGGGTGGAGGTGCTGCACTACGTGATCTCCTCCGGCCTCAAGGAGATGATCGAGGGAACCGCCATCGCGCGGCATTTCGCGCGCATCTACGCCTCCGCCTTTCAGTATGACGAAAGCGGCGTGGCCGTGTGGCCTGCGCAGGTGGTCAACTATACCAACAAGACGCAGTTCATCTTCCGCATCTCCAAGGGCGTGTTTGACGAAAATGACGAGCGGGTGAACCAGAGCATGCCCCGCGAGGATCGCTATGTGCCGTATGAGAACATGATCTACATCGGCGACAGCGATACGGACATCCCCAGCATGAAGGTGGTGCGGGATAAGGGCGGCTTCGCCATCGGCGTGTACGACCCGCAGGTGCAGAACCGCCGCCGCATGTGCGACCTGTTTCTGGAACAGCGGGTGGATTTTTTCGCCCCCGCGGACTATACAGCGGAGATGCCGCTATACCGCATCGTGTGCAAGGCGGTGGATCTGGCGGCGGCGCGCGCGGCGCTTACGGAGGAGACGCGCGCGCTGCGCAGTGTGGTGGCAAAGTGCGGGGAATAGGGTAGGTTTTGTGTGCTTTGCACCCATGCGCTGCTGTCGCGTTTTGCTGTGCCAATCTTTCATCATGAATTTAATTAATTTTGAATAAAGTTAAGATCGGTGCCGTCGCAAGCCCTGCCCGCACGTACAATATACAAAAACCTTTGCAAATCAACGTTTTTCGGCAAGACGCGCCCCGCGTGTGGCGATGGGCATTGCCTTCGCGCCCTGCGCTTCGCATTCCGCTGCGCCGGTCATGCCCCGGCCCGCCAGTAAAAAACCCAGTAATCGGCAACAATTTCACAAAGCAGGCGTGTGGCCATGCCCGCAAACCGCCAGTGCGCCTCAAAAGCCGCAAAACCGTTTTCGACAAGCGGACAAGCCGCTTTGAATAGGCTTGTTGCAACGGTTTTGCGACCGTTTTGACCATCTTTTTGGGACTAAGTTTATTAACGACATTATACAATTAGAGAAAAAAGTAGTCGGAAAAGTACGTTACTGAGGCGGTTGCACCGCCAAAAACCGTCGGTTATGGCTGTTTGAATGAATTTTGCGAAAGGCTATTGACAGCTTGTTCAACCAATGATATATTGATGTAAACGATTACTGACCCATTGAGCGCGATACATGCAGGAGGCCTGTTCCGTAAAGGTTTACAGGCTTGCGGCTCGCCCCGTGAAGCGCGGCAGCCCCGCGGGTCGGTCGCAGGCAGGGGAGGAAATGACGCAATGCCTACCATGCTGGATGTGGCCAAGCGCGCCAATGTGTCGATCGCGACGGTCAGCCGTGTGCTCAGCGGGCAGGCCAAGGTAGCGCCGGATATGGCCGCGCGCGTGATGGCCGCCGTGGAGGAGCTGCACTACGAGCCCAACTTTTCCGCGCAGAACCTGCGGCGCAACGAGAGCCGCACGCTGGTGATCCTGACCCCCAACATCACCAACCCCTACTACGCCAACATCATCTCCGGCATCGCGCAGGGCGCGCAGGAAAAGGGCTACAGCTATTTCCTGTTCAATACCGAAGGCAAGCGCGAGATGGACGAGCAGATACTGGAGCGCCTCAAGAAGCACCAGGCGGACGGCGCCATTGTGCTGGCGGCGGAGCTGGGCAGCGACTGGATATACGAATACGCCAAGGAATACCCCGTGGTGCAGTGCTCGGAGTTTGACCCCCGCTTCCCGGTGCCCCATGTGTGCGTGGACAACTACCGCGCCACCATGGACGTGATGGAATACCTGCTGTCGCTGGGGCACACGCGCATCGGCACCATCGGCAACGAGAACCGCGTCCAATCCACCGCGCAGCGGCTGCAAGCCTACAAGGACGCGCTGACGAACGCCGGCCTGCCCGTGACCGACGACTACATCCGCTTCGCGTCGGTGGGCTACACGTTCAAGATGGGCTTCAAGGCGGCCCGCTCGTTGCTGGCGCAGGAGCAGCGGCCCACGGCGCTGTTCTGCATATCGGACGTGCTGGCGCTGGGCGCCATCGCGGGCGCGCGGGAGATGGGCTTTCGCGTGCCGGAGGACGTAACCGTGGTGGGCTTTGACGACGTGGAATACACAACCATGTTCCACCCCTACGTGACCACCGTGGTGCAACCCTGTTACCAGATCGGCTATACCGCCGTGGAGCTTACGCTGGGCTTGATCCAGCGCCAGCAGGTGCCAACCGAGGTCATTTTGCCGCACAAAATGATGCTGCGCGAATCCTCCGGCCCCTGCCACGGCCAACTTGCGAATTTCGCATCCTGCGTTACAGGATGTTGAAAAAAATAATAGGAGGCAACACACATGAAGAAACTTCTTGCTCTGGTTCTTTCACTAGTCCTGGTGCTGTCCACGACCGCCGCGTTGGCGGCCGGGATCAAGCTGGGCATCGTCACCCCCGACGCGGATCACGGCTTCACCGGCGAGAGCGTCGCCCATGCCCGTGCTGAAGCGGAAGCCCTCAAGGCTGCCGGCGTCATCGAAGATTACATGATGGGCGTTGGCGGCGAAGCCAGCAAGCAGATTCAGGCCATCGACGACATCCTTGCCTGGGGCCCGGATGCCATCATGCTCTGGCCGCTGGAAGGCGATCAGCTCCGCAATGCCGCCCAGACCGTCGTGGATGAGGGCGTTCCGCTGATCATCTATGACCGCCTGATCGAGAACTTCAAGGGCATGGCCGCCGAAATCATGGGCGACAACGAAAAGATCGGCAACATGATGGGCGAATACCTGCTCAAGTACTTCGACGCGCAGCTCAAAGCTGGCGAGACCATGACCTACCTGCTGTTCATCGGCGACAGCTCCACCGTTTCCAAGCAGCGCACCGGCGGCATGATGACCGTGCTGGACGCGTCCCCCTACAAGGATCAGTTCAAACTTGTGAACGAAGCCTTCCAGACCGACTGGAGCAACGCCAAGGCGCAGGAGTTCATGGAGAACTGGATGACCACCGCGGACGCCGCCACCATCGCGGACCTGGACTTCATCTGCACGCATGACGACGAGATCGTGGACGGCATCATGACCGTGATCAACGGCAACACCTCGCTGACCAGCCTGAAGATGATCACCTCCGTCGGCGGCCGCCGCGAGACCCTCTCCACCTTCAAAAACATCACCACCCCCGAACTGCTGACTTACTACTTCAGCCCCTCCTACATCCGTGAAGCGATCCGCCTGGCCGTTGCCGCCGCGAAGGGCGAAGAGTACCAGGGCCAGAAGATCGAAGGCCAGCTGTTCCTGATCCCGACCATCGAGATCGACAAGAACACCGTCGCCGCCTACGAAGCCAGCCAGGAGTATGCGGACCGTTACAGCCTGCAATAACCTGCGGCAAGGAATAAAACCCCGTTGGGAAGCCGGCCGGTGCCATGCCGGCCGGCTTCCCTTTAAGCGTTGATAGGAGGAACAGCCGTTGCTCACTGAAATGAAAGGAATTGTGATGGATTTCGGCCCCGTCCGCGCGGTGGATCACGTCGATCTGACCGTGAAGCCCGGCGAGATTGTCGGTCTGCTGGGCGAAAACGGCGCCGGAAAATCCACCCTGATGAACGTGCTGGCCGGCACGTTTCCCCCCACTGCGGGCGAGATCTGGCTGGACGGGCAAAAGGTGCGCATGAGCAGCGCGCTGCAGGCCATGAAGCTGGGCATCCGGTTTATCCATCAGGAGCTCAACCTCTGTAATGATTTAAACGTATTTGAAAATTTATACCTTGCGCAGGAATTGCTGAGCAAGGGTGTCCTGCTCAATAAAAAAGAAATGGCGCGTCGCACGAGCGACGTTTTCGCGCGGATGAATGTGAACATTGACCCATGGACGCCCGTGCGCACCCTCCAGCCCGCCGAAAAGCAGCTGGTGGAAATCGCGCGCGCGCTGCTGTTCAAGTGCGAGCTCATCATCATGGACGAGCCCACCACCGCGCTTTCTAACCGCGAGATCGAAAACCTGTTTGTCATCATGCGCCAGCTCAAGGCGGAGGGCGTATCCTTTATCTATATCTCGCACAAAATGCCCGAGATTTTTGAAATCTGCGAAACCTATTATGTCCTGCGCGACGGGTGTCTGGTTGGGTGCGGCAACATTGCGGACACCAACGAGAGCACGATCACCGAGCTGATGATTGGCCGCTCGCTCGCGGAGGACGATTTTGCCCATAAAGCGTACTATGGCACCGAAGAAGTAGCCCTGCAGGCGGAAAACCTGGCTGGCGACAGCTTTGAGGATATCAGCTTCACCCTGCACAAGGGCGAGATTCTCGCCTTCACGGGCCTGCAAAGCTCCGGCCGCGACATGCTGGCGGACGCGCTCTTTGGCGTGATCCCCCACACGGGCAAGCTGACCATCGGCGGGAAGCCCATGGACCACAGCGTGATCCGCGGCTTCATGCGGCAGGGCGTGGGCATGGTGCCCCGCGCGCGCAAGGAGCGCGGCATTTTGAACGACCTGAGCATCATCGACAACAACTCCATGGGTTTCCTAAACACCCTGCACCGCAAGCCGCTTATCAATGTGAAAAACGAACGCGCGCGCTACATCCGCGTGCGCGACGCGCTCTCGCTCAAGGCGGGCAACCCGAAAAACCCCATCACGTCGCTATCCGGCGGCAATCAGCAGAAGGTCATTCTCGGCCGGTGGCTGGAGACCAACGCGGACGTGCTCCTCTTTGACAACCCCACGCAGGGCATCGACGTGGGCACCAAGTTTGAGATCTACCACCTGATTTTGAAACTGGCGCAGTCCGGCAAGGCCATTATCGTGTTCTCGCAGGAATTTCCCGAAATCTACAAGGTGGCGGACTCCTGCGTGGTGCTGTATAAAGGCCGTATCAATGCCGTGCTCGGGCGCGACCAGCTGACCGAGAAAAACGTGATGTACTATTCCACCGGATCGAATTTGGAGGGCAAGAAGCATGAGCAACCCATCCATGCGCAGTGAGCGCGGCGGCGTGACCATCCGGTCACTGGGCAAGAAGCTGTTTTCGGACTACAGCTACATGGTGTCCTTTATCCTGATTGTGGTGATCGCCGCGTCGGTCAACCCCAACTTCTTCACCTGGCGCAACATCACCAACATCTTTGTGCAAAGCTCGATCATCGGCGTGATCGCCATGGGCATGACGATGGTCATCTGCGCCGGGCAGATCGATATCTCCGTAGGCGCGCAGGTCGCCATCATCTCCGGCTTTGGCATCGAGCTGCTCAACTATACGCACGATATCTGGCTCATGCTTTTGTTCATGCTGGCTTTTGGCGCCCTGATCGGCACCATCAACGGCCTGCTGGTCGCCAAGGGGCGCATGCCGGCCATGATTGCCACGCTCGCCATTCAGACCAGCTGCCGCGCCATCATCAACCACTTCGGGCAGGGCGGCCCCTTCACGGTGGCGGCGGGCATCTCCACCGAGCCGTTTTACGAAACCTACCGGCAGGTGGCGTCGGGCTCGGTCAACGTGTTCGGGCTCAAGTTCCCTTACCCGATGATCATCTTTATCGTCATCTCGTTGCTGTTCGGCCTCATCATGCAGCGCACACGGCTGGGCAAGCATATCTACGCCGTGGGCAGCAACGCCGTGTCGGCGCGCCTTTCCGGTGTGAACGTGACCCGTATCAAAATCGCGGTGTTCTCGATCACCGGCCTTCTGTGCGGCTTTGCCAGCTGGATCTACGCCAGCCGCCTGATGGCGGTGGCGGCGGCCAGCGCGGGCAACCTGTTTGAGATGGACGCCATCGCGGCGGTCGCCATCGGCGGCACGGCCATGAGCGGCGGGCGCGGCAAGATCATCGGCACGTTCCTGGGCGTCATCATGTTCAAGATCATCAACAACATCCTGGTGGCGGCGCAGGTGCCTACCTTCCTCAACGGCGCCATCAGCGGTGCGATCATCATTATCGCCGTGCTCCTCCAGAACGTGCGAGGCGATAAAAAGTAAGGAGGCGTACCCATGCTTCGTATCGGTATCATCGGCTGCGGCAAGATCACCGAGGTCAGGCACGCGCCGGAGTATGCGGAAAACCCCGATTGCGAGCTTGTCGCGTTCTATGACTTTTTGCCCGAGCGGGCGCAAAAAATGGCCGCCCAGTACGGCGGCAAGGTGTATGACAGTGTGGACGCCCTGCTTGATAGCGGCGTGGACGCGGTGAGCGTGTGCGTGGCCAACGCGGATCACGCGGCCGTGAGCGTCAAGGCGCTGGAACGCGGCCTGCATGTGCTGTGCGAAAAGCCCATGGCCACCACCCTTGCGGATTGCGAAGCCATGGCTGCCGCGGCCAAGAAGAGCGGCCGCACGCTGATGCTGGGGCACAACCAGCGGCTGGCCAAGGCGCATGTCGAGGCCCGCAGGCGCGTGGCGGCGGGCGAGATCGGCAAGGTGATCACCTTCCACACCACGTTTGGGCACCCGGGGCCGGAGGGCTGGACGGGGCAGAAGAACTCGTGGTTCTTCGACAAGTCGCGCGCGGCCTTCGGCGCGCTGGCGGACCTTGGCATCCACAAGACCGACTTGCTGCACTACCTGCTGGGCGAATCCATCGTGGCGGTCAAGAGCTGCTTTCGCACACTGGATAAAAAATACCCGGACGGCACGCCCATCAGCGTGGACGACAACGCCTTTTGCATCTACCGCACCCAGAGCGGCGCGACCGGCCAGATGCACGTGAGCTGGACCTTCTACGGGCAGGAGGATAACTCCACCATCCTCTACGGCACCGAGGGCATCATCCGCTGTTATGCCGACCCCGTATATTCCCTGATCGTGGAAAAGAAGGGCGGCGGCATCGAGCGCCTCGCGCTGGACGAGATGACCTCCAACGAGAAGCAGACCACCGGCCAGCGCGTGTCCACTGGCGTGATCGACTCGTTCGTGAACGCAGTGCTGACGGGCAAGCCCTCTATCTGCGACGCGGGCGAGGCCATCAAGGCCATGCGCGTGATCTTCGCGGCGGAGCGTTCTTCCGTGGAAAACAGAGAAGTCGAAATCGATCAGTAAGGGGGCGGCAGCATGAAACGACCCGTGACCATTTGCAGCGGCCAGTTTGGCGACCTGCCCGTGGAGGAGCTGTGCCGCGTGATGGGCGGTATCGGCTACGATGGGCTGGAGGTAGCCACGCAGGCGCACATGGATGTGGAGCGCATCGTGAGCGAGCCCGCCTACCGCGAGCAGTACCTCGACCTGCTGGGCAGGCGCGGCCTGATCATCGGCGCGCTGAGCGGCCATCTGGCGGGGCAGTGCGTGGGCGACCGGTGGGACCCGCGGCTGGACGGCTTCGTGCCCGCGAATGTCAAGGGCAAGCCGGAAGCCATCCGCGCCTGGGCGACCGACCGCATGATGACCATCGCGCACGCGGCGCAGCTGCTGGGCGTCAAAGTAGTCACGTGTTTCCTGGGCAGCCCCATCTGGGCGTATTGGTACTCCTTCCCGCAAACCACGTCGGAGATGGTGGCAGAGGGCTTTGAGACCATCAAGGCGCTGTGGACGCCCATCTTTGACGAGTATGACCGCTGCGGTGTAAAATTGGCGCTGGAGGTGCACCCCACCGAGATCGCCTTTGATTACTACTCCACCGAGCGGCTGCTCAAAACGCTGGACTACCGGCCCACGCTGGGCCTTAACTTCGACCCCAGCCACCTCCTGTGGCAGCGGGTAGACCCCACGATGTTCCTGCACGACTTTGCCAAGCACGTATACCACGTGCACCTCAAGGACGTGCGCCTGAGCCGCGATGGCCGTGCGGGCGTGCTGGGCTCGCACATCGAGTTTGGCGACACGCGGCGCGGGTGGAACTTCGTATCCCTCGGCCACGGGGATGTGGATTTTGAAGCCATCATCCGCGAGCTGAACGGCATGGGCTACGACGGCCCCCTGTGCGTCGAATGGGAGGATAGCGGCATGGAGCGCATCCATGGCGCCACCGAAGCCCTCGCCTTCGCGCGCAGGCTCAACTTCTCACCCTCAAACGTGGCGTTCGACGCCGCGCTCAAGATGGAGTGACCACCGCCTCCTGCAAGGCCTGCCGCACCGCAAGCGCGGCGGCGGCCTTCAGGTTGGGGGGGTTCACCTCCATCAGGCGTATTTGCACCGCGTGCTTTTGCGTAAAGATGGACTTGGCGTAGAGCGTGTCCAGCATCAAAAAGTACAGGGCGCGCTGGTCGTGCAGCCAGGTGCAGAAGATGAGCAGTTCCTGCGGGTCGTATGTCATAATGATGGTGGCGGTCGTATCCACCAGATAGCCGATCGACTGCGAGATGACGCGCGAGGCCACCGGGTCGCCGCTCTGCGCCAGCGAGATCACCTCGGCCACGGTTTGCAGCTTTTTGCCCGTTTGCGCGTTGTACTGCTGCACGATGCCGATATCCGAGCAGTACAGCTCCAGGCAGCCGATGTTGCCGCACGGGCAGGGGATGCCGTCCTTGCGCAGGGTCAGGTGGCCGATCTCGCCGGCCAGGCTGTGGTTGCCTCGGTATACCTGACCATTGATCATCAGCGCGGAGCCGATGCCCTCGCACACGCTCAGGTATGCGCTGCACCGCGGGGCCTGCACCTCGCCCGTCTGGGCGAACAGGTCCAGCACAGCGTACACGTCCTTATCGACCACCACGGGACAGCCCATGGCCTCACGCAGGCGCTGGCCGATGGGGAAGTGCTGCCAGCGGGGCGCGCCGCACAGCTGCAAGGCTTCGCCCGTGCGGTAGTCCACCGGCCCGGGCAGCGTGACGCCAATGCCGCGCAGCTTTTCGCGGGGCAGGCCGGTCTGCGCCATGCAGCTTTCCAAAAGCCGGAGTATCTGGCCGGTGTAGGTCTCGGGCCCCAGATCCGCCATGGAGATTTCCAGCGTGGCCTGCGACAGCTGCCCAAGCGACAGGTCGAACACGCCCACCTCCAGATGGCGCAGGCGCACGTTGACCCCGCCCACGCAGCCGATGTCCGACGCGAGGCGGTACTGCCCCGCGCGGCGGCCCCCGCTGGAGGCCGCCGTGCCCATGCGGGTAATGAGCCCGTCCGAAAGCAGCCGCGCCACCGCGCCGTGCACGGTGGAGGGCATCAGGCCGGACGCGGCGCAGATTTCCGGCTTGGTGATGCCGGGCTTTTGGTTGATCAGCTGTAAAATGCTCGCCAAATGGGCGGTTTTGACCACCGGCTGGGCGTTTTTCTCGGGTTCCATTTTTTATCCTTCGCTTTCGTCAAATCTATTTTCATGTAAGAATGAAGTTGCCTTATTGTAGCAGTCGGCGGGCCGCCTGTCAAGGCAAGAACGGAGGAACCATGTACTGGGAGGAGCTTCGCAAATGCCCCAAGAACAAACCTTTCCGCTATGCGGTGCTGGACTTTGACGGCACCGTGAGCCTGGTGCGCGAGGGCTGGCAGCAGATCATGATCCCTTATTTTACGGACGAGCTGGCCAAGACCCCCGAGGGTGGCAAGCGGGACTGGGAGAGCCTGAACGCGCTCGCGCGGGAGATGATCTTCTTCCACACGGGCAAGCAGACCATCTACCAGTGCATCGCGCTGGCGGAGGAGGTAACCAGGCTGGGCGGCGAGCCGCTGCCCCCGCAGGCGTATAAGGACGAGTACCACCGCAGGCTGCTGGAACGCATCGACCACCGGCTGGAGGGCCTTGCAAACGGCACCATCGACCCGGAAACGCTCACTGTGCCGGGCAGCTATCAACTGCTGGACATGCTGGCCGCGCATGGCGTTTCGCTGTACCTGGCCAGCGGCACCGACGAGGAGTATGTGCTGCGCGAGGCGGAGCTGCTGGGCGTGAGCAAGTATTTCAAGGGCCACATCTATGGCGCGCAGCGCGATTACAAAGCCTTTTCCAAAAAGATGATCATCGAGCGGATGATCCGCCAGAACCACCTGGAGGGCGAGGAGCTGCTGGGCCTTGGCGACGGCTATGTGGAGATCGAGAACGTGCGCGAGGTGGGCGGCTACGCCATCGGCGTGGCGAGCAACGAGGCGGAGCGCAAGGGCATTGACGAGTGGAAGCGCGAGCGCCTGATCCGCGCGGGGGCGGACGCGATCATCCCCGACTACCGTGAGCTTGCGATTCTGGAAGCGGCGCTGTTTGGCGCCGATCAGTGAAAGGAGCTGTACCCCAAATGCCGTTTCAACAGTTTGACCGCAGTCGCCTTACGCTTCTGCCCATCGGCGAGCGCATACACGACCTTGACCTGAGCGCCATGATGAGCCTTGACGACCCCAGCGACTACCGCCACCCCACCATCGAGGAGCTGGCGCGCCGCGTGCGCGCCGCGCGCGAAAAGGGCGCGGCGGTGCTGCTGATGATGGGCGCGCACGTGATCCGCGCGGGGGCGGCGCCGCTGCTCATCCGCCTGATGGAGGAAGGCTGGATCACCCACTTCGCGCTCAACGGCGCGGGCGGCATCCACGATTTTGAGCTGGCGATGATCGGCGCGACCACTGAGAGCGTAGCCAAGTACATCAGCGAGGGGCAGTTTGGCCTCTGGCAGGAGGATGGGCTGTACAACGAAGCCGTCAACCAAGGGGTCCAGGAAGGGCTTGGCTTTGGCGAGGCGCTGGGCAAATACATCTGGGAGAACAACTTTCCCTACCGCGACGTAAGCCTCCTGGCCGCGGGCTACCGCTTGCAGGTGCCCGTCACGGTGCACGTGGGCATCGGCTGCGATATCGTGCACGAGCAGCCCAACGCGGATGGCGCGGCCATCGGCAAGGCGACCTATCAGGATTTCCTGATCTACTGCAACACCATTGACCACCTGGAGGATGGCGTTTTCCTGAACTTCGGCTCCGCGGTGATCGGGCCGGAAGTGTACCTGAAAGCCCTGTCCATGTGCCGCAATGCCGCCAAGAAGGAAGGGCGGGGCATACGCCACTTTACCACGGCGGTGCTCGACCTGCTGCCGCTGGAGGGCAAGGATGTGCATGAGGAGCCGCCCAAAAGCGACCCGCGCTATTACTTCCGCCCGTGGAAAACCATCATGGCCCGCACCGTGGCGGACGGGGGCGAGAGCTTCTATGTGGAGGGCCGCCACAGCGATACGGTCAAATACCTGGCAAAGCTGCTGCTCGAGGGGGGAGCGCAATGAAGCTTTCGCGGCTTACTGAGCTGCTTGACCGCTTTGCGGGGCTTCGCGTGGCGGTGGTGGGCGACCTGTTCCTTGACCAGTGGTACCACATCGACCCCGCGCTGGACGAGCCGTCCGTGGAGACGGCGCTGACTGCGTGGCAGGTGGTTCGGCACCGCGCGGCGGCGGGCGCGGCGGGCACGATCATCAACAACCTGCGCACGCTGGGCGTGGGCAAAGTGTATGCCGTGGGCTTTACCGGCGAGGATGGCGACGGCTGGATGCTCAAACACCTGCTGGAGAAGCAGGGCGTGGATACGACGCATGTCTTGACCGTGCCGGAGCGCATGACCCCCAGCTACATGAAGCCCATGTTCATGGAGGGCGATAGGCTGCGGGAAGGCAACCGGCTGGATGTGAAGAACCACGAAACGACTCCCGCATGGGCGCAGGAGCACATCATCGCTTCGCTGAACGCGCTGGCGGGCGAGGTGGATGCCATCATCGCGCTGGATCAACTGACGCTGGCGGATACCGGCGCGGTGACTGCGCGCGTGCGCGAGGCGCTGGCGGCGCTGGGGCAGCAGCATGAGAAACTGACGATCTACGCGGATTCGCGCGAGTTTATCGGCCTGTTCCACCATGTTATGATCAAGTGCAACAACCTGGAGGCAGCGCGCGCGCTGGGCGAAACGCTGCCCGTGCCCGAGATGATGCGGCGGCTGACCGCGCGCACAGGGCGGCCTGTGGTGGTCACGCTCGGCAGTGAGGGCATCGCCGTGGGCGAGGGCACCGTGGTGCCCGCCGCGGTGCAAAAGGGGCCTATCGACGTGTGCGGCGCGGGCGACAGTGCCTCCGCGGCGCTGGTGAGCGGCCTGTGCGCCGGCGCGAGCATGGCGGAAGCGGCTTTCCTTGGCAACCTGTCCGCCGGGGTCACGGTGCGCAAGCTGGGCACAACGGGCACGGCCTCGCCCGCGGAGATGGTCGCGCTCTACCACGAGCAGTTTGAGGTACAGGCATGATCGCGCTTTGTTTTGACGTGGGCGGCAGCAAGTACGTGGCGGGGATGGTGGACGGCGAGGGCAACGTGCTGTGCGCCGAGCGCTGCGAGTGGGAAGAGCTCACGCCGGAGGGAGTGGTTTCCTCGCTGGTGGCGGCGGGTACACAGTTGATGGGGGCCCACCCCGACTTGCGGCCCGAGGTGATCGGCGTGACCATCCCCGGCCTTGCCAAGGCGGAGGAAGGGCTGTGGGTGGAGGCGAGCTTTTCCGGCATCCGCGACCTGCCCATCGGTCGGCTGCTGCGCGAGGCGTTCGGCCTGCCGGTATACGGCGAGAACGACGCGAAAGCCTGCGCGCTGGCGGAGAAGCTGTTCGGCGCTGCGCGGGATACGGACGATTTCCTCTACATCACGGTTTCCAACGGCGTGGGCGGCGCGGTGTTCGCGGACGGGCGGCTTTTGTACGGCAGCGGCGCTGCGGGCGAGTGCGGCCATGTGACCGTGGAGGAAGGCGGCCGCCCCTGCAAGTGCGGCAAGTGCGGGTGCCTGGAGATGCACGCCGCCGGCCCGGGCATGAGCCAGACCTATGAAGAGCTGACGGGCGAGCGCGCAGGGGGCGACCAGATCGCCGAGCGCGCGCGGCAGGGCGAAACGACGGCGCTATGGGTGTTCGAGCTGGAGGGCGAGTATCTGGGGCGGATGCTGGGCATGGCCGTGAACCTGCTGAGCCCCGTGCTGGTGGTGATCGGCGGCGGGCTGTCGCTGGCGTTTGACCTGTACGAGGCCCCGCTGTGGCGCTCGCTGCGCGCGCATATGTACGAAGCGGCCAACCCGCATCTCAGGGTGGTGCCCACGCCGCTGGGCTACCACGGCGGGCTTAGGGGCGCGGCGGCACTGGCTGTTTGCGGCATGGAAGGACTGTACGGCTATCGTGGAAAGGCGGTATGAAACATGGATGTACGGGAACTGATCACAGGGTACGAAAATGAGCTGATCGGCGCGGTCCGCCGCATCGACGCGGCGCAGCTGGGCGCGGCGCTGGACATACTGATGGAGGCCTACCGCGGCGACAAGCAGGTGTTCATCTTCGGCAACGGCGGCAGCGCCGCCACGGCCAACCACTTCGTGTGCGACTTTGGCAAGAACGCCGTGCTGGGCGACAAGCGGCGCTTCCGCGTGATATCGGTGAGCGACAATGTGGAAAAGATCACCGCGCTGGGCAACGACATCGCGTATGAACAGATCTTCCGCCAGCAGCTGATCAACCTGATGCGGGCGGGCGACGTGGCCATCGCCATCAGCGCCAGCGGCAACTCCCCCAACGTGGTGCGCGCCTGCGAGTACGTCAAGGAGCTGGGCAATAAGCTGATCGTGCTGGCGGGCTTTGACGGCGGCAAGATCGCCCCCATGGGCGACGCGGCGATGGTCGCGGAGATGAAGAGCTATGAGCGCGTGGAGGACATCCACCTGATCCTGCTGCACATGTTCGTGTGCTATTTCAAGGAGCATCAGGAGCTGTTTGCGTAAAAGCGTTTGGCACGCTGTCCCCCTGCCCCGTCAGTTTGATCGGCGCATAAGGCACTGCCGTGCCTTACGCTAGTCAAACTTCCCATCTACGAGTCGCTCGCCGCTTCGCGGCGTTGCCCACAGGGCAAACGCTTCCCTTCGATGCCAACCGCCCCCTTGAGACGGGTTGGGTGTAGAAGCTAACGAAACCTTCGCCGCAGCGAAAAAGGGTGCAGGGATGAAATCCCTGCCCGCCGGAGGCCCCCGTGTTACGACACGAAAAGCGCAAGCACCGCGAGCGCCGCAGGCACAATGTGTTGCGGCTTATGGCGACAACTCGACTTGGAAACATCAAAACGGCCCGCGGGCGTATGCTCGCGGGCCGTTTGTGTTCGCGTTGTGTGCGCAAGTTTGGTCAGTAGTTGGCTTCCATGGTGGTGATGCGGTCAAACAGCATCTGGTTCACGGGGGTGGCGATGCCGTGCTTTTGGGCGATGGCGAGCACCGTGCCGGAGAACAGAGCCACTTCGCTCGGGCGCTTGGCCTCCACATCCTGCCGCATGGAGGGCTTGCCCGCGGGGTTCAGCGTGGTCAGCACGCCCAGCCAGTACTCAAGGTCGGCTTCACCCAGGGCTACGCCTTCGGGAGCCGCGATGGCCAGCACCTCGCGCATGGCGGCCACCATCACGGCCCGCTGCTCGCCCTCGCGCTGGATGGCCCCGTAATCCGGCCCGAACACCGCGACCGTCTGGTTTACGCCCACGTTGAGCATGAACTTGCCCCACAGGCGCTTTTCCATATGCGTGTCCACCTCGTAGGGGAAGGCCGTGGCGTCGAAAAACCGTTTCAGGCGCAGCACGGCCTCGCTGAGCGGTGCGCCGCCGCGCGTGCCCACGCACAGCCTGCCCATGTTGCGATAGGTAAGGCGGCCCGCCTCGTGCACCGCGTCCATGCCGTAGGCGACGCAGTCCACCACCTTATCCGCGCCGTAGCGCGCCGCGATGATGCCCTCGCTGGTGATGCCGTTGAGCAGCGACAGGATGAGCGTGTGCTCGCCCACCTGATGGCGGATGGCGTCCAGCGCGCCCGCCAGCTGAAGGTACTTGACCGAGACGAGGATCAGATCGGCGGGGGTGGTGTGTTCCTCCGGCGTTACATAGGTGAAGTGGCAGGGCTCGCCGTTGCTGAAAACGCCCTGGCGCCGGTAGCGCTCGATACGCGCCGCGTCCGCGACCACGCGCAGGCGGCCTGCGGGAAGGGCTTTGGAAAGGTGGTTGCCAAACAGCACGCCCAGCGCGCCAAGGCCCACCACGGCTACGGTTTCGATCTCCAAGGGCAAACAGCTCCTTTGCTGGGGAAATGTTGGAGTTGGCCGGTTTTCCACGACGTACGGCGGGGCGGCGCGGCCTCCGGTGTGGGAAGGAAGCGCACAGTTGGTGCATCACGCGCTGCGCACGGCCGCGCATCGAGCCCTTTTTGCGCGCTGCAAGCGCCGATAGGCCCCGAGGGCGCGTTCCGCGCGTATTTGCATGGCTGCAACAGGGCGTGGCGCTGTTTTTGCATGCGATGGTCAACTGCCTTTGCGCTTGGCATCCAAAGCCAAAGCCACGCCTGCGCATCCCTATCATACCCCATCGGCAGGGGTTCGCAAAGCGTTTTTCGGTATTCCTGCTGTACTCCTGCCGCCGTCTGCCGACCCCCTCCAGTGCAGGCGCAGCGGCCGCTCGCGCAGGTGCAGCGGGCGCATTTTTACTGGTGGATATTGACAAAGGAGCGGGCGCATGCTACGATAGCGTAAACGATTACGTAAACCTGACGGCCCGCGCCCGGATGATGCGCAGGCCGCCAAATCTGCGATATGGGTGCGATGTATGGTCACGATACGGGAGATCGCGCAGGCCTGCGGCGTTTCCACCGCCACGGTCAGCAAGGCGCTCAACCAGGGCACGGACATCAGCGTGGAGACGGGGCGGCGCGTGCGCGCGGTGGCGCAGCAGATGGGCTATGCCCCCAACGCTGCGGCGCGGGCGCTGAAAACCAAGCATTCCCACAATCTGGGGCTGCTTACGCAGCTGGGCGACAAAAACGGCCTTGTGCACGAATATGTGTCGCAGATCATCAAAGCGTTTCAGGCCGAGGCGGAGCGCGGCGGCTATGACGTAACGCTGATGAGCGGCAACATCCGCGGTACCACTATGAGCTACCTGGAGCACTGCCGCTACCGCAACTTCGACGGCGTGGCCCTCATCTGCGCGGATTTTCTCTCCCCCGCGGTGCGCGAGTTTCTGGAGTGCGATATCCCCTGCGTTACGGTGGACTGTTACGAGACCAAGCATTACGCCGTGATGACCAACAACGAAGAGGCGGCGGCGCAGCTGCTGGATCATGTGATGCGCTTTGGCCACCGGCGCATCGCCTATGTGTGCGGCCGCGACAGCGCCATTGCGGACATCCGCCTCTCGTGCCTGCGCAAAGCCTGCCGCGAGCGCGCGCTGGAGCTGCCGGGCGAGTACATCCGCTTTGCATACTACAACGATCTGGTGAGCACCGCCGAGGCCACGCGCCAGCTGCTCGCCCTGCCAAAGCCGCCCACCTGCATCTTCTACCCGGACGATTTTGCCTGCATGGGCGGCATCAACGAGCTGCGCGCCCACGGCCTGCGCGTGCCGCAGGATATGAGCGTGGTGGGCTTTGACGGCATCCAGCTCTCGCAGGTGCTGGAGCCGCGGCTGACCACCTACCGGCAGGATATGGACGCCATCGGCCAGAACGCCGTGCTGATGCTGCGCGACGCCATCGAGAAGAAAGACGGCGCGCTGCCCCGCCAGCACCTGATCTCCGGCGAGTTGATCGCAGGGGAAACGGTGGCGCGGGTGTAGTGGCAAAACCCTGCGATAGATACCAATCAGACAGCGCGCCGTTGCTGATGGAAGGATGGGAACCGCTTTGGATATCAAGGCTACCGTCGCCCGCATGACGCTGGAGGAAAAGGCCGGTCTGCTATCCGGTCGGGATTTTTGGCACACCAAGCCCGTTCAGCGGCTGGGCGTACAAAGCTGCATGGTCAGCGACGGCCCGCACGGCCTGCGCAAGCAGGATGTGAGCGCGGAGCGTTCGGGCATCAACGATTCGATTCAGGCCGTGTGCTTCCCCACGGGCTCGGCGGCGGCGGCCTCGTTTGACC
The DNA here is from genome assembly GCA_964584315.1 of uncultured Oscillospiraceae bacterium. Classification (GTDB taxonomy): domain Bacteria; phylum Bacillota; class Clostridia; order Christensenellales; family Aristaeellaceae; genus CAXXOK01. The sequence goes on from CAZOZO010000014.1 coordinate 39,942, forward strand.
GCGACCTGCTCTACGCGCTGGGCGAGGCGCTGGGCACCGCCTGCCAGCACGAGGGCGTATCCGTGGTGCTGGGCCCCGCGGTCAACATCAAGCGCTCGCCGCTGTGCGGCCGCAACTTTGAGTACTACAGCGAGGATCCGTACCTCGCGGGCGAGGCCGCGGTGGGCATGATACGCGGGGTGCAGAGCCAAAACGTGGGCACCAGCATCAAGCACTTTGCCCTGAACAGTCAGGAGCACCGCCGCATGAGCAGCGACAGCGTGTGCGACGAGCGCACCCTGCGCGAGATATACCTGCCCGCGTTTGAGGCGGCAGTCAAGCGCGCCAGACCGTGGACGGTCATGTGCAGCTACAATCTGGTCAACGGCGAGTATGCCTCGCAGAACCATTGGCTGCTGACCGAGCTGCTGCGCGGCGAGTGGGGCTTTGACGGGTATGTGATGAGCGACTGGGGCGCAGTGAGCGACCGCGTGGCGGGCGTCGCGGCGGGGCTCGATCTGGAAATGCCGTCCAGCAGCGGCGAGAACGACCGCCGCGTGGTGCAGGCCGTGCGCGAGGGCCGGCTGAGCGAAGCGCTGGTGGACCTGTGCTGCGAGCGCATCCTGACGGTGAACGAGCGCTTCCTTGCAAATGCGAAGCCCGACACTGTATGGGACAAGCAGGCCCAGCATGAGCAGGCCCGCAGGATGGCCGCGGATTGCATGGTGCTGCTGAAGAATGAGGGCGGCCTGTTGCCGCTCGCCAAAGGCGCGAAGGTGGCCGTGATCGGCCCGTTTGCCAGACAGCCGCGCTTTCAGGGCGGCGGGAGCTCGCACATCCGCACCACGCAGGTGACCAGCGCGTGGGATGTGCTGGCCTCGTGGCCGAACGTAACCTATGCCGAGGGGTATGCGGTGGACGGCGTTGCGCCGGACGAGCGGCTGCTGGCCGAGGCAGAAGCCGCCGCGCGGCAGGCGGATGTTGCCGTGGTGTTCGCAGGCCTGCCGGATTCGTTCGAGAGCGAGGGCTACGACCGCACGCATATGCACATGCCCGCCTGTCAGGAGGCGCTGATCGAGCGCGTGGGTCGCGCAAACCCCAATACCGTCGTGGTGCTGCATAACGGCTCGCCCATCGAGATGCCGTGGCTGGGCAGCGCCCGCGCGGTGGTGGAGGCCTACCTGGGCGGGCAAGCCGTGGGCGGCGCCACGGTGGATGTGCTCTTTGGCGACGTGAGCCCCAGCGGCCGTCTGCCGGAGAGCTTCCCCCTGCGCCTTGAGGACAACCCCAGCTACCCGTGGTACGGCGGCGAAATGAACGTGGCGGAATACCGCGAGGGCGTGTTCGTGGGCTACCGCTGGTACGACAAGAAAAGCATGCCCGTGCTGTTTCCCTTCGGCCACGGGCTCAGCTACACGACCTTCGCCTATCAAAACCTGCGCCTCGACCGGCAATCCATGGCCGATACCGATACCCTGACCGTGCGGGTGGATGTGCGAAACACCGGCAGCCGCGCGGGCAAGGAAGTGGTGCAGCTGTACGTGGCGGACCGCGAGAGCACGGCCATCCGCCCCGTGCGCGAGCTCAAGGGTTTTGAGAAGGTGTGGCTGGAAGCGGGCGAGACCAAAACCGTGACCTTCACGCTGGATAAGCGCGCCTTTGCCACCTGGAACGTGCAGCTGCACGACTGGCATGTGGAGAGCGGCGTGTTCGGCATCCAGATCGGCGTAAGCAGCCGCGATATCGTGCTGGAGGCGGATGTCACGGTGCACTCCACCGTGACGGTGCCCCGCCCCGTCACCCTGAACACCATCCTGATGGATCTGCTGGCGGAGCCAAAGTTCACGGAGGAGCTGAAACCGCTGATCGATATGATGCACAGGGCGTTTGCCAGCCACACTGCCACCGGCGCGGCAGCGGCGGCCATCAGTGACGAGATGCTGAACGCCATCATCGCCTACCTGCCGCTGCGCAGCTCGCTCAGTTTTGCCAATGGCACCCTGACTTATGACGACCTGCTGGCGCTGGTAGACCGGCTGAACCGGCTCCGCTGAACCCCCGCCGCGGCGCGCGCCGCGGCACCGGACACACTGCGTTATCTCCAAGCCCGTCAAACGCCGCGCCAGCCGTAAATGGCTGGCGGTGCGCCAATGGAAGCCCGGCATCTCCGGCTTCCAGGTGATGAACCACCTTGGTCGGCAGGTACATCCCCATGCACGCATTGAACCCACGGCATCAATGAGCAGGCATCATTCCGGCGGGCGAAACCCCGTCCGGCAGGGTAACGGAGGTTTGAGCAGCATGGGGCGCGTAATGCGCCCCATGTTTTCGTTTTTGACCACCGCAATGGCGTGTGCGTTGCAAGCACGGCTGTGGCGGTACACCGCTTTGCCAAAGGCCGGGGTCAACGGCCGCGCGGCAGTCGGGCAGCGGGCGGTGCTTCCGGCTCGCATCATGCCGTGCGCCCGTACCTGCCGGGCCAATGCGGCTTCCCGTCCAAAAATCATAGAAAACGCCATGCCGTATGCCCGCCATAAGCCGTATAATAAAAATGGAAGGCAGCATATCACCCGCGCGATGGGTTGCCCGCGCGCGGGAGTACGGAGGGAACCCCCATGAAGGAAACATTGCACCTGAACGGCGCGTGGGAGCTTTGCGAGGCGCTGGGGCGCGAGCACATCCCCGCGCAGGTGCCCGGCACAGTGCTGACCGACCTGCTGCGCGCAGGCCTGATCCAAGACCCGTTCTACCGCGAAAACGAGTACGCGACGCTGCGCCTGTTTGACCGCGACTACCTGTATGCCCGCACGTTCGACGTGCCGGAGGCGCTATTGCACAAGGCGCACATGGAGCTGGTGTTTTACGGGCTGGACACCCTTGCCGAGGTGACGCTGAACGGCGAAAAGGTGCTTACCGCAAACAACATGCACCGCACCTGGCGCGCGGATGTGAAGCGCTGCCTCAAGGCTGCGGGCAACCGCATCGAGGTGCTGCTGCGCTCGCCCAACGCATTCATCGCCAGGGCCGCGGCGGAAAACCCGGATGTCACCTACGACGGCACCGGCTCGGTGATGGGCACTGGTTTCATCCGCAAGGCGCACTGCATGTTCGGGTGGGACTGGGGCCCGCAGCTGCCCGATGCGGGCATTTGGCGGCCCGTCGTGCTGGAGGCGTTCGATAGCGCGCGCATCGAGAGCGTGCGTGTCCTGCAACACCACGGCGACGGGGTTGTTCGCCTGACCGTAGCCGCGGATGTGGCGAATGGGGCCGCGCATGGCCTGCACGTGCAGCTGACTGGGCCGGACGGCAGCGTGACCGAGCACCGCGCGACCGGCGACAGCCTGACCATCGATGTGGATGACCCCCGCCTGTGGATGCCACGCGGCTGGGGAGAGCAGGCGCTTTACACCTTGCGCGTGACCCTGCTGGACATGGGCGGCGAGCCACTGGACGAGAGCACCCGCCGCATCGGCCTGCGCACAATGGAGATATCCCGGCAGCCGGACGAATGGGGCAGCGAGTTCTGCTTCAAGGTGAACGGCTACAAGCTGTTCTCCATGGGCGCGGATTACATCCCCGAGGACAGCCTGCTGGGCCGCACCTCGCCGGAGCGCACGCGCGAGTTGCTTTGCGCCTGCGCAGAGGCCAACTTCAACACCATCCGCGTATGGGGCGGCGGCTACTACCCGGAGGACTGGTTTTTCGACATCTGCGACGAGCTGGGCCTGATGGTGTGGCTTGACCTGATGTACGCCTGCAACATCTATAAGCTGACCGAGGCATTCGAGGCAAACATCGTGGCCGAAACGCGCGACAACCTGCTGCGCGTGGCGCACCACCCGTGCCTGTGCGTGATCTGCGGCAACAACGAGATGGAATCCGCCTGGGTGGACTGGCCCGCCCTGACGGCTCACAGCCCTGCGCTGAAGGCGGAGTACATCAAGCAGTTTGAATATGTGCTCAAGAAGGCGAGCGAACGCTATGCGCCGCAGCTGCCCTATTGGCCCAGCTCGCCCTCCAGCGGCGGCGGCTTTGACGACCCCAACGGCTACGAACGCGGCGATGTGCACTGCTGGGATGTGTGGCACGGCCTCAAGCCCTTTGAGGACTACCGTGGCAAGTATCCCCGCTTTTGCAGCGAGTTCGGGTTTGAGAGCTTCCCATGCCTCAAGACGGTCGAAAGCTTTACCCTGCCGGAGGATCGCAACATCTTCAGCCGCGTGATGGAGAGCCACCAGAAGTGCATCGGCGGCAACGGCAAGATTCTCTATTACCTGTCGCAAAACTACCGCTACCCCACGACGCTTTCGCATGTGCTGTATGCCTCGCAGCTTTTACAGGCGGAGGCGATGCGCGCGGGCGTGGAGCACTGGCGGCGCTACCGGGGCCGCTGCATGGGCGCGATCTACTGGCAGCTGAACGATATCTGGCCTGTGGCCAGCTGGGCGAGCATCGACAGCTTTGGGCGCTGGAAGGCGCTGCACTACGCGGCCAGGCGCTTCTTCGCGCCGGTGCTGGTATCGTGCGAACGCAAGGGCATGGCGCTGCGTGTGAGCGTGGCCAACGACACGCTTGCGGACTTCCACGGCAAGGCGGAGGTGCGGCTATTGACCGCGCGCGGCGAAACCCTGCGCACCGACGCGCTGTTTGTGGACATCGCTCCCCTGACCGCCGCGTTTGTGCATACTCTGGCGGCGGAAGGCGTGGCGGGCGTCTTGCATCAGGAAGACGACCTCGTGTGCGTGCTTCGCCTGTGGGACGAGGCCGGCAGGCTGGTGAGCGAGAACTGCGAGCTGTTCAGCCAGCCGAAGTTCATGGCCTTTGCAGAGCCCGCCATCGCGTGGGATGTGGCGCAGGCGGGTGCGGATTGCCATATCACCCTCCGGGCGGGCGCGTTTGCGTGGGGCGTGTGGCTGGATACGCGCACGCTGGATTGCCGCTTTGGCGACAACGGCTTCTTCCTGCTGCCGGGTGAGGAAAAGACGGTGCTTGCCTGCGGCACGGACGCGGAGGCGCTGCGCGCTGATTTGACCGTCACCAGCATCGCGGAGCTGGGGCGGTAAAACGTGAGGCGCATAAAAGCCGCCGGCACAGCCCGGCCTTAATGAACATCCAAACAGCCGACCGGCGCGAATGGGCGCCGGTCGGCTTTATCTTGGAGCGCCCGCGCGCCTCGCCATGGACGGAGAGGAGGCATATGCCGCCTCCGCGGTTTCATTTCCGCTACGCGGTGTATATAGAGATCATGTTTGCCGATGGATCGCCGCGCGCGGCATTGGCAGGCAACATGAATGGCAGGTATGGTTTACGCTTGCCCGAAAGGGCGGGCATCCCTCCGGCAAAACGCCGTGCTACAACAGGTTTGCGCCCCGCCGCGATGGATCGGCAACTTTTCACGCAGGTTCCGCGGGCTGTTCACCCAATGTTCGCTTACGCGGGGTAGGATGATACCGTACCCCACGTGAACCAGCAACGACCATAAAGGAGATGAACATGATGTTCAAAAATCAGAGCAAGGGTATGCGCAGGATCGGTAAGCTGCTGCTGGTACTGACATTGGCGGCGATGGTGCCGCTGGTCGGGCTTGCGCAGGCCGGGGCCAGCGCGGCGGACGCCACGTCCTCGGCCACCACGCCGCAAAATGCCCCGCAGGCCCCGCAGAGCGGCGGGCAAGGCAGTACGGGCGGCGGCGGAGCCAAGCGCATCAGCGCGCTGGACCTGAGCACGCTGACCGAGGCACAGCGGGCGACCTATGACAGCGCCCTGACGCTGTACCGGCAGATCGAGGACGCGGTGCTGGCCGATCTGGTGGCCGCCGGTGTGGTCGCACAGACCGATGTGGACGCATACGTGACCATGCGCGATGCCTCCGGCTCGCTGGGCGAGCTGGACATGACCGCATGGACGGCCGCGCAGTACAAGGCGTACTACGAAGCCCTGCAAAAGACCGGCGACGACCGTACCGCCGCGCTGAACGCGCTGGTGGCGGCGGGCCAGCTGACGCAGGCGCAGGCGAACGCCATCAATGGCGCGAACGCGAACGATCTCTGGAAGAACCTCGCCAAGAACGCCCGCACGAATTCCGCCATCAAGACCGCGCTGGGCACCCTGCAACAGGCGGAGCAGACCCTTCGCAAGACCCTGCGTGACGCAGGCATCAACGGCCTTGCCCTTGGCGACGCCATCGGCAGCCTGCGGCCCGTGGGCCGCGGCAACGGCGGGCCCAACGCACCCGGCGGGCAAAACGGCAACAGACCGACAGCCCAGCAGGAAGACGACCGCGAGGATGAAAGCGAGTCCGAGGACGACTAACCGGGCAAGCCGGGCCTGAGGCAAGCGTGTCTATCCGCATGGATGGTTTAGCGGATACCGGCGTTTTGCCGGCTTGCTGCGAAACGTAAGCCCCCGTGCAAGACCGCGTCCACGAAAACGGCGCAGCGCCCCCATTTTGCGGGGGCGCTGCTTTTGCGCGGCTTTAAAGCGAGAAACGCGATTGTCGGTCAGCGCCTACTTGAAGCCCAGCGACGGCTTGCCCTTGTACGGCGTAAACACGACCTGCCCGTACTGCACGGCAAAGTACTGGCCGTCTTTGAGGTCGAAATCCACCTCGGTACGGTCGCTGGCCTGGTAGTAGGAGTAGCTTGGGTTCACGAGGGTTTCATACTCGTAAAAGCCGTTGTCGTCCCAGTCCACGTCGATATCGGTGCCGGTCTGGTTCAGCTTGGTGCCCCACGCCACGGATATGGACTGCCCTTCGGCGGCGGCGATGCTCCAGTGGCCCGCGGGGATATCCGCGCCCACCTGATACACGCCCTGCGGCACGGTCACCTCCTGCCATTCGGCGCTCTCCCACATGGCGCGGTCGATGCGCTCGCGCAGGGCAAGCAGTTCGTCGTAGGTCATACCGCTGAGGTCTACCTCAGCCAGCGCGAGGGCGGGCACGAGCAGGAGCAGCGCGAGTGCGGCGGCGATGATGCGTTTCATGGTTTGACCCCCTTTCTGCTGTTGTGAGGCGCGCGCCCACGCGATGAAGCGCCGCGGCGCACGGTTTTGAAGTATCTTTACACTACCACAAATGGCGCCGCCGTACAAGTAGTTTGCCATGGAAGCGCAGGCCGGGGATAATGATAAAACATCCTCACCAAAACGGAAAATATCGCTTGACATGCGGGCAGCGGCCGAGTATAATCATCAATGCAGCTAACGCAATGGGGAATTGTGTAACGGTAGCACCTACGACTCTGACTCGTATTGTCTAGGTTCGAATCCTAGTTCCCCAGCCAGTCTGGCTCCATGGTCAAGCGGTTAAGACGTCGCCCTCTCAAGGCGAAATCAGGGGTTCGATTCCCCTTGGAGCTACCACATGAGCGACACCAGCCTGAACAGGGCTGGTGTTGTGCTATCCGCCCCAAGCGGGGCGAGGGGGAGGTACGCGATGGTAAGCCTGAGCGACAGCGTGCACACCGGCCTGTTTGTGGACGACCTGCCCGCCATGGTCGCCTTCTACCGCGACGTGCTGGGCTTTGAGGCCCAGTGGGACGGCGGGCCTTTCGCCAGCTTTACCGTGCGCGACGGCGGGCTGTTCATGTTCAGCCGCGCGCAGTTGCTCACGGACATGGCGTGGGAAGAAACGCCGCGCGGGCGCTACAACACCACCATGGAGATCGGCCTGTGCGTGGGCAGCCACGACGCGGTGGACGAAGCCTACGCGCGCCTTACCGCCCTTGGCGTGCGCTCGCTCACGGGCGAGCCCGTGACCCGCCCATGGGGGCAGCGCAACTTCTTTTTTGCCGACCCGGAGGGCAACCTGGTGGAGATCGGCTCCTAGCCCGCAGGCGCGAAAAACGCTGTGCCAGCCCGCAAAAAAAGATTGACATTCCCGCCGGATATAACTATAATACTAACGTTGCACTTGCGATCGTGGCGGAATTGGCATACGCGCACGTTTGAGGGGCGTGTCCGCAAGGGTACGGGTTCAAGTCCCGTCGATCGCACCAAATAAAGATACACATTCCGCTGTTATAGATACAATGACACGGAATGTGTTTCTTTTTTTCGACTGCTTATTATTGAACACCGATTGCTTATGTAATCTCACCTTCTAGTTGATAAGTGTATCCTCAATGATTTTCTTGAATCCCTCCAGTTCTATGGATTTTATGAAATATCCCAGATTGATCATAACCGGTGTGCTTGTACCCATGGTTGGATTAGCGGTCGGAATTGATTTCACAATTATTTCACCTGAAGCTGAGTAAGTTGGACCTGCGTATAGGTATCCGAGAAGCAATGTGCGATTGCCGCCTAGCATTACTCCTTTATTTTTGTCCAAGTATCCCCCTTCGTTCAAAATTAGTATCGGCGAACCTGATGAACCTGGGAAACAAGCCAAATCTGCAAGACCTATATTATCTTCGTTAAAATCTATACCTGGGTGACAAGCGGAATACCCTCTTCTAAAGATGGGAAGGTTATTCCTTTCATCCCACAAACCAATTGGATATCCTATCATAATAAGTTCTTCTAATGCATTGAGACTAAGAAGTTGTTCTTTCGATGCAATTAACTTTTCATTTAGTGAACGGTAGAAAACGTGCCTTCCAAATCTAGTCTTGACTTCTTCAAATAATGGATTAACATAGCAAAAACACAAATCCTTTTCCTCATGAAAAAACCAATGAGATATGTATGTTATCTTGATATTACCTGAAGGCTCTTTACTCTCGGCATTCTCACTCGTATGAAGCAAAAAAGTAACATCCTCATCAGGATTGTTATTTACTACATGCTTATTTGTTATAATAACAGGAACGATCTTATCACGAATATTGAAATTAAAAAATGATCCTGTGCCTGTTCCACTTTTTGTTTCCAGCCGAACAGTACAAAACATGAGTTGTTCTGATGTTGTTTTCGGAACCATATGTATTCCCTCCTCAGAAGTTATTAATATTTTATCAAAATTACCGTCAGTTTGCATTGCGACTCGCTAGCGATTCAAAAGCTTCCGCTACCCGCTCGACATACGTGCTTTCACTACGGCGTTCAGGTCGGCTGGTTACAACTACGAGGCGGCCTTCCTCAGCACCGAGCCCCTCGACGACGGTACGGCCACGCGCCCCCGAAGCACTGCCATGCATCGTTTCATGATATGTCCGCTCAACATATGGCAATAAATCCGCAAAGTTGGCAAACCATCCGTCCCATCCGGTATCAAAAAGGAGATGTGTTGGTTTACAATAGTCAATCAATTTTGACAACAGTTGTCGGCAAATCTCACTTTGCGAGGTCTTCATCTTTTCGGTAGGATTCCCGCTCTCTTTGGGTGCGGCACAATACAAGTTGCTCCAAACAATTCTCTCATACCAATCTGCCTGGCTTGTTCCGGCGAGAACATGAAGAACACTCCGCGCAGTACGCCAGAAGGCGCTACGGTTGATATTGTATCCGAGGGTCGCCGAATCATCCCCATGTATCCATCGGAAGCGACCAGCATCTGCTAGATACGATAACGCGCAGCGGACAAAGGTTTCCTCTGCCATATCTGGCGAAAGCGGTTCGTCCCATCCGTTCACCGCTCTGCCTATCAGCATCAGTTTGACTGGCTGCCTGTCATATTGAGCACCTATTATTGGCACAAGAATATTCACACTGTCTGTTACAGATGCCAAATCGCGTGACTGTAGCGAATGATACAACGCTCTATACAATTCTTCCATTACGTCATTATTGCCTTTCGGTCTTTCGTCCGTCACAAGGTTTTGATGCTTGTCAAAGAAGATGTGCGCTTACCCCACCAGCACCCCCAAGTTTCTCGGCAGCAAATCCTCATACTGCCACAGCCCCGCCGCCTCGATCTTGCGGCGCACCCCTTCCGTATACGGCTCGCCTGCCCTGCGGGCCAGTATCTCCGCGGTCTCCGCCTCCGTGAAGCTGACCGACTCGATGATGTTATTCCGGTTCTTGGCGTTGTGGGGGCATACATTCTGGCATTTCATGCAGCCAACGACGCAGCTGTGCGCGCTGCGGGGCAGCCAATCGGGGAACGGGCCCCGCTTCTCGTTGTGGTAGGTAACGCAGCGGTTTGCGTTTATCATGCCGCGCCCATCGCCCAGCGCGCCGGTGGGGCAGGCTTTTTCGCACGCGCTGCAGGTTTGGCAGCTGTCCATGAACGTGAGGGGCTGCCAAACGGGGTTGTCGCAAGGCAAATCGGTATAAAAGCTGCTCAGCAGCATATGGCTGCCAAACACGGGGCTGTAGCTGATGAAGTTGCGCCCGTACTGCGCAAGGCCGCTGCGCGCGGCCAGCAGCTTGAGCGGCACTTTGCCCGTGGGCGCGACATGATAGCCCTGCGCGCTCAAAAACGTGGCGAGGTAGCGCAGGATGCTCTCGTCCTTGTCCATATCCGCATAGGTGGGCGGCATGATGCTCTCGACCACCCGCCCCTGATGGGCAAACGTAAGCCGCGCGCGGGGGCTGGGCGTGGCCACCGCGAGCAGCGAGCGCGGCGTAAAGGGCAGCTCGGCAGGCATGAACCGCTCAGGGTCGGTGGCCATCCAGTCGATGCCGCCGGTGCGAAAGTCCTCGCTCTGCGTGAGGCGCAGGATATCCTCCGTCAAATCGGCAAGGCGGGCGATGGGCAGCAGCACGCCCCGGTCGCCCTGCTGCGTGATCAGGTCCAGCAACGCTTGTTCCATGCAGATGTTCCTTTCGCGATGTGAGTTTGAAAGGTGGCCGCCGGAAGCGGCGGGGAGTGCCGCGGCGCGCAGGCCGCGTTTGCCGCCACTACTATACTACCTTTGGATGCGGCTGTAAACGCCTTGCATGGCGGCCTGGACGGTTCATTCGTTCACTCGGGGTCCGTTCGTTCCCTTGCGGGCGAAGCACGCGCTGGCGCGCCCCTCCGACATGAACAGGGGACGCCCTCCGCCACAAACGCGCATACAGCAAACCTTCCCTCGACGGCCTTGCGGCTTGGTTGAGGGAAGGTTTGCGTTATGCAAGGGGATCGTTCCGGCGCGGTTACTTGGTCGCGCTGGAGGTAGCGTCCACCCCGCTACTGGAGGTCTTGTTGCTCGCGGTAGCCCCGCCGCCGGAGGACGAACTGCCCGTGTACGCCTTGGCATCGCTGCCGTAGAGCACCTTCTGGTCGGCAGGGGAGGCGATGCCGTCCGACTTGAGTCCGTTGGCCTTTTCAAACGCCTTGAGCGCGCTGAAGGTGCCGCCGCCAAAGTTATCCACGACTTCCTTCTTGTAATAGCCCAGCTCGGCAAGGCGCGTTTGCAGGGCGCGCACCTCAAAGCCCTGGTCGCCCTTGCTCAGTTCCACGAACGGGTAGGTGCCCAGCTGCCGCAGCTGCGTGCCCAGCTCATACCACTGCGTGAGCAGTGCGTCCGGCGATGCGGAGGCCTCCGGCGCGACGGTTTCGCCGAGGGCGGGCAACGCGGTGAGCGCGAGCATCGCAGTGAGGAATAATGCGGCGATACGCTTGCTTTTCATAGGTTTCCCTTCCTTGCTTTCATTCGGTGGCGGCACTTGACCGCATTGCCGCTTTTAACAGTATAACCCATGCGTGTTGTTTTGAATCAAACTGCCCCAAACTGTTACGGATGTGAAAAAATGGTGTATAATCAGTCCGTAGGCTGAAAAAGCCATCCATTCCAACAGACGTGGCCGAAGCGTCTGTTTCGCATAGGTCGAGGTGCATCATGAGAAGAACCATACAACGCGCGGCGAGCGTCGCGCTGGTGTTGCTCGTGCTGGTGGCGCTGCCCGCGGGCCCCGCAGCGGGGCTTGAGCAGCGCGGCCCGCAGCCGGTGATCACCGCCACGCCCTTAGGCGCAACCGCGCAACCGACGGCCACGCCCATGCCGACGGATGCACCCGCCGGCGTCACGTTGGCGCCCGCCGCCACGCCTGCCACGCCGGAGGGCCTTGTGCTGAACCCCTACGAAGTGAGCCCCGAGGTATCGCTGGCGGAACTCACGCTGGACGCGGAGGGGTTCGCCCTGGAGGGGGAGTACGTATTTGCCGACGACGCGACGGGCGAGTACCGCTATATCAGCCCCACGCTGAATGTACACATCATCCGCCATGAGGATACGGGGCCGAGCGTGGTGTGGCACGAGGCGCAGATATACGCGCGCGAAGGCACGCTGTTCCGCATGTACCCCTACGATGCGGCCAACTGGATGACGCGCACCGCGCACCAGACCGTGATCGCGCAAAAAAACCACCTCGTGTTTGCGGTCAACAGTGATTTTTCGCACCTGCGCATCGGGTGGAAGGCCACCGAGGGCCTGCTGATCCGCAGCGGCGCTGTGCTGGGCAAGCGCACTTTCACCAAAAAGGCGACGAAGTACCCAAACCTGGACAACCTGGCGCTGCTGCCGGATGGCTCGATGCTGGCGATGGGGCGCAACGCCCAAACCCTGGACGAGTATATCGCCATGGGCGCGTATGACCTGCTGGCCTTCGGGCCGGTGCTGGTGCACGAGGGGGAGGTGAACAGCGCTGCGTTTGAGCACTACGGCTGGGAGCGCGCGCCGCGCACGGCGGTGGGCATGGTGAGCCCCGGGCACTTTGTGGCCATCATGGTGGAGGGCAGGCATGAGGACAGCCGTGGCTGGAACACCGCCACACTGGCGGAGCACATGGCGGCGCTGGGGGTCACCGAGGCGCTGAACCTGGATGGCGGACAGAGCGCGACCATGATTTTCATGGGCAAGCAGATCATCCGCGTGGGGGAGAGCGAGAGCCACACGGCCAAGCCGCGCAAATCCGTGGAGGTGCTGGGCATCGGGCAGAGCGCGCAGGTGCAGCCGGAAGAGTAGCGCGGATGGACTGCGCAGCCAAAGGGCACTATTGTCGCCTGCCGCCGTGCACAGCCCGAAGTCAAAAAATACAAAAAAGCAGCCGCCCGCCTGTCGCGAGCGGCTGCCGTGCCGTTTGGGATCAGTGCCGCGCCGTTACTGCGCGATGGTCGCGTCGTATGCCTCGAAAAACTCTGGGCAGCTCCACGTGCCGCAGGCGCTCAGGGTATCGTCGCCCACCATCAGCTGCATCAAAAGCCCGTTGTCCAGCGCGATCAGCAGGCTGCGGGTCTCGCCGCCGCCCACCGAGGCGCTCTCATATTCCGCGTTGTCCAAAAGCGTCTGCATCAGCGCCTGCGCCTGCGCTGCGTCGTCCACGATGCCAACGCCCGTTAGCTCCATGGCGGTCACGTGCTCCGCCGCGACCAGCGTGTCCGCCAGCGTCTCGTTGCCAAGGGTGGACGTGCCCGCGAAGCTCACGCGCTGGAACACACGCAGCCCGCCCTTGACATAGGCCGCGGCCATCGCGCCCTGCATGCTCTTGACGGCATACACGGCGTCGCCCGCGTTCACGATGTTGCTCACGATGCCGCCTGTGCTCAGCGCGGGCTCCAGCGTATACTCGGTCACCTCGCCAAGGCTTTCGCCCAGCAGGGTATCATTCATGTTCGTAGGGCTGATGAGCAGCCGGTAGGCCGCCCCGTCGATCAAAAGCAACGGAAAGTTGCCGTTGCGCTCCGGCGCAAACAGGTTGCGGAAGCTCCCCGCATCCGTGGCGCCGCCTCCGCTCACGCTGCCTGCGGGCGCGTCCATCGCGCGGGCCCACAGGCCGTCGCCCGCCAGGCCGTCGCCGCCCGCCGCGCTGCTGCCCATCACGTTGATGGAGGGCTGGCTGCCCGGCAGGTTGGCCATACGCAACGAAGGCGCAGCCCAAATGGCCGCCCCGGCAAAAAGGACGACCGCCGCGCAGTACACAAGCACCGTTCGCCAGCGCATACGGCGGTTGACGGCGCTGCTTGCCGCCGCCAGCTTGATTTGCCCAAGCAGCCGCGCGTCGGCCGTGAGGCCGCCAAGGGCCCGCCCGGCGATATCCGGCAAATGGTCAAGCCGTGTCATTGCGCATCCCCTCCCTGTAAAATGGTCTCCAATTTTTTGCGGCCACGCGACAGGCGGCTGGAGATGGTGCCCTCGGGCAAAGCCATCATCTGCGCGATCTCGCTGATGCCGTAGTTTTGGTAGTAGTGCAGCAGTATCACTTCGCGGAAGGGGGCTGGCAGCTTGTGCACGGCCACCATCATGGCCTCTTCGTCGTCCTTACGGTCGCCGTCGTCCGGCGCGGGCACCAGCTCGAACAGCGGGCTGCCCAGCACCACGCGCCGCGCCCACGAGCCGCGCCACAGGTCGCGGCAGCGGTTGAGCGCCACCTTGAGCAGCCAGGCTTTTTCGCGGCCTTCCTCTAATTGCGGCGCGTTGACCATCAGGCGTACAAACACGTCCTGACAAACATCCTCGGCTTTTTGCCTGTCCCCCAGGTAGAAGTAGCATACGCGGAGCACGTCGGTGGCGTACTTCTCGTACAGCTCCTCGAAATTCGGCATGTCAGAGCCTCCGTTTGCGGGCGCGCCCGCCAATTCACGCTCCACTGACAATAACGCATGTAACCCGCGGTTTCATGCACGGCGCGCGGCATTTTTTTACGCGCCGCACACCCGCGCAGGCTATTGTAACACCCCGGCGCGGCGCGCGCAAGCGGGGCAGCGTGAGGCGCGCAACGGGCCAAAATCGAACGCTTCGTAAGACGCAAATTTACACAAAACCCTTTGCCGCGGCGCGCCGCTGTGTTATCATGCGAAAGAATACACGCGCGGGAGGGGTTTCCATGCATACGGATCTGAACCGGGAGCAGGCGCTTGCGCTGCTCAGGCGTTACAATCAGGAGCGGTTCCACCTGCAACACGCGCTGACGGTCGAGGGCGTGCTGCGCTGGTTTGCGGGGGAGATGGGCTACGCGGACGAGGCTGATTTCTGGGCGACCGTCGGGCTGCTGCACGATATCGACTTTGAGCTGTACCCCGAGCAGCACTGCCAGAAGGCGCCGGAGCTGCTGGCCGAGGGCGGCGCGGGCGCGGATGTGACGCACGCTGTGTGCTCGCACGGCTTCGGTATCTGTTGCGATGTGGAGCCCACCCATCCGATGGAGAAAGTGCTCTTCGCCACGGACGAGCTGACCGGCCTGATCGGCGCGGCGGCGCTGATGCGCCCTTCCAAAAGCGTGATGGACATGGAGGTTTCCAGCCTCAAGAAAAAGTTCAAGGACAAGGCGTTCGCCGCGGGCTGCTCCCGCGAGTATATCGCCCGCGGGGCCGAGATGCTGGGCTGGGAGCTGCCGGAGCTGTTTGAGAAAACGCTGGCCGCCATGCGCAGCTGCGAGGGCTGGATCGCCGAGCAGATGGCCGCGCTGTAAGAGCGCCCTGTGGGGCACGCCTGCCACGCGCTGGCCGCATACAAAAAACCACCGCCGACGCAATGCGCGCCGGCGGTGGTTTTGTATCCTCATGGCGGCGAACCCGGCAAGGCGCACGAAACCGTGCCGCCCAAATGCCGGTCGCCCGCCGCCAGAAGCGGGTTCAAACCACCTTGGCCGAAACGTTCACCTCGATATTGCCGCGCGTCGCGTTGCTGTACGGGCACACCTGATGCGCCTCGGCAACGAACGTGTCCGCCTCGGCCTGGGTCACGCCCTTGAACACGGCGGTGATATCCACGGCCAGCGCAAAGTTGTTGGCCTCGTTGCGGCCGATGCCCACGGTCACGTTCACCTGCGGGGGCTCCAGCGTGAGCCGCCTTACCTTGTACACATGCTGGATGGCACTGCCAAAGCAGGCGGAATAGCCCGCCGCGAACAGCTGCTCCGGGTTGAAGCCTACGGCCTTGGTGCCGGCCATCTCCTTGGGCACGGCCATTTCAAAACGAACGGGGCTGCCTTCGACGGATACCTGTCCGTCACGGCCGCCAACGGCAGAAGCGGTGGTTTGATAGAGAATCTTCATATATTCGAGTCTCTCCTTTCAGCATTTCAGGGGATTGGGTTCCTGACCATGATATGGACAGGGAAATGGCGGCGGAAACCGTTTTTTGGGAGAGGACGCCGCAAAAAGCGGCCTGCGACGGTCATGGAGGAGGGGGCGCGAGCGCATGCAGCGGAGCGCGCATCGGCCGGCGTGGGAGGAAGCCGCGCCGCCTGCCCGCATGGACTAGCCTGGCTCGTGCCCGCGTGCCGGTTATACCCTACGTATTCGATGATCGGCGAAGGTTTGCCTGCCTGTCGCCATCCTTTTTTTGACAGGGGATGTCGTACATTGCGGTTCGCCTCCGCGCAGGCCATTGGCCCTGCATGCGCCGTAAAACCAGCCCCGCGGTCCGGCATGCGGCCCGCAAACCATTGCGCCGCATGGCCCGCCCCGCATGTTCACAAACTATTTACATTCCCCGCTGCCAAGCTTTGCTATAATGGGATGGTGAAAACGGGAGAGGGGGCGGCCGCGCATGATCGAGATACAGGGCGTGAGCAAGCGCTACGGCAGCGTGGAAGCGCTCAAAAACATATCCTTCACCGTGCCGCAGGGCAGCGTTTTAGGGCTGCTGGGGCAAAACGGCGCGGGCAAGACCACGCTGCTCAACATCATCACCGGCTATCTGGCCCCCACCGAGGGCCGCGTGCTGCTGAACGGGCACGACCCGCTCCTGCAGCCGGAACTGGCCAAGCAGGAGCTGGGCTACCTGCCGGAGCACCCGCCCCTGTATGACGAGATGACCGTGGAGGAGTACCTTTGCTTTGCCGCGGCCTTGAAGCAGGTCAAGCGCAGAGCCATCCCCGCGCATGTGCGCGAGATCATGCAAAAGACGGGCCTCAGCGAGATGCGGGAGCGGCTGCTGGGCAACCTGAGCAAGGGCTACCGCCAGCGCGCAGGGCTGGCGCAGGCCCTGTGCGGCGACCCCGCCGTGCTGGTGCTGGACGAGCCTACCGTGGGCCTTGACCCCAAACAGATCACCGAGATACGTGCGCTGATCCGGCGGCTGGGCGCGGGGCGCACCATCCTTTTCAGCTCGCACATGCTGGGCGAAGTGCGCCAGCTGTGCGACCGGGTGGTCATTTTGCACCGCGGCGAGGTGCGCATGCAGACCACCGTGGGGCTGGCTTCGCAAAGCGAGGGGGTCACGGTAAGCTGCACGGTGCAGGGCGGCGAAAAAAAGCTGCTGAGCGCCATGAACCACTTAGACGGCATCCGTAGCGTGCGCGTGTCGCCCCAGACCGCGGAGGACGAGGTGAACCTGACCCTGACCTTTGGCGACGCGGCCATGCCGGAGAAGCAGGTGTTCAGCCTGTGCAGTGCGATGGGCGCACCCATCCTGCGCATGGCGCGTGATGAGGACGACCTGGAGCAGCTTTTCCTGCGCGCCATTTCGGAATAGCGCGCCGGCTACGGACGACCTGCCGCGCTGTGCATGCGGGCGCGGACTATGCGGGGCTACGGTTGCGCCCCGCCCACGAAGGGAGGGCCATCGATTGCGGATCATTTTCCGGCGGGAGTTTGCCGCCTATTTCCGCACGCCGGTGGGCTATGTGTTTTTGGGCGTGTTCACTTCGCTTTCGGGCGTTATCTTTTACCTGGGCAACATCAGCACGCTCTCGGGCGAACTGCTGATGTTCCTGTCTCAGCTGACGATGCTCACGATGCTGCTTACGCCGGTGCTCACCATGCGGCTTTTGTGCGAGGAGCGCCAGCGCCGCACCGATCAGCTGCTGCTGACCAGCCCCGTGTCACTCACGCGCATCGTGCTGGGCAAGTACCTCGCGGCGGCGGCGGTGCTGGGGCTGGGCGTGCTGCTGACCAACGTGTGCACGCTGGTGATGGCACTGTACGGCACGGTGTACGCGGGCGAGTGGTTTGTGGGCTATCTGGGCTTCTTTTTGCAGGGACTGGCCTTCCTCGCGCTGGACATGCTGGCCACTTGCTTTACCAAAAATCAGGTGTCCGCGGCCATCGTGGCGTTTGCGGCCAACTTTCTTCTGTGGATGCTCGACCTGCTGGCAAGCAAGGTAGGCCCCGCGTTCGTGGCGGACGCGCTCAGCTTCATGAGCCTGTATGACCGGTACGAGCCGTTCATCCTCGGGCAGCTGAGCTTTGCGAGCGTTACATACTTTGTTACCTTCATCGCCCTGTGCCTGGTGGCCACGGTGCGCGTGATGGACGCGCGGCGCTTTGCGCAGGGGGGTGCGGCATGAGCGGCTTTGGGGACAAGGTGAAGCGGCTGCCCGCACGCGCGTGGCGCGGGCTTGGGGCGGCGGCGGGCCGCCTGTGGGCAGTGCTCAAAAAGCCAAAGTGGCGGCACGGCGGCTTCGGCCTTGCGGTGCTCGCGGCACTCACGGCGGCGGGCGTGCTGCTGAACATCGGCGTCAAGGCGCTGGAGGACGATTACGGCTGGCGGCGCGATTTCAGCTTTAACGGCTATACAGCCACAGGCGAGCAGACCGAGAAGGTGCTGGCCTCGCTGACCTCGCCGGTCGACCTGTACCTTTTGTACCAGAGCGGCGAGATGGACAGCCAGCTCTACGAAGTACTGGCGCGCTACGGCCGCCTGAGCGCCAACGTGCGCGTGCTGCCCACCGACATCGCCAAAAACCCAGGGCTGCTCGCGCGCTTTCAGGGCGGGGTGACCAAGGAGCTGGCCGCGGACAGCGTGGTGGTGAGCTGCGAGGCCACGGGCCGCTACAAGGTATTGAGCTACAACGATTTTGTGACCCAGGGCTACAATGTGGAAAAGGGCACGTTCGAGATCGCGGGCCTCGCCTACGAAAAATCGCTGACGGAGGCGCTGGTATACGTGACGCAGGCGCAAGTGCCCGTGATGGGCATTTTGCAGGGCCACGGCGAGCTGACGCCGGACACGCTTGCCAACTTTACCGATTTTTTAAAAAGCAATAATTACGACTGCAAAACCGTTGATATGCTGGCGGGCGACACGCTCGCGGGCATCGACCTGCTGCTGGTGGCGGATCCGCAGAAGGATTTGGACGCGGCGGAGCTGGAGAATATCAAGGCCTACGCGCAGGGCGGAGGCAGCCTGTTCGTGATGCGCGACTATACCGACCCCATCGCCCTGCCCAACTACCTGAGCCTGCTTAAAAACTACGGCGTGGCGCCCATCGAGGGCGTGGTGGTGGCGGGCGAGGAGGACGCGGGCAGCTATTACGGCGAGCGCATCTACCTGCTGCCCTACTTTGCGCAGATGGAAATGACCCAGCCGCTGATCAGCGGTAAGCTGGACGTGCTGCTACTGGCGGGCGCGTGCGCCTTTGAGACGCCGGGCCAGACCGACAGCGCGCTCTCCGCCGCCACAGTGCTCAAGACCGGCCCCAACGCCTATGTGCGCGGCCCCGGCGCGGAGGGCACCATCGACTACCAGCCCGGCGACCGCAAGGGGGAGCTGACGCTGGCGATCCTCGCGGGGCGGATGCACGCGGGCGGCGCGGTGAGCCGGATGTTTGCCATCGGCAACAGCACGGTATTCACGGACGAGTATATGTACCAGCGCACCTTCAATGAGGAGTTCATTTTACAGGTGATGGGCGAGCTGCTGCCGCAAAAGACCGTATCGCTGGACATCATGGCCAAATCGGCCTTCCACCCCGGCCTTACGGCGGGCAGCCAGGCGGCGGGCATCGCGCTGCTGCTGGCCGTTCCGCTTACGGTTTTCCTGGCGGCGGTGCTGGTGCTGGCGCCCCGGCGCAACCGCTGATAACGAGAGACGGGAGGCGATGCATTGGAGCATCCCGAAAAGAACGAACAAAAGCCCGCGCGCACGCGCCGGATGGACGTGCGCACCAAAATACTGCTGGCGCTGCTGGTAACGGTGGGGCTGGCCGCGGTGCTGGTGCTGCTGCTGCCCGCGATCCGCACGCGGTTTCCCACGCTGCTGGCGCAAAAGCAAAAGGCGGATCTCACCTTCCGCACGCTGGACAGCGGCGACCTGAGCGTACTGGATTCCATCGTTGTAAGCAAGCAGAATGGCGAAACCTATACGCTGGTGTACCGCGGCGCGCGGCTGTACCTCGCGGGCACGGACGGGCAGGACAAGCTCATCAACGAGCTGTATCAGGAGAACATCCTCAAGGCGGCCACGGAGATATCCGTGGAGGATACCGTGACCGAGGACGCCGCCGAGGTGAGCGATTACCTTGCGGACATGGGGCTGGCACCGCCCGCCATCACGGCCACGGTCAGCTATGTGAACGGGCGCAAGGATACGCTCTACATCGGTGCCACGGTGCCGGGCACCACCTACCACTACTACCAGTGGTCGGGCGCGGGTGGTGTGTATATGTGCGACGTGGGCACGTTCGAAGCTTTCGACTACACGGCGGAGGCGCTGCTGCCCGTGACCCAGCCCGCGCTGGTGCCGCAGCTGATCGACCGGCTAAGCATCCGCACGCCCGGGGTGGGCACGGTGGAATTTTCCTTCGTGGCGGACGGCACAGACGCATACCTTGGCACCCTGCGCGAGCCTTACCACTACCCCATGGACGGCGAGGAGACCAGCGCGCTGATGACGGCGCTCAAAAACTTCCGCCTGGGGGTCAAGGTGGGGCCGGTGGACGAGACAAACCTTGCCACCTATGGCTTTGACGCGCCCACCGCCGTGGTGGACGCGCACCAGCAGCAAGGGCTGATGAACACAGTGGACATGAGCGGCGTGCTGACCCCCGTGCAAACGGAGGAGCAGAGCATCCGGCTGACGTTTGGGAAAAAGGACGGGGAGTTTTTCTACTTTTGCGAATATGCGGGCGAGTGCTACCGCGTGAGCAGCTTTCTGGTAGCCCCGCTGATCGGCGCAGACCCGGAGGCATACCTGACGCGCGCGCCCGCGGACATGGGCGCGTCGGCCATCGCGTCCATCGCGGTGCAGCTGGGCGACGGCGCGCTGGACGTGCGCGCCACGTATACCGAGCATGTGCTGGAAAACAACCAGATCGAGAAGGATGAAAACGGGAACACCGTGTACGATGTGACCGTCACCGCCAATGGCACGCCCATCACGGCGGATGCGTTCGGCTCGCTGGTGGAGCGCCTCAAGCAGATGACGGTATCCGGCAGGCTGGAGACCACCGACCCGCCCACGGGCGCGCCGCGGTGGCAGATGACCATCACCACCACCGGCGGGGCGACGCGCACGCTGGCGGCGTATCCGCTGGACGCGTTCAGCGATGTGCTCACGGTGGACGGGGTGGCGATGCACTACATCAGCGCGGAGGCGATACAGATCGCGCTGGCGGAGATGTACCCCACGGCCAAGGCGTTCAGCAAAGAGGGGTAACGGCGTCGGCTCTGCCTCCTTTGGGAGGGGGACTCTGTCCCCCTCCCAACCGCCCCCTTAGGACGGGTTGGCGGCGGAGACATACTTAGCGATATGTGGCGAGTTCGGATGTAGCGATGCTGCGGTTGATGTGTTTGGAAACGCCCATGCGCTGAGACGAGGGTGGAGAAGAGATACAAAAGGCCACGCTTGAAGGCATGGATGTGTAGCGTGTGATTAGGCAAGAATAATACGAAAAACCCGCCGGATGAAGGAACGCTCCTTCATCCGGCGGGTTTGCTTTGCTGATAAACGGGCTACCGACCCGGTTCTGACGCCCTGCCGCGGATATAGTCGATGATGGTCTGCGCGACGGCTTCCTGCGTGACGCCGGTGGAATTGATCATCAGGTGATAGTTGCTCCGGTGCCCCCAGTTGCCGTCCGCGAAGAAGTTATAGTAGCCCTGACGCTGCTTGTCCACCTTGCGCACGCGCTCCTTGGCCTGGTCATAGGGCAGTTTTTCCACCTGCATGATGCGGCGGATGCGCGCCTCCACGTCGCCATAGACGAACACGTTCGTTACCCCCGGCAGGCCTTTGAGCACATAGTTGCTGCACCGCCCCACGATCACGCACGGGCCTTGCAGGGCCACCCGCGTGATGGCCTCAAACTGCGCCATGAAGATGCGGTGGTTCAGCGGCAGGTCGCTGGCAGAGCCAACCACCGGCATCTCGCCCGTGTTGGTCACCAGCGAAAACAGGTAGCTGGGCACGTTTTTCTCGTCGTGGCTCTCAAACAGCTCCTCGCAGATGCCGCTCTGCCGCGCGGCGAGGGTGATGATCTCCTTGTCGTAGAAGGGAACCTTGAGCATGACGGCCAAGAGCTTCGCGATGTCGTGCCCGCCGCTGCCATACTCGCGGCCCACCGTGATGATAGCCTTCTCCGCATCCATGTTCGTCACTCCCTTTGGCTGTTTGATTGTCAATATCTGTTACATTCATTATACACAGGCGGATGGGGAATGTAAACAGGGGGTTAAAGAAATGGGAGGGGGCGTTGGCCCTCTCCCAAAATAGCTATGGAGCGAAGCTGGCGGATGTTTCATTGCTTGGCGGTCGTTCCGCTCGCATTGGAGCCGCTGCGCCGCTCTGCGCTCGCTGGCGGGGTTTGCGCTGCGGCGCGGGGCTTTTGGGGCCCTGCCCCAAACCCCGCAAGGGCCATCGGCCCTTGACCCTTATTTTTCCCTCAAATCAGTTGTGCGCATTCTCCTCCGGCGCTTTCAGGCGAGTAAAGATCATCCGGCCCGCGCTGGTTTGCAGCACTGTGGTCACCACTGTGGTCACGCTCTCGCCCACAAAGCGGCGGCCGTTATCCACCACGATCATCGTGCCGTCATCCAGGTAGGCGACGCCCTGCCCCGGCTCCTTGCCTTCGCGCACGATCTGTACCGTCAGCTCCTCGCCCGCCATCAGCATGGGCTTGACGGCGTTGGCAAGGTCGTTCACGTTCAGCACACGGATACCGCTCACGCCCG
This sequence comes from uncultured Oscillospiraceae bacterium, assembly GCA_964584315.1. Taxonomy (GTDB): domain Bacteria; phylum Bacillota; class Clostridia; order Christensenellales; family Aristaeellaceae; genus CAXXOK01. Next base: position 62,623 of record CAZOZO010000014.1, read on the forward strand.
CCACCTTGTTCAGGTTATAGTCGTTGGTCACCACTACGCCGCCCCGGTCGCGGCACAGGCGCAGGAGTTTTACGTCCACCTCGGCGGCGTCCGGGTAGTCGGTGTCGTCCACCACGACGCTCTGCTTGAGCTCGGTTTGCAGGCGCGCGACCACGTCCAGCCCCCTGCGGCCCCGCGCGCGGCGCAGCCCGTCGCCGCTGTCGGCGATGTGCCGAAGCTCCGCCAGCACGAACTCGGGCACGATCAGGTCGCCCTCCACAAAGCCGGTCTTGGCGATGTCGAAGATGCGCCCGTCAATGATCACCGAGGTGTCCAGAATTTTCGGCGGCACCTCGCGGCAGGGCGCGGGCTCCGCGCTGTCGGCGTCGCCAATGCCCTCGTCCTCGTCCTCGTCGCTGAGCATCAGGGCCGCGTCGGTCAGCACATCGCCGAGGGGGTCGCCTTTTTTCAGCCGCCGCCGGAAGCGCTTGCGCTGCTGCGTGGTTTCATGGTAGCGGCGGTAGCCGATCTGGAAGCCCAGCGCGCCCAGCACCAGGTAGATGATGGCGCTGACGCTGATGGTGAGCAGGCTCGCGCCCGCGGAGAGGATCAGCTGGTTGGTGAGTGCGGCGATAATGAGGCCGCTGATAAGGCCGATGCTGGAGAGGATGATCTGCTGCGTGGGCATGCTGCTCCACCGGCGCTCCACCGCGCCGCTCAGCTGCATCACCCGCTTGATAATGGCCTTGGAAAACAGGAAGAAAAGCAGCGCGCCCGCCGCGCACAGCAGCGTGTACGCGCCGATGTGGCTGTACAGGTTGGCGAAAACGGCGGGGGAGAGCCGCGAGAGCAAAGGCAGCAAAAGCGCCGCGCCCACCGCGCCGAGGCCCGCCCCCACCAGCGTGATCAGGAGCCTGAGCAGGCGTTCGAGCGTCTTGTTTTTGAGCATATCGGTACCCCTTCCTGAAACTGCGATTAATGCGCGACGGCCAGCGCCTGCATGAGCGTATCAACGCCCGTGATGCGCGCGCCGTCCAGATGGGCGAGGCTCCTTAAGTTTTGCCGCGGCAGCAGAATATCCGTAAAACCGAGGCGGACGCACTCCGCCACGCGGCGCTCCGCCTGCGCGATCGGGCGCACCTCGCCGCAAAGGCCGATTTCGCCCATGACGCACAGCGTCTGGGATAACTGAAAGTTATCAAGGCTGGAGGCCACGGCCATGCACACCGCGAGGTCCGCGGCGGGGTCACTCAGCTCCAGCCCGCCCGCGACGCTCACGTATACGTCCTGGTCAAACAGCTTTTTGCCCGCGCGCTTTTCCATGACGGCCAGCAGCAGCGCCACACGACCGGAGTCCACCCCGCCCACCGTGCGGCGGGGAATGTTGTAAAAACTGTGCGCGGCCAGCGCCTGCAAATCGCACAGGATGGGGCGGCTGCCCTGCATGGCGCAGAACACCACGCTGCCGCTGGCCCCCCGCGCGCGCTGCGAAAGCAGCGTTTCGCTTGGGTTGGCCACGGGGTACACGCCCCGCTTCTGCATCTCAAACACGCCCAGCTCGTTCACGCTGCCAAAGCGGTTTTTGGCCGCGCGCAGCAGGCGGTACTCGTGCTGGCGGTCTCCCTCAAAATTGAGCACCGTATCCACCATGTGTTCCAGCACGCGCGGGCCGGCAAGGCTGCCTTCCTTGGTCACGTGCCCCACGAGGAACACCGATGTGCCGCTGGTCTTGGCATAGCGGATGATGGCCGAGGCGCTCTGCCGCACCTGCGACACGCTGCCGGGGGCGCTGGCGCTGTCCTCGCTTACCATGGTCTGGATGGAGTCGATCACCAGCACGTCCGGCGCGAGGGTCTCGCACTTTTCCAGGATGCCGCTCACGCTGTTCTCCGCCAGCACGTAGAGGGCGTCCTGTTTTACGTCCAGCCGGTTGGCGCGCATCTTGATCTGGCGGGCGCTCTCCTCGCCGCTCACGTACAGCACGCGGCGCGCCTCGCTCAGCTCCGCCGCCACCTGCAGCAGCAGCGTGCTTTTGCCCACGCCCGGGTCGCCGCCCAGCAATACCACGCTGCCTTCCACCAGCCCGCCGCCCAGCACGCGATCCAGCTCCTCATTGCCGGTGGACACGCGGCTGTCCTGCGATTCGGTCACGTCGCGCAGCAGCTGCGCGGCGGCCGCGGTCGTCTGGTAACGGGCGGCTTTCTCGGCGGTTTTGGCGGGGGCTGCAAGCGGCTTGGGCCTCTGCTCCTCAAAGGTGTTCCACTCGCCGCAATCCGGGCAACAGCCAAGCCAGCGCGGGGTTTCATACCCGCACGAGGCACACACGAATATGGTTTTCTCTTTGGCCAAGGGCGCTCCTTTCCGGCGGGGCTCCGGCCGCTTTTATATCTAAATAGGGCGGTATGATGTATACAAGTCAAGTATAGCACGATTTTCGTAAAAGCAACAGGCGAGGGGCATAATTTGCAGTTGCGACACAATCCAAAGCGGAAGCAGGCCATGTAACATCGGCCGGTGCCGCGGCGTCGCGGCTGTGCCTCGCGGGATGGGTACAACTGCGCCCCACCCGCGTTTGCGAATCGCTGGTAGAACGCGGCAACTGGCCCACACCCACAAAAAAGGAAGCGGGCTTCAACTGCTTCCTTCCTTGCGCGCTACCACGACCATCTGAAGCTCCGCTTCGCTGGCGGGCACGTCGCTGAAGCCCGCATAGGCGGCCAGCACGCGCATCCCGCGTGCCGCGAGGAGGCTTGCCAGCTCCGCCTGCGTGTACAGGCGGATGGGGTCGCCGTGGGTGATGGCGGGCCGCGCCGCGGGCTGACCGTAGGGGACGTCCCACCCGCCGTAAAGCATACGCTTTGTCTGTGCATCCCACTCGAACTGCGCCAGCGAGAGGGTCTGCTCGCCGCACTCCCACCACTTTTTGGGGAAGTGGCGCATGGCGTGCTCCGCGTTGCAGATGTCCATCACATGGTAGCCGCCGGGTTTGAGCGCGCGGGAGGCCACGTCGAAGATTTTTTCGTTCTCCGCGTCGCTCTCCAGATAGCCGATGGCCCCGTCCGCCATGCTGAGCACTACGTCGAACTCGTCTTCGAAGCGCGCGTCGCGGATGTCCATGCAGTGGAACACGGCGGGGAGGCCCTCCGCGCGGGCGGTTTCGGTGGCGTCCGACACATAAGCGGGGGTCAAGTCGACCCCCACCACGGGGTGGCTGCGCCGCGCCAACGCCAGCGCGTGGCGGCCAAAGCCGCACGCCAAGTCCAGCACCCGCTCGAGCCCCGTAAGGCCCAGCGTGCGCGTGATAAAATCCACCTGCGCCTGGGTCTGTTCCACCCAGCTCTGGTTTTTGATGTCCAACGACCAAACGTGCCGGTACCAGTCAGGGGCGTTCGGTTGCATGACGTGCCTCCGTGTCGCTTATCTTGCGGGTCGGGCGCTTACGTTTTCTGCGCTTCGCCCTCCGTTTTTTTCTCCTTGGCGCGGGCGTAGTCGTACACCGCTTGCGCGACGCGCGCGTTCATGCCGTCCACCGCTTTGAGCTCCTCAAGGCTGGCGCCAAGGATGGCGGGCAAGCTCCTGAAATGGCGCAGCAGCGCGATGCGCCGCTTTTCGCCCACGCCTTCGATGTTGCTCAGCTCGCTGGCGATGCCCGCCTTGCCGCGCAGCGCGCGGTGGTGCGTGATGCCGAAGCGGTGCGCCTCGTCGCGCACGCGCTGCACCAGGTGGAGCGCGTTGCTGCGCCGGTCGAGAATTACCGGCACGTCCTCGCCGGGCAGGTAGATTTCCTCAAACCGCTTCGCAAGGCCGAACATGGGCACGCTCACGCCCGCGTCCAGCATGGCCTGATGGGCGAAGGCCAGCTGCTGGGGGCCGCCGTCGATCAGCACCACATCCGGGAAGGCGCTGAACCGCCCCTCGGATAGCGGCAGGCCCGCCGCTTCGCGCTCCTGCTGCTCGGCCAGCCCATGCGTGAAACGCCGCCCGATCACCTCGGCCATGGAGGCAAAGTCGTTGGCGCCTTCCACCGTTTTGATGCGGAAATGCCGGTATTGCTTCTTGGCGGGAAGCCCGCCCTCGAACACCACCATGCTGGCGACCGAGAGCACGCCCTGCGTGTTGGAGATATCGAAGCCCTCGATGCGCAGGGGCAGTGTGGGCAGGCCCAGCGCGCTTTGCAGCTCCTCCATGGCGAGCGTCGTCTTGGCGCGGCGGAGCTGCTCGTCCTGCTGGCGTTTGGCGAGGGTATCCTCGGCGTTCTTCTTGCAGATGGCCACCAGCGCGGCTTTCTCGCCCCGCTGGGGCGAGAGTAGCGTGACGGCCGCGCCGCGTTTCTCGCGCAGCCATTGGGCCAGCTCCTCCACGTCCTCGCCCAGCGCCTCCACGATCAGCTCGCGCGGGATGCCCCGCCCGTCCTCGTAGTGCTGGGTGATAAAGCCCTCGACCAGCTCGGCGGGGCTGCCGTCCGCGCCGTTTTCCAGCACGAAATGCTCGCCGCCCTCGATGCGCCCGCCGCGGATGTGCATCACCTGCACCACCGCGTCGCTCGCGTCCGAGGCGGTGGCAATCACGTCCTGCTCCACGTCGCGGGTCTGGATGGCCAGCTGCCGCTCGGTAATGGACTTGACATCCGCGATCTTATCGCGGTACACGGCGGCCTGCTCGTACTGCATGGCCGCGGCGGCGGCGTTCATGCGCGCGGTCAGCTCGCGCAAAATGTCGCGCGCGTCGCCGTTCAAAAAATCGACTGCGCGGCGGAGGATGTCCTTATAATCCGCCTCGCTGATGTAGCCCGCGCAGGGGGCCATGCACTGGCCGGTGGAATGGTACACGCAGGGGCGGTAGGGCTTGTCCAGCGGCAGCTTGAGCGCGCAGCGGCGCAGCGGAAAATAGCGCGAGAGCTCCGCCAGCACCTGCCGCACGGCCGTCGCGCCGATGTAGGGGCCAAGGTACTTGTAGCCGTCGTGCGGGTCCAGCACGCGGGCCACCGTGAGGCGCGGGAAGGCCTCGCGGGGGTCGTAGCGCAGGTAGGGGTAGTGCTTGTCGTCTTTTAAAAGGATATTATAAAACGGCCTGTGCAGCTTGATCAGGTTGCACTCCAGCGTGAGGGCCTCAAAATTGGTGCGGCAGAGCATGATGTCGAAATCGTCCACGCGGCTGACCATGGCGCGCACCTTGGGCGTATGGTTCTCAAAGGCGTGGAAGTACTGACGCACGCGGTTTTTCAAATTTTTGGCCTTGCCGACATAGATGATGGCCCCTTCGCTCTTCATCAGGTAGCAGCCGGGGCTGTCCGGCAAGGTGCGTATTTTGTGTTGCAGCGCTTCGGTCATGGGTTTCCTTCCTTTTGCGGCGGGGGGATGGAGTCAAGCCTATTGTACCCGCACAGATGTTTGTGCGCAAGGGGGTAACGGCGGACAGGACGCGCACGGGACAGGATGCGCGTCTTTTTAGCCGCAGGGCAGGAAAATTCGCCCTAAACCGAGAACAGAACGATTTACTGAATTTTTGGCGAACAAATGCCAAACAACGGGAGGTAGTTACATGCTAAAAGGAATATCGCCGCTTCTGCCGCCGGAATTGCTCAAAATACTGGCCGAAATGGGCCATGGGGACGAGATCGTGATCGGGGACGGCAACTTCCCCGCGGCCACGATGGGCAAGCGTTGCGTGCGCTGCGACGGCCACGGCGCAAACGAGGTGCTGGACGCGATCCTCTCGCTGCTACCGCTGGACGATTTTGTGGCCGCGCCCGTCACGCTGATGCAGGTGGTGCCCGGCACCGTACCGCAGGGCGAGCCGCCCATCTGGGCCCGTTTCCGCGCTACGGTACAAAAGCATGAGCCGCAGGCGAACATCGGCTTTGAGGAGCGCTTCGCGTTTTATGAGCGCAGCCGCAACGCCTTTGCGACCGTGCAGACGGGCAAAGGCGCGCTGTATGCCTGCGTCATTCTTAAAAAAGGCGTGATCCGTTAAGCTTGCGGTTTGGCGAATCGAAGCAAACCGGTTTATCCCTGTCCGACATGCAGGCCGCCCATAGCGGGCTTGCCTGCGTGTCATTTTGCGCGATCGCGGCCGGTTGTGGCCCGTTTCAATATTTTGCACAGGAAGGCGCGCTAGCGGGGCGCAGAAAAACAGTTTGGTACAGACAAGTGCTCCGCCGCGCTTCCAACACCCCGCTCCGCAGGGCGGCTGACGCGGAATTATCAAAAGAAATGGCGGTTCTTCGGAGGTATTCACCAAATAACTAAATAAAGCAAAACAGAAAACAAATCATTTATACAAATATGCTATTGACAACGCTAAACCGTTCGGCTATAATACGGTTGACTTCGGGTAGCGCGTTCAGGTTCCCTTGGCGCCGCAAGCCCCGCACCGGGCGGGTTGCGGCCATGCGTTTGATTTCATGCGCAAAGCGTATTGCGCAACGAAATAGACCCCAAATACATCAAGGAGGAACCCACATGAAAAAGATCGTTGCTCTGGTACTGGCTACTCTGCTTGTGCTGTCCCTGTTCAGCGTTTCCGCCATGGCGGAGGACAAGCCCCTGATCGTGATCATCACCCCCAGCCACTCCAACCCCTACTTTAAGACCGTTGCCGACGCCGCCAGCGCCAAGGCGACCGAGCTGGGCTACGACTTCCTGGTGATCCAGCATGACGACGACGTGACCAAGCAGTCCGAGGCGTTTGATACCGCCATCGCCCGCAAGGCCGCCGCCATCATCTGCGACAACGCCGGCGCCGATGCCACCATCGAGCCCGTGCAGCGCGCCAAGGCCGCCGGTATCCCCACCTTCCTGGTGGACCGCGAGATCAACTCCACCGGCGACGCCGTGGCCCAGATGGTCTCCAACAACTACCAGGGCGCCAGCCTTGTGGCCGAGTTCTTCGTCGAGGCCATGGGTGAGGAAGGCAACTTTGTGGAATTCACCGGCAAAGAGAGCGACACCAACGCTGGCGTGCGTTCCACCGGCTTCCACGACGTCATCGACCAGTATGAAGGCCTGAAGATGATCGAGCAGCAGACCGCCAACTGGAGCCAGACCGAAGCCTACTCCAAGATGGAGAGCATCATCCAGGCCCAGGGCGCCGAGAACATCAAGGGCGTTATCTGCGGCAACGACACCATGGCCATGGGCGTCATCGAGGCGTGCCTCAAAGCCGGCATGAAGGACGTTATCGTTTGCGGCTTCGACGGCAGCAACGACGTGCGTGACTCCATCCTCCGCGGCGAAATCAAGGCCACCGGCCTCCAGCCCATCGCCTACATCAGCGAGCAGGCTGTCGTGCAGGCCGACGCGTACATCAAGAACGGCAAGACCGACAAGGAAGAGAAGCAGCTGATGGATTGCGTGCTGATCACCATCGACAACGCCGCCAAGCTGGACAACTTCACCCTGGCCGAGTAACCTTGTAATCCGTACCCGACAGGGGGGCGGCGCGCGGCCCGGCCGCGCGACCGCCCCTGTTTGAATAAAGGGGCGCAGCACATGAAGATGAAAAAGGCTACCCTACTGAAATGGGCCGGGGCGCTTGCCTTTGCCGTGCTGGTACTGCTTGTCTGCCGGGTGACGGTGATCCCCGACGAGGTGCAGCAGACCACGGTGAACGCCGCGGGCGAGACCGTCGTGGTGGAAAAGCTCAGCCGCGTGCAGCAGTACGTGGCGGACAACTGGGACGGCA
>CAZOZO010000015.1:0-66457 GCA_964584315.1 uncultured Oscillospiraceae bacterium
ACATCGAGGCCATGAGCATCAACGCGGCGGGCGCGATCGTGTCCGGCATCAACGGTTCCATGCCGGTCATTGGCGGGGAGATCATTGAGCTGGATTTCATCCCGGATGGCGAGATCATCTACGGCTATGCCGACGAGTACCTGCTGGTGGAGCGCAAGGGCATTCAGCTGGCGATGAGCGAGCATGTGCTGTTCCTGGAGGACATCACGCTGTACAAGGGCACCGCGCGCTACGACGGCCTGCCGGTGATCGCCGAGGGCTTCGCGGCCATCGCCATCGGCGGCGGCACGCCCACCACCAGCGTGGCGTTCGTGGCCGACGCGGCCAACGCGTAAAGGGAGGCGGGCAACATGGCAGCCAGAAAGAAAAAGGCGGTTGATGAAACCGCCGCAACTGCCGAACAATCGGCAGTGAGCGAACCCGTGGAAAACAGCGAAAACGCGGCGGAGGCTGCCGCCGAGGCGACCGGCGAACCGGCGGAGGATGCCGAAACCGGCACGGCTTCCGCACAGACGGCTGTTCCTCCCGACGTGGCCAGCGCGCAGGCGCTGGCTTTTCCGTACAATCGCACGCTCAAGTACGGCGCAGATGGTGAGGACGTGCTGGCGCTCCAGACGGCGCTGCTGGCCTCCGGGCTGGATGTGACGATCAGCGGCGTATATGACCTGCGCACCGTGCGCGCCGTGCAGCAGCTGCAGCGGCAAAAAGGGCAGCCCGCCAGCGGCATCATCGGCAAACACGACTATACCGCGCTGCTGGGCAGCGAGTAACCGACCGAAGGGAGCGCATGCGGATGGCCTATGACGCGACGACCACACTGGCGCTGGTGAAGGCACGGCTTAACCGGCTTGCGTCCGATACCACGCTGGACGTGTACCTGACCAGCCGTATCGAGGCAGCGACAGCGGAGCTCAGGCGCATCGGTATCCAGCTGGACGGTGGGCAGGCCGATGATGTGATGTTCTGCGCCGACTATGTCGTGTGGCAGTATCAGAACCGCGACGCAGGCGGAGCCATGCCCGACTGGCTCCGCCTGCGCAGGCGCGAACGGTGGCTCCAGCAGCAGACAGGAGGCGAAACGCCGTGATTCTCGACAGCGGAATTTGCAGCATCTTCCGAATGGGAGAAAGAACATTTGTTCGTATCGCTGCGTCATGGTATCGGGAGCTGTCCTTTGAGACCCAGCCGTCCAAGGAAAATGTCAGCGACGGCGTACAGACGGGCGCGCGCATCCGCATCCATGAGGTGCGCGAGGTGGCGCGCGGCGATGTGCTGGTATTGCGAGACGTAACGACGCTGGGCATGTTCGACGCATACTTCGAGGTCGTGCGCGCCTACCACGGGCAGGATGAGGAGAACGGTCAGCCCATTACCGACCTGACGCTTGCCGCGTCGCTCATGACCGAGGCGCTCGCGCTGGTGCCGGGCGTGGAGGTAGCCGACAGCATGGGCGCAAAGACAACGCGTCCCGGTGCCCAGAACCGGCACACCGTCGCGGCGGAGGTGCGCTCGATCACCCGCGACGGGCAGTTTCAGGCGATGGCCTACACCGGCAAGCCGAAGCTGCAGGCGATGATCTACGCGGATGAATATGCGAACGAACCGTTCGTATCGGTGGGCGGGGCGATGTACGCCATCCTGAAAACCGAAAAGAACGGCCTCAAGCTGGCGCTGGATTGCGCTGAGGTGGACACATGGGACACGGCATGATCGACCTGGGCGTGGAGGGCATGAGCGAAACGCAGCAGTACTTCGATCAGCCGCAGACCCCCGCCGAGCGAAACGAAGTGGCCTCGGCGCTCCGGGCGGGCGGCGATCTGGTGATCGGTGCGGCGAAGCGGCGTATCCATTCGATCTCCGGCGATCTGGCAAACAGCCTGACCACCGACACGACTGTGGGTCGACACCGCAGCGTGGCGACGGTTCACCATGGCAAAGGCGGCGCGCATGACCATCTGGTGGAATACGGGCACGCGCCCAGCGGGTGGAATCAAAGCGAGCAGCCGGTGCTCCCACACCCGTACCTGTGGCCTGCCTTTGAGGAACAGAAACAGGCGGCCTATACGAAAATCAAGGATGCGGTGGTGGAGGTGCTACGAAACCGATGAGCGCTTACAATGACCTTTTGTCCGTGATGGAGGGACTGGGCATCCCCGCGAGCGCGCTGGTAATGCCACAGGCTGTGCCCACCTACGCTGTGGTGCGGATGCTGAACCACCAGCCAGAGCAGAGCAGCGATGATCTGCCCAGTATCTTCGGCGCGTATCTGCAAATTGACCTGTTTACTACTGCGGACGCGGACGCCAAAGCGCGTGAAATCATGCAGGCGGCACAGGATGCCGGTTTCCTGTACCGCGGGCGCAGTGATGATTACCAGAACGACCGGCAGCATGTGGAGATCAGACTTTTGAAACTGGAGGTAGTAACATGAGCGAACCCATTATCCTTGGCAAGGTGTTGCCGGTGGTCGGCATGCGCGACCTGGTGTACGCCAAAATCCTTTCGGACACCACCGCGGGCACGGTGTACGACGAGGTCAAGCAGCTGCAGGGCGTGCAGAGCCTTGGCTTTGTGCCCAACAGCAACCAGCAGCAGAGCTACGGCGACGATGGCACCTTCTGTATCGTGAGCGCCAACGGTGACGCGGACGGCGAGGTGGAGGTGAACACCATCCCGCCTGAGATGGAAGTGGACTGGTTTGGCCGGACGCTGGACGCCAACGGCGCTGTCGTGATGGGCAGTGACGATCACGCGAGCGACGTGGCCCTCGGCTTCCGTGCTCGCAAGGCGGACGGTGCGGACAAGCTGGTGTGGCTTTACAAATGCACGCCTTCCTCGCCGGAGAGCGCCTACAAGACCAAAGAAGGCAGCAACGTGACCATCCAGACCCGCAAGATCAAGTTCAAGGCGACCCAGCGCACGTCTGACCACAACATGAAGATCGCGCTGGACAGCAACGCCGCGGGGCTGGCCGCCTCGGTGGTGACCAACTGGTGCAAGGCGGTCTATGAGCCCGCGACGGTCAAGACCACCGTGTAATGTCACAACCCCTGCGCATGGGCACGCCCTGTTCGGCGTGCCCTTTCTCGCTGCATAAGAACCGCAAGCGCCTGCGGAAGTGAAAGGATGACTTTCTGTGATGAAGATCAAGCTGAAAATCGACGGCAAATTTTGCGAGTTTTACGCGAGCGTGACCGCCCGCAAGGGCCGCGATGCCTACGCCCTCAAGAAAAATCTGGTGAAAACGCTTAAGGAGAACCAGGACGAAAACGGGGAGAACGTGTACACCGACGAGCTGATGGACGATCTGACCGCGTTCGTGGTGGAGGCGTTCGACCGCCAGTTTACCGCGCAGCAGTTTCTGGACGGCTACGAGGGCTGGTTTTTCGATGTGCAGCAGATCGTTGACGCCATCATGAACCATGTGACGGAGGCGCTTGCGGAGGGCTTCCCAAAAAACCCGACGCCCCAGTCGGAGACGACGAAGTAACCGACTGGGGCGAGGTTTTCAGGTCGCTGTACGCGACGCTCATGGGCAAGGGCTGGACTCTGCCGGATATTGACGGTATGGACATCGGCTTCTTTTTTGCCTGTATGGGTCATTCTGATGTGGAGCAGAACGAAGCGCATGCTCCTGCGCCGGTTGTGGATGAGAACGGTACGCGTGGGCTGTATATCGATCAGTTCGGATTATTTTAGCGAGGTGAGGCATTGTGGCGGCGGAGGAAGTCGTAGGCAGTCTTGCGGTCAAGCTGGCGCTTTCGTCCGGCAGTTTTGACGCGGGCATCAAGCGGGTGGGCACGGAGCTGAAGAGCATCGACAGCGGCTTTCGCGCCAGCGCCGCCGAGGCCGCGGCAGCCGGTGAGCGCTTTGATACGCTGGGGCAAAAGCAGCAGACGCTTGCGCAGAAGCTGACCGTGCAACAGACCGCGACGGTCGCCTACCGCCAGCAACTGGACCAGCTACGCCAGCGCATGACCACATTGGGCGCAGCGCAGATTCAGCTGAAGGATAAGGTGGCGGCTGCAAAAGGAACCTACGATCAGGCGAAGCAATCCCTCAAGGAGCACCAGAAAGCGGGCGACCTGACCGGCGAGGAGATGAAACAGCTCGCCGACCGTGTGACGGAACTGCGTTCGGCATACCGCGCGCTGGTCGATCAGGAGAAGCAGGTGCAGGGCAATCTCGCCCGCCTGCAGGGTACGCTATCCGCCACCGAGGCCGGTTACAACGCCATGCGCGTACAGACCGCGCAGACCCGTCAGGAGTTGGCACGCACCGAGGCGGAGGCGAAGCGGCAGGCTTCCGCCTGGGGCAAACTGGAGGCCGCCGCGGGCAAGTATGAGAAAACGCTCGACCGTACCGGCAAAGCGCTCAACACCTTCGGCAACAAGGCCAGCATCGCGCTTACCGCGCCGGTGGCGGCTGGCATGGTCAAGGCCACGCAGGCGGCCATGGACTACGAGGATCAGCTGGCAAAGCTGGGCACCATGCCGGGCGTGACGGCGGCGGGGCTTCGGTCGCTGAGCGACGGCCTGTTCGCCGTGAGCGACGCGACCAATACCGCGCTTTCATCGCTTTCCGCTGCGGAGTATCAGGCGCTGTCCTCCGGTGTGGCGGTGAATCAGGCAACAGGCTACATGGCGGTGAGCGCCAAAGCGGCGCGGGCAGGCTTTACGGATTTGACCGTGGCGGTGGATGGCAGCACGTCGGTGCTGAACGCCTGGAAGCTGGACGCTTCCGCCGCGACGGATGTCTATAACCAGATGATCGTGGCGCAGAATTTCGGCAAAACAACGCTGGGCGAGATCGCGGGCAGCATCGGGCAGGTGGCGGCTACGGCGGCGGGTCTGAAGGTGAGCTATACCGAGGTGCTGGCGGCGACCGCCGCCATGACCAAGGGCGGCATCTAGACCAATCAGGCCATGACGATGCTCAATCAGGTGCTTGCCAATGTGCTCAAGCCTTCGGCGGAGGCACGCAAGCAGGCGCAGTCACTGGGCTTGGCGTTTGACGCGACGGCCATCAAGAGCAAGGGGCTGGCAGGCTTTCTTGCCGAGATCGAACAGAAAGCCGGTGGCAACGAGGCGGCGCTGGCAAAGCTCTTTGGCAGCGTGGAGGCGTATAAGGCCGTTGCCTCGCTGGCAGGTGCGCAGAGCGCGGATTTCGCGCAGGCGCTAAACGAAATGCAGGCCAGCGCCGGTGCGGTGGACAAGGCGTTTGAGACCATCAGCGACACCACCGGCAACATGGCGCGGGCGGCGCTCAACCGCCTGATGAACAGCGCGGTGCGCTTTGGCGATGTGATGCTGCCGGTCGTGAACGAGGTGCTGGACAAGGTGGATGGCCTCGTGGACGGGCTTGCCGGGATGGACGCTGAGGCGCGCAAAAACCTGCTGTTCAGCGCGGGCGCAGCCGCCCTCATCGGCCCTACCGTGAAAGGAATTGGCGCCATCACCAGCGCTGTCAGCGGCGTTGCAAAGCTCATTACCGGTATTGGTAAGGCGGGCGGCATCGCAAAAGCGATCGGGCTGGTCAGCCTGCCGCTGGCGGCGGGTGCGGCGGGCATCGCCCTGCTCAGTGTGGCCAGCAAGCTTGCGGAAACCTTCTCCGAGGAGGGCAAGCTGCATCAGCGTGTTCTGAACGTGGGCATCGCACTGGACGATGCCAGCAAGGCGGATTTCGACGCGAAGGTCGCCGAAGTGATGGAGGGTACCGAAAAGGTGCTGGCGATCAAGGCGAAAATCAGCGTACAGAAAACCGACCTTGCATCTGGGCTGGACGCCGCCATCGCGGACGGAAAGCTGACGCGCGGCGAAAACAACAAATTGCGCAAGGAGATTGACGCGTGGGTGGATGATGCTGTCGCGGGCGTCAAAACGGACGTAGCCGCCAAGGCGGCGGACGTCGCCGCGGCGCTGGACGGCATTGCAGGCCTTTCGGACGCGAGCAAAACGCAGATCGTGGCGGCGGTTCAGCAGCGCGGCGACCGGCAGATTGCGGAGCTGCAGGGTTATCAGACCGAGCTGGACGCGCTGCTCGCTTCGATGAAGGGCGGCACCGAAGCCATTACCGCTGATAAGATCGCCCGGTATAACGAGCTACTGGACCTGATCGCCACCATGAAGGAGGAAATCGCAGCTGCCAACGAGGGCCTGGACGATTACTACGCCGCGCAGCAGATGTTCATGCAGAGCGGTCAGGCCACGCCGGAGCAGGCGCAGGCGTATACCAAGCTTGGTATCAAGATTGCGGCGGATGAGAGCGCGACCGCCGAGCAGGCGCGAAAAGAGACCATCATCCAGAAGCAGAAAGCGCTGGAAGCAGCGCAGGCCGCCGCCGATGAAACCGGCGATACCGGCAGCGTAGTGACCATCCGGCAGGAAATCCAGACGGCGTTTCAAAATGAGGACGCGGTGAAAAAGGCGTATCAGGACAAAATCGTGAGCGTGCTCAACAGCGGCGTGGACGCCGCCGTATTGAGCGTTACGGGCGGTGAAAACCGTCTGTCCACGCTGCTGGATAATTACCTGAAGATCGGCTTTCTGGGCAGCGTGGATACCAGCGAGGAAACCAGCACATCAAACCCCGCGTTTCGTAAAAAGCTGCAAGCCATGCTTGCGGCTTATTTGAAGGTGGACCCGTCGCAGGTCGACGTGGCCGCCATGGTGGAAGACGGCACGCTGGATATCCTGCTGCAAAAGTACAAGACCGAGCTGGGCACAAGAATCGCCAGCGAGATGGAAACCGGCGATTTTAACCCGGTGCTGGAGATGCTGAAAGGCTCCATGGACGGGGTCGACCTGAGCGGTATCGATACATCCAAGCTGAGTGAGAGCGTCAAAGCCCTGTTTGGTCTGCTCGATTTCAAAACAGGCGGCGGCGAGGTATCGCAGGGCATCTGGCAGGGTGTGGCGACGGGTCTTGATGAAAACTACGGCGTCGCCAGCGATGCCATGACCAAGGCGAACGGCGACCTGATCGCCGCGGTCAAGAGCCAGTGGGGCATTCAGTCGCCTTCCACGGTCATGAAGGGTATCTTCACCAATGTGATGCTGGGCGCGGTGGCAGGCATCAGCGAAAACGCGGCGCTGCTGACCGCGCCCTTTGCGGCGATGGCCACGACCGAATTCCCCCGGCTGGGCGCGGGCATCATGGACGCGCTCATTCAGGCGGTGAACAACCGCAGCGAAGCGTTCAAGGCTGCCATCCGCAACAGCGTGCGAAACGCGCTGGCGGCGGCACAGTTGATTGCCAATCAGGGGGTAAAGATACCCGTGTCTCTGGTGTATACGGATGCATCGACGAAAAAGCTCAGTCAGGGACTGGGGCTGTAAACGGAGGGAGCGCATTTGCAGATCTGCTACATCACGGACGGCGGGGCGCAGGTCATCTGCTCCAATGCCTCGCCGCCCGTGCCGGACATCCTGCTGTGTGAGGCGGACGGCATCTACGGCTACGAGAACACGACCTATGTGAGCGATCAGAGTGGACAGGATGGCAGCGTGTTTGTGGGCAGCAAGCTTTCGGCCCGCCGCGTGGGGCTGACGCTCCGGCTGATGCGGGATGTGGTGGCCACGCGAAACCTGATCCTGCGCACGCTCGCGCCCAAATCGCTGGGCACCCTGCGACTGGTGCGCGGCGCGCTGACACGCGACATCCGCTGCGTGGTGGAAAAGGTGAGCGTGAACACCCAGGACGGGGCGCTCATGAACCTGTTCTTCCTGTGCCCGAACCCCTACTGGCGGGAGGAGAGCGAGAGCCGCGTAAACATCGCCACCTGGCAACCGCTGTTTCAGTATCCCCTTTGTATCGAAAAGGGCGTGGGTTTCATGTTTGGCCAGCGCACCGAAGAGCGCGTGATCAACGTTCGCAATGCCGGTACGGCTACGGCGGGCATGCGGGTGGTGTTCACCGCGCGCAGCGAGGTGGTGAACCCTAAGATCAGCAACGCCATGGACGGCTCGCAGTATATCCAGATCAACGCCACATTGCACGAGGGCGATATCCTGACCATCCAGACGGGCGTGGGCGAGAAAAAGGCGACGCTATACCGGGCGGCGGGCGGACAGACGAACAACGCGTTCAGCCTGATCGACATCGCCAATGTGACCTTTTTGCAGCTGTTGCCTGGTGATAATTACCTGAGCTATACCGCCGAGAGCGGCGAGAGCTTCCTGATGGTGGCGGTTTTCTACTATTCGAGCTATCTGGAGGTTTGAGCATGCAGCTGTGGATCTATTCGCCCTATGAACACATCCCCATCGGCGTG
Source organism: uncultured Oscillospiraceae bacterium (assembly GCA_964584315.1). Taxonomy (GTDB): domain Bacteria; phylum Bacillota; class Clostridia; order Christensenellales; family Aristaeellaceae; genus CAXXOK01. The sequence continues at coordinate 8,273 of CAZOZO010000015.1, forward strand.
ATCGACAACTACAGCGGGCTGGTAATCTCCCACAAGGCCATCAAGCCGGGAGATATCGAGTTTGAGTGCAAGCTGAGCGACACATCGCGGCTTTTGCAGACCGACGCCATCGTGTGGCCGCAGGGCGACGAGACCGCTTACTTTGTGACTACCTGCACTAAGCGCACCGAGGCAACGGGCGAAGAGGTGGTGGCCGTGCGCGGGCATTGCCTTAAATGGCTGCTGAACCAGCGCGCATTGGCGCTGCGCAAAATCTATCAGGGGCGTTCCGGCGCGGTGATGGCGCAGATGCTGCAGGAGATCAGCAGCTCCGGCAAGCGCGCGTTTCCCAGATTTACGTGGGATATTCCCGCTCAGCTGGGGTCGGAGATCACCATGGAGGCGACGGCGGATTCATACCTGAGCAACTTTGAGGACATCTGCGCCGCCGATGGCCTGACGATGCGGGTGCTGTGGAACAGCACGGCGCGGACGCTGGTGCTGCAGGCATATGCGGGCATCGACCGCAGCGTGGGTAATGGCGAGGGCAATGTGCCCATCCTGTTTGACGAAACGCTGGAAACCATGAGCGGTATCGAGTACATCCAGAGCACGGCGGACAGCCGCAACGTGATGTATATCAGCGATTCGGACGATGCCGTGCTGGAGGCGGGCGATACCGACAGCGCCGGATACGAGCGCTTTGAGGACGCCATGACCGACAGCGGCGGCAGGGAGGTAAGCAACGCGGACGGCAGCACCACGACGCTTACGGATGACCAGTACCGGCAGAAGAAACTGGAGCTGGCGCTCAAGGAGCTGGACCGCGCGCGCCCCATCCGGAGCGCGACAGGCGACCTGCCGCCCAGCGAGCAGATGATCGCGTTTGGCGTTGACTACCGGCTGGGCGATGTAGTGACCGTTCGCAAAACACCCTGGGACATGAACGTGAATGTACGCATTACGGAGGAAAACCTGCGCGAGAAAAACGGCACGCCGGTCCGGCAGCTGACCATTGGCAGCCCGCTGCCGACCATCGCGGAGCGCATCAAAATGAGGTGACGGCATGGATATGGACAAGTATTACCCCTACAACAGCCTGGGGAGCGACCGCGTGCATGATGCGGACGATCTGGCGCGTATCCTGCGCGCGCTGATCACGGACGGCGTGGCCATGGCGAGCGCGACGCACATGCAGGTGGTTGCCGCAGGCAATTTCAACGTGACCGTAAAAGCCGGTACCATGGTGGTGCAGGGGCGCATCGGGGTGAACGAGAGCGACAAGACCTTCACCATCGCTGCGCCGTATGCCGGTGCAGACCGGATCGACCGCATCGTTTCCAGAGCGGACTACGCGAACCGGAAATCGATCCTTTTATACTTGCAGGGCACGCCTGCCAGTACTCCCCTACCACCAGCGCTCAAGGACGATGCGGACGGTTACGATGCCAAGCTCGCGCAGATCTATGTGAGCAAAACCGCGGCCATGATCACGCAGGCGGCGATCACGGATGAACGCGCGCAGAGCGGAATCGTGATACCCGGCAACTTGGACACGATGTTATTGCAGATGCAGGCGAAATTTAACGAATGGTTCACGCTCGCAAAGGATACGCTGGGTGAGGATGCGGCAGGCAATCTCATGAATCTGATCCAACAGCGGATACCGCTTATGTTTTCAGCCAGCTTGCCTGCGAGCGGATGGAACGCGAACGCGCCGTATCAGCAGACGGTTGGCGTGGCTGGTTTGTTGGCGACAGATGCGCCGTTGGTGGATGTGAGCCTGAGCACAGTGGCAGCGACGGCCATTACCCAGCTGGAGGCGTATGGTTGTGTTGGCAGGGTCGTGACAGGAAGTGATCAGGTCACTGTCACCTGTTATGAAACCAAGCCCGCTGTGGATTTAACGTTGAGTTTGAAGGTGGTGCGTTGATATGGCCGATGCCATGATCATGCGAAGGGGCGGCGGCGCAGGCGTAAAGCTCAAGCTGACGACATACGCAGCGGCTGGCCTTCTCCCAGCAAGCGCAGATGACGGCGCGGTAGCCGTCATTACCACGACACCCATCGGCAGCATAACTTTGGACGCAACGCAACCCACAACTGCTGCGACCGGTGACTTATGGCTCAAGATCGGGTTTCTTGGCAGGGCCGCGGTACAGCTATACGCCAAGCCGCTCGTGAAAAACTATCCGTTCACAGCCATGCAGTATTTCAGCGGCGCATGGGCGTTTGTGCGCGTTTTCGTGTATCACGGTGCGTGGCTTGAGCTTCGCGCATGGCTGTACGACATGGGGAACAACCACACTGAGAACGGAAGCAACTGGGCGGTTGATTACTTGGAAGCGGGTTACGGCACGATAACTTTCGGCGCTTCTGCAGTCGCCATGACCCGTACTGTTTCGGGAAGCGGGGTTCAAATCAAGAAGTCTGACCTTATTGATTTGACGCAGTTCAGTACGCTTAAAGTCTTGATGAAGAAGTTATCCTCTGCCTCGTCGGGGCAGGCCCGCGTGACGATCCTTGACGGATCGACGACTGTTGCAACCGTTACGGCATCGTCATGGGCGCAAAACGAAATACGCACTGTGTCTCTTGATGTCAGCGCAATCAATGCGTTGCGTAAAATACGAGTTGAAATCATGGATACCAGTAATTTTGAGATGCAGCAGGCGTGGCTTGAGTGAGGAGGGAGGAAGTTGGGCATATATTATCTTGATAAAGATTGCACGGCGCATGTTGAACAAGCAGAAGGTCTGGTGCCATGGAACGATGAAAACGGAGATTTTGATGGGAAAGACACGAGTTACATCGAAAGTTTCCGTGTGGTTCCCGCTGGTGAATCGTGGACACGAGGAGATGGCTGCGTTTTCACCGGCCTCATGATCGCGCCGAAAGCCAGTGCGGATGGCACAGCGCAAAGTGTTGGACTGGTAGCTGCATTGCAAAGCGCGATGCAGACAATTGCGTCCCTCGACGAGGCTATGTTGGAGCTGGAATACCAGAACGCGCTGCTCGCTCTCGGGCTTACGTAAAGGGGGTGATGAAATGCTGTATCAGGTGATCACGCGGCTGATCGACCGCGGCGCGGTGGACGGGCTACGCGATAAGGTCGATGTGCTCTATGCAGTCGGCAGGTTGAGCGACGAGGAATACCAGGCCATCACAGAACGATTGTAAGGCGGGCTGTATAGCTCGCCTTTTGCATATCAAAGGAGGGGTATCATGAGCAAACCAACCGGTGCTACGGTCGCCGCAAGGGCGGTGGCGGCAGTAGTCGAAGGCCATGCCTATGCTGAAATGGACTGTCAGGCGTTCATCGAACACTGCGTAACGGCATGCGGCGGACAGATGGCTTTCGCGGGCAGCAATGACATGGCGCGCAACGCCGTGACCGGCCTGTGGCCACTGGCGGAGGCGCAGCGCCTTGGCAAGGTGGTCAAGGGTGCCGGGCTGTTCATCAACGCAGGGGCGGGCAGCGAGCCTGCGAAGTACCGGTCGGACGGGCAAGGCGATTTCAACCATGTTGGCTTTTACGTGGGCGAGAACGCGCTGAGTGATACCGATAAGAACGGGAAAAGTCGCGACTGTAATGTTGTGCACAGCTCCGCCACTATGGGAAGGGTCGCGGGCAGCACGCTCAAGAACGGCTGGACGCATGTTGGCTGGTTCAAGGCCATCGATTACGGCGAGGCTGCCGGTGTGGTCGATGATGGCGACGAGAAAGACACCGGCGATACTGCGGCTGCGGTGCCTACCGCGCAGCCTTCCGCGACCATCGTGGCCGACTTCTACACTGTGAAGCGCGGCTGCAAGGGGGGCGCAGTACGCAGGTTGCAAACGTGGCTGACGGAAATCGGCTACGGCGTGGGTAGCCATGGTGTGGACGGCGACTTTGGCGCGGCGACCGACGCTGCCGTGCGAGCGTTCCAACGTGTGCAAAAATTGACGGTGGACGGCATCGTCGGGCAGTGGACGTGGGCGGCGCTGGCGGAGGTGCGGGCGACCACTATGGCGGCGAAAACAGAATAAGGGCATAGCCCAAATACAGAGGAGGATATCACTATGGAAACCACGTGGGACAAAATCGTCAAGGTGCTGGCGACCATCGGCGGCGCGATCGCCGGTGCGTTCGGGGGTTGGAACTGGCTGCTGGTGGTGCTGCTCGGCGCCATGGTTGCCGATTATGTGAGCGGCGTGACCGTAGCCTGGATGGGGCGGAGCCTCAAGACCGAGTATGGCGGCCTCTCGAGCAAGGTGGGTGCTGTGGGCCTCGCCAAGAAGGGTCTGATGATCATGGTGGTGCTGATCGCTGCGCTGCTGGATAAAGCACTGGGCAACAATACTGCCATGTTCAGGGACGCTGTGTGTTGGTTCTACATCGCCAACGAGATCATCTCGCTCATGGAAAACATGAGTCTTGCCGGGGTGAAATTCCCCAAAAAGCTACAGGAGCTGCTGGGGCAGAAGATGAAGGAGAGCGGCGGGGCTGTTGGGAATGGGGCGTCAGAAGAAACGAGCAAGGATGAGAAGTAGTAAAGAAGCCCTCCGATGGACGTTTGTCTGTCGGAGGGCTTTTTGTATTTTTGTATCAAGAACTCCATGGTTTGCATTGAAGCTGCAAATCATTATAACTAATCTCAATAAATGGGTATTGACAAATCTCATAGTATACGATAAAAATGACGATATGGTTGGTGTTTAAGGCAAGTCTTATATAATAAGGAGAAATATTCAACATGCTCAAGATCACTCGCTTAACATCCTTTCTGATGCTCATTCTGTGCATACTTCTATTGTGGGGCATAGCAATTGCAGATGATTCCGTAAACACACTTTTGGTTGCATCCGAGGAGGAAATGTTTACACGGATTCAAAGTGAAGTTGGCGTCGGAACTTCACCATCTGTTGACTCTATTGGCGAAATCACTGCACTTTTTCAGGTTTTTAAGCCGTCTGACAACTTTTTCTTGTGTACAATGAATGAGAACGGAACGTGCAAGATCGTCCTTTCAATAAAAGAGAAAACGCTGTGCTATGACACCCTATCGCTTGATGACACACGAGTGATGAGTGCGATTGTGTTTCTCAATGTATCGAAATTCCATGCGGACAATATTCGCTTTTGTTGCGAGAAAGGAATTTGGGAAGACGAAAGCGCTTCTTTGTTATACTCAGATCAGGAAGTAATTGATTTAGGAAAAGCCATCTATCAGAGATTGTTGGATGACGGAAGGATAGTCGAACCTACTGCTGAGCCAACGCCTTGCAAAACGCCCAAACCAGTACTTACGCCTACCCCGACACCGATAGCCACACCAAAGCCGGTTTACAATTCTTTGAGTGATCTGCCGTTCTCGCCATCATATGATGTTGCAAAACAGCGCTTAATCCGACTCGATTCTTACACTCACGAGTATAAAGACAACCTAACAAATATACCCAAATATGCTTTGGTTCAGGCTGCTGATATTCAGTTGTGGGATATCCCTATCGAGATGGGTGTTTTCAAGGAAGATAATTACGACTATGTACAAGTATTGGATCCCTGTGCGTTCACAGAGAATAATACGATAAGACGTGACTGGTATGTCAATGCTTTTAGGACCATGTACGAACAATTGAAGATCCTCTATGGTGACTATTCAGCCTACTATATCGAATCAATGGATCAACAATATTCTTTGACTGGTGATCCTGACTGGGGACAAATCACGTGGCTCATGAACAATAATCAAACGATTATTAGGTTCGATTTTGGGAACTTTGTGTTAGCTGTTGAAGAGAACCCTTGGAGAACTGTTTGTCTTTACTCTCGCAACTTATCAGAACATTTTCTTACGGATCACTCATCGGAGTTGTCGCTTTCTTCAATACCGGTCGAGCCCTACCAGCGTCAAGAGTGCTCAAAGATTGTTTTTCCTCAGTACGATCAACGAATCATAGCTTTTACAGAGGGAATCATTACATCTACAGGAGAGATCACGATTCCAAAAGAGTATCCGCTCAGTAAACTTGGGAAGGTCGATGAATTGAAGAAATTCTATTCATTCTGTTCAGGTTTAGATGGAACAATATGGATGGTTGAACGGCTTAAATTATGTGAAACGAGTATGTTTGGTTATCCAATAAATAGTATTCAAATACCTACAGATACTAAGTCGTTTTTGAATGACACCATCCGCTTCTACCCCTTCCAAGAATACGGCCTAGGTGGCCAAATGGATATGTTCGTTGCTCTGTATGAAGCCATGAAGAGTAAACTTGGTGAACCAACCAGTTACGAGTGCTCTTTGCACGATGTAGCATACAAATTATCATTTCCTTTGAATTATAACCAAATATATCATCAGAAATCGAATGTTAAATCGGCATTTGAATTAGCCATTCATTTTCGCAACTTCACGCTCGTGTGGGCATCTTATGATGACCTATACAAATATGCTTCCCCCTATAGTTATGGCAGTATCTATGTGCGATATGATCCAAAGGTTCTGGCTTCTTGCTCGACATTGCAACTGAACGAATGCTTGCCCTCGTTTCCCGTTACTGAGACGGTGTATAAGCACGAAAAACCGACTTATGATAAGAATGACGTTGAAGAAGCAAGACTTGAAGATCCTTATGCTGTTTATGTTTATGATCATTATCTGGTAGACGATTCTTACAATACTGGAATTGCACTGTACAAATCCATATCAGCCGAAAGAGATTGGTGCCCACTTAAGATTGGCGATGCTGGTTACTTCTCCACTGTACATGGTGATGAAGCGGTTGCCATACAATTGGTGAATACAAGTGGATTCAGAGATGTTGATTCTTATACTATCGTTGGCTATTGTCTTGATGCGTATGAGAATCCGATCTATGGATGTGGGTATTACGATAGCAGTTCGTTTCCATCAACAAGTGAAAGCGGTGGTACTTTTCATAATGCATTTAAGAAGGATCCAACTACAGACACATGGTTTACTTTCACATTCAATAATACGATTAAAGCTGGCGCAAAAGGCAAAAGCGGGAAACTTGTCTTTGAAGGTATTCAAAAACCCAAATATGTATACTTGGCGATAAAATCGGTGCATACAACAAATGGCGACATTAACAACATCGATGACAGAGATTTGAGTTTTGTTTATTGGAAAAGATAGGTCAAGCAGTGAATAGCTAACAACAATCAATTGAAAAGGCCATACTTGACAATCAAGTATGGCCTTTTCAATTGTACTCTGCAGGAACACAAAGGCTACATGTAGCGGATTGACAAACGTGCGTTCCCGTATTTATAATACACATGATGCGAACATTTGTTCTTATTTTTGATAGGGGGGTAAGCGCTTGGATAGGGTCATATTGCACTGCGATGCCAACAAGTACTATGCCTCAGTGGAAATCCTCGATAACCCCGCATTACGTCCATACCCCGTCGCGGTATGCGGTAGCACAGAAGATCGACGCGGCATCGTGCTCACAGCCAATGCAATTGCAAAGGGATTTGGGATTCAGACCGGCATGGCCAATTGGCAGGCCAAACAGCTATGCCCAAACCTGATCATCCTGCATCCGCGGTACGCTCGATACATACACTTCTCAAGGCTAATGCGAAAAATTTATATGGAATATTCAGATCGTGTGGAAGCCTTTGGCCTTGATGAGAATTGGATAGATCTGTCCAATCCGGGCGTAACGATCGAGCACGGTGAACGGATCGCAAATGCAATTCGTGCCCGTGTACGGGAGGAACTCGGGCTGACCATCTCGGTCGGCGTAAGCTTCAACAAGATATTTGCCAAGCTGGGTTCAGACATTAAAAAGCCAGACGCAACAACGGTCATCCGACGCGATGATTTCCGTGAGAAGGTCTGGCCGCTACCAGTATCCGAGCTGCTGTATGTCGGGAGACAGACTACAAAGAAGTATGCGGATATCAATATCCACACAATCGGTGATCTTGCTCGGTTCGAGGCAGGATTCCTGCGGCGTAAGTTTGGAAAGACAGCAGACATGCTGCAAAGCTATGCCCAGGGAACCGACATCACGCCCGTTATGCCAGTGAGCGAGGCGATGGCCATCAAGAGCATCGGTAACTCAACTACGGCTCCGAGTGACATTGAGAACTGCGACGATGCGTTGTGTATCTTCACGATTCTCGCGGAATGCGTGGCCATGCGGTTGCGAGAGCATGGCTTTCGAAGCCGGAACATTAGCATTGGGGTACGCAACATCACCCGCTATACCGATGTGAGCGGAAGAACGCATACGGGGCTTGAGTGGCGATCCTGTCAGCGGATGCTTCCTTCTGCGACGAACCTAGCCACAGATATCATTCGAGAAGGCATGAAACTGTTCCATGAGCGGTACGATATGCTCTATCCCTTCCGTGGGTTGGGCATCAGCTGTGGCTCACTGGTGCCGGAATCAATGCCCTTGCAGATGGATCTATTTGGGGATATGGAAAGGAAAATGTGCCTTGAACAGCTGGAGCGAAACGTGGACCAGCTCCGCAACCGGTACGGTAACAATATCGTCCAAAAAGGTATTGTGTTGATAGACCGTCAAGCAGCGACGCTCGACCCGAAGGCAGACCACACCATCCATCCGGTGACGATGTATGGCATAGGATAAGGAGGCGGACTGGTCATGGCACAAACAAACATCGCGCCGAACTCCGCACGTGTGCCAACCACACCAAAGACTTATGTGACCGTATTCGCCCGACACGAGTTGGGCGGAAGAATACGGCCTATTGCATACCAGCAGGAGGGATACGGACCGGTCAAGGTTGACAGCATCTCGGATGAGCGACAGGCTGCAAGCCTTAAATCCGGGGGGCAAGGGATGCGCTATACCTGTCGGGTAACGATTGATGGTGTTCAGTCAGAGTTGTATTTGTTCCACGACGAGGCAGACTGGTTCATGGAGCCGATCGTGCACCAGGGCGGGGCGGTAGCCAATGCGGAGACGGCATGCATTCAAATCAGGAAGCGTCGCCGCGAAGCGGGGTTGTCCCAGAATGCGGCTGCTAAGCTGCTTAATATGGATGTCGTTGAGTTTTGTAGGCTGGAATGTGGCCGTATAGAGACATCGGAAGAGCGGATCAGAGAGATCTGCTCCGCATTGAAGCCCTTATGATGCTACACTATCGAATCATCTAAACGCCATGTGCGTTACCGCCGCGGAGTTCATCATTGCCATCATATTTTGGATTGAGACACATAGTTCATGCCTCCATCACGGTTAATATGGCAGTTATTTCAACATGATAGTGTTACTGTACCTACAACAAGAACACATGCGTAAGTCTTACGTGTTTAGCGGAAGGTGCATACTGTTTTGCATACTACGAGCCCATTATAGGATGCAAAAACGGGGTAAAACCCAATATAAAACGAAAAAACAAAAACCCCTGAACCTTATAATTCAAGGGCCTTTGCGTGGTGACCCATCGGAGACTCGAACTCCGGACACCCTGATTAAAAGTCAGGTGCTCTGCCAACTGAGCTAATGGGTCATGCTTCCGCCTCTGCGCACGTCTTTTCCATGCATAACGCAAGCCGGACAACGAATGATATTTTACCATCCTCGTTGACCCTTGTCAAGGATGAAGCGAGTGAAAACCTATTGTTTTCGCGCTTTCGCCGTTTATCGCCGCGCTCTGCCGCTTTCGTCCCTTTCCTTCCGGCGCCTTCTGTGGTATAATCTAGACAGTACAAGGCCGCGCTGCGCAGTCGGCAGCAGGGCGGCCGTCGGTTTTTCGGGCGCGCAGGTTGGCGGTGCGCGCCTCCGCTTGATAACCTGCAGAACGGATCGGGGGATAGACCATGTTTACGCCGAGGATCCAGAACGAGCAGACGGATCTGCTGATGAAGGCGCTCCTTTCCCTGCAAACGATGGAGGATGCGTACCGCTTTTGCGAGGACGTGCTCACCGTGAATGAGATCATGAGCATCACACAGCGGCTGGAGGTCGCCGTCATGCTCAAGCATAAGATCACCTATCAGGAGATCGCCAAAAAGACCGGCGCCAGCACCGCCACCATCAGCCGCGTAAACCGTTCGCTTCTATACGGCGCGGAGGGGTACGCCCTCGTGCTGAAGCAGATCGACCCCGACTGACCCGTGCGGACAACCCGCGCAACACATGAAAATGAGGACGAAATAATGAATTTGGATATGCTGAACCCGGAACAGCGCAAAGCGGCGGAAACGCTGAACGGCCCCGTACTGATCCTCGCGGGGGCGGGCAGCGGCAAAACGCGCGCGCTCACCTACCGAGTCGCAAACCTGATCGACCACGGCGTGCCGCCCTACCGCATCCTAGCCATTACCTTTACCAACAAGGCCGCCAAGGAGATGAAGGAGCGTATAGAGGCGCTGGTGGGCGAGGCTGCGAGCGATGTGTGGGTAAGCACCTTCCACGCCATGTGTGCGAAGATTCTGCGCCGCGATATCGAAAAACTGGGCTACAGCCGCTCCTTCACCATCTACGATGACGATGACCAGACCAACGTGCTCAAGGATATCCTGCGCCAGCTCAACATCGACGACAAGGTGCTGTCGGTTCGTGAGCTGCGCGGCAAGATCAGCGATGCCAAAAACCGCCTGCAGGCGCCAGACGAGTGGTTCCAGAAATCGCCGCGCGATTTTCACAGCCAACAGGTGCACGATGTGTTCAGCCTCTACGAGCAGCGTCTCAAGAGCGCCAATGCGCTCGATTTTGACGACCTTTTGGTGCGCACCCTCGAGCTGTTTGCGGATCATCCGCCCGTACTGGCCAGCTACCGCCAGCGTTTTTCTCATGTGCTGGTGGATGAGTATCAGGACACCAACTTCGCACAGTACTCGCTGGTCAAACTGCTGACACAGCAAAGTCGCAACCTGTGCGTTGTGGGCGATGATGATCAGTCCATCTATGGCTGGCGCGGCGCGGATATTCGCAATATCCTCGATTTTGAGAAGGACTTCCCCGATGCCCAGGTCATCAAGCTTGAGCAGAATTATCGCAGCACCGCCAACATCCTGGATGCCGCCAATCAAGTGATCGCGCACAACGCGGGCCGTAAAGAGAAAGCCCTGTGGACCGACGCGCCCGTCGGCGATGCCATCCGCCTGTTCTGCGCGGGTGACGAGCGCGAGGAGGCCGCCTGGATTTGCGACCGCTTGCAGCAGCGCAAGCTCGCCGGCGAACCCTACGGCGGCATGGCCGTGCTCTACCGTACTAACGCGCAGAGCCGTGTATTGGAAGAGATGCTCATGCGCGCAGGCATCCCCTACCGCATTTACGGCGGCCTGCGCTTCTACGACCGCAAAGAGGTCAAGGACATCGTGGCCTACCTGCGCTGCATCGTAAACCCCAGCGACGACGTGAGCCTTAGGCGCATCATCAACCAGCCCAAGCGCGCCATCGGCGAGAGCACCATCCTCGAGTTGGTGCGCTATGCCGCCGAGCATGAGATGCCACTGTACAGTGCGCTGGTGGATGTGCCCGAGTCGCTCTCCGCGCGGCCGCGCAAGTGCGTGCGCGAGTTTGGCGATTTGATGAACGAGCTGGTCATGGCACGCGAAACCATGAAACTGAGCGAGTTTGTCGCACACTTGATTGAAAAGACCGGCCTGCGCACCCAATATGAGAAGGATCTGGCCGACGAGGCCAAATCTCGTTTGGAAAACATGGACGAGTTCATGGGCGCGGTGGCCGAGTTCGAAAACGCCGCCGACGAGCCCACGCTGGAGAATTACCTTGAGAACGTGGCTCTCATCACCGATCTGGACAGCGCCGTGACCAGCAGTCAGTATGTGACGCTGATGACCGTGCACAGTGCCAAGGGCCTCGAGTTTCCCACAGTATTCATCGCCGGGCTGGAGGAGGGCATCTTCCCCAGCGCGCGCAGCATGATGGACGATGAGAAACTCGAGGAAGAACGCAGACTGTGCTATGTGGCCATCACCCGCGCCATGAAACACCTGTACCTCAGCTACGCTTCCCAGCGCATGATCTACAACCAGCTAAACTATAATGCCGCCAGCCGTTTCATCAGTGAGATACCCAAGCGCCTCCTGAACGATGAGTGGATCAGCAAGCGCGAGCGCAGCTTCCCCGGCGCGATGGACTCTTACAGCCATCCTGTGGCACGCCGTGCGCCCAAGCCGGAGCCCAAAGGCCCGATGACCTTTGGTGTGCCCCGCATCGTCACGCAGGGCGCGGGGTTGGGCGGCAAGAGCACTGCGCTGGGCATTCCGGGCGTGCAGAAGGGTTTCACGCCCTCGGCAGCGGCCAGCGTTCCCGGAAGCGCCGTAGCCGCGCTGTTCAGCGTGGGCGACCGCGTGATGCATCGCAAATTTGGCGAGGGCAATGTGGTGGAGATCCGCGGTGCGGGCTCAGATGCACGTATCGCCATCTCGTTTGCGGCATACGGACTCAAGGAGTTCGTGCTCAGTATCGCGCCCATCGTAAAGGTCAACGCCTGATATCGATTGAACACAAGGCCTCATTTGGACGCAACATGTTGCGTCCATTTTGGCAATGGGAGGGTTACGCATGGATCGTATGCGGGAACTGGTCGATACGCTCAATGCCGCCAGTCGCGCCTATTACGCCACCGGCAGCAGCGAGCTGAGCGACGCGCAGTGGGACAAGCTCTATGACGAGCTGGCCGCGCTGGAAGCGGAAAGTGGCATGAAACTGCCCGATTCCCCCACCGCTCGCGTCGGCGCGGAACCGCTCAAGGCCTTTGCTTCGCACCGCCACTTGCACCGCCTGTGGAGTATGGACAAGGTGCAAAGCCGCGAGGAGCTGCTTGCCTGGGTCGCGCGGTGCGAAAAGCTGCACGCGCAGCTCTCGCAGGATACCCTGATGCCGCCGCTCGCCTACGCAGTGGAGTACAAGCTGGACGGGCTGACCGTGAACCTCACCTACCAGAACGGGCAGCTGATACAGGCTGCCACGCGCGGCAACGGCGAGGTTGGCGATGGCATCCTGCCGCAGGCGCGCACCATCCGCGGCGTGCCGCCCTCCATCCCCTATCAGGGGCTGCTGGAGGTGCAGGGCGAATGCATCATGCGCCTGAGTACGCTGGAGGCCTACAACCGTACCGCCGAAGAGCCGCTTAAAAATGCGCGCAACGCCGCCGCGGGTGCGCTGCGCAACCTCGACCCCGCGGTGACTGCCGCGCGCAAGCTCGACATCTTCTGTTACCAGATCGGTACCATCGAGGATGCGCCGTACACCGACCATATGGGTATGATCGCCTTTTTGAAGGAGAACGGCTTCCCTGTGAGCCCCTATCTTCGTGAAGCCTTAACACTCGCGGACATGGAGGCCGCCATCGCCGATGTGGAAGCCCGTCGCGACACGCTGGATTACCTGATCGACGGCGCGGTGGTCAAGGTGACCTCGCTTGCGTTGCGCGAAGCCATGGGCAACACTGACAAATTTCCCCGCTGGGCAGTCGCATACAAGTTTGCCGCGGAGGAAAACGTCGCCACCCTGCTGGACGTGGTGTGGCAGCTGGGCCGTACCGGCAAACTGACCCCGCTGGCGCACCTCACGCCCACGGACATCGGGGGTGTTACCGTGCAGCGCGCCACCCTCAACAACTTTGGCGACATCCAGCGCAAGCGGGTCGCCATCGGGTGCGAGGTATGGATACGACGCAGCAATGATGTGATCCCGGAGATCATGGGGCGTATGGGCGAGCCTGCGGAGGGCGAAACACCCATCCTGCCGCCCACGCACTGCCCCGCTTGCGGCCAGCCCGTGATGGAGCGCGGCGCAAACCTCTTCTGCATGAACCGCAAGAGCTGCAAACCGCAGGCCGTGGCGCGGCTTGCGCACTTTGCAGGCCGCAACGCCATGGATATCGAAGGCTTCTCCGAAAAGACGGCCGAGTTGCTTTACGACCAGCTGGACGTACGCGACCCTGCCGATCTCTACCGCCTGACCGCGGAGCAATTGCTTGCCCTGGAGGGCTTTCAGCAAAAGCGCGCAGATAACCTGATCGCCGCGCTGGACAAGAGCCGCACGTGCGGGCTGGACGCGTTCCTGTTTGCCATCGGCATCCCCAATGTGGGCCGAAAAACGGCGCGCGACCTGGCGACCGACTTCGGCAACCTTGATGCGGTCGCAGCCGCAACCGAGGAGCGGCTGACCGCCATCCCGGAGATCGGTGGCGTCGTCGCAGCCAGCATCGTGGAGTTTTTCAGCTTTGCGGAGAACCGTGAGATGATCGACCGGCTTCTTGCGGCAGGCGTGACCCCTGCGCAGGCTGAAAAGGCATCGTCGGACAGGCTTGCGGGGCAAACCGTGGTTGTGACCGGCACGCTGCCCACCCTGAGCCGAGAGGATGCCGAGGCGCTGATCGCGGCGCACGGCGGGCGGGCCGCGGGCAGTGTCAGCAAAAAGACGAGCTTCGTGCTTGCGGGCGAAAAGGCGGGCAGCAAGCTTTCCAAAGCGGAGGAGCTGGGCATCCCCGTGCTGGACGAGGCTGCGTTTCTTGCCAAAATCAACGGATAGGCGGTTGAGCGTTTGAATCAGGCACTTTCAGTATGGGAGCGATCCCTCGTGATGATGGAGGGCGCGCTGGGCGAACGCCTGAAGCGTGAGTACGGCATCGACACCATGGGCAAGCAATACATGGCGGGGCTTGTCTACTCGCCGGAAGGTCGCGCGGCGCTACGAGCCATCTGGCAAAGCTACATCGATGTGGCAAAGCGCTACAGTCTCCCTTTTCTTGCCACCACGCCCACGCGCCGCATGAACCGTCGCACGCTGCCGCAGGCGGAGCTTACCGAGCAGGCGCTGTACGACAATGTCACCTTCCTGCGCGAAATACGGGACGCATCCGGCATCGATATGCTGGCGGGCGGCATGATGGGCTGCATCGGCAACGCATTTTCAGCGAAAGGTTGCGTATCCGCCTCGGAAGCGTATGATCTGCACCGCTGGACGGCAGCGCATTACCAAAAGGCGGGCGCGGATTTTCTGTTTGCTGCACTCATCCCCACGCTAGACGAGGCGCTTGGTATCAGCCGAGCGATGGCGGAGTCGGGTCTTCCTTATCTGGTCAGCTTTACGATCCAAGGGGATGGCAGGCTTATCGGCGGCACGACCATTGCCGACGCTATCGAAGCGGTCGATGCCGCCGTACCCGCAGCCCCTGTCTTTTACATGGCAAATTGCGTTCATCCAGCGATCGTACACGAGGCCCTCAGCCAGCCGTTCAACCGCACTTCCGCAGTACGGCAGCGCTTCTGCGGCCTTCAAGCAAACACTTCCGCGCTGCCCTACAGCATTCTGGACGCTTCGCCTGTTTTGTACAGCTCGCCGCCGGTCGAGCTCGCACAGGGTATGCTGCGGCTCAAGCAGGATTTTGGCTTTACGCTGTTTGGCGGCTGCTGCGGCACTGATCACACGCACATGGAAGCGATGGCCGCGGCGCTCACAAGCAATGCGGCGCCTGTTTTGAAATAGGGAGGCGGTACGGATGCGCTGCGGTTGTCCGCAATGCGGGGCGTTTATGGTACAGGCAGAGGGCGGCGCGAGCGTTTGCGTATGCCCGGATTGCAGCTACCGCTGCAACGCGTGCCTGGGCACCGGCACCGCCCTCACCCGTGAGGAAGTGCTGGCACGGCTCGGGTATGACTGGTATGTGCCCAAGGAACCGCAAAACAGCGAAGATGCAAACGACGGGCAGGGCTAAACGCCCTGTCCGTCGAACCATTTTTCATTGCATTCTTAGAATGCGATCACGCCCATGTGAGAGAGCAGTATCTTCAGCCCGATCAGGACCAGCACCGTGCCTCCGCCGATCTCCGCACCGCTCTTGAACCGCGTGCCAAAGCGGTGCCCCAGCACCACCCCAAGCAGCGATAACGCAAAGGTGATCGCGCCGATGGTGACCACCGCCGTGAGGATAGGCGTTTGCAGGAATGCAAACGTGATGCCCACGGCAAGCGCGTCGATGCTGGTTGCCACGGCCATCATCAAAAGCTCCCGGTAGTCTAGCTTCCCGTCCACGGGGCAGGCTTCCTCCTCCTTGACCCTCACGGCTTCCCATATCATTTTGCCGCCGATGTAGAGAAGCAGCCCGAACGCGATCCAGTGATCCACCGGCGTAATGAAGCGCTCAAATTGCTTGCCCAGCACCCAGCCAAGAAGCGGCATCAACAGCTGAAACCCGCCAAAGAACAGCGCGATCACCCCGCCCTGCCTCAGGTTCAGCTTTTTCATGCAAAGCCCTTTGCACAGGGCCACGGCGAAAGCATCCATCGAAAGGCCGACCGCGATGAGCACCAGTTCCACCCTACACCACTCCAAACAATGAAAATCGGATGCCGCAGCGGCATCCGAACCTCCTCGGAGCACACGCACGGCAACGCCGCGCATGAGTCTCGTTATTCCATGCATGCCAGGCGGCGAACCGCCAGTATGTTGACATGCAACGCATAAGCGCCAACTACTCCCCCATGAACCCACTCATTATATCGACGGGCGCAAGCCCTGTCAAGCGTTGGAGGTCATAATGCCAAGCCGCCCTGCTAAACCCAACGCTCCGGATGCGTTGGAAGTGCCCGCTCTGCCCGCGACACCCGTCGATGCTCCGCTTACAGATACGCTCCACCGTGCCATTGAGCAGCGCGGCGATATCGATGGTTTCCGTTTCCAAAGCGACGAGGCATCGGATATCGCTGCGACTGCTCTGGATTTTTCGGGCTGTGTGTTTGAGCGTTGCGCGTTCGCAGTCTGGGCGATCAAACGCCTGAGTTTTACGGACTGTGTTTTTGACCACTGTGACCTGAGCGCCATGCGATTGGAGAACGCCTCATTTCAGCGTGTGCGGTTTCAGGATTGCCGCCTTACCGGCGCAGATATGCTCAACTGCACGCTCATGAATACGGCCTTGACCGGCTGCAGCGCGGATTACCTTGCGCTGAGCGACTGCAAGCTGAACCATGTGCGTTTTGCTCACTGTCGCCTGCGTGAGAGCGTGTGGCAGGATGCAAAGCTCAAGGATACGGCGCTGGACGCGTGCGACCTGACCGCCGCGCAGGTGCGCTTTACCCCGCTGGCCGGTCTGTCGCTTGCCACCTGCACACTGGATGGGCTACAGATCGACCCCCATGACCTGCGCGGCCTGCGCGTGACCGCGCAGCAGGCGCTGGCCCTGTGCGGGCTGTTCGGGCTGATCGTGGAAGAATAAGGGGAGGCGCAAACATGACCATTGAGTGGCGCAAGAATGACGACCCGGATTTTCTCGTATTGATCACGGAGCTGGACGGCTATTGCCGCAGCATGATGGGCCCGCGGCAGGCGGCGTTTGCCCCGCATAACGCGGTGCAGCCTTTAAGCGACGTGGCGGTGCTGGTGCTGGATGGGCAGGCGGTGGGCTGTGGCGCGCTCAAACCGCATGAGGATGGCACCACGGAGCTGAAGCGCGTTTTTGTAAAGCCTGAATATCGCCGCCACGGCTGCGCGCAAGCGCTGCTGGACGCGCTGGAGGGGCGCGCGCGGGCGCAGGGCTTTCACACAATGCTGCTGGAGACCAACCCGGATTTTACCGCCGCGGTGGCTTTGTACCGCCGCAACGGCTTTGCCGAGGTGGAGGCATTCGGCCCGTATCAGGGCATGTGCACCCTGTGCATGGGCAAGCGCCTGCTGTAAGCAGGCCTGATCCTCCACGATGCCGATGGGTGTGACAGATCGGCTGTCATCAGATCGCCTGCCAGGCATGCATAGCAAACCCATGTGTGAGTTGGCAACCGGCGATGTCATATATGCTGATCCATGCGGGAGAACATAACATGAAACGGTGCGCGCACCCTCTGTGGGTGCCCGCACCGTTTCACGTTCAGCCAACGTGCTTCCGCCATTCTGTTGTGGGTCACCCCGCCAAGCGGAACCTCAGCGCGGCGAAATGCTCTGGTCGATCTGCTGGCGCGTCATGCGGATGTCCGTCAGCTTTTCACTGATGGAACGATCCAGCTGCGCAAGCACATCGTCGATGTGTTTATAGACATCGTGGTAGAGCTTCTCGATCTCGTCCTGCGTGCTTTGGCGGATCTCCTCCACCTCCATGCGCGCGCGGGTGATGATCTCCTGCTCGCTCACCAGCTGTTTGGCGCGAGCCTCCGCGTCACTCACCATCTGCATGGCCTTTTCCTTCGCGTCGGCAAGCATCATCTGGGCCTGATCCTGCGCCTTGTGCAGCATCTCCTGCGCCTTTTGGGCGGCCATGTTCACGGTGCTCTGCGCCTGGGCGTTTGCATCGTTCACGGCGCGGGAGGCGCGCATGTTGGCCTCGGCCTTGGTCTGCTCGGCAATCTCCCGCGCCTCGGAGATGATGCTGCTCTGGTTTTGCAGGATGCTCTCGGCGGCGGTGATATCGGCGGGCAGTTCGTTGCGGATGTCCATCACCATCTGGCGGCAGTGGTCTTTGTCCACCATCACCATGTTGCTCAGCGGCACGCGCTTGCCCATGGCGATGCTGTTGTCCAGTTCATCCAGCAGCATAGCGGTACGGGGTTTCATCATGCGGTTTGCTCCTCCTTGGGGCGTTGCTCAGCGGTAAGCATTTTTGATATCGTCGATGATCGCGTCCGGCACCAGCGAGGAAAAATCGCCGCCGAAGGAGGCGATCTGTTTGACGGCGCTGGAACTGATATAGGCGTGATGCGGCGAAGTCATCAAAAACAATGTCTCGATCTCCGGCGCGATCTGCCGGTTCACCTGCGCCATCTGAAATTCACTCTCAAAATCGGTCACGGCGCGCAGGCCGCGCAACACGATGCCTGCGTCCAGCTTTCGCATGTAGTCTACCAGCAACCCCCCGAAGCTGTCAATGCGCACATTGGTCAGATGCGCGCACGCGCGCCGCAGCATGTCCATCCGCTGCTCGACGCTGAATTTGCCATGCTTGTCAGGGTTATTGAGCACCGCGACCACCATATCGGGGAACAGCACGCTGGCGCGCTCGATCAAGTCTACGTGCCCCAAGGTCACGGGGTCAAAACTGCCCGGATATACGCACAGGCCTTTACGCATCAGCCTTGTCACCTCCTGTATACACATAGAAATGGATGCCCGTATCGCCGTAGCGGCGCTCGTCTCGCTGGGCAAAGCGCTCGTCCAGCACAGGCGTGTGCTCCTTGCGATGCTCGACCACCACCAGCGCTCCCTCCGTAAGCAAGCCCATATCCGCCAGCCGGGCACACTGCGCGCCCGTTTCGGTCATGCGATAAGGTGGGTCCAGAAACACCAGTGTAAACGTGCATCCTTCGGCGGCAAGCCGCCGGAGGGCCTCCTCCCAGCCGCATTTAAGTACCGTGGTTCGTTCTGCGGCATGCGCGGTCTCAATATTACGGCGGATGCATTCGATCGCCTCGGCGGCATTATCGACCAGCACGGCACTCTCGGCCCCGCGGCTCAATGCTTCCAGCGCGAGCGCGCCGCTGCCCGCAAACAGGTCGAGCACCCGCGCGTCGGCAACATCCCGCATCAGGATATTGAAGAGCGATTCGCGTACATGATCCTGCGTGGGGCGCGTATCCTGTCCCTTGGGGGCGACGATGGTACGCCCTCGTGCCTCGCCGGCGATGATGCGCATAGGATGCCCCCCCTGCCTAAATGAGCCTCTCCGGTGCGTGGGTGCGCTGGCGCGCCTTGCGCTCGCGCTTTTCGCGGCGCATCTTGCGCTGGTCGCCGATGGCGATGCCCGTGTTGATGCGGTCGCGAAGCCTGGGCCCCTGCCGGTAGCCAAAGCCATAGCCCAGCGGCGCCACCAGCACCCACAGCGGCGAGAGCCGCTCGCACCAGAGCACCGCGTCCGTACCCAGCTTGACAGCCACATTCACAAACGGCATGGTCATGCTGCGCACGATGATCTTGAGCACCACCAGCGCGGTGATGCCCTCGCGCTGCGCATAATACTGCAACGCATCGCCAATGCCGCTCTGGCGGGTGTAGGGGGTAAGCCACGTGGGTAAGGTGCCCAGCGCGTAGCGCTCCTTGACGGTCATGAACGCGAACACCAGCGCCACCAGCACAAAGGGCAAAGCACCCAGCGTTGCGGCGTAAAAACCCTTCAGTGGATGGTAGCAGCGGCCGCTCTCGGCAGGCGTGACCGGCTTCCCGTCGACCTCGCGCTGGTACATGATCTCTGCGAAAGACGTATCGTTCTGCCCCGCGTTCATGCCCTGATAGTAGAAGTACAGAAACGCCGCCGCTACAATCACCAGTCCAAAGATGCCGCGCAGCACCAGCGAGTCAAAGCTGAGCAGCAGGCTCAGGATCAGGTACAGGAAAGATATCAGCAGCACGCCCAGTAGCACCGAGCGGCTCTTCTTAAGCGCGTCCCTGCCGTGCCAGCTGCCCGTCAGGTACGGCTTTTTGACCTCCTGCACCGGCTTACCCTGCTTTGCCATGGCCGTTTCCCCTTCCCCTGTTGCATGTTAAACACATTGTACCAGAAAGCAGGCGCTTGCGCAATGCGCCGCCCGGTGGGCGCTACGCCTCCGACGCCGGCAGGTAGCTGCGCGGCACGCGGTCGGTGATGGCCAGCAGCACCTCGTAGCTGATGGTACCTGCCCATGCCGCCAGCTCGTCCGCGCCGATTCGCTCTTCACCCTGCGTGCCGATCAGCACCGCCTGCGAGCCCACGGCTACGCCATCCACGCCGGACACATCCACCATGGTCTGATCCATGCAGATGCGGCCCACGATATCAACTCGCTTGTCGCCCACCAGCATCTGCCCGCGGTTGCTGGCCGCGCGGTGGTATCCGTCGCCGTAGCCCACGGCCACGGTGGCGATGCGCATGGGCCGCTCAGCCGTGTATGTGCAGCCATAGCCCACGCTCTCGCCCGCCGCGATGTCCTTCACGTACACCACCTCGGCTTCCCAGCGCAAGGCGGGGCGAAAGGACAGGTCGGTTTTGACGGGCGGATAGCCATACAGCGATATACCCTCGCGGATCATTGAAAAATCCGCCTCGGGCGAAACCAAGCTCATGGCGCTATTGCTGGCGTGTGCGGGGATGGCGGGGTCAAAGTGCGCCTTGAGTGCCCGAAACGCTTCCAGCTGCTTTTGCGTGTACATATTGATGCCGCCGTTTTGCCCGGGGTTATCCGCATCCGCGAAATGGGTGTAGATGCCGGTCACACGCACATGCGGTGCCTGCTGAAGAGCGATGGCCAGCGCGTCCGCCTCGCCGCCCGTGCGAAGGCCGATACGGTTCATGCCCGTATCCAGCTTGATATGCACCAGCGCTGGCTTGCCAAGGCGCGCCGCGGCTTCCTCCAGCACGGCCACCATATCGGGCTCGAACACCGTGAGCGTCAAGTTGTTTTGGATCGAGGCCTCGGCAGCCACTTCGGTCGCCGCGCCCAGCACGAGGATGTTCGCGCGGATGCCCGCCTCGCGTAGCTGTATCCCCTCCTCGGGGATGGCTACGGCCAAATCGCAGCCGCCCGCCGCCTCAATGGTACGGGCGACTTGCACGATGCCATGGCCATAGGCGTTGGCCTTGACCACCGCCATCACGCGCACCGTTTCGCCCACACGGCTTTTCATCAACAGGTAGTTGTGCCGGATCGCCCCCAGATCAATGGTCACCTGATTTTGCCGAAACAACCCGCTCATCCCCTCCAGTGATAATCCGCGCTATGGCACGGAGCCGTCTTAGAGGCCCCGCCATAGCGCAAGGCACGGACAGGCGCGGCGGGCGCAGGCCCGCGGCAACCATCCGTGCCGTTATCCACATGTGCGCTCGGCTTTACAGTGCCTTGACATCCGCCTGCGAAAGCAGCTGCACGCCAGCTTCGGTCAGCACCGATACAGCCTCGGCGGGCCTGTCCACGCGCAGGATAATCAGCGCATGATCACCGCTACGGCGCACAAAGCTGTACAGATACTCCAGCGCGATGTCCCTCTCCGCAAGGAGGCTCAAAATCTCATTGAGCCCGCCCGGATGGTCGGGCACGCACACGGCCAGTACGTCGGTCACCTTGACGGAATAGCCGCGTTCGGTCAACAGTTTGGCCGCCGCCTCCGGCTCCGCCACGATGCCGCGCAGGATGCCGAAGTGCGTGGTGTCCGCGATGGAGAGCGACACCAGATCGATGCCGTTATCCGCCAGCACGCGCGTAAAATCAGACAGCCTGCCGGGCGTGTTTTCGATGAACACCGATATCTGCTTCACAAACATGTCGGTTGCACCCCCGCTTCTCAAATCATTATAGCACTACGGCGCGGATTGTGCCAGCGCCGGTCACGACAGCTGACGCTTATCGATCACGCGCTTGGCCTTGCCCTCGCTGCGCGGCAGCGCGCCGGGCTGGCACAGCTTCACGCTCGCGCTGACCAGCGCATGCGCGGCGATGGCGTTCACGATGCGCTTTTCCAGCGCCTCCATGTCGCGCACAGTGTCGCTCATGAACTCGGGTGCCAGCTCCACCTGCACCTCCATGGTATCGAGGTTCCCCTGACGCTCCACCACGATCTGGTACTGGGGCACGATGCCCTCCACCGTGAGCAGCGCGTGTTCCACTTGCGAGGGGAACACATTGACCCCGCGAATGATAAGCATATCGTCCGTGCGACCCATCACGCGGCCCATCCGTACATGGGTGCGGCCGCAGGCGCAGGGTTCGTCGGTCAGGGTGCACAGGTCGTGCGTGCGGTAGCGCAAAAGCGGCATACCATGCTTGGTGAGCGTTGTAAAGGTCAAATCGCCGCGCTCGCCATAAGGCAGGCCCTTGCCGTTTTCGCCGATCACCTCTGGCAGGAAGTGATCCTCCCAGATGTGCATGCCCTGCTTGCACAGACACTCCACCGATACGCCCGGCCCCATCACTTCGCTCAGGCCGTAGATGTTGATGGCGTCGATGCCCAGCATGTCCTCGATCTTCTCGCGCATGGCCTCGGTCCACGGCTCTGCGCCAAAGATACCGGCTTTGAGCTTGGTACGTTTAACGCCTTCGGCGTGCAGCGCCTCGGCAAGGTTCAGGGCATAGCTGGGCGTGCAGCAGAGCGCCGTGGCCCCGAAATCCTGCAGCAGCATCAGCTGCCGCGTGGTGTTGCCGCCGCTGATGGGCACCACCGTAGCCCCAACGCGCTCCGCGCCGTAGTGCGCGCCAAGGCCGCCCGTAAACAGGCCGTAGCCGTAGGCCACCTGCACGATATCGTGTTTGCCCACACCGGCGGCATACATGCTGCGCGCCATCATCTCGCTCCAGCGGTCGATATCGCCGCCGGTGTACCCTACCACCGTAGGCTTGCCTGTGGTGCCGCTGCTGGCGTGGATGCGAACGATCTCGCTCTGCGGCACGGCAAACAGCCCAAAGGGATAGTGGTCGCGCAAGTCCTGCTTTTCGGTAAAGGGCAGCAGCTCGATATCCCCTACGCCATGGATATCGGTGGGTGTGATGCCCAGCTTTTGCATCTTGCCCCGGTAAAAGGGCACGCTCTCGTACACCCTGCGCACGACGTCCCTGAGGCGTTCATCCTGCAGGGCGCGCAGCTGGTCGCGCGGCATACACTCCATGGTCGGGTTCCAAATCATGTGCTCCACGGCAAATTTCCCCCTGTCGCTACAGTGCCTACCGTCCTTCAGTTGAGGGTAACAGAGGCTCGTCCCGCCTCAAACGCCTTGATATTGACCGCCATGGTCGCCCGCGGCACCGAGCCCGCGATGGCCTGCTTCCACTGCTCGTCCGCAAACGGCAGGTGGCGGCTGAGCATACCCAGCAGCACAAGGTTCACGGCTTTCTGGCTGCCCGCTGCCACGGCGAGAGCCAGCGCGTCTACCGCCTCCACACGGTGCGCAGCCAGCACCGCGTCCTTGAGTGGGTCGGCCGGGTAGACAGCCGCGCCGGTGATGACCGGCATGGGCAAGATGCGCTGGGCATTGACGATGGCGACGCCATCTGCCTTGAGGTATGCAGCGGCACGCGCCGCCTCCAGCGCCTCGAAGCTCAGCAGATAATCCGCGCCGGCCAGCCCCACCAGCGGCGCGTGCACCGCGTCGCCCACGCGCACATGGGTGATCACGCTGCCACCGCGCTGGCTCATGCCGTGCACCTCGCTCACCTTGACGTGGAGGCTCTCGGCCAACGCCAAGCGGCCCAGTATTTTGCTGGCAAGCAGCGTACCCTGGCCGCCAACGCCCACAATGACCAGATCAAACGCCGGTTTGCTCATTCTGCACGCACCCCTTCCCTGATGGCCTTGAAGGCGCACACCTGCGCGCACATGCCGCAGCCAGTGCAAAGCGCCGCGTTGATGACGATGCCTTCCGCCTGCCGCTCGATGGCCGGGCAGGACAGCTTCATGCACATGCCGCAGTTCTTGCAGCCCTCGATGGTGTAGGGCGGCGGGTTGTTCTTGATGAGTAGCGCACAGGCGCGCTCGGTGATGATCACGCTGACCGCATCGCGCGCGGTCTCCTCACGCAGCGCCTTTTCAAGTGCTTTCAAATCAAACGGGTCGAGCACCACCACATGTTCCACGCCGCAGCTTCGGCACAGAGCAGCCAAATCCACCGCCGGTGCGGGCTGGTTGTGGATGTCAAGGCCCGTGGCAGGGTTCTGCTGGTGTCCCGTCATGCCGGTGATGCGGTTGTCCAGAATGAGCACGGTGATAGCCTCTTGGCCGTATACCGCGTCGATCAGCGGGGTGATGCCGCTGTGCAGGAAGGTGCTGTCCCCCAGTACGGCAACGGTACCTTTGGAGAACTGCTTGCCTTGTGCACGCTCTGCGCCGCTGGCCATGCCAATGCTCGCACCCATGCACAGGCACGCATCCATGGCGGAAAGCGGTGGCAGCGCCGCCAGCGTATAGCAGCCGATATCGCCCATCACGCGCAGGCACAGTTTGTTTAGCGCGTAGAACACGCCGCGGTGTGGGCAGCCGGGGCAAAGCACTGGCGGGCGGGCGGGCAAGTCAGCCGCACCCGCATCCGGCAGCGGTGTGCCCAGCACGGCGTTTTTGACCCGTTCCACGCTCAGTTCTCCCTGTATGCCGGTCAGGCTCTTGCCCTCACAGGCGATCCCGGCCGCCTTCACATCCTTTTCGATCAGGCCCTCCAGCTCCTCGATCACGATCAGCCGATCCACCTGCCCTGCAAAGCTTTCGATCATGCCCATGGGCAGAGGATACACCATACCCAGCTTCAGTGTGCTGGCGTCGGGCAGCGCATCACGCACGTACTGATAACACGCGCCGCTGGTGATCACACCAAGGGCTTTATCTCGCATCTCCGCCACGTTGATGGGCATTTTATCCGCCGCCTCCGCAAGGAACGCCTCGCGCTTTTCCACGGTCAGGTGGCGCTTGCGGGCCATGGCGGGCATCATCACATACTTGAGGGGGTCTTTTTTGTAGGGCTTGACGTCCACCGCGGCCCGTTCGCCCGGCAAAGCCACGCTGCGCGCATGCGCAATGCGGGTGGTCAGGCGTACGAACACGGGCGTGTCCAGCTCCTCGCTCAGCTTGAAGGCCAGCTTGGTAAAGTCAAGGCACTCCTGACTGTCTGCGGGCTCCAGCATGGGGATATGCGCAGCGCGGGCATAATAGCGGCTGTCCTGCTCGTTCTGGCTGGAGTGCATGGCAGGGTCGTCCGCACAGACGACTACATAGCCGCCGTTCACGCCCGTGTAGGCGGCGGTAAAGAGCGGATCCGCTGCCACGTTCACGCCCACATGCTTCATGCAGGTCATGGCCCGCGCGCCTGCCATGGCCGCGCCAAAGGCGACCTCGGCGGCCACCTTCTCATTGGTGGCCCACTGCACGTTCACCTCGGGGTATCTGGCTATCGCCTCGGTGATCTCGGTGCTGGGCGTGCCCGGATAGCTCGCCACCACCCTGACGCCAGCCTCCCAGGCGCCCTGTGCCACGGCCTCGTTGCCTAAAAGCAACTGCGCCTCATGCTTTGGCGCACCCAATTCCTCGGCGGTGATACGGGTTACGTTATCCATGCTGTCGACCCCCACATATGCGATTTGCCGCCGGAATACGTGAGCGGCGTGCGGTTATCGGTTCTCGTCCATAGGCGGATACCGACCCGCCGCACGACCATAGCGTTTGCGAGCCGGTATCCATATCAAAATTAGTATACCATTGTGCGCGGCGGATGCAAAGTACAAGATTTGTACTTACGGAACAAGATGCTCACTGATCCGAGCTGTGATGTTCTGCAAGACCTGCGCCGTGGGATTCCACCGTGCGCGAGTGCCTTGCCAGCCATTCCTCACGCAGCACCGCATAGACCAGCGTGTCTTGCCAAAGCGGCGCGCCGGTCTCCGTGTCACGATGGAAAAACACATTCTCCTTGAGGTATCCCTCGCGCCGCATGCCCAGGCGCAGCATCACACGCTCGCTGGCGCCGTTTTTCGGGTTGCATTCGGCAAACACGCGATGCGTGGTATCCAGCGCAAACAGCGCGTCCAGCGCGGCGGTCGCAGCCTCGGTAGCATACCCGTTTCCCCACGCGGTGCGCGAAAATACATAGCCCAGCTCAAACTGGCACTCGCCATGCCTGCCAAGGTACAGGTTGCCGATGGGTTCGTCCGTGCCCTTGAGGCACACGGCCACGAACGCGTCGCTCTGCGCCCGGCGCTCGGCTTCGCGGCGCGCCTCCTCCGGCGAAAACACATCGTAGGGCTCAAAGCGCACCACCTCCGGGTCGGAGAGGTACCGGTGCAGCGCGGGCCAGTCCCGCGCTTTGAAGGGCCGTAGTATCAGGCGCTCCGTGGAAAGTATCATAGGCATGCCTCCAAAATGCACAAAAGCGCAGGACATACGTCCTGCGCTTTTCATGGCATCGGTTTACTCCACCGAGAAGGGCATAAGCGCAATGGCACGGGCGCGCTTGATGGCTTCGGAGAGCTGGCGCTGGTGCTTGGCACAGTTGCCGCTCATACGGCGGGGCATGATCTTGCCGCGCTCATTCACAAAGCGACGGAGACGGTTAACGTCCTTATAGTCGATGTATTCGACCTTATCCACGCAAAAGCTGCATACCTTACGGCGAGGCTTGCGGCCGCGCGGACGGGGCTTTCTTTCGCCACGATCTTCAGACATGGGCTGAACCTCCTTCTCAGAGCGTTAGAACGGCAAATCCTCGTCGTCGACTTCCTGAAAGCCTTCGTCCTTGCGGGGCGCGCCGCCGCCTGCGTTTGCAGACGGGGCAGGGCTTGCCTGGTCGTCCTGACGGGAGGAGAGGAATTCCACATCTTCGGCACGCACGTCAAGCGAGAAGCGCGTACCGCCGCCATCCTTGGCTTCGTAGCTGCTGACCGACACGGGGCCTACTACGGCTACCTTGCGGCCTTTTGCCAAAAAACGCTGGCAGTTATCGCCCAGTTTGTCCCAGGCGGAGACGCGGAAAAAATCGGCTTCGGGTTGGCTGGAATTCTGCGACGAGCGGCGGCGGTTCACCGCAACGGTAAAGGAGCAGACAGTCTTGTCGCCCCCTACGGTGCGGGTCTCAGGGTCGCGCGTCAGGTTGCCGATGATGGTAAGCTTATTCATGCTGACGTTCCCCCTTATTCGGCGGTCGGCTCAGAAACAGCTTCCTCTTCATTGGCGGCAGCAGGAGCTTCGACCGCATCGGCCACCGGCGCGCTCATCATGGGACGGGCGGGGCGGGGCTTGACGCTCTGCTTCTTCTCCTCCAGCTTGATGATCAGGTAACGCAGGATCTTGTCGTTGATCTCCAGGTTACGCTCGATCTCCCTGGGCAGTTCGCCGGGGGCCTTGAACGTGACGAGCACGTACCAGCCCTCCCACATGTCGTTGATGGCATAGGCCAGGCGGCGCTTGCCCCAGGTCTCGTCCACCTTCTCGATTTCACCGCCGTTCACGCGGATCAGTTCGGCGTACTTTTCGACCAGCTCCTTGCGGACGGTTTCCTCAAGCGCCGTGTCGATGATGTAGGTCAGTTCATACCTATTCATTTCGTTTCACCTCCTCTTGGACTTATGGCGCCGCGACTTGCTTGCGCGGCGCAAGGATGTGCCAGTTAATGATTATAGCACAAATCGGCTGAAAAGCAAGCAAAAATCGGAACTTTCTCAATTGGCGGGGGAATCTGCCACCATTATGCCTTGCGGGTGGGTTCCTCGGCTCTGCGCAGTGCTTCGGCCACGGCCCGCTGCCAACTGGAGGGTGCGCCGCGCTCGTCCAATTCTTCGGTCAGCGGTTCCGCTTCTATCACCAGTTCGTCCGCCTCCGGCTCAACCGCCAGCACGGGCTCTTCATCCGCAAAGGTGGCGACCACCGCGCCTTCGTCTACCACGATCTCGTTGCGGCGCTCTACGAAAGGCTCCGCGCGGCGTTGCAGCTTGCGCGGGCCGCGCTCCACCTCGGGCGCGGCAGGCCGCGGAGCCGGCTGCGCGGGGGGCTTGAACCAGCGCAGATCGGCAACGGGATAGGTTTTGACCTCCGAGCCGTCTCCCTTACGCACGCGCACGGTCACGGTCTCCTTGAGCACATTCAGGTCGATCACGCTGCCAAAGCCGTCCGGCGTTTCCACGTCCTTGCCGAGCTTGGGCATATTGCGGCGCGTCTGCTCGTAATGGTCTTCCTCATACTTGAGGCAGCACATCAGCCTGCCGCACACGCCTGATATCTTCGTGGGGTTAAGCGAAAGGTTTTGCTCCTTGGCC
Organism: uncultured Oscillospiraceae bacterium; assembly: GCA_964584315.1. Classification (GTDB taxonomy): domain Bacteria; phylum Bacillota; class Clostridia; order Christensenellales; family Aristaeellaceae; genus CAXXOK01. Next base: position 36,910 of record CAZOZO010000015.1, read on the forward strand.
ATCTTGATGGATACGGGCTGGAAATCGCCCAGGAATGATCCGCAGCAGATAGGCCTGCCGCAGGGGCCAAGGCCGCCAAGCATCTTTGCCTCGTCGCGTACGCCGATCTGCCGCAGCTCGATGCGGGTGCGAAACACGCTTGCCAAGTCCTTGACCAGCGAACGGAAATCCACGCGCCCGTTAGCGGTAAAGTAAAACAGAAGCTTTGCGTTGTCAAAGGTTTGCTCCACGCCTACCAGCTTCATATCCAGCTTGTGCTCCTCGATCTTGCGCTGGCAAATCTGGTATGCTTCTTTTTCAAACCGTTCGTTTTCCTCGGCGTGGCGCGCGTCGCGCTCTCCCGCGATGCGCAGGATGGGCTTGAGCGGTGGGGTGATGAGATCGTCGCTCACCTCGCGCACACCGGTGATCACCAGCCCGTACTCCATACCGCGCGCCGTTTCCACGATCACATAATTGCCCGGTACGGGCCAAAGCTCGCCCGGGTCGAAGTAGTATAGTTTGCCTGCGTTCTTGAATCGAACGCCTATGATTGTCGCCATTTGGTCTTAGCCTCCATGATGTTGGTAAGCAGGCGGTCGATGCTCGCCTGCCAGTTGACCTGACTTTGCCGCCATTTGCGCGTGTCGAATACCGCCGCAAGCAGTGAGGAAAGCTCCTGTTCGGTCGCGTTTTGGGCGAACGCAAGGATGCGGGCATCCCGCGTGGCCTGCATGGGCAGCACGCCCGCGCGCATCAGCAGCGCGGTGTGCAACGCCTGCTCGATGGCTGCCAGCAGCCGCTCCGCGCCAATACGGTCGTCTTTCAGGCGCGTGCTCAAGGCCACCACGTCGGCATCGGTCGAAGCGGCCAGCGCCTCTGTCGCGAGCTTCTGAAGCCCGCTCTCGCCTTCCTCATCGGCAAGCGCCTCCAGCGCATGGCCGATGTTGCCGCCTGCGCGCGGCAGTACGTTTTCTACGCGGCTCGCGTCAAAGCCCATGGCGAGCAACGCAACTCTCAGCTCGTCATCCGGCCAGGGCGGCAGCTTGACCATCGCGCAGCGTGACGCGATGGTGCCCAGCACCGCTGATGGCTCGTGCGTAAGCAGTAAAAAAACCACATCCGCCTGCGGCTCCTCCAGCGATTTCAGCAGGCAGTTCTGCGCGGCGGGGGTAAGCCGTTCGACCGGCTCCACGATCACCACGCGCGGCCCGTTGCCAAAGGAGTGTTGCGATATCTGCGCTATCGCCTCGCGGATGCGCTCAATGGGGATGGCCCTATCCTCCTGGCTGTAGATCTCGATCACGTCCGGCTCGTTGCCGCCAAGCACCCTGCCGCACGCATCGCATTCGCCGCAGGGCTTTGGCAGCCCGCCGCAGAAGTACGAGGCAGCCACCAGCCGTGCCAGTGTCGCCTTGCCCACGCCGCGCGGGCCTGCCAGCAGGTATGCATGCAGCCTGCGGGCCATTTGAGCCTGTTGCCACAGCAGGGCGTAGCCCGCCCCCAGCTTTCCATAATCCAGATAGGCGGGCATTTCGCCCGTACCGTCTGCACCGCCATGCGCGGCGCGCCCGTCTCTGTCCGTCACAGCTTGATGAATTGATCCACCGTAAGCACGAAGATGGTCGCGCCGCCTACCACCACTTCAATGGGGTAGGGCGTATACGCGCCGGGCACGCCGACCATCGACACCGGCGAAGCGGCGATCTGCTTGCGGCTCTTGCATACTTTCTCGATCACGGTCATGGCGGCGTCAAAGCGGTCATCCTCCACGCCCACAAGCAGCGTGGTGTTGCCCGCGCGCAGAAAACCACCAGTGGTGGCCAGCTTGGTAACGCCAAAGCCGTCCGACATCAATTCACTGATCAATCGGGAAGCATCCTCATCCTGTACAATGGCGACGATCAGCTTCATATGCTCAACCTCCCTTATTTGATCCCACCATCAGTTTACAGCAAAAAGCCACAAAAATCAATCTTTTGGCGAGATTGACGGGATGTTGTAACCGGGACAAGGGCAAGGGCGTGGAGCGTATATGAAGGAAGTAAAAGGCCGCCAACACTCGCCGGGCTTCGCGTTCAGGCTCTTGCCCTGCTTAACCATCCTGAAACTTTTCGTGTCGGCTTCAAAAACGAATGTGCTATCTTATCACCTTCTGTCGATGAACCATGCTTATCTTAAAGATAAACTGCCGTTAATCACGGCAGGCATTTCGTCGTAATCGATTCTTGCATAGACAAGTAGCTTCAAAGGCGGTTGCCCTTTTAAGTTTGCCGTATCAAACGGTTTGCAGGGCGGGCGGCACAGAATCATGTAAGTTAAGGCTTTGTATAGTCAAGTTTTCTTTCCTCGACCATTCCCGTTTCCTGCGACCAATGGTAGAGCACATGGCGTTCCGGGCTATAGCGCCAGCCGAGATCATCATTACTGTTCTGGTCATGGTATCCCTTGGCAAATTTGCAGTCAGGATACGCCTCCATTATGTTTCCGTCCATATCGAGCGTGAATGTTCCGTCCGGCGTGATGGCGACAAGGCATCCAAAGGTAGGATCCCAAACCAGCTGTCCGTGCACTTGCCCTTCTTCGTCCAGCGTGAAGGCGGAGCAGTCCCGCTCATATTCTTTTCTCAGCACCAGTTCCCCATACTGCGTTTCACAGGTCGAATGATTCAGGTTATAGAACTGAAGTTGCCTGTATTGATAGCCCTCCAGCGCCTCTGCGTCCAATCTGGCATCCTTACGCAAATCATCCACCGCGATCACAAATCGATCGTTGCTGATGTAAGCGCAGGGAATGTCCCAGTTGTATGCGTGGTTGTACTCGATCTCCACTTTTACAGGCTCATATCGCTTCAGAAAATCATGGGTACGGAAGCACAATATCTGCCCAAGCGGATGCCATATCCATCCGTTTGAAAGAAAACTGGAACCGTCTGGAGAAACATGCAGCAAGCTATGGAAATAGTCGATGTAATTCTTCACGGCATAGTTAGGCGGCATCCATTGCTCGTCCGGTTCGGCAAACGAAGCCTCCCGGATGGATACCTCCCGCTCAGTCAGGCATTCGCCGGTTTTGGCATCCATGATATCTAGGCGGTTCCATTGCATCTGATGGATGACCAGAATGCAGGCGTCGCGTTCCACAAACCCAATGGAATAACTGCATGCATTAGCGATGTAATCTTCACGGCTCATGTCGCGTACACCGGCACTTCGAGGTTAACAAGCGCGGCATGCGTGCCGAAGCGTTCGGTCACGCATACCAATGGTTCATGGACATAGAGCTTGATCTGTCCTTCGGTGCTGATGTGTGGAAGATGTGTTACCGAGGCAAGCGAACCATCCGCTTGCATCAGATAAAGATGCCCGTCTTCGCCGAACAGGGCATACAGGTCGGTGCGCATGTTAAGGTGTGCAATATCTTTGATTCTCACAGAACGGGGCTCCTCTCCACAGCAGAATTCCGCTTGAGCAAGGTGGTTCTCGCAAAGTGTCGATTCTTTAACCCGACTATGCCTGTGCCTAACTAACCATCACACCACGATCATTGCCGCCGTGCACGCCGCTTCCCCTTTGAGCGGCGGTTATAACACATTCAGCGATTTGCTGGCGTGCTATCATATGCCCTGATGTACGCTATAGATACCGCATGCGTTTGTGCGTCCGCTTTCATCCCGCACAGCCAACTCAACTGTTTTGCCGTTATGACACCTCAGGAAAGCTGCATCGACATACGCAATTATAGCGCAGGTGCATGTATTTTCCAAGTGTTTACAGCGGAACGCTTTCATCAACCCGCATTGCCTTTTGGCACAGATATTCATGACAGTTCTGGTATAAAATTCGGTATTGCCTCATAATCAACGCACAGCAAAACGGAAAGGAAGATCCTATCCATCCGGGCGTACATACTGACCATTCTGCTGGTATACGCCAGCGGATTTCTTGACTTGGACCCTTTCTCAAAGACTGGATGGACCCGCAAAAATCATCTTGGATTTTTCAAAATCAATATTGACTCCCCAAAATGAATGTGATATTATATCAAAGTCGCCGATGGAACCAAGCATGGCGAACCTCAAAATGGTCTGTTGGCTCAGTTGGTAGAGCACGTCGTTCACATCGACGGGGTCACTGGTTCGAGTCCAGTACAGACCACCAAAACCCATTGGGCTCAATCTGAAAAGGTTGAGTCTTTTCTGTACAGTAGCATTGCACAGGTCTAGCCATCGCATCTGGCGCAGCTATCAAGCCATATTTCTTGCATCAATAATCGAAATGAAGCGCATTCCGTTCAGCGCTCGCCGTTTGGGTATGGTATACTCTTTTGATAGGGTGGAGACACAGCAGCGGTTTTTGAAGTATTCCAAAATGCCCGAACCACAGCGACGCTCGAATCCCTCCGGAAATTTCCGTTGAAACATCAGCTTGCCGCGCTTTATTGCCGTTGCTAAACTGTCAGCATCTGTTCACACACCCGTTCAAAACAGGTAGGTGATCAAATCAATGGACATTGGCCACACAACCCGTTGCACGATATGAAAAATCGCATACATGAAAGGGATCATCAGCATGAACAAGTATGACGAGGCTATGGAACTGCTGGAAGAAAAACTGGGCAACAAGGACGGGCTGATCGCGCTGTCCACCATCGTGCTGGGATCGGGAATCGACGACAAATACCGCCCGAGTGTCCGAATCGTGGATGCCTACTATGAGAACGGCGCGTTCTACACCGTCACCAACGCGAAATCGGGTAAGATGCTCCAAATTGCCCAAAATCCCATGGTCGCGATCTGCCCCATCGTCGAAAGCTTCACAGCTGAAGGAATCGGTGAAAATCTAGGCTGGGTGTGCGACGAAAAAAATATGGCGATGATGACGAAGCTACGCGAATTGTTCGCCGCTTGGTATCACGAGGCCAACAACGACGCAGACCCCAACACGTGCCTGCTGCGCATCCGTCTGATCAAGGGGCTGTGGAACGACGCACATAAAGGAATCCGCAATGAGATCGATTTTGTTAACAAAACCGCGGATTAAGCAGTCTGCATGCCGCCTGGTGCACAGCGAAGATCGTTGGTGCTGCTGTGTTTTTGTCTGTATGGATGTGTGCACAATGCAGCAATGCCCTGTTCTGTCCGTCCTGTAGCATGCTTTTGGCGTGTTCCAAGGGCGTGGCGCGTCGACGCGGCTGCGAATTCTAGTCCGTGGTAGTCACCATACTGTAGCGTATGTTTACGTATAAGCAAGGGAGGCACACCATGCGTTCACTTCCCCCGCGCCTCAACCACGCTGGCACCGCACCGCTCACGACCGACTGCCTTACGCTGCGCAAAGTAGCGTTTTCGGATGCGGAGGCTATCCACGCTTCGCTTGCAACCGACCCTGCCGTGATCGACGGCGTCGGCTGAAATGCCTCCCCCACGCCGGATTCGACCCGGGCGAATGTCACTACGCTGGTCGCTGCCTATGCCTGTACGGAGAGGCCGCTCTATCATTGGCTGATCGAGGAGACCGCCACCGGCAGCCTCGTTGGCATGATCTTCGTGGATGACTATAAGGACGAACGCCGCGTTGCCGAAGTAGACTATTGCGTGGCTTTGGCACACCGTGGCGAGGGTTATGCCCCCGACGCCCTGCGCGCCGTCATTCGATACCTATTTGACGTGATCGGCTTCCATCGCGTGGAGGCCGTCTACAATATGGACAACGCCGCCTCCGGTCGCGTGCTGGCCAAGGCGGGCATGCGCTTTGAGGGCGTGCTGCGCGGCCGTGCGATGCGCATCGGCGCGGATGGCTTTCCAGAGGATTTGAACCTGTGCGCCCTGCTCGCGACGGATGATAGGTAGCCCTCGCTTGCCAAACACTGATGCTTTAAAGCGCGGTGTCCTTCCCCCATTTCCCCTTGTTGCAGGGAAGAACATACTTCGTTCCGTTCCCATTGATGCTTGCGCCTGGCACTGTTACCAAAGCGGCCTGATGCGAGCGACCATTTCAGGTCGCTCGCATCAGGCCGCTTTCCCTGTCATTGCCGCTTGCCGCGCTACGGTCGTCGTAAATGGCGCAGTTTTGCCTCGCAACCGCAGCTACTGTTCGGTGAAATAAATCAACCCGCCGCGCATCCGCGTGGACAGATACCACAACCGCAGGTCAAAGCTGATCTGCTTGCCCTCGTCACTGGCGGTTGCCATCAGCGTATGCTCGTCGATATCCGCGCCCACCAGGGTGATCCAGTGCCAGCCCTGTATGTTCTTCACGCGCCCTTTGGTCAGGTTCAAAAAAGCGACGGGACAATCGCTGCTAAGCCCGCGACGCACGAACTCCGCCAGCGCGTCGACCGACGGGCGGCCGCTGTGCAGATAGCCATGCACCTCAAACAGGTGCGATGTCAGGTTCACGCCACGGCTTCTGGCGAAGGTCTCTACGCCCTGCGTGAACATCTCCGGCTTGTTCAGACCCATGTTGCCCGGAGTCACATGCTGGTACAGGGCCTCCATGTGCGCCGCAAACTGGGTCCTGTGCATATCCTCACCGGCATACAGGGCACGCAGGCCGGGGCGCGTCAGCGCAAGGTACGCGGTCACGTTTGCGGCGCAGGTAGGCCCGCAACCGGCCATGCGCTGCCAATCAATCGCATACCATTCTTGATCGCCGCCAAAATGTGCCTTGTCCCCCGTGTCCTCCGTGATCGTCAAACGCTCCGGCTGCAATATCGTCGTTGTCATGTCATCCCTCGATCGCCAAGATATCGCATGTATTATAGCGCAGGCGGCGCAAAACGGCAACGGATTACGCCTCACCGCAAAAATAACGCTTTGCAGCCCGTTACGCATTTCTACCGCGGATTGACAGTCTTCTTCCGTGATCCTATACTGCAATCAGGCCAAACGCGCAAAAGTGACTAGATCAGTACAGCTTTCATGAAAATATCACCGGAATGCGAATTCCTTACATTCACCCTTAACCCTTCAAGCAGGAGGATCAGCATGCATCCGCTTCGCTTCCGCCCTCTCCAATTTCATTGCCTCCGCCATATGCTCGCTGCTATGCTGGCCGCTGCCCTGCTGGTCTCTGGAAGTCATTCAGGCGCTTTGGCGGAACCTGCGCTTCCCCTCGCGCAATCCCAGACCTACCACTTTACGCTGGCGAGCGTCGCCATGGGTTTTCGCGTGCCTTACATGGTCTACCTTCCCAAGGGGTACACAAGCGAAAAAGCATACCCCGTGTGGTACGGCCTGCACGGCAACAGCACTACCGAGCGAATGTGGCTGGAGCGGGCCGGTATCGGCGCGGTCGCAGATGCCTTGATCGAAAGCGGCGATATCCAGCCGCTCATCATGGTGTTTCCGTTAACGAAGTATGACTCCGCCAAGGCCATCCAGGAGGACATGAAGGATGGCAAGCGCGGCGAGAGCCAGATGGAGCTCTTTCTGTGCAATGAGCTGATCCCTTGGATTGAGGGTAATTACAGCACCATTGCCAAGCCTGAGGGGCGCTGGATCGGCGGTTTTTCGATGGGCGGGCTTTTCGCGCTACAAGCGGCTTTCCATCACCCACTGCTGTTCAGCAAGGTGGGTGCATACAGCCCCGCGCTCGTCTTTTCCGATTTCTCGCAAGGGCAGTTTGCCAAATGGCTGAATGACGGCGACATGACTGCATGGCTTGAAGACCCGGCGGGCTACGCGACCGCGCGCGGACTAATGCACCTGCAAGTATATATCGACTGTGGCACTGAGAACGAGCCCTTCGCGGAAGGCGCCCGCTCGCTTGCTACGGCATTGAGCGCAATGGGCTTGGCCGTGTCGTTTGTACAGCATGGCGGCGGCCACAGCCTACAAATGGATAAACTCGCAAGTTATCTGTGCTTCTACGCCGCGGGCATGGCGAAGGAACCGTAATCTGCTGCCCCTTCCCATAAGTCCGTAAGAGCAAAGCCCTTTCCTCAATGCGTCAGCCGCGGCGCGCAAGGCTCTTTGCCCTATGCGCAGCGGCTTTATATGCTTTTCGATTATGGGCGGATCGCTTTTCACCGGTGCACATCAAATGCTCCTACGCAGATGTGCGCGGTTTTCGCACCCAAGGTTCCTGCATCCCTCATCCGTGCGCCATGCGCATCCGCCTCGCCACATCTTTGAGCACCGCCTCCACATTCAGCTGGTTGCCGATCGCCCCTGCGCCGGTCGACCACAGCTTATCGAAATGAGTCTGAAACTCGCGCAACAGCGTCAGTTGGTCGGAGTAGACCATCACGGGTTCCTTCCCATGCCAGTAATTGATGGCGATGTGGTGGTTTTGCTTGAGGTGCCAGCAGCTGCTCTCATGCAGCACGTCGAAGTCATCCAGCACCAGCAGGCGAAAATTAGGGTACATTTCCATGTATCGTGCGTAGCCCTCCAGTATGTCCAGGCAACCGCGCGTATCCAGCTCGATATACCCGTTCTCCATAAAGTAATTGCCCGCCATGCGACAAAGCCCGCGCTGAGCGATGTCGTTCAGGCGCTTGAGCGAGAGAATCTCACGGTACTGCACGCCCTTTTGCAGGTTCGCCTCCAGATCGACCTTGAAGCGGTGGTACTCGGAGCAGCGCCACTTTAGCTCCTCCGCACTGTGCCCGCGCGTGGCCAAAAAGCGGAAATACTCCTCCTCCTGCATGTACATGGGGTTCAGGTTATCCTTGATGATATCCAGCGCGCCCTCCATGCAAAACTCCATGTAGAACGTCTCGATCACGTTGCGGGTGAAGTGGTCGTCATAAAGGTTCAGGATGGGCTGCGCATAGCGCCAGGCTACGCCAAAGCTGCTCTCCATCTCCTGCACATACTCCGCGTCGCGCACCACGGTAGCCACCGCTCTGGCAAGCCTGCCGGTCGTCTCGGTCACCAGCAGGGCATAAATGTTGGGCACGATCAGGTGCAGCTGGTTGGTGACTGTCTGCGTCATGCCGTGCACCACGGACAGTTGCACATGCCCTGATACCAGCGCGCCCATATACCCGCTCACGATCTGCGACATGGCCTGTGTGTTTGTGGTCACACACACCACCATGCGGATGTGCAGGTCTGTTTTGGCGATCAGGTTCAGCAGCAGCGCCATGATATCCGCATCTACGATGGTGTTCAGCTGGTCGCTGGAGAGGAACATATCCGCTACAGTGCCTCGCGGAAGCGCGCCCAGCACCGTTTGCAGCTCCATGGCGATCTGCAATGTGCCCACGCGTACGGCCCCCTGCGGCTGCTCTGCTTCCGGCTCAGGTTTGCGCAGCCCGCTTTGCGGTTCGCCGCCCAGGTTATGGCGCAGCGTATCGCCGTCGGTCGCAAGCCACATGATCAAGTTTTGCTTGAAACGATACACCGTTGCCATCTCGGTTGGCAGGCCCGCCGCGACAAACTGCTCGGTCAGCCATTCCACATCCCGCACGCGCTGGCTTCGCAGAAGGATCAGCTCCGCAATGGCGTCCAGCTGGGGACTGGCTGCCTTCAGGTGCCGCTGGCCGGAGAGATAGCGGCTGATGAGCGACGGGTCGTAATGCAGAGCCTTGGCTACCTCGATGTTGCTCAGGCCCAGGTAATCGAATACGCTCTTCAGGTTTCGGTTGGGTATCGCCACGCCTGTTCACCTGCCTTTTTTGATCGATGCCGACGGATGATGGAAACCATGCCGCGCCTTTAGGCTTGATGCCGCCCCTCGCGCTTTTGCATTGCCACTCTGTCATTGGTATCATTCTATCAAAATCCGGCGCAAAAAAGGTGGGCTGGTTGCCCACTTTTCAAAAATCTGCACAACATTGAATGGGATACCCTTCCTGCGCCCATAGGCCCGCCTTAATGGATGCTGGCGCTTGTAGCTGCACCCATAGAGCAGTGAAGGTGCAAGAATTGTTCCTTCGCGACACGTAGTTTATTTGTGGAATCAACGCACCGTACACCCAGAGTGGTTCGACGTCGCTACCGTATGACTGCCCCGCAGCAGGCTGTCTCCATTCACAGCTGTCACGTCTTTGCGCTTGGCGCTTCACTGATTCCATCAGCTATTGCGCACGCATCCTTCCCCTCACACTCCTGAATATAGGTGAGCACGTTTTCCTCGGGCATCGGCCTGCTGATCATGTAACCCTGCAGCCTGTCGCATTTCAGCTCGCCCGCCACTGCGCGCTGCACGCTGTTCTCCACACCCTCCGCCACCAGCGCCATGCCCAACGCATGCCCGATGGAAACAATAGCATTCACCAGCGAGCGGCTTTTCTCGCTCATGATGCTGGCGACAAAGTACCGATCGATCTTGAGCACATGCACGGGCAGATCTTTCAGGTAGCGCAGCGACGAGTATCCCGTACCAAAATCGTCCAGCGCGATATGCACGCCCGCTGCGCTGAGCTGGCGCAGCTTGCCGATCACCAGCTCCGTCTCCACCAGCAGGCAAGATTCCGTGATCTCCAGTTCCAGCAGGTTTGCCTCCACCCCCGTCTCCCGCAGGGTGCGCAGCACGGTTTCCACGTAGTCGTCACGGAGTAGCTGGATGATGGACACGTTTACCGCCACAAGGTAGCGTGCGCCACGCGCCTCGTTGATGCGCCGGATGAAGCGGCATGCGCTTTCCAGCACCCACTGGCCGATGGGTGCGATCAGGCGGCTTTCTTCCGCCTCGCGGATAAAGGCACCAGGCGCCACCACGCCCACGCCCGGCCGGTTCCAGCGCAACAGCGCCTCAAACCCGTACAGCGCATTGTTATCCGTGCAGATTTGCGGCTGGTAATACAGCTGAAACTCATCACGGGCCAGCGCCTCGCGCAGGCTGTTGTGCAGGTGCGTGTGTTCCTGTACGGCATTGCCGATGGTCTCGTCAAAGAACACGTACATGCCGCGGCCGTTTCCCTTGGCGCGGTACATGGCCGCATCGGCATTCTTGAGCAGCGCCTCATAGGTTTGCCCATGGACGGGGTAGCACACCACGCCCATGCTGGCCGTGATATGAAACACGCTGCCATCGATGCAGACGGGCTGTTCGATCGCTTGCAAGATCGCCTGTACATGCATCTCATCCTGTGCGAGCGGAGCGCTTGTCATCACGATGGCAAATTCGTCCGAGCCGATGTTATACAGACTCCTGACAGGAATATTGCAGTTTTGAAGGCACGCAGCCACGGCGCGCAGCACTTTGTCGCCGATGTCGTGGCCGAATGTGTCGTTTACATCCTTGAAATTGTCCAGATCGAGATACAGGATGCCGAAGTTCTCATATTTACCGGATTCGATCATCCCACGCACCGCCTCGCGGAAGGCGTTTTTGTTGGGTAGCCCCGTGACGGCATTGGTGTAGGCGATGGCATGGAGCTCGCCATAACGCGCGGTCAGCTCGGCATTGGCGCGCGCCAGCTCCGCATTGGCCGCCTCTGTTTTGCCAATACTCGCGCTCAGGTTGCGCCGGAGCCTGCGGATCATGAACTGCATGATCGTGAACAGCCCCAGCACAACCGCGATGCCGATGCCCACAAAATATGCCGTGCGCTGGTTTTGCTCAGCTACATAGCCGTCGGAATGGGCGTAGAAATACTTGAGATATATCTCCTCAAAAAAGCCGCTCTGCTTGAGCTTGCGGATGCGCTCATTCATGTACGCGACCAGCGCCGGCCTCTGTTTGCTGATGGCATAGGCGTGCGGCCGCGGGTAGAGGTTGGTTACCTGCGCCACGATGGAGCCCTTGAGCGAGCGTTGGATCAGGATGTTATCCATATACTGCTGGTTTTCGAAGATCACGTCGATTTGCCCGGTCTGCAGGTCGTCCAGCGCTGCGCCAATATCGGCATAGGCATGATAATCCGCGATGCCCAGCGTGTAACGCAGGATGCTTTCTGTATAATATCCCTTGCCTACGCCCACCCGCAGGGTTGGCAGATCGTCCAGCGTCACGGCCGCATGGTTCTTTTCAGTATACAGGCCCACGTAGGAGTTGAAAAGCGGGTCAGTGAAAAGCACCTCTTTCTGGCGCTCCTCTGTGACCGCGATGATGCCGGCAAGGTCGATCTCGCCGTTTACGAGGCGGCGGTATACATTGTCCCACGTGTCGGTGGAATAGCTGAGCTTATACTTGTCCGACGTAAAGATGATGTTGGTGAGGTACGGATCAAAACCATACAAAAACCTGTCGTTTTCAAACGTGTAGGGAGGGTAGTACGCATCCACCTGATAGCGCACGAGCTCAGGCGGCGGCGTGGCAAGCGATGTGGCCTCTCCGGGCGCGGCGGCTTGCGTCAGTGCACAGGCTGCCATCCAAAGCACCAGTAATCCTGCCAAAAGCGGTATCTTTTGGCGTGTATGCCCCTTCGGTCGCATAAACACTCCCTCTTTTACGGGTATGCCCGGGCACAGCGTGCCGGAGACGTATGGTTAAGCTTGCCGTGCCAATGGGGTGGGAAAACCTGCGCCAAGCGCAGCATGCCCTGACTCGATCAATGTGCGGTATGCTACGCTTGAAGCGGTTCTGCAATCCATGATAATACACATAATATAGCAATCATGGCACACAATGTCAATACCGTACGGTATCTGCAACAAGCGTACATGGTTCATCGGCCTGTCATTTCCCCCTGGCAAAAAGAGTGGCTGCATCACCCCTCCCGCCGGAAAGCTTGTGCACTGGGCTGCAGGCAGCAACCCATACACTTGCGCGCTGAGCAGTGCGGCAACATGGGCTTGGGCAAAAGGGCGACGCACTCCGCGCCCCCCCATCTCGTCATGGTCTGTAAGCTCTTTCCCTTCATTTTTTCTAACCCCTTGCACCCCTATGCTATAATATAGTCAAATTGTATTGGAGGTGGGTGTTTGATCACGCAATGGATGCCTGCCATCAGTGTGACCGCGCTTGGGCTGGCCGTGCTGCTCGTGCTGCTGCCGGCGGTCGGAGGCCGGGGCAGCCGGTTTTTGCTGAACGACCAGCGCGTGTTTGTTTGGATGCTGCTCACTAATATCGCCATGCTGGCGCTGGATACGGGCACATGGCTGCTCAACGGGCAAGCGTTCGCGGGCGCGCGCACGCTCAACATGGCCTTTACCACAGCCTACTACGCACTCGACCCGCTGATGTCGCTCCTGTACCTGATCTTCTGCGATATCAAACTGGGTGTTCCGAAGGCACGAAGGCGAAAGCTCCTGCCGCTCTATCTGATTCCTGTCGCAGTCAACCTGCTGCTCACGCTGCTGAGCATCAGGGGCTCGTACCTGTTCCACATCGGCGTAGACAACCGGTACGTCTGCGGGTCGCTGTTGGCGCTGTCGTTCCTGCTCTCCTCAGCGCTGATGGTGGTGGCGTTCTACCGTGTGATGCACTTTTCTCGTCGCAAGTTATGGCTGGATGTGACGAGTGATCATCGCATCACGCCAAACGGCGTGCGGTCGCTGCTCGCGTTCGCGCTGCCACCGTTGCTGGGCGCCGTGGCACAGGTGTGGTTCAACCAGATCACCGTGGCATGGATCAGCACCGTGCTCTCGCTGCTGATCGTGTTCATCAACATCCAGAACGCGGAGATCGCCACCGATGCGCTCACGGGCATTCTCAACCGCAGGCAAACCGATTCCTACCTTATGAGCCTGATGCAATCCAAAACCAAGCTGTTCACCCTGATCGTGATGGATCTGGATCATTTCAAACAGATCAACGACCAAAACGGCCATATCGTGGGCGACAACGCGCTCAAGGCCATGGCCGCCGTTATGCGTGATATCTGTCGGAAGGATGAATTCTTCAGCCGCTACGGGGGGACGAGTTTGTGGTCATCACCCAGAACACGATTGAGCCCTATGTCCAGGATCTGATCCGGCGCCTGAACGACGGCCTGGCTGTGTACTGCCGCCGAAACGAGCTGCCTTTCCGGCTGTCCCTCTGCGCAGGTTACGCGATGCGCACGCCGGATATTGACACGCCGGATGCATTGTTCGCCCTCGCCGACGCTCGGCTGTATGAGCAGAAATCCGCCCTGCGCCGCCGCGTGACAGACCGCTGAACACGGAAGGGCGGCATACCGCCCGCTTCGTTTCTCGTATATTCCCGGGTATCAGGGCCGTAAGATCGCACGCCATAACCGCGCAGGGCAAGCGAATCGCGCAGGGAAGCCCCTGTCTTGTAAAACAAATGAGGGTTCCGTAACCGCCTAAGCGGTTGCGGAACCCTCTCTCTTGCTTGGTTTAGCCCTGCGCGCTTTGCTCGCAGTGCCGCGCGAAGCTGCTCAGGATGGCCTGCCAGCCCGCCTGCTGCATTTCGCGGGGGTTATACCCTTCGGGGTCGAACGTCTCGGTCACGGTCACGCGATCGCCTTGTGCGGAGAAGGCTACGCGCACAGTGCGATCGTCGCCCAGCGCAAAGGCAATCAGGCGTTGGGCTTCCACCTCGGTATAGACACCCGCAAAATCGAACGCGGCGCTGCCATCGCGGGCGGCCATGCGGTAGCGGAAGCGCCCGCCCGCGCGCAGGTCGTTCTCCGCCTCGGGGCAGTGCCAATCGCTGCTGGCGCTGTTCCATTGCATGATATCCGCGGGGGTCGTAAAGCGCGCCCATACATCAGGCAACGTATCGTGTATGGTCACCTCCACGGTGATGGGTTCAAGTTTCATGGTCGATCCTCCCTGATGGCTGTGCCATCCGTCATTCTTCGAAGGGGTCAGGGCTGAAGGCAAGCCCCGCTGCAAGCATCGCTTCCTTGAGGGTGCGTATGCCGTTTGGGCCTATGCCGTGCAAGCTTGCCACCGCGCCCTCTCCTGCAGCGGCCACAGCAGCCAAGTCACTAAGGCCCGCCGCCGCAAGGGCTCTGCGCGCCGGACTGGCAAGCCCTGCGGGCAAGGAGGCTGCTCCTGCCCGCCCGTTTTGGCGCCGTTTGTCCATCCTGCTCACGCCTTGGGCAGCAGGGACAGATCCATGAAGGATATCTCCCACTGGTGGCCATCCGGGTCGGCGAAGCGGTCGTAATACATCCAACCGTGATCCTCGCTGGGCAGGTAGCGCGTTGCTCCGTTGGCCAGCGCCGTGCTCACGATTTCGTCCACACGGGCACGGCTTTCCACCTGCACGGCCAGCAGCACCTGCGTGGTGGAGCCGTCCGCGATGGGGCGGTTGGTGAACTGTGCATAGAACCCGGGGCGGTGGAGCATCGCGTAGATCGAACCCTCCCTAAGCACCAGGCACAGCGCGTTATCGTCCGAAAACTGCTCGTTGAAAGCAAACCCAAGCTTCTCCCAGAAGGCGCGCGTCGCTTTCAGGTCATGCACGGGCAGGTTGATGTAAATACTCCCAATACTCTGTTTATCCATGGGGTTTCTCCTCTCCCTCTTGGAGGTCAGCGGCCGTCAAACGCCTTTTGCAAGGCCGCGATGTCAAACTTCTTCATGGCGAGGAACGCCTCGGTCACGCGCTCGGCCTGCTCCGGCGTGCTGCCCGCGATCAACTCACCCAAAAGGCGCGGCACGATCTGCCACGACAACCCGTACTGATCCTTCAGCCAGCCACAGGCTTCGGCCTCGGGCACGCGTGAAAGCTTGGCCCAGTAATCGTCGATCTCCTGCTGCGTATCGCAATACACGATCAGTGAGAACGCCTCGTTGAAGCTGTCGTCCACGTCGAATCCGTGATCCATCGCGGACATCCGCTGCCCGCCGATGGTAAAGCCAACATAGTTGGCTTTGGCAGTCTTCGCTGTCGCCTCGCCGGGCGCGTAGTGGCTCACCAGGTCGACTTTGCCGCCTGGGAATGTTTCGGCGTAGAAACGCGCTGCTTCCTCTGCCTTGCCATTCACGGCGCCGCAGAACAGCAGGTTCACGCTGATCTTCTGCGCGGGCAATGGCTCGCCGGTAAAACTCAACTGCCAGTTAAGGCCGTAGCGATCCGCCAGCCAACCGTAACGCTTGCTGAATGGGTACGCTCCCAGCTCCATCATGGCTTCGCCGCCGTCGATCAATTTCGTCCAAAGGCGGTCTACCTCATCCGCACTTTCGCAGGTCACAAACAGCGACACGGTGTTGTTGAACTTGAAATACGGACCGGCGCTGATCGCCACAAACGGCTGCCCTGCGAGATCGAAATCCACCGTCTCCGCATCGCCGGAAGGGGTGTCATGCAGTACGTTCGTCTCTATGATGCGGCTGTTCTCAAATAGGCTTGTATAAAGCTCCGCGGCCTCGTGAGCCTCTCGGTCATACCAGAGATGGGGTACAATGGTCTTCATTTATCATTTCCTCCTTCTAAAAAAGACGCGGCAGGCCTCAGCCCACCGCTTTCTCCTCGTGGCTCAACTGCCAGCCGACGCCAAACTTGTCGATCACATATCCGTACCGCTTGCTCCAGAAGGTCTGCTGCAGCTCCATCACGACTTCGCCGCCCGCCTTGAGCTTGTCAAAGGCCGCGTCGATCTGGGCGACATTGTCGGTCACCAGCACGAGGGTCACGTTGTTGCCAACGGTCAGGGGCATGTCGCCTGGCAAATCGGCCAGCATCAGCGTACCGCCGAATACGTTCAGGGTCGTGTGCATCACGAGCTTCTTGGCCTCTTCCGGCATGGGCATACCGTGATCCACATCGCCGTAGGTCATGATAGGCTGCTTGGCCGCGCCGAATGCGTCGGCGTAAAAATCCAACGCCTCGCGGCAGTTGCCACTGAAGTTGAGGTATACGTTGATCGCCATGATAATCGCTCCTTTGTGCCCTGTTGGGCAATGTCACGTGGTTATTGTTATGTATGTCGCGCTCCACTTACGATGTGCGGAGTGCAAGCGCCTGCTCCACCGCCGTGATGTACTGATCCACGGTAATCTTGCCGCACAGCTCTGTGATGAGCGCATAGGGTACCTTGTTTGGGTTTTTGAAACGGATGCAGCTCTTGCCGATATCCGGTTTGCCGATGTCAAGCCCTGCGTATGCGCCCAAAAACCAGTCGAGGATGCCTTCCACAGCGTACAGGCCCATGTGGTACAGCGCGATGTGGTTTTTCTGTGAGCCGATACTCACGAAAGGCAGCGGCTGCTTGGGGTTCACATGGTAACCAGCAGGATAGCGCTCATGCGGCACGACATATGTGATCATGTCATATTGCATGGTTTCGGCAAACCCCCGCGGCAAACCAGTGCGCACCGCCTCGCGAAGCCGGGCGACAGGCGCCCTGCGCTCCTGCGGCAGCGCCTCGATATAAGCCTCGGGGCTTTGTGCCGGATACCGCATGCCATCGCCTCCTGCCCGAAGCATACACAGGAAGGGGACGGTTGAAACCGCCGATGGGAATTTTATGAAATTGCTGTTCCGGCACGATACAGACTGTCGATAGAGGCAGTAAAACACGGCTTTTACAGCCGCGTGCGCATCTCTTGGTCAATGCGGGTGGAGCAGTGCAGCGCATTGTGGTAAAATGACACTATACAGATTGCTTGAGGGAGGGGTCCCATGACCCGTGCAGAAGCTTTTTCGTTGCTGATCGATGCCATAGCCAAACTGCCGCAAATCGCCGCCATCGGGCAAAGCGGCAGCGGCACGCTGCCCGCCGCCAATGAGAGCGATGTGGATGTTTTCCTTTATTGTGACACCATCCCCACCGAGGCCGAGCGTATGGCTACGCTCCACTCGCTTGGCAGCCTGGCTGCCGATGCGGAGGTTGGCGCGCTGCACAGCGTTCATTGGGGTGAAGGCGACCGCCTTGACCTTTGCGGCATGGAAGTGTGGCTGATGTACTTTGACCGCGCCTCGCAGGATGCCTACGTGCAGGAAGTGCGCGAAGGCAGGCATACGGGCAAGGTGGATAACTACTTCTACCCCACCGGCAGGCTGGCGACCCTGCTCACCATGAAGCCCTTGTACGACCCGCACGACGTGCTGGCCGGATATCGGGCGCTGCTTTCGGATTATCCGCAGGCGCTCCGGCGAGCGCTGCTCGCCCGCCATATCCCCGCGCTCGATGATACGGAGGATCTGCTTCGCGCCGTATCACGGGGGGACGCACTGTTCTTCCACTTTGCGCTTGACTTGGCGCTGGATCACTTTTTACAGGTGCTGTTTGCGCTAAACCACCGCTATTTCCCCAGCCGCAAGCGTTCGCTGACGCTTGCGGAAGGCTTTGCCATCCTGCCGGAGCGCATGGCGGAGCGCCTGCACGCCGTGCTGCAGCTCGGCGGCGACCCTGCAACGCTTGCGGATGCGTTTGCCACATGGCAAGCATTGACGGCGGAGCTGATTTCACTGGCAGGCGACAGCGCCGAATAAAGGACCGAAACCATGCCGACCATTGTCCGGCAAGACTTCTCCAATCACAATGCAAAGGGTACCGTCCATGAACGGTACCCGTTGCATTGCCTCCGTTTGCAGCACTGCATTATGTGTACTTTCCCTTACGCCCGGTTACCGAAGGGGACGGGCGCGGTTATCATCGGTGTGCTCACGCGCGGTATTTTCCGACGATATCGGCCATCTGCCGCCAGTGCGTCTCCATCTCCGCGATCAGCTTGAACTGTGTGCGTGTGCGGTCGAGGTTGTGATCCGGCCGCGTGGTGTGGAAGTACACATCGCCGCTCAGGTAATCCGTCAAAAACCGAACGCCACACTCTAGCGTCATCAGCTTTGCGCCCATGGGCAAGGTATCCACCTCGCTGGCAGTCAGCCGCGCACCGCAAGCTCCCAAAAAACCCTTAACATATGCTTCGTAAAGCGGCAGCGAAAAATGGAAGATGTCAAGGTTTGTCTCGTCCTCGGCGGCGGTGGTTGCCCCAAAGCGGATGGAATCGCCAAAATCGTTACCCGCCAGCCCTGGCATGACAGTATCCAGATCGATCACGCACAGTGCCGTTCGCGTCTTGGCATCCAGCATCACGTTGTTCAGCTTGGTATCGTTATGCGTCACCCGCAGCGGCAGCTCGCCCCGCTTCTGCATGGCAAGCATCAAGGGCGCTTCGGCCTCGTAGGCCAGCGCGAAGTCGATCTCCGGCCGCACCATCTGCGCGCGTTGCGCTACGTCGACCTCCAAGGCTTGATGGAACGCAGCATAGCGATTGACCGTATCGTGGAAGCGCGGGATGGTTTCCACCAGCGTCTCGGCGGGGAAATCCGCCAGCATGTTCTGGAACATGCCAAACGCACGGGCGCTCTGGTAGATGTCCTCGGCACTTTCTGCCTGTTGCAGGCATATGCTGTCCGTAATAAAGTCATACACGCGCCAAAACTCGCCCTGTTCATCGCAATGGTAGCTTTGCCCCTTCTTAGTGGGCATCAGCGTGAGCACATGGCGCGGATCCGGGTCGACCTTGGCCAGGTGGCCGGTCACGGCGGCGATGTTGCCCATCAGCGCGGGCACATCGTGGAACACATGCTGGTTGATCTTTTGCAGCACATACACATGCCCCTGATCGGTGGTGAGCAGGTAGGTCTCGTTGATGTGGCCAAAGCCGAACCGCTTGCACGATGCGGGCTTGCCTTCCAGTGCAAACACATGGGCTTGGGGAAGCATCGGGTCATTCCTCCCAGAGTTGATATGGATAGCGCCCCTCGGCGCGCATTTGCCCGATGGCCGCGCGCACACGCGCCATGTCCTCGCGGTAGGTCACGCCGTGCCAACGCTCCTGCGTGGGCAGCACGCTTACACGGGCCGTGCCCTCCAGCAGCAGGGCATTGACAACAAAGGGCAAAAAGTACTCGCATTTGAGCGGATTTACCGGCAAGCTCTCCGTCAGGAAGGCTGCGAAGCGCTCTTCCACCTCATCCAGAAAATCCGGCTGAAAACCCCACAGGTTCATGCTCACGGTGGTGCCATTGGGCAGAAAGGTTTCCGGCTGCCCGGCCTCGGCAAAGGCGGCGCCGCCCTTTCTGGGCTCTACGCTCAACCGCTCCACGACCTCGCGGAGCAGCCCATCTTCCGCCACGGCGCACACACCGCGTGCTACGGTGCCATGCTCGGTCAGCGTGTTTTCGATTCGGTAGCCAACCATCGCATGCTCACCTCGCTGCCTTGGCATAGCAAGGAAATCATACAGCGATGCAAACGCCGTGCGGCCGTAAAAATCGTCCGCATTGATCACGGCGAACGGCCCACGGATGTGCTCCTTCGCACAAAGCACCGCGTGCGCCGTGCCCCACGGTTTAGCGCGCCCCTCGGGCACGTCGAACCCCCGCGGCAGCACGTCCAGCTTTTGATAGGCGTAGCGCAGGCGTACCCTGGCCGATATCCGGCGGCCGATCACCTCGTCAAAATCCGCTTCCATCCCCGGCTTGATGATGCATACCACTTCTTCAAAACCAGCCCGAACCGCGTCGTAGATGGCGTAATCGATGAGGATCTGCTGCGCGTCGTCCACAGGGTCGATCTGCTTGAGGCCGCCGTAGCGGCTGCCCAAGCCTGCCGCCATCACGACCAGAATTGGTTTCATGGGTGGGTTCCCCCTTCCAGCATGCGCACAGCCAAGCCAGCCCTGCCATATTCGGGACTGCGCGCGTCTATTGCGTTGATCGAAAATGAAAATCCAGAGCGGAGTCATATATTGCGGTCTGCCGTGCGCCTCAGGCGCCGGCGTTGGGGTTTGCCATACGGAAGTCCAGGTGC
Organism: uncultured Oscillospiraceae bacterium; assembly: GCA_964584315.1. Taxonomy (GTDB): domain Bacteria; phylum Bacillota; class Clostridia; order Christensenellales; family Aristaeellaceae; genus CAXXOK01. The sequence goes on from CAZOZO010000015.1 coordinate 57,445, forward strand.
TCCGGCAGCGCGGCGGTATCGCGCACATGCTGCACCAGCGCCTCGGTCACGGGCGTGCCCGCCTCGGCGGCCCTTCGCCTCGCCTCGCTCAAAAACCATACCTCGGACAGGAGCCCTTCGCCCTCGCGCACCACCGAGAACCGCGTATTGAACTGCGCGGCCACAAACGCTTCCTCGCCGCACTCAAACGCACTGCGCAGCACCGTCAGGCGCATGCGCTCCTCGCCCCGCAGCGTCTCCGGCAGGGTCAGGTAATAAGCAAAGGCATCGTCATGGTGCTTGGCATCGGCCAGCAGAGCGATATACTCCTCGGCATAGGGGCGCAGCACGTCCGGCTCCATGGGCGAAGCGATCGCCCGCTTCATGTGGCCAATGGCCGCCTCCGTCTGCCCGTCTCGCAGAGCAAGGCGTGCCATGTTGCGGTGCGCCATGGGCATCTCCGCCATGGCAAACGCCGCCTTAAGCGCCTTTTCCGCGGCCGAGGCGTCTCCTCGCTCGATATACGCCGTGCCAAGGCACAGCAGCATCGCGGCGGTCTTGCGCGGCACACCCTCCATCAGCTTTACCCATGGAGTTGCGGTCATGAACGTATCGCAGGCCTTGAATGGCTCGCCAGCAAGCAATTTACGCCACGGCTCCTGCTCCGCGCCAAGCGCGCTTTGGGGGAACGCGAGGTGCGTTGGCAACGCCTGCGGGTCGCGCAACGCTTCCAGCGCGCCCCACCCGAGACCTGTAAAGAGAACACTCTCTTCGGGTTTTGCAGCCAGCGCCGTGCAGCGCCGGTGCATGGCCCGCAGCGCGCCGGTGGGCAGCATTTGCCGCACCTCGGCTTCGGCCTTGCGGCGCGCCTCGCCATACGACCCGTCCATACGCGAAGCTTGGCACACCGCAAACTGCTGGGTCAGGTGCATGGTCTGCCGCGCGCCGATCCATGAAGGATGCACCTGCGTGCGCGCGAGTCCTGCCTGCACTTCCACATAGTCGCCGGATGCCTTGCCCGCTAAAAACCGTTGCCAGTGTTCGCCGCCTGCGTGCGTGCCCCAGCAAAACATCTTGCGGTAGGGCATGTTGCCGGTGCTGCGCTCCATGAACATGCGTCCGTCCTGGTACTGCACGGCTTCAAAGGCTTTGGATGCGCGCCGCGCATTCTGAAAAAAGTACTCTGTGGAAAACGGAAGGTTGCTGGGGTCGCTGGCATCCTGCCCCTCACGGTACAGGTAGGGCAGCCTGCCGTGGCGATAGTCGCTCAGGGCAGGTAAAGGCTTCAGGTGCGCTGCGATGGCGTGCGCCGTACCGCTGAACACGCGCATGCCCTTCTCCTGCGGCACAGCGGTGTTCGTCCAGTAAAAGATGGGTGCGCGCTCCGCGTTCAGGTTCCAGAAGCTCATGTGCGCCGTAAGGGCCTTTGCACCGCGCGGCAGGTGGAAATCCACCTGAAAGGTGACCTGCTTGCAGCGTTCAAACTCGTACATGCGCAGGAAGGCTTCGCCGTTTTCATCCGTGCAGGCTGCAAAGTGCACCGGCTGGCAGGTCAGGTACGTGTGCCCGTAATGGCCGAAGTTCCACTCGATGCCGCCGGAGAACCAGGCGTCGCGCAGGGCAAGGTTGCGCAGGATGATCTCGCTGTTGCAGTAGAGCCCCTCGCGGTTCGCCTGCTTGTCCCACAGGGAGTAGAGCCGCCCGCCATAGCCGGGCAGGAAGGTCGCCCGCAGGTACTCGTTCTCCAGCACAACGGCGTCGATCGTCTTTTCCGTCGTCTGCGGCGCGTACCGATCCTGCATCCGATAGGGCAGCACGCGATAGCCCGTGTTTTGGCCGAAGCCTTTCTTTTCCCGCAGCCGCAGTCCACCATCCTTGAACACCTTGTCCGTCTGCTCGCCAAAACGCGGCAAAGGGTTCTCGTCCAGCAACTCGGTCACCGGCAGGGTTAGGGTCGTCCGCTCGATGCGCGTATCCGTCATCCCTTGATGCCTCCCCCCGTAACGCCCGCGATGATTCGCTCACTCAGAAACAGGAACAGAATGAACGTGGGCAGGAACACGATGATGACCGCCGCAAACATGCCCGCCCAGTTGCCCGTATAGCGCATGGACTCGATCATGCCGTACATGCCGACCGCCACGGGGCGCACCCTGTCGCCGCTGGCGAAGATCAATGACATGAAATACTCATTCCAGATATTGATAAAGTTGAAAATCGTCACGGTGATGATACCGGGCTGTGCCAGCGGCAGCATGATGCGCCAGAAGGTGCGAATGGGCGGGCACCCGTCGATGGCCGCCGCCTCTTCGTACGAGCGGCTGAGGTTCGTGAAGAACGTGAGCAGGAAGATGGTGGTATAGGGCACATTGTAGCCAACGAACAGGAAGATCATCAGCAGCCGAACGGTGATATCCTGCTTGAGCAGCTGCAGGTCGGTCACCACGCTAAACAGGGGCAGGATGATCATGACAACCGGCACGCCCATCGCGGCCACAAAACCGCTCTGAAGCGGCCTATTGAGGAAAAACCGGAAGCGCGACATGGCATACGCCGCAGGCGCGGCCACCAGGATCAAAAGCCCGGAGGACACCGTCGCGTAGAGCAATGAGTTTAAAAAGAATACCGATACGTTGCCGCCCGTCCATGCCTTCACATAGTTTTCAAAGTGCAGGCCTGTGGGGAAAAACAGCGACGTTCCCTTGAAAATTTCCTTGGTGGAGGCCAAACTGGCCGCGAATATCCAGCCGATCAGGATCACAGTGAACAGCACCCACAGCGACAGGATCAGGTACCCGGGTGCTAGGCGCAGCTCGTTTCGCCAGTTCAGCTTTGCGCGCAGCCGCTTGCCATTCTCCATCCCTTTGGCCCCCTTTCGCTAAAACTCGAGGTCATCCTTGCGGATGAGCAAATTGGTGATCAGGAACACCGCCACCACGCACAGCGCCAGCAGAACGCCCACCGACGCACCCAGCCCCGCGTTGCGTTCGGTCACCACATTGCCGCTGCCGAAGGTTTGCAGATACATGTACACCATCGGCGTGATGACCGCCTTGTTGGCCGTGACCGTTGAAAACAGCTGAGACCACACGAAGAAGCCAACCGACGTGATCGACCACATGGTGATATTCGTCTTAAGCACGCCGCGCAGCAGCGGCCATGTGATATGCAAGAATTGGCGTGGTCTGCTCGCGCCGTCGATCGTGCTGGCCTCGTAGTACTCCGCGGGTATCTTTTCGATGCCGCTGGAGAAGATGAGCATATGGTATCCCACCATGCCGAAGCAGTACGCAAACAGCAGCGCCCAGAACATATGGTCCGCATCGGTCCACTGGGTGGCCGCGAGGGCCGTGAGGCCGACGGATTTGAAGAAGGTGGTCAACAGACCGAACTTCTGGTTATACACGTATTGGAGCCACATCGTCGCCAGCGCGACCGCGCTGATGATGTTGGGCATGTAGATGACCGCGCGGAAAAACCGCTTGAAGCGGATACCGCTGTTCAGGATGACCGCGAACAAAAGCGCGAGGCCCATCACGAACAGGCCGCCGATGGCCCAGATGCGCAGGAGACTCCATAGGGAGATGCGGAATAGCTCCGTACTCCAGAGCTTTACGTAATTTTCGAGGCCTACCAGCGTCCACTGGGCGACCGGCGCGGTCACGCTTTCCACCCTGAAAAAGCTCATCACGACCGTGCGGATGATGGGATAGATAAAGATGAGCAGAAACAGTGCAAGCGCGGGCGTGATGAAAGCCACGATCATGGCTTTGCTCTTTTTCACGGCGGTCGCCTCCTTATGCTAGATACCGGCGGGGTCGCGGGGCGGCCGAAACCGCCCCGCCCCCGCAACGCACGGTACGCATCCGTGCAGTCGATGCTTTCCCCCGCTTACTTACCGGCGGCTTCCAGCGTGTCCACAAACTCCTGCGCGGTCATGGTGCCGCCGCAGAGCTTCTTGAAGTTCTCCACGATGATGGGGGTCATGTCCGGGTTGTCCTGGATACCGGCAGCCCAGGGATAGCGAACCTTGACGTTGTCCATCACGGGCTTGACGTTGGCCAGCGCGGCAGGCCAATCGGTGTTGGTGGTATCCGCGGGGATGCCCCAGCTCTCCTGTGAGAGCTCCTGGTCGAACTGCCCCTTGGTCACGTAGGTGATCAGGTCGAACGCCTCGGCGGCCACCTGCGTGTTCTTGTTGATGCCGTAGGCCTGCGCGCCGAAGTTGGCGGCGTCAAGGCCGGTCAGACCGCCTTCGACAGTCGGGTAGGCGAAGCAGCCGAACACAAAATCCGGGTCGGTCATCTCGCGCACTTCGTTGGGCAGCCAGCTGCCGTTTAGGTACATGGCGGCGGCGCCTTCCAGCGCGAACTCGCCGTTCTGGTTGGTGGGCCACACGCTGGAGGCGATGGTGGGCGAGAAGAAGCCCTTGGCGGCCAACTCCTCATACTGCTGCGCGGTCTTGAGCACGGCGGGTTCCTCGGCCCACAGGCCTTCCTTGACAACCTTGCTCACGCCGTCGCTGCCAAGGTAACGGGCCATGTGGTACCCAAGCATGCAGTCGATGTACGCATCGTCGCAGGTGATCGGGATATAGCCCGCGTCCTTGATCTTCTGGCACACGTCGAGGAACTCGGCCCAGGTGGTGGGCACGGCGGTCACACCGGCGGTCTCGAAGATAGCGGGGTTGTAGAAGAAGTTGAACACAAACGGCTGGTAGGGGATGCTCATCAGCTGGCCGCCCGCGCTGTCGCGGCACGCAGCCATCAGGCCGGCGTTGGCGGTGGCTTCATAACCCGTAGACGCAGCCAGCTCTTCCAGGTTGAGCAGGTATTTGTTCCAGGTCTTGCTCACGCGGTCGATGTCCTCGTCAAACAGGTCGATCGTGGTGCCAGCTTCCAGCGCGGCCTCAAGGCCCTCGCGGATGCCGTTGCGGCCCTTGAACTGGAGGTCTACCGTGTTGCCGGTGGCGGCCACATACGCGTCCACGGCCTTCTGGATCACCATGCCCTGCGGCTCGGTGCTGTTCCACATGGACCAGTAGACGATCGTCTTGCCTTCCGCGTTGGCGGCGATGGTCACCATGGAGAGGGAAAGCACGATCACAAGGAACATTGCGAGAACCTTTCTCATCGAAAAAGCCTCCTCTTTGATTGTCAGCGCACCGGATTCGGCGCACCAAGCTTATGGCCTTATCATAGGCATTTTACCTTGTCTTCACAACGGAATATTCCCCCTATAATTCGTACTATCTTCCGCATTTCGCCTTTTTGTGCTATGATGGCTCACAGGGTATTCTGAAAACCGAAGGTGAACCGTATGCTTTCCACCAGCGACTACCACCGGTTGGGCCGCCTGCTCAATGCTTTGCACCAGTGCATGGATATCAAGTTTGCGCTGATGAACCGTGAGGCGCGTGAGGTGTATACCTCCAGCTACCAGACGGCGTTCTGCCGCGCTATCGCGCAGACGCCCGGCGGCTACGAGCGCTGCGTGCAGTGCGATTGCGACGCGCTGCGCGACATCCGCAGCACTCAAAAAATGAAGAAGTATTACTGCCACGCAGGCCTGATCGAAATCGCCCTGCCGGTAACGGAGAGCGGCGAGATCATCGCCACCATCCTGTTCGGGCAGATGCTGGACGAGAGCCCTCGGGACGAGCAGTGGGAGCGCGTGCGCCGCCTGTGCGCCTGGTATCCCGATCAGGACGAGCTGTATCAGTACTTCCTGCGCCTAAGGCGCATCTCCACCCAGCAGATCAGCGCCACCACGGAGATCGTGCACGCCTGCGTGAGCGAGGTGCGCCTCTCTGGTATCGTGGCCACCAGCAATCAGGACGACGTGCACCGACTGCTCAGCTTTCTGGATACGCACTACGACGCGCCCATCAGCGTGGAGGCGGTGTGCAAAGAGCTTTCCATGGGCAAAACACGGCTATACCAACTGTGCAAGGCAAGGCTGGGCAAAACCATCGTTCAACTGCTCAACGAACGCCGACTGGAAGCCGCCAAAGAACTGTTGATCACCACCAACCAGACTGTGCAGTTCATCGCTGATACGGTGGGTATCCCCGATTTCAACTACTTTACCAAGCTGTTCCGCCGCTACGAGGGCTTCACGCCCAGCGAATATCGCAAGCGCCAAACGCAGGCCTGACGGGTTCCTGTTTCGCCGTGCAGGCTGCGAAACCCTGCCGAAACCAGCGCCCCGCCCTGTTGCAAGGCGCCTCAAACCTGCCTGAGCCGCCCCGCGTAAGGGCGGCTTTTTCGTTTTCGGCATTTGTATCAACCTTTCCATTTTGATGCTTACAGTCCAGTGTACAAGCAGCGTTCCTCATCGTAAATATATTATATAACATCACCATATGCTTCTGGCGATGTTCTGATACAAGTTTTCCAATTCTCTTCCATCCTTAGTTTCTTTGATAATACAACCCGTTCTCCCAACCCACTCCTCAAGTGACCAAGCATGCGCAACAAATGACAACCGCGTGCCATGACTTCGCCCGCCCGAAACGCTACAATGACACCATCGAAACGACATAGGCGTCTGGCCGGAAAGGATACACATGCGTGTTATCAACCCGCGGAACCCTGTTTCAGCGAGTTCACTGATCGGCAGCAGGCGCAAGAAAGCGCTCCTGCTCGCCTCCATGGCTGCGCCCGGGGCGATCTGGCTGCTGCTTTTGCGCTACCTGCCGATGTTTGGCATCGTGCTCGCATTCAAGGATTACCGCGCCTTCAAGCCCAACACCTTCTGGAACAATATCCTCAGGAGCGAGTGGGTGGGCCTGAAAAACTTCGAGTTCCTCTTCAAGAGCCCCGATACGGGCGTGATGATCCGCAACACCCTGCTCTACAACATCGCGTTCATCATTCTGGGGCTCGTGATCGCCGTCGCGTTCGCCATCATGCTCAGCGAGCTGACCAACCGCTTCTCCGCCAAGCTGTACCAGACCACCATGTTCTTCCCTTACTTCTTGAGCTGGGTAGTGGCCAGCTATTTCCTGCTCGCCTTTTTGGACGGCACGAGCGGCATGGTGCCTAACCTGCAAAAGCTTGCGGGCGAACAGGTGATCAACTGGTACCACGAGCCCGACCGCTGGCCACCCATCATTATCGGCGCCAACCTGTGGAAAAACATCGGCTACTCCACGGTGCTGTATCTCGCGGCCATCACGGGCATCGACCGCACGCTGTACGAGGCCGCCGCCGTGGATGGTGCCACCAAGTGGCAGCAGATACGCCACGTACTTCTGCCCAACCTTCGCACCATGATCATCATCCTCTTTATCCTCAACGTGGGCAGGATCTTCAACGCGGATTTCGGTTTATTCTACAATGTGCCGCTGAACTCCGGCTCGCTCTACCCCACCACGCAGGTGATCGACACCTATGTGTATCGCTCCTATATGAACACCGGCAGCGTGGGCATGAGCTCCGCGGCGGGTCTTCTGCAAAACGTGGTCGGCTTCCTGTGCATTTTGCTGGCAAACGGCGTAGTGCGCAAGGTAGAACCCGACAGCGCGCTGTTTTGAAAGGAGGGCCTCACCGCATGAACATGGCAGAACCCCTGAAGCGGCGGCGCAAATCCCGCCTCAATACCATCAGCGCGACCACCGAGGGCGCGTTCCATATCATCCTTGGCTTGTTCTCGCTGTTTTGCATCGTGCCATTCCTGTTCGTTATCATCATCTCGTTCACGTCCGAGGAGAGCATCCGCCAGATCGGCTATTCGTTTATCCCGCAGAGCTGGTCACTGGATGCCTACCGCTTTGTCATGAAGCTGGGCGACGCGCTGTGGCGCTCGTACTTCAACAGCTTTTACACCACGGTGGTCGGCACGGTGCTGAGCGTGCTCATCACCTTCCTGTACGCCTATCCCCTGTTTCGCAAGGATTTTCGGCAGCGGCACTTCTTCAACTTCATCAGCTTCTTTACGATGCTGTTTGGCGGCGGCCTGGTACCAACGTATATTATCTGCAAAAACGTGCTGGGCCTGAGTGAAAACTACGCTGCGCTGATCGTGCCGTTGCTCTTCAGCCCCTTCAACGTGATTGTGATGCGCACGTTTTTGCAGACCAGCGTGCCCACGGAGCTGATCGAGGCCGCCACCATCGACGGCAGCGGCGAGTACAATACGCTGTTTCGCATCGTGCTGCCCATCGTCAAACCCGGCGTGGCGACCATCGCATTGCTCAACGCTCTCGCCTACTGGAACGAATGGTTCCTCTCCCTGCTGTACATCCGCAAGAACAATGACGTGATCCCCCTGCAATACCTGCTGATGAAGATGCAGCGCAATGCGGATTTTATCGCCAAAAACAGCCACCTGCTTGGCGCCGAGGCCGCCAACGTGGCCGTGACCATGCCCAGCCAGTCGCTCAAGATGGCGCTGGTGGTGCTGATCGTGGTGCCCATCGCGTGCGCCTACCCGTTCTTCCAGCGGTTTGTGGTGGCGGGGCTCACCATCGGCTCAGTCAAGGGCTGACCCGGATATAAATGGCGGCGCAACCGCTGTTTAAATAATAAGGAGGAAACCATCATGAAAAAGGTTCTGTCCCTGCTTGTGGCCCTCGTGCTGATGTTGTGCGTCGCGTCCTTCGCGACCGCCGAAGCGCTTGAGCCTGTCACGCTGACCATCATGTTCCACGGCAGCAACGTGACCGACGACACCGCTGTTCTGGAAAAGGTCAACGCCTACCTGCAGGAAAAGATCAACGCCACGTTGGACGTGATCTGGGGCACGTGGGGTGATTTCGACGCCAACTCCACCATGAGCCTGAACGCGGGCGACCCCATCGACATGTACTTCACCTGCAGCTGGTCGCAGAACGAGTACAATGCGTACGCCAAGAAGGGCATGTATGTGCGCCTTGACGACCCCAACAACAACCTGATCGAGAAGTACGCCGCCGACCTGTGGAAGACCCTTCCGCAGGTGCTGACCGAGGGCGCGACCATCGAAGGCAGCGACGGCCTGGGCGTGTACGCCGTGCCCGGCTACAAGGACATCGCCACCCAGAACTGCTGGG
>CAZOZO010000016.1:0-64212 GCA_964584315.1 uncultured Oscillospiraceae bacterium
TCGCTATCCGCGAGGGTGGCCGCACGGTCGGTTCCGGCGTCGTCGCCAAGGTGATTGAGTAAGCTCCCTACACGTCCCGCGCGCGCAAGCGCCAAGGCCCATGCGCCGCCCTGAGAGGCGGCGCGGGCGCGGGGCATACGGTCTATTCCGCCGAGGGTCGCGTATGGAGCGCACGCCCGAGGCTCACAACCTGAACTAGGAGGTGGCGGACATGGCTAGCGTTGCCCGCAACAAGATCATGCTGGCTTGCACCGAATGCAAACAGCGGAATTACAACTCCATGAAAAACAAGAAAAACACCCCTGATCGCGTGGAGCTCAACAAATACTGCCGTTTCTGCAAGAAGCACACCGCGCATCGCGAAACGAAGTAACGCGAGCGAGAAGGAGTGAGTAACATGGCTGACGAAAAGAAGGCGGTGGCCAAGGGCAAAAAAGCAAACTTTTTTGTCCGTTTTGGGCGCGGGTTTGTGAACTTCTTCAAGAAGATCGGCCTGTCGTTCAAAAACATGTGGCACGAGCTGCAAAAGGTCACCTGGCCCACCCGCGACAAGCTGATTAACTACATCATCATTGTCGTGCTGGCCTTGGTGTTCCTGATGCTGATTATCGGCTTCATGGACATGGGCGCATCCGCGCTTGTGAACCTGATGATGAGGTAAGGAAATGGCCGAAAAGAACAAGGAGCCTTGCTGGTATGTCGTGCATACCTATTCGGGCTACGAGAACAAGGTCAAGGACAACATCGAGAAATCGGTGGAAAACAACGGGATGCAGGATCTGATCCTCGACGTGCGCGTGCCTGTGGAGGACGTGGTCGAGATCAAGAACAACCGCCGCGTCAAGAGCCAGCGCAAGGTCTACCCCGGCTATGTGCTTGTGCATATGATCGAGACCAGCGAGAGCTGGTATCTGGTGCGCAACACGCGCGGGGTAACGGGCTTTGTGGGCCCTGACAGCAAACCCGTGCCCCTGACCCCCGAAGAGGTGGAGATGATGCTATCCACGCAGATTAACAGCGTGGAGTTTGGCATCGCCATCGGCGAAGAGGTACGCATCCTGTCCGGCCCGCTGGAGAACTTTACCGGCGTGGTAGAGGACGTGGACACCGTGCGGCAGAAGCTGACCGTCAAGGTGAAGATGTTCCTCGGCCGCGAAATGCCTGTGGAAGTTGACCTGCAAGACGTGGTCAAGGTCTGACACACAAAGTAACCCCCGCCGCGCACGCGGCGCGGCCCGGCGCGTGAAACAACCGCGCCCGGCGGGAGACCGCCGCTACACCCCGCCCCGCCCGGGGCACGGCTTCGGGCGCCGGGGTCGTGGGAGGAACGAAACCGTTCCGCATCACCACAAACTGAGGAGGTTCCATTACCATGGCAAAGAAAGTAACCGCGATGATCAAGCTGCAAGTTCCCGCCGCCAAGGCAACGCCCGCGCCGCCGATCGGCCCCGCGCTTGGCCAGCACGGCGTGAACATCCCGGGTTTCTGCAAGGAGTTCAACGAGCGCACCCAGAAGGATGCGGGCCTGATCATCCCCGTGGTGATCACCGTTTACTCCGACCGCACGTTCACCTTCATCACCAAGACGCCGCCGGTGCCCGTGCTCATCAAAAAAGAGCTGGGTCTCGAGCATGCCAGCGGCCGCCCCAACCGCGACAAGGTGGGCAAGCTCACCAAGGCGCAGGTGCATAAAATCGCCGAGCTCAAACGCCCCGACGTGAACGCCACCGATATCGAGAGCATCGAGAGCATGGTGGCCGGCACCGCACGCTCCATGGGCATCACGGTTGAGGAATAAAGAAACGATTGTGGGAGGACAAAGTGCCGTTATTACCACAGGGAGGATTTGAACGATGAAACACGGAAAGAAGTACACAGACAGCATCAAGCTGATCGACCCCCTGAAGGCCTATGACCCTGAGGAGGCCGTCTCGCTCGTATGCCAGACCAGCAAGGCCAAGTTTGACGAGACCATCGAAATTTCCATTCGCCTTGGCGTCGACCCCCGCCATGCGGACCAGCAGGTTCGCGGCGCGGTGGTGCTGCCCAACGGTACCGGCCGCGTGACCCGCGTGCTGGTAATCACCAAGGGCGACAAAGCCAAGGAAGCGGAAGCCGCCGGCGCGGACTTCATCGGCGCTGAGGAAATGGTGCAGAAGATCCAGACGGAAAACTGGTTCGGCTACGACGTGATCGTCGCCACGCCCGACATGATGGGCGTGATCGGCCGCATCGGCCGTATCCTGGGCCCCAAGGGCCTGATGCCGAACCCCAAGTCCGGCACTGTGACCACGGATCTGGCGAAGGCCATCAACGATATCAAAGCCGGTAAGGTGGAGTATCGTGTGGACAAGACCGCCATCATCCACTGCCCCGTTGGCAAGGCGAGCTTTGGCCCCGAGAAGCTGGGCGAGAACCTCAAAGTGCTGATGGACGCCATCAACAAGGCAAAGCCTGCGACCGCCAAGGGCATCTACGTGCGCTCGCTGTACCTCAGCGCCACGATGGGCCCCGCCGTCAAGGTGAACCCGCTGAAGTTCTAAACCCCTGTCAGTCAACCAAAAGCGGAGCGTCTGCAAAGGCGCTCCGCTTTTTTGATACAGACCAGCATCCCGCCATCGCGCCCTGCTGCGGGTGGGTGGGGGCCGCATTATGTTCTGTCGCTTGGCATACGGCCTCCAGGGTGCAGGGGCTTTGCCCCTTCATCCCACAAGGGCAATTACCCTTGACGCTGCTTTCGCTGCGGCGCGGGATATGCTCATATCAAAAGGAGAGTGCCCGTTGGCGCTCCCCTTCTTCTTTCTTTGGCGCTTCTTATGAAGCTCCCAGCTCGTGTTGGGTCACTTACTCGATTTCCCCCACTGCGTTCAGCTCCACTACGCCTGTTTCCAAAAACGTTTCCGGCAGGTTCACATACCCGTCATACGTTTTGGCTGCGCGCAAAAACGCCCACACCTTGCGGCGCGATGCCTCGTCGGTCAGCACGTAAGGCTGGTAATCCGGCGCGCGCTGGGTCATGCAGGGCACGACGGTCAGGCGCTTCAGGCGCACGCCGCTATCCGTGCGCTCATATGCAAGCTGGAAGATGCCGGTCGAGGGCTCCACCTTGCTCATGGTGCCAAAAATGAAGTTGCCCGTGCTGAACAGCACCGGCTTGCCCTTATAGAACTGCACGGGCTGAAGCACATGCGGGTGGTGCCCCCACACCGCGTCCGCGCCCATGTCGATGATCTTGGCGGCATAGCTGGGCTGGCCGCTCTTGGGGGCCATGAACGTTTCGCGGCCCCAGTGCAGGCTCACGACCACCACATCGCAGCCCGCGGCCCTGAGCTCCTTGATTTGCCGCTCGATCACGGGCAGCGTCTCGTTCTGCGGGTAGGAATAACCCGCAAACCCAAAGAGGATGCCCCCGCGCTGCACGGTACAGGTCGTGCCGCTTGCGTTGCCCTTGCCATCCACCAGCGTGCCAAAGTGCCCAACCTCCGCGCCCTCCAGCGCGGCCAACGTATCGGCATAGCCCTGCGTGCCAAAGTCGAAGCAGTGGTTGTTCACGGTGTTGACTGTGTCGATGCCGCCTTCCGTCAGCACGGAGACAAACTCCGGCGGGGCGAGCAGCGGAAACATCTTGCCGCTCGCGTCGGTGCTGTTGGTCAGGCACACCTCCAGGTTGGCGGCGGTCAGGTTGTCCGCGGTGAGCACGTCTCGTACGCGGGCAAAAGCCCAGTCCATGCCGCCCCTGCGGATGGCCTCGGTTAGGCCGTTTTTGCTCAGGCGGTACTGATAGGCGTCGCCCACGCTCACATCCCCGATGAGGGAGAGCGTCGTGAGCCCATCCTCCGCCTGCGCGGCGGGCGCCGCAGTGGATGCCATGGGCGTTGCGGTCGTCATGGCTGAAGTGGCGGTAGCGGACGCATCCAACGCAGGCGTGGCAGTCAAGACCGGCGTGGCGGTGGCCGAGACACCCGTCGCTTCGTCCGTGCCAGCAGGCATGTTCGTTTGTGGTGCGGGGCTGGTCGCGGGTGTGCCATCCGGCGTTGCGGTTGCAGACATGCCCGTCACGCCTTCGGGCTGCGCTTTCAGGGCCACTTGCCACGGATTTTCTTCCGTGCCGTCACCACCGGTGATGTCGCACTGGTTCAAGTCCAGCAGCATCGCAGGCCGCAGCCCGATGTTCACGCGCGTGTAGGCGCCGTAGCTCAGGTGTCCGTTGTACCCCACGATCTGCAGCTTATAGCCCACCGGGTCCTTCACAGCGGCCACCCAATAGGGCGCGTTGCCAAGCCGGTCGTGGTACACGCCCTGCGCGGCGGCATAGGGCGTTACGGTCGCCAGCCGCGTGGGGCCCTCGCCGTAGCGCGCGGTGCTGAAGCCGTAGGCCGGCGTCAAAAACTGATCGTCGGTCAGGGGGTACAGCTTGCCGAAGTCGCCCGCGACCAGCGCCGCGGAAAGCCCCGTATCGCCGAGGATGGCTGGCAGCATGGTGCTGTTCAGCCATGCGCACAGGTCGCTCTGGGCAAAACTCGTGATGCGGCGGTATGTGCGCGCCTTGATGACCTGCGCGTCGCTTTCAAAGATCACCTGCTGCGCGTCGATCACATGCTCGGTCATGAGCAGCGCGCGCCCGTCCGTCACATCCAGCGAGCGCCACAGCAGCGGCTGCACCTCGCCATCCTTTCCCTGCGGATAGTTGCCCACGCTGAAATACGCATACCCCAGCCCCTTCACATAGCCGCGCGGCGCGGGTACGGCCAGCGCGGGCGTGCAGAACGCCAGCGCCGCGGCCAACATGAGCGTCAGGCAGGCGATGCGGCGGCGTTTCATTCGATAACCTCGCTTTGCCCGGAGGGCAGGTAGGCGTAGTCTCGGTATCCGTCGGTCTCCGTTTCGGGCGCGGGCTGGCTTTCGCTGTCGCGGTCGATCAGTTTCCATGCCGCCTGCGCCTGCTCGCCCGATACCAGCACGGGCTGATAGTTGTTATGCACCGGCTCTCCGCTGATGTTCGCGGCGTACAGGCGCAACTGCTGGCCCAGATAAAGTTTATCGTCGCTGAAGGTGAGCGTGACGCGGGCGACCACCGTTTCGTTACTGCGTACGGTGGCGTTGCCGCCAAACACGAAATTGCCGATACTGTACAGAATGCTGCGCTGGCCGCAGACCTCCACGCCCTGCAAAACGTGCGGGTGCGTGCCGATCACCACATCCGCGCCGGAATCGACCAGCAGGCGGGCGATCAGCGTCTGGTTACGGCTGTGCAGGCCGTCGTACTCCTGCCCGGCGTGCACCATGACCACTACCGCGTCCGCACCCGCGTCGCGCGCGCGCTGTACGGCATCCTTCATCATTTTGCGCTTGGCGAAGTAGCCCGCTGCATAGATGCTCACCACGCCGATTTTGACACCCTTGACCTCGACTACGTAGGGGTTGCCGGTATCCACCGGCTGCACGCCAGCAGCCGCCAGCGCGGCCCACGTGCTCTCGTAGCCCAGCGTGCCGTAATCGCCGGTGTGGTTGTTGGCGAGGGTCGCGACCTCCACGCTACCCAACTTCATGATTTGCGCAAACGTGGGCAGGCCGCGGAAGCAATACGTCTTGTTGGCCTTACGGCCCGCGTCCGTCTTGAGCACGCCTTCAAAATTGGCGATGGTCAGGTCGTCTTCCGCCAGCAGCGGCCGCACCTTTTCAAAGAAGTAGCCGTAGCCCTCGCGCTCGGCCACCTTGGCGAAGCCGTGATCCTGCCCCATGAGCCGCTCCTCGCAGCCGATGGTACAATCCCCCAGAAAGGTAAGCGTCACCTGCCTGTCCGCCAGTGCCGCTTGGGCGGCAAAGAGGGCAAGAAGCAGCGCCGCCAGCAGTGCCCGCGCCTTACGCACCATGGGCCGCCCTCCCCTCGCAGGCGATGCGCAGCCGCAGCGCCACAATGCCGATCACCAGCAGCGCCAGCGCCATTGCACCATACAGGATTTCGTTGGGGATGGTCGATTTGTCCAGCCCGAACTCTACCGCGACCAGCCCCCCGGCGCACACTGCGAACGTGGCTACTGTCGCCACGGCGCGCGCACGGGTGGGCCGATAACGCCTGAGCCAAATCAGTAGCGCGACCCCCGCCATCAGCAAGCCCCACAACTGGTTCACGCGCACAAAGCCGAAGCGCAAAAAATCATCCGCGCGCAGGCTTTCCAAAAAGATCTGTGCGAGCCCAAGCAGCAGCATGGCCGTGAGCGCAGCGTCGCCGCGCAGCCTGCCCGCACGCCGCATCCAAAGCAATACGCCCGCGCAAATCAAAAGCGCCACAGCCGCCTCATAGACGAACACGGGCAGTACATATTCCCCATAGGGGTTGGGCACAGCGAAGGGAAAGCGCCACAGCGCTTCGTTATCCACATACAGGCCCACGCCGTCCAGCGTGAAGCACTCGGCCAGCCGCACGCCCGCCAGTACCAGCAGCGCGGGCGGGGCAGCGATATCCAACGCGTCGGCTGTGGCGCGCCCGCTCACGCGCGCGTAGAGCAGCGCGCCCAGCACCACCCCAACGGACGCGCCAGCCAGCGAGTAGCCGCCCAGCCACGCACTGTACCAAAAGCCCGCCGCATAGTCCACGGCGATGAAGCGCCAGCGCACCAGCAGGTAAAAAAGCCGCGCGAAAAAAAGCCCCGCGGGCAGCAGGTACAGCGCAATGCGCAGCCCCTCCGCAGGCTTTTGAAAACGCCCGCCCGCCAGCGCGCACAGCAGCAGACACGAAAGCAGCGTGGCCAGCGCCACGCAAAGGCCATAAGGGTATACGTCCATGGTAAGCAGGGTAAAGAGGCGCGCAGGTTCGGTCATGGGGTTTGCTCCTCAGCGGCGGCGCCGCGTTACTCGGGCTTGACCAGTGTGGCAAAATAGAGGATGTCGCATATCGCGCGCACCTTGTGGGTGCTGAGCGCGTTGATCTTCTCGTTGTTCAGCACCATGGTGGAGCTGCTGCCCCCGTCCAGATTGTAGGCGGTCTGGCAGCCCAGGCCCTGCATCAGCTCGGCGGTCTGCGCCAGCGTCAGCCCCACGGAATCGGGGTTCTCCGGCCCCTCGGTGGCCACGCAGAGGTAGCTCAGCGGCCCATCCTGGCCGATCACCATACGCTGGGTAGGCTTGTCGGAGGCGACCAGCAGGTTCTCGGTGATGGGCATGGCCTGCCCCTGCACCACCAGCGCGGGTCCAAAGCTGAACGAGTTGACCACCGTGCCCCCAAACGCGGCGATGCTCTCGCTGGTCGCGTTTTGGATGATGTTCAGGTCGCCCTTGTCGTCGATCAGCAGCACATCGCCGCCCTCGCGGGGGTTGTCGCGGTAGGCTGTGCCCTGCCGCACGATGTAGCCCTTATTGTCGAAGTTGAAGTAATCCCCATTGATGGCGAACACCGCGTTGTACCGCTTGGCCAGGCGCGCGGCGGGCATGTCGCGCGAGGTGCCGAACTTGGCGGCCATCGCCGTGCGCAGCTGCGACGGGTCGGCGATCTTGATGCGCGCGACCAGAATGGTGGTATCGTACTTGCGCATCTCCTCCACCGTGATGGACAGGCTCGCGTCCTGATAGCCCTTTCCATCCGCCAGATAGGCGGCGGGGTCGGGCACGGGGCAGGGCGCGTCGGTAAGCGGGAGCGGCGTGAGCGCCTGCTCCGCATAGGCGGCGGAGAGCGGCGCGCCGGAGGGCAGCAGTACCATCAACAGACAGAGCATCAACAACAGCATCAATACGCGCAGGATCAACTTCATTCCCAGTTTCCCCCATCGTCACGCTCGCGCGCGGGCGCGGCGTAGCTATATTCGCGGCCATGGGGCCGTTTCCCTTGCGGCGCGGCAAAAAACCGCGCGGATCGCCCCTATTGTACCACAAGCGGCGGCCCGCTTGCGCACCCGCAGGCGCCAAAAATCAAATTTACATTTGACGGGCGGCCGCTTTTCGCCCTATACTACGGGCAGAGGAAACGCACATCCCACGGGAGAGGCGCATATCCGCCGCCCCGCCCGCCAACCGCATAAGCCAAAGGAGGCACTCCGCCATGTGGAAACGCTTCGCCGCCGTTTTGCTTGCCCTGCTGCTCTTGCCTGCGTTCGCGCTGGCCGCGCGGCAGTATATCATCCCGGACAGTGACACCCGCGACCTGACCGAGAGCGAACTGTGGGAATGGGATTATGAGTCGCTGGGCTATATCCTCAACGAGATCTTTGCGCGCCACGGCTACAACTTTATCGCAGGCAGCAAGTACGATAACTTCTTCCGTGCGCGGCCATGGTATACGCCCAACCAGAACCCCGACAACCGCGCTGCCTGCTACTCGCGACTGAGCAGCCGGGAATGGCGCAACGAGCGGCTTGTCAAGCAGGTTCGCGAGCAGATGCGCGCCCAGCACACCGCCAACCCCAGCGGCAAGCACTACCTGGACTATATCGAGCAGGGCGGCTTTGACGTGCTCAGCGGCTTTGCCTACATGCCGCTCAAGACTGGGCAGAAGCTGGCAGTATATGCCGCGCCCAGTGCCTCCGCCTACCGTGGCGCAAACGGCAAGGCGCTGTTGAGTACCAACGGCTCGGTCTACGTGGCGGGCTGGGAGAGCGGCTGGCTGCTTGTGATGTACGAGACCAACAACGGCGCGGTGCGCGTAGGCTATGTGGACGGCGCAAAAGTCAAGGGCCCCGTGGACGCCCGCAGGCTCGAGTTTCTCTACTTGGCCATGCAGTGTTCCCGCGCAGTGCCCCTGACCGACGATCCGGCCACGACCTTCACCACCCTGCGCACCCTCGCGCAGGGCGAGACGGTCACATACCTCACGGGCTTCCAGAACCGCTACGACTGGGCCTATGTCGAGACCACCGTGGACGGCAAAACGGCGCGCGGCTTCATACCCGCGGACGCGCTTGGCATCAGCGGCACCATGGAGGAGAACGAGGACGCATCGGGGAGCTGATGGTGGGCAGGCTGCTTAACAAACACCATGGCCCGAGAGAGGCAAACGCGAGTTCTCGGGCCATGTTTCATTTTCAGCCAAGAGCTCGCCAAAACCCACGCCGCACTGCGCTCGTGGCACTTCCGACGCTTTCGCGGGCTGCTTGGCGGCAATACCCCTCCCGCGGGCAGTCTTTGCCCTCCGCCCACAAGTCCTGGCCCCTGAACCATTTCCGCCGTAGAGGGCCATCCTGCTTCGGCTCTGCATTGCCGCGCCCGCCCGCGCGTGGTATAATGCGGGGAGCAAACGCAGGAGGACTTTATGGCAACGGCATTTTTGATCAAGGCAAAGGAACAGCGCGTGTACGGTGGGCACCCATGGGTGTTCCGCAGCGATATCGCCCGCGTGGAGGGCGACGTGCGGGATGGCGACGTGGTGCGCGTTTTGAGCGACCGCGGTCAGTTTTTGGCGATGGCGGTATACAACCCCCGTTCGCAGATCGCGCTGCGCATCCTGAGCCGCAGGGAAGAGACCATCGACCGCGCCTTTATCATGGGGCGCGTGCGCCGCGCGCTGGACTATCGCCGCGCCTTTGCGGATTTTGCCAGCTGCCGCCTGCTCTTTGCGGAGAGCGACGGCCTGCCCGCCGTGATCGCGGACGCGTTCGGCGGCGTGATCGTGTTGCAGGTGCTGTGCCTAGGCATGGAGCAGTTCAAACAGGATATCGTGGACGCGCTGGTGGAGGCGCTGCACCCCACGGGCATCTACGAGCGCAACGACGTGCCCGTGCGCGCGCTGGAGGGGCTGCCCCTCCAAACGGGCCTTTTATACGGCACCGTGCCCGACCGCGTGGAGATGGTCGAAAACGGCGTGCATTTCTGGGTGGATGTGAAGGAAGGGCAAAAGACGGGCTTCTTTCTGGATCAGAAGGAGAACCGCGCAGCCATCGCGCCCTTTGTGCGCGGGGCCAAGGTGCTGGATTGCTTCACCCACACGGGCAGCTTTGCGCTGCACGCCGCCCGCTATGGTGCGGCGGATGTGACGGGGGTGGACATCAGCGACCACGCCTGTGCCTTTGCCACCGAAAACGCGCGCCTGAACGGCTTTGAGGATCGCGTGCGCTTCGTGTGCGACAACGCGTTTGACTACCTGCGCGCCGCGCAGGACCGGCACGATGCGTTCGACATGGTCGTGCTCGACCCGCCCGCTTTTACCAAGACGCGCGCGGCGGTGGCTGGCGCGCTGCGCGGGTATAAGGAGATCAACCTGCGCGGCATGAAGCTGGTAAAAGACGGGGGCTATCTGGTCACCTGCTCGTGCAGCCAGCATGTGCTGCCCGCGATGTTCCAAGAGATGGTGCTGGACGCGCAGAAGGACGCGCGCGTGCAGCTAAGGCAGGTAGAGTTCCGCACGCAGGGGCGCGACCACCCCATTTTGCCTGCCGCACCGGAGACGCAGTATTTGAAGTGCGGCATATATCAGGTGTTCAAGTAAAGCGCGCAGGGCACGAAATGGCCCGCCGCCAATACACATGCCAAAGCAAGCGCCGGTTATTCCGCGCTTGCTTTTTGTCAGGATCGATGCCCGTTCTCGCGCGAACGCCACCGAAAACGGCGATAGAAATCTACTTAGGCACAAAGCGCATTGCCGCGGCTATCCTCCCGTGCGCCATCAAAAAATGCAGACGTTTGTTTTAATTGTGCACCTGCATTCTGTTTGGGCGATCGACCCCGCTTCCATCTGCTGCCACGGCAAACCTGTGTTATCGGCCCTGTGCAAACACCGCAGCGCTTCTGTGCCGAGGGATGCCTCGCCCAACCTATCCGCGCCAAAGAAAAACAAGCGCCGGATTTGACTCCCGCGCTTGCTTTTCATGTTTACATTTATTCAAATACCTTAATACGTCATTCTCGCGGGGTAAAACGCTCGCGTTCTTTGACGCATGAAGGATTTGAAATCGTATAAGCTCCCAAGAACGGCCACTGCTCGGCGTGTCCATTGTTTGAGCGTGCGCGCCGCTGCATGCCTGCCGTGCTCAGGTTCACGCCTGCGGCGCACCTTCCGGCTGGGGAACCGCCACTGCGCTTTCCGCCTGCGCCGCCAAAGCCGCCGCGGCGGCCTCCCGCTCGGCTACGCCCTTGTACTTTGTGAGCGGGTCGCGCACCATCAGGCGGTCGTGCACGTTATAAAAGCCCACTTTCTCATACAGGCCGTTGGCGGTCTGCGTGAGCAAAAGCCCCTTGCCGCGGCACGCTGTGGGGTGGGCAAGGGCATACCGCACCAGCGCCAGACCCAAGCCCTTGCCGCGCTCTTCCTCCGCCACCACCACATCGCCGATGTAGTAAACCGTGGCGTGGTCGGTCACGATGCGCATGAAGCCCACCAGTGTGCCATCCGGCGCAAACACGCCAAAGGGCACAGAGTGTTTGTTGGCGCGTTTGACCGTGTCATGGTCGCGATCCTTCGCCCAGTAGGTGAGGGCCAGCAGCTTCATGACCGCCTTGGTTTTGAACCTGCTGCGCTTACAGCTTAATGTATAGCCCGCAAAGCGTTCGTCCTTCATGCCAGTGTCCGTTACGGCCTTGACACCTGCTCGACCGTATACCCCTTCTTCCGTAGTTCGGCCACCACGCTATCGTCCGGCAAGGTCAGGTGCAAGAGACCCACCGTAACGAAGTACGCGCCGCCCGCCCGTAGCATCCCATCCAACCGCTGGGCCATGAGCACGTTGCGCCTGCTCACCAGCGCGGCATGGTACTCCGCACACACGTCCTCATGCCCCGGCTCCAGATACGAGCCCATATACTGCGCCGCAAAGGCTTCCGCGTCGCCGCTTTGCCACCAGGCAGGCCAGCTTGCGATGCTCGCGTCCAACCCGCGGGCGCTCTCGGGGTTCTCGATCACGTCGCACTCCTGGGTCAGCAGATAACGGGTCAGTGCAGGGCTGAAACCCTCCAGCACCGTAAGCTGCTCGTCCAGTGTTTCCAGATAGTCGGTTTGTTTATGATTCGCCGCCGCGTAGGCCTGCACCTGCTTTTCCACACCCAAATCAAGCGCCTGCGCCACGTTGGCCGCGCCCATCTCAGCGGCGGTGGTGTACACGGCCAGTGTGTTGATCACCGCCCACGGCGTGAGCCCGTCCATCAGGCGCGCGTCCAGCCCTACCAGCCCGCACACCGCCTGCACGCGGGCATACAGCTCCGCGCCGATCTCCCCTGCCAGCGTGCGCCCCTCGGGCAGCCGCATGCGCGCCTGTACGGTAGCCGTCGCCTCGGGCGAGGCCGTGTCGCACTCGTATACGAACGTATCCGCCGCGGCCATAGCCCCTTCGATCTCCGCGCCGAAGGGGTACATCTCCGCGCTGCCCACATGGATGGAACCCAGCAGGTACATGGTCGCCTGCCCGCCCGTCACACGGTACAAGATGCCTCGACTCCCTTCCGCGGCCTGCGCCGAGGCCATTCCCGCTGCCAGTACCAGCAGCGCGAGCAGCGCCGCGATCAGCCTTTGCCGTTTCATGCATTTCCCTCCAAACCCCACAGCGCGCGCGCCGCCGCCCGCACGCTGCCCTCGCGCAGCGTCCAATGCTCGGGCAGCAACCTTGCGTAGCGTGGGTCAAAATACCGGTCGTCCAGCAGCACGACGAGGCCCTTGTCCGCCTCCGTGCGGATCACGCGGCCCCCCGCCTGCGCCAACTTCTGCATCGCGGGGATCATCCACGCATAGAGGAAGCCGTCGCCAAAGCGCGCCTCATAGTACGCCTGCAGGGTGCGCAGCCGCAGCGAGGGCGTCGGCAGCCCCACGCCCACCACCATCGCGCCGATCAGCTGCTCGCCGGGCAGGTCTACCCCCTCGGAAAACAGCCCGCCCAGCACGCACAGGCCCAGCTTGGGCGCATCATCGCCCGTAAAGGCAGCCAAAAACCGCGCGCGGGCGTCCTCGGTCATGTCGCTCTCCTGCACCAGCATGGGCGGCAGGGGCAAGGCCAGCAGGTGCTCATACACCAGCGACAGGTAGGCATAGCTGGGGAAGTATGCGATGTAGCGACCCGCGCGGGCGTTCACAGCCTCGGCGATGCAGGCGGCCACCGTTTGCGCGCTGGCCTCGCGGTGGCGGTAGCGCGTTTGCACGCGCCTGCGCACCACGGCCAGATTGTCGCGCGGGAAGGGCGAGGGCAGGGAGAAGCACGCGTCGTCTGCCGTTCCGCCCAACAGGTCGCGCATCGCGGGGAGCGGCTCCAGCGTGGCCGAAAAGAACACTGCGCCGCGCAGCCCTTTGGTCACCTGCGCGATGGTTTCGGCGGGCGACAGGCAGTAAAGCTCCAGAAGGCGGTCATGCCCGCGGCAGGCGAGCAGCGCGGCATAGCGCGCGTCAAAGTGCATGGCGGCGTACAGGAACGGCGCCAGCCGCCGGATCAGCGGGTTTGCCTCGCGCCGCGCCTCCAAGGGCACAGGCGTGGCCAGCAGCGCGAAAGTCGCCTCCAGCAAAGCCTGTGCTGCTTCCACCAGTGCGAGCGGGGGCTCGGCAAGCGTAACTTCTCGCGGGGCGCGGCGCGCGGCGGCCAGGGCTTCGGGGGTTGATTCCGGCAGCGCCTCCAGTGCGGCGGCGGATGCGTCGATCGGTCGGTGGGTCGCAGGCGGCATGCTCTGAAAAGCTTCAGTTTCCTGCGAGTTCGCCTCCAGCGCGGAAGGAAGGTCGCCTGGCTCGACTTGCATAGCCGGAGTTCCGTTCAATGCCCCGTCTCCCGCGCCATCCGGCGGGTCGGTCCCCTCGCCCAGCGCCTTCAGTTCCGCGAGCAGCGCGGCCACTAGCTTCAAATACGGGTGCCTGCGCCCCAGCGCCTTGCCCATCGCCGTGCGGTATTCACGCAGGGTTTTCACGTCCAGCGAGCCAGACAGGCTCTCGCGCACCCGGTCCAGCAGATGGTGTGCTTCGTCGATCAGCAGCGTAAAATCCTTGCGGCGCTTGAAAATGCGGATGAGCTGCACAAACGGGTCGAAGGCGTAGTTCATGTCCATGAGCACCACGTCCGCCAGCTCGCACAGGGTGAGCGCCAGCTCAAACGGGCAGATCATCTGATCGTCCGCCGCACGTAGGATCACCTCATCCGTCCAGACCGCATCGGTTTGCAGCAAGGCCTGCAGGGCCTGCGGCTGGCGAAGGAAGTGCCCCTTGGCGCGCGGGCAATCGTCCGGGTGGCAGCGCGCAGGCGCAGGGCACAGCTTTTCTTTGGCGGTCAGGGTGGTCACGCGCGCGCGCATCCCCTGCGCGCGCATCATCTCCAGCGCGTTCAGCGGGCTCTGGCGAGCGGTGGTGCGCGCCGTCAGGTATATAAGCTGCGCGGTGCGCCCTTCCCCCAGCGCCTTGAGCGCGGGGAACAGCACGGCGGCGCTTTTGCCCGTGCCCGTTGGCAGGCTCACAAACAGGCGCTTCTTGCGCGTGATGGCCGTATACACCTGCACGGCCAGTTCCCGCTGGCCCGCGCGGTATTGGGGAAAGGGAAACGCCATCGCCTTGAGCGACGCGTCACGCAGCTGCCTGCGCTGCCGCTCCGGCAGGGCAAAGGCGAGCCAAGGCGAAAGCAACCCTTCCAGCACGGCAAGCAACGCCTCGCGGGTCTCCACCGCGGCAAACTCGCGCAGCAGGCGCCCTGCTTCATCCACATACGAAACGCGGATATCCACCGCTGCAAGCGGCGCGCCAAGGCACAAAAGCGCGCCGTAGAGGCGCGCCTGTGCAAGGTGTTCGGGCAGAGGAGCCTCAGGCGAGGCATGGCACAGCTTGATTTCCTCCACGCAGGGCGGCTCGCCGTCCATGAACGCATCCATGCGGCCATACACGGTCACAGTCTCGCCCATCAGCGGCACATCTGCGCGCACGGGCTTTTCGACCGCGAACCGATCCGCCTGCACAGCCTGCCGCTCCTGATGGGCCTTTGCGCCCGCGAGCATCTCCCGCACGCCCGCCATGGGCGCGATATCCGGCGGAAAGTAGGTAAAGCCTACCAGCTCGCGCACCGAAACGCGGAACGTCGCCTCCACCGGCATGCCTCCCCCGCGCGCTAAGTATGTCGCCCGCTCAGTCGCGGTTGTTGCGGGAGATCAGCAGCAGCCGCACCAGCTGCAAAAGGCTGCTGATGGCCGCCGCCACATAGGTGAGGGCCGCCGCATCCAGCACGCTCTTCACGCCGCGCAGCTCCTCCTCGGTCACATAGCCGCCCTCGCCCAGCATCGCGATGGCGCGGCGGCTGGCGTTAAACTCCACCGGCAGCGTGACCAGCGAAAACAGGAACGTGAGCGCAAAGCAGATGATGCCCACCCAGATGAGCGGCTGCCACGAGAAGATGAATCCCGCGATGAAGATGGGGAAATACAGCGTGCTGCCGATGTTGACCACCGGCACGATGGCGCTGCGCAGCTTGAGTGGCGCATAGTCGTGCCTGTCCTGCATGGCGTGGCCGCACTCGTGCGCCGCGATACCGATAGCCGCGATGCTAGTGCCCCCGTACACGCCCTGCGAGAGGTGCAGCACGTTGGCGCGCGGATCGTAGTTGTCGGTCAGCTCGCCCGCAATGGGCTGGATATCCACAAAACCGTTGCCGTCGCGGGTGAGCATGTCGCGGCTCACTTCTTCGGCGGTCATGCCGCGCTGGGTGCCCACGCGGCGGTATTTCGCGTAGGCGCTCTTGACCTTGAACTGCGCCCAAAGGCCCAGCAGCAGGCCGGGCACCAGCAGGATCATCGTCCAATCCCAGTAAAACATATAGCCCTCCATCAAGTCATGTCCGTATTGCAAAGGCAGCCGGCGGAGCCCGCCGCTACCCTCTCAGCATACACTTTTTTGGCAAAAATTCAAGCCGCGGTGGCTGAAATGTCGCTTGCGGGGGCGCAAAACGGGGCCGGGGCAAGCGCCCGTCGCACGGTGGGTGCGCTTGATGTCGCCGATGCAAATCCTTTATCGGCAAACGCGCGGTACGGCAGGGGCAGCGCCGCCTGAGGGCGAATATCAATCCACACGCGGCGTGCGGCTGCGCGCACAACACCTTTTAGGAGGCAAAGGCCCATGCACATACTGGCGATCATCGGCAGCGGGCGCAAGCACGGCAACACCTGGCGCGCCGTGCAGGCCATCGAAAAGCAGTTCGCCGCGCTGGACGCGGCGCTCACGTTTGAGTACCTGTACCTGTCTGAGCAGGCGGTGGAGCCTTGCCTCGGTTGCCGCGCGTGCTTTGACCGCGGGGAGGCGCGATGCCCCCGCAAGGACGATCTGCCCATGATCGCCGAGAAGCTGCTGGCGGCGGACGGGGTCATCTTCGCCACGCCCAGCTATGTGTGCAGCCTGTCCGGCTACATGAAAAACCTGCTGGACAGGCTGGCCTACTTCTGCCACCGCCCGGCCTTCCATGGCAAAGCCGCGCTGGTGGTGAGCACCACGGCCAGCTCCACTGCCAAACTCACAGCCTACACCGTCCAGTTGCCCCTCTCCGCGATGGGCTTTACGGTGGTCGGCAACGCGTGCGTGGTGGTAGGCACCGCGGATATCGTGCCCGTGCCCGCAAAGGCGCTCAAAACACTGAATATGGCCGCGAAACGCCTGTACCGCCGCCTGACAGGCTCAAAGCGGTACGCGCCCACCATCCCGGGCCTCACCTCGTTTTGCATGACGCGCCACTACTACGCCACCCACGCGGACGAAAACTCCTACGACTATCAGTACTTCCAGCGCATGGGCTGGCTCTCACCCAAGCGCAGGTATTACACGGACGCAAAGCCCCCGCTGTACAAGGTGGCGATTGCAAGGGTGGTCGCCCTGCTGGTGCGCCATACCTGACGGGCGTAAACATCCGCGTTGCCCCGTCTTGGCCGCATTTTTGCCGGCACCCTTATCCATATTGAAAAGGAGCCCGCCGATTGACTCGGCGGGCTCCCGTACGTCCTGCGCCGCGTTACACGGGCATGACTTTCTTTTCCTTGTCCAGCATGGTGCTGTCCACGCCCAGCTGCTTGGCCTGGCGGTACTGGAAGAACTTGACCGCCACCTGCGGGAACAGCGCGTAGCTGAGCACGTCCTCTTCCTGCTGGTAGTAGTCGCGGATCTCCTCGCGGTACTTGTCCAGTTCCGGCGGGATGTCGTCCGCGGGGCGGTGCGTGATCACGGGCGCATCGCCGATGACCTTCTTGCGCACTTCCTCGTTCACCTCGGCGGGCAGCAGGCCGTATTCGCCGCGCAGCAGGGCCTTGCTCTCCTTGCTGGCCAGCTTGTAACGCTCGCCGCCAAGGATGTTCATGACCGCCTGCGTGCCCACGATCTGGCTGGTGGGGGTCACCAGCGGGGGATAGCCGAAGTCCTTGCGCACGCGCGGCACTTCCTCCAGCACGTCGTAGTACTTGTTCATGGCGTTGGCATCCTTCAGCTGGCTGATCAGGTTGCTAAGCATCCCGCCGGGCACCTGATAGAGCAGCGCGTTGGCGTCGGTCGCCAGCACGCGGCCGGGGTCGCGCCAGCCAGCCTTGGTCAGGTCGTCCGCCACGTCGCGGAAGTAGGCCGCAAGGTCGCTCAGCAGCTTGAGGTCCAGCCCGGTGTCGTACTGCGTGCCCTGGAGCGCCGCCACCAGCGCCTCGGTCGTGGGCTGTGCCGTGCCGCCGCCAAGGGGCGACAGCGCCGTGTCGATCACGTCCACGCCCGCCTCCACGGCCTTGAGCAGCGTCATCGCGCCCGTGCCGGTGGTGTCGTGCGTGTGCATCACGATGGGCAGGCCCGTCTCGGCCTTCAGGCGCTTGATCAGGCTGTAGGCCGCATAGGGCAGCAGCAGGTTGGCCATGTCCTTGATGCAGATGATATCCGCACCCATCTCCGCGATCTGGCTCGCGAGCTTCACGAAGTAGTCCTCCGTGTGCACGGGGCTGATGGTGTAGCTCATGGCCACCTCGGCGGTGCCCTTGTACTTCTTGGTGGCCTTAACGGCGGTCTGCATGTTGCGCAGATCGTTCAGCGCGTCAAAGCAGCGGATGATGTCGATGCCGTTTTCGATGCTCTTCTTCACGAAGAAATCGACCACGTCGTCGGCATAGTGCTTGTAGCCAAGGATGTTCTGGCCGCGCAGCAGCATTTGCAGCTTGGTGTTTGGCAGGCCCTTGCGCAGGGTGCGCAGGCGCTCCCACGGGTCTTCGTTCAAAAAGCGCAGGCAGCTGTCAAACGTTGCGCCGCCCCAGCACTCCAGCGAGTAATAGCCAACCTTGTCCAGTTTCTCAAAAGCGGGCTCCATCTGCGCAATGCGCATACGCGTCGCCGCCTGGCTCTGGTGCGCATCGCGCAAAATGGTATCGGTAATTCCGACCTTAGCCATTATCGTATCTCCTTTCAAACAGTGGTGGAAACGGCGCTTATGCGCCAAACATACTCAGCAAGATGCCCGCAGCGATGGCCGAACCGATCACGCCGGCCACGTTGGGGCCCATGGCGTGCATCAGCAGGAAGTTGCCGGGGTTGGCTTTCTGCCCTTCCACCTGGCTGACACGCGCGGCCATCGGCACCGCCGATACGCCCGCCGAGCCGATCAGGGGGTTGATCTTGCCGCCGCTGAGCTTATTCATCAGCTTGCCGAGAAGCACGCCGCCCGCCGTGCCAAACCCAAACGCCACAACGCCCAGTACGATGATCTCCAGCGTTTGCAGCTTCAGGAACGTTTCGGCATTGGCCGTAGCGCCCACCGTGACACCCAGGAAGATGACCACGATGTTGCTCAGCTCGTTCTGCGCGGTTTTGCTCAGGCGTTCCACCACGCCGCTTTCGCGTATCAGGTTGCCCAGCATCAGCATACCCACCAGCGGAGCCGCCGAGGGCAGCAGCAGGCTGCACACGATGGTAACGGCAATGGGGAAGATGATTTTCTCGCGCTTGCTCACGGGCCGCAGCTGCTCCATCACGATCATGCGCTCTTTCTTGGTGGTCAGCGCGCGCATGATGGGCGGCTGTATCACGGGCACCAGCGCCATGTAGCTGTACGCAGCCACGGCGATGGGGCCCAGCAGGTGCGGCGCCAGCTTGCCGGTCAGGTAGATGGCCGTGGGGCCATCCGCGCCGCCGATGATGCCGATGGAGCTGCTCTCCTGCGGGCTGAAGCCCAGCATCTGCGCGCCGATGAAGGTCACGAAGATACCCAGCTGCGCCGCAGCGCCCAGCAACAGGCTGCGCGGGTTGGCGATCAGGGGGCCGAAATCGGTCATCGCGCCAACGCCCAGGAAGATGAGCGGCGGATAGATGCCCAGCTTGACGCCCTGGTAAAGGTAGTACAGGAGGCCGCCCGCCTGCTTGATGTACTGATACACGGTGGTACCGTCCTGCAGGATGGTGGGCACGCCCGCCTTGCCGTTATGCGTCGCGGTGGCGAAGTACTCGTAGGTGGGGCCGTCCATCAGCCCCGCCAGCGGCAGGTTAGCCAGCAGCATGCCAAACGCGATGGGCAGCAGCAGCAGCGGCTCATACTTTTTGACGACGGCGAGGTAGATGAGCACGCACGACACGGCGATCATGATCAAGTACTGGGGCTGCTGTATAAGCGCCATGATACCGGATTGTTGTGCGAGCTTCACCAGACTCTCGCCTACATTGATAGTTTCCATGAAAGCCCAACTCCTCGCCGGTTAATTGCTTGCGAACCCTTGCTTAGCCAATCACGACCAGCACGTCGCCGCTATTGACCGACGCACCCTTGCCCACGAGCACCTGCGCAATGGTTCCATCCGCGGGCGAGAGGATCTCGTTTTCCATCTTCATGGCTTCCAGAATCAACAGGATATCGCCCTTCTTGACGGTGCTGCCCGCGGCGGCGCGAACGTCCAGAATGGTGCCCGGCATGGGGGCGTTGATCTTGGTGCCACCGGCGACCGGCGCGGCGGCCACGGGGGCGGCAACCGGCGCGGCAGCCACGGGGGCGGGGGCGGCCACGGGAGCCGCAACCGGCGCGGACGCAACGGCTACGGGCGCAACGGCTACGGGCGCCACGGCCACAGGCGCGGCAAACGCGCCAACCTCGTCTACGGAAACCTGATATGCGATACCATTGACGCTCACATTAAACTGACGCATGAGTCAAATCCTCCTTGTGATTGATCAAGTAAACCTGGGCGGCAGAGGGCCGCCGATGTTACATGCGGCTGTAGATCTGATCCTCGCGGCCCGCGCTGTTCCACGCGGGGGCGTTATGCACGCGGCGCACGTGCCGTACCACAAAGCCGGTATCGCCCTGCCACACGGCGGCGATGGCGGCGGTGATGGCGGCGATGATCTCCGGCGATACGCCCTGCGCGGCAATGGGCGAGACGGGGGCGTGGGCCGGGGCGGGGGTTTGGATCTCCTCCGCCTGCTTGACCTTGCGCTCCCTGGACGCGGCGGTGATCAGCTTCATGCAGAAAATCAGCAGGATAAGCCCCGCAAACACCACCAGCATACCGATGAGCGCAACGGAGAGACCAAAACCAAGCTTTTCCATGGTCATCCCTTCCTTTCGCGCTTACAGGGGCATGTTGCCGTGCTTCTTGGCGGGGTTGCTGTCGCGCTTGCTCAGCAGCATCTCCAGCGAAGCGATCAGCAGCTTGCGGGTCTGCGCGGGGTCGATCACGTCGTCCACGAGGCCCGCCTTGGCGGCGCACACGGCGCTGGCGACGCTTTCCACATACTCCGCGGCGTACTTGGCGCGCGTTTCCTCGGGGGTGCCTTCCTTATCGGCCTTCACCTCGTCGGTATAGAGCACGGCTACGGCGGCCTCGGGCGTAAGCGCACTGATGACCGCGCCCGGCCAGGCAAAGATCATATCCGCATTGGCCTTGCCGCCCAGCGCCACATAGGCCTGCCCGATGGCGTCGCCGGTAACGACGGCCAGCTTGGGCACGGTGGCGGTGGCGTAGGCGTAGAGCAGCTGGCTCTGCGCGTTCATCAGCCAGCTCTGGTTGTCAAGCCGGTCCACCTTGACGCCGCTGGTGTTGACCAGGCTGACCACGGGGATATTGAAGCAGTCGAGGAAATGCACAAAGCGGGCAGCTTTCTGCAGCGCCCCGGCAGTCAAATACCCGGCGGCGGTTGCGACAACGCCCACACTGTGCCCGCCGATGCGGCCCAGCGCGGTGCGCACGCCCGTCTCGTAGGCGGCTTTCAGCTCCACCTGGGTGCCCGCGTCCATCAGCTGCGAAAGCAGCGCGGTCACGTCCGCGGCGGCCAGCTCGGGCAGCAGGCGGTTCAGGTCGTCGCCATCCACGATGTCGGCGTCCTCCGCATTGCTACCGGGCAGCAGCGAGAGCACCTGCGCGGCAAGGGCGAGAGCCTCGTCCTCCGTGGCGGCCACCAGCGACACGCCGCCCTGCGCGGCCATCATGTCCGCGCCGCCCACAGCCTCGGGCTTCACGTCGATGCCGTTCATGGCCGCGAGCACCTGCGGGCCGAACACGCCCATCGCGGCGGTTTTCTTGGCCATGATGCTGACATCCGCCAGCTGCGCCAAAAGCGCCGCGCCGCCGACGGCGGGGCCCAGCACCACCGCGACGATGGGGCTTACGCCGCTGAGGCGGGCGATGTTTTTGTAGATTTCCGCATAGGCATTCATGCCTGCCGCGCCTTCGTCGATGCGCACGCCAGCGCTGTCCAGCAGCGCGATGACGGGCGTGCCCGTCTTGAGCGCCAGGTCGAGCGTCTTGTTGATCTTGAGCGCCTGAAGCTTGCCCATAGCGCCGCCGTGCACCGTGAAGTCCTGCGCGAAGAGGGTAACCGGGCGGTCCTGCACCGTTGCGTAGCCGGTGACCACGCCCGCGGCCTCGCCGCCCTCGCTTACCAATGCGTACAGTTCCACGAAGCTGCCCGCGTCCACGAACCGTTCGATGCGCTGGCGCGCGGTCAGCTTACCCGCGTCACGCTGTGCCTTCGCGCGCGCTTCGTCGCCCGCGCTCAGGGTTTCACGAAGCGCCTGCACCGTTTTGAGGTCTTGAGAGTTCTGCATTTCCGTTCTCCTTCCGTCGGATTGGGTTTGTGTATCGGGGAGGATTGAAAAAGCTCAATTTACTCCTGTTTCTGTTAGTTCTGCGCCTGCCTCCTTTATTCCTGCGTGCGTGTTAGAAATTTGACAATATTTTTTGCCGCATCATACATCGCCGCAGCGCAAAATGGCTGAAACACAATGCTTAGTCCGCGATGCCACCATATCCGAAAAACAAAAAAAGCACAGGCGACGCTGTGCTCTGCAACTCCATCCTCCCGGCATGGCTCTTTCGCAGGCATTCATCGACGTGCAATGCCGCAATCCATCGCCTCGCCTGCAAAAGGCGTCTCTCCGCCGCCAGCACCCGAGCGTTAGTGCGAGCGATGCCGCAGTGCCAAAAACCTACGCCCAAGTACAGCAGCCACGGCGCAATACGCCGTGGCTGCTGTGAAAAGTATCTGTGTTTCGGTGGCACGGACCATTCGTCCGTCTCCGGCTTCCGCTCGGCTTACATCCTGCCTGTGATATCGTCCGCCACGGCCATGCCGGTCACGCTGGCCTGCATCAGCCCGCGGGTGATGCCCGCGCCGTCGCCGATGGTATACAGGCCGCCGATGGCGGTCTCAAAGTTATTGTTCACCAACACCTTGCTGGAGTAGAACTTGACCTCGACGCCGTAGAGCAGCGTGTTTTGGCTGTACAGGCCCGGAGCAAGGTGGTCGAACGCGCGCAGCGCCTCGATGATGCTGGTCAGGTGCCGCGCTGGCAGCACGAAGCTCAAATCCCCCGGCACGGCGGTAGAGAGCGTAGGGATGGTGGTGGACTTGCGCAGGCGGCTTGCGTCCGTGCGGCGGCCCTTGAGCAGGTCGCCCAGCCGCTGCACCATGATTGGTCCGCCCGTCAGCATGTTGCCAAGCTGAGCGATGTAGCGGCCATACTCGATGGGCTGGTTGAAAGGCTCGGTGAACGACGTGCTCACCAGCAGCGCAAAGTTGGTGTTGCCGGTGCGCTTTGCCGGGTCCTCATAGCTGTGGCCGTTCACCACCGCGATGCCGCCCTCGTAATGCTCCTGGCTCACCTCGCCGCCGGGGTTCATGCAGAAGGTGCGCACCTTGTTTTCATAGGTGTCGCTGTAGTAGACGAGCTTGGCCTCATACAGGTCGCGGGTGAGGCCGTCCATAATGGCGTTGGGCACCTCGACGCGCACGCCGATGTCCACCTCGTTGTTTTTAGTGCGCAGGCCCAGCTTACCCGCCGTTTCGCTGAGCCACTGCGCGCCGCCGCGGCCCGGCGCGGCCACCACGAAGGGTGCCAGCGCGGTGAAGGCATCGCCGTTTCGCGGCTGGATGCGCACGCCTACCACCCGCTCGTTTTCCACCAGGATATCCTGCGCGGTGGTCAGCTCCAGAAACGTGGTGTTCGTGTTTTCGACCAGGTGGTCATGCATCGCGCCCAGCACCGGGCCCGCGTTCTCCGTGCCCAGATGGCGCACGGGGCAGGGCACCAGCCGGATGTTGTGGCGGCTGGCCTGATAGGCGATCTCCTCCACGCGGCGGTCGTCGCGGCCGTGCACCACGGGGCTGGCCCCGAAGCGCAGGTAGATATCGTCCGCGCGCTGGATGTACTCCATGGCGCGCTTGTGGCCCATGTATTCGCTGATCTGGCCGCCCACCTCATCGCACAGGCTCAGCTTGCCGTCGCTGAACGCGCCCGCCCCGGCCCAGCCGTGCACGATGCCGCAGGGGTTGCAGTGCACGCACTGCCCGTTGATGCGCGCGGGGCAGGTGCGGTTTTTGATGGCGCGGCCCGTGTCCACGATCAACACACGGCTGTCCGGCTTCTTTTGGGTCACTTCCAGCGCGGTAAAGATACCGGCGGGGCCGGCGCCGATCACGATCACGTCATAGTTCTGGTTTGCTTGCATGGTATAGCTCCTTTGTGCGGGTCGGTTGAGGGGAACGAGTATGTGCGGGCTGAAAGGCGTCGGTCAGCCCTTGCCGTGCGGGGCGAAGCCCACCTTGCGCTTGACCTTGTCCAACGTGCGGTTCGCGCGGCGGGCGGCCTCCTGCGCGTTGCGGTCGAGAATCGCTTGCAGCGTGGTCTTGTCCGCGATGATGCGCTTATACTCCGCCTGAATGGGGGCCAGCGTGTCGCACACCACGTCCGCCACGCGGCTCTTGAGGCCGCCGTAGCCCTGCCCGGCCAGCGAATCCGCCACGGCCTGCACAGGCTCGCCGGTCAGCGCGCTCACGATGGATAGCAGGTTGCTCACGCCCGGCTTGTTTTCCACATCGAAGCGGATCTCGCCGTCGCTGTCGGTCACGGCGCGCTTCACCTTGCGGCGCACATCCTCCGGCGTATCCAAAAGGCCGATGTACGTGTCCTCGGGGTCGGATTTGCTCATCTTGCGGGTTGGCTCCTGCAGGCTCATCACGCGGCTGCCAACCTTGCCGATGTAGGCTTCCGGGATCACGAAGGTATCGCCGTACAGGCTGTTGAAGCGCTGGCCGATGTCGCGGGTGATCTCCAGGTGCTGCTTCTGATCCGCGCCGATGGGCACCAGGTCGGTCTGGTAGAGCAGGATATCCGCGGCCATCAGCACGGGGTAGGTGAAAAGCCCCGCGTTGATGTTGTCTGCGTGCTTGGCGCTCTTGTCTTTGAACTGGGTCATGCGGCTCAGTTCGCCCATGTAGGTGACGCAGCTCAAGACCCACGCCAGCTCTGCGTGCGCGCTCACATGGCTTTGGCAATAGATCAGGTTCTTGTCCGGGTCAAGCCCCACGGCCATGTACATGGCGGCCAGCGACAGGCACTGGCTGCGCAGCTTGGCCGCGTCCTGCTTGACGGTAATGGCATGCATGTCCACCACGCAGTAGACGCAGTCATACTCGTCCGAAAGGAGCTTGAAATTGCGCAGCGCGCCGATGTAGTTGCCCAGCGTGAGGGTGCCGGAGGGCTGTATGCCGGAGAAAATGACCTTTTTGCGCTCGATCGGTCCTGCGGTCTGCATGGGGATGTTGCCTCCTTTATCTGCGGCCCGCGAGGGGCCGGTAGCCCGCCGTGGGCGGGTGCGGTTTTGGGGGTCAGGCGTTTTGCCTTGCGGCCTTCATGGCAAAGTATTCATCCCGCAGGATGCCGTATTCCATATAGTCGCAAATGCCCTGATTGTTGCGGTCAGCCTGCCGCATGGTGCCCTCCAGCGTCATGCCGCAGCGCAGCATCACCGCGCCGGAGCCTACGTTGCGCGGGTCGTGGCGCGAGTCCACGCGCAGCACGCCTACCTCTTCAAAAAAGAAACGCAGCAGCTCCGCCAAAGCCTCGCTGGTATAGCCCATGCGCCACCATCGCCGCCCGATGCAGTAGCCTACGTGCACGGACTGCACATCCTCATCCATGCGCACGATGGCGATGCTGCCGATGGGCTCGCCCCCGTCTTGCGGCACGATGGCCCACTGGTACCAGGTGAGGTCGGCATAGCGGGGCACCCAATCCGCCAGCACGGCCTGTGACACGCCCACATCGGCATGCGTGGGCCAGGTGAGGTAACGGGTCACCTCCGGGTCGCTGGCCCAGTTGGCAAACATGGCGGGCGCATCCGAAAACGAGAAGGGGCGCAGGGTAAGCCGCGCGGTGGATAGCGTTTTGGTGCCCAGATGGTTCATAGGTACCGCCTCCCCGTCAAATCTTGACCAGCAGCGTGACCAGGATGCCCGCCACGATCAGCGCATTGCCGATCAGCTTGCGCGCGGTGATCTTTTCCTTCAGGAACAGCGCGCCAAGTACCATCACGTACAGAAAGCCGGATGCCTCCAGCACGCTTGCGACGGTCAAATCCAGCGTGCGCAGGGCGAACACGTTGGCCACCATGCACCCGAAAAACAGCGCGTAGGCGGCGATCACCAGCGGGTTTACATAAAACCGGACGCCCGTATACGCCGGGTTGTCCGCCGCCTTCTTGAGCATCAGCTGCGAGGCTGCCGAGATCAGCGGGGTAAACAGGTAGATCAGCACGCTGCTAGTCACGCCCGCTCACCACCAGCCACACGCCGCTGAGCACGAGCGCAAGCCCGGCCGCCTTCCCCCACGTCATCGTTTCGCCGAAGAAGAGTAGCCCGAACAGGCAGCTCCACAGCGTGCACACGGCCTTGTTGCTGTAGGCAAAGCTCAGCGGCATGCGCCGCAGGGTCTGCTGCCACAGCGCGGCATACACCACCAACGCCAGAAACTCCAGCCCCAGAAAAATCAGCGTGGGTACGGTCTGCTTGGCGGCGAGGTTCACGCCTGCGTACTTGCCAAAGAGGCTCACCACCGCGTAGAGCAGCAGCGTGCCGTGCAAAAGCGCAAGCGCGGAGAGCGGCACCTTCGCGCCTTTTACGGCCGCGCCCTGTCGGTTCCCGGTCGGTCTGGTCATGGCTTACGTTCACACTCCGTTTTTTTGCGCCACCGGACTGCACTCCCTGCGCTCACACATGCTTTACATAGGTGTACTGCGTGTCCCAGATGGTCGCGCCCGCGTTCACATACACGCGCAGCACCTTAGCGTTGTTGCTGACGATGGTACTGCTCAGGCGTTCGCAATCCAGCGTGAAGCAGGTGTCCAGCGTCTTCTTGTGCAGCAGCGCGCCCATGCCGCGGTCGTGCTCCTCATCATACAGGCCCATGAGCACGGGGTCAACGGTTTTTTCATCCACGCGCGTAATCACGAAAAAGCCCAGCGGCGCCTCTCCCCGCATGACCTCGTACAGCTTGCCCCCGTTTGCCAGCATCTGCGCCAGCCAGTTGGCGTAGCGGTTGCCGGACTGGGCCAGCGAGAAAGCCGGGTCTATGGACACGCGGTCGCTCTTGAATACGCCGCTGCGGATCAGCGCATACACGCGCCGGAAATCGCGCGGGTCGGTGCGCTGGAGAACGGTAAGGCCCCGGTCCAGCCGCGCGAGGGCGGCGGGCATGTGGTAATCCTCCCGGCGAATGGACACGTGAAACACCGTCTCCACCATCGCGTAGCCCAGCCGGGGCAGCCCGAAGAGCAGCCGGGGGCAGTTGACCGGCGTTTTGACCACAAGGTACTGCGCGCCTTGCGCGGTCAACTCGCGCTCGCGGTTTTCGTAAGCCTCCGGCGTGTCGGTTTCGCACAGGGTGGTCTCGTAGGCGTCCACGCCCAGGTTTGCCTGCTCCCACACGGCGTGCACAATGTTCACGGGTGCTCGCCCCTCTCCGGTTCCGCCTGCGGCGGGCGGCGGTCGGTCACGCTGCGCACCACATACTGCGGGCAACGGTTGATGCTCAGGTAGATGCGGCCGATGTACTCGCCCACCACGCCGATCAACGCGATGATGATACCGCCCAGCACGAGCATGACCGCGATGGTCGAGGACCAGCCCGCTTCGATGGCAGGGGTCGTGAGCTTGCGCACCACGGTAACCAGCGCAAACAGGAAGCCGAACACGGCGGTCAGCCAGCCCAGGTAGTTGGCAAAGCGCAGCGGCTTGATGGAGAACGCCGTTACCCCGTTGGCCCACAGCGAGATGAGCTTTTTGAGGGTGTAGCCGCTCTTGCCGTCCTGCCGCGCGTGGTGGGTGACAGGTACGTTCGCGTAGCGGCTCACGCTCTGGAAAAGCAGCCCCGTCACAAACGGGAAGGGGTTGGGGTACTTGAGGGCCGCGTCCACCACAAAGCGCTGGCAGGCGAAGTAGCTGTTCACCTGCAGATCGCTGGGCTGGCCGAAGAAGAAATGGTTGCACGCGGCGTTGAAGCGGCTGCCCAGGTTGCGGAACACGTTGTGCTCCCGCTTGTCATAGGCGGCGTAGACGATATCGTAACCCTCGCGCACCTTGTCGATCAGCTTGAAGCACTCTTTGGCGGGGGTCTGGCCGTCATCGTCCAGGGAGATGATCACCTCGCCCCGCGTATGCGCAAAGCCCGCCATGATGGCGCTATGCTGGCCAAAATTGCGGCTCAGGTTCACAAACACGATCTGGGGATAGGTCTCGCACAGGCCGGCGATCACGTCCGCGACATTGTCGGGGCTGCCGTCGTTCACCAGCACGATCTCATGGTCGAATTCGTCCGCGCGGGCGTTCACCGTTTCGGTGATCTCCGCAACCACGCCCGCGATGGTGCCTGCGCTGCGGTAGCAGGGCACCACAAAGGAGAGTAAAGGCTTTGCCATACAACACCTCGACTGGTAAGAATGTGCGGGCGGGGCTCAGTTATGCCCCATGCGCCGCGAGAGGGTCTCGATCAGGTCGTAGCCATCCCAAACGAGGGCAAAATCCATCGTGTGTCCCACGCGGGTCACACGGTCGACCCCGCGCAGGCCGCGCGCGAGCACGAAACCTACGATGGCCTCCGCCTCCACCCCAAGGCAGGAGACGGTCTGCGCCTTTTGCGAAAGCAGCGGCGCAAGGGGTTCGAGCGTTGGCGCAGCGTACTCCAGAAAGCACCCGCCCCCGCAGCGCAGGTCGGTCGCCTCCGGCGCAAGGGTGTCAAGCCCGATGCGCACGGTCAGGTTATCCGCCATGGGGGCGAGGGTCGCGCCGCCCAGCTGCACCGCCGCGCGGTACAGGGCGATGCGCTTGTCCACCGCAGCCACAGGGTCGACGGGGTAGCGCGGCTCGGCCACGGCGTGCACGGCTTGCCAGAAGCGCGCCTGCGCGGCGGAGAGCGTTTCGCCCTCCCCCAACCAGTAGACCAGGCGCGGCGTGGTACAGGCGTTCTGGTCGTACAGGTAGGTATCGTTGTAAAAACCCAGCGCGGCGGCATCCAGCGCGGCGCTGTCCATGGCGGCCACGAAAGCCGCGTCCATGACCAGCAGCGACCAGCGATCCGCAAACGTCACGTCGAATGCGCGCGGAGCCAGCGGCGCCTCGCGCACACGGCGGATGGTCTCGTCCCCGCCCCAGATGACACGCACATCGCACAGGCTGCTGAAAGCCTCGGTCATATCCTGCCGTTCGCGGGGGTATTCCACCACATTCACGTAGCCTGTGAGGCCCGCGTGTGCGCCGGTCAGCTGCGCGCGCAGGTGCTCGCAGGTGAGGGTCACCTGCTCAAAATGCCGGCTGGAGGCCTTGACGATGTTTGCGTTTCCGCTTAAGAGCCCCGCCGCCAGCGAGTAGGCGAAGTTCATGGGCACGTTGCTGGGCGAGATGTGAAACAGCAGGCCGCGCCCCAGTCGGTTCGCCATGCCCTCATAAGGGGCCTTGAGCTGTGCAAGGCTCGCGCGGCGGCAAAAGAACGCAAAGGCCGTCACATCCGGAAAGGCTTTGGCGCGCGGGTCTTTGAGCAGCGCCGCGGACACATCTGCAAGGTAATCGGTCACGCGCGCGTCTAACGGCGGCAGCGCGGGCAGCGCCGCCGCGCCTCGCGGGTCGCCAAGGCCGCAGAGCACGCGCAGGTCGGAACCTGTAAAAGCGTTTGACTGCGGGGGTTCGCCCGCACCCACGGGCAATGAGGCGTTATCGCCGCTGCTCATAGGTATCGCTGCACCCCCTTACCTCGGCGCGCTTGACACGGCCCAGCACTTCGAAATACTTGCCCTTGCGGCCGCAGGGGCAATCATCCTCGCCCAAAATGCGGCCCTCGTCCTCGGTCAGCAGCACATGGCCGGGGTAGCTGTGCGGAAGCACGCTCACCACCTCGATCAGCCCTGTTTCGCCCACGTCCGCGAGCGAAAAATCCTTCGCGCGGCTGATGAGCACATCCGCCCATACGGGCGTGTGCAGGTGGCCGTGCTCGCATTCCACATGGATGGCGCCGGTCTGCTCCACCATGCCGTAATAGTCCAGCACGCGGGGGATGCCGCAGGTGTCCATCAGCGCCGCTTTGAACTGCGCGGGGCTCACGGCCTCGGCGGTCAGCTTTTTCCACCCGCCGCCGTGCAACAGCACCCCGTGGGGGATGGACAGCTTATCGCCCCGCCGTTTCAGCTCGGCCACAAAATGCTGCCACACTATATACGTGAACCCGAACAGGAACACAGGCCCCTGCCCGTGCTTTTCAAGGAAGGCGCGAAGGCCGTCCATGTCCAGCTGCATATCCTCCGTCAGGGCGTAGACGCGGTCGCGCCCGAACATGCTGAAGCCCAAAATGCCCGCGCCCCGCGCACTGAACATGGCGCGGTTTTTGACCACCGAGGGACTGTCCACGATGATCATCGGCAGGCGCGCGCCGCCCAGCGCGCTTTCCACCAGCTTGCCCAGCACCTTGGTTTGCAGGGTGCTGGTCTCCACGTCGAGGTAGATCTTGCTCACCTGCTGGCCGGTGGTGCCGCTGCTGGTCATGGTCTTGTAGAGCGCCTCGTCCGGCACGCTCTTCAAGTCAAACTCCTTAAACAGCCGCACCGGCAGAGGCGGCAGCTGTTCAAACCCCGTGACCGCGTCCAGCGCCGCGCCCGTGGCCGCAAGCATGCGCGCGTACGGCGCGCATTGCTCCGCGTGGTGGCGGCTCAGGGCCGTAAGCTCCGCGGTCAAGAAGGCGTGCTTCTCCGCGTGGGCAAGGCCGTAGGGGGGCATGGCAAGCAGCGCCGCGTGGTCAAGCATCGTAGGTCTCCAGCTCCTTATACAGGGTCTTGCCCGCCTCGTTCTTGGGGATGGCGGAGACGGCGATGGGCACGAAGCCGCTCGCGTTCAGCCCCGTCTTGTCCGCAAGCCAGGCGCGCATGGCGGGCAGCAACGCCTCGTCGGTGGCAAAGAGGGTGAGCCGGTCATCGCGACCAGCGCAGGCCACGTCCGCCTCGGGGTACTTCGCCTTGAGCATCCGCTCCACCTCGTCCAGGTTCACGCGGTTGCCGAACAGCTTTAAAAATCGCTTTTTGCGGCCTACGATGGTATAGTAGCCATCCTCATCCATCTGGGCCATGTCGCCCGTCTCCAGCACGCCGCCAAAATCGTCGCCGCGGGTCAGATCCGCGCCCGTCTCGGTATAACCGAGGGTCACGTTCGCGCCGCGGTAACGCAACTCGCCCGTCACATGCGGCGCCGTGATCACGCTGCCGTCCGTGTCGATCAGCTCAAACGCGCCGCCCGGGATGGCGATGCCCATCGCGCCGATCTTGGCAAGGCTCTTCTCCCACGGCAGGTAGGCCATGCGGGCAGTGGCCTCGCACTGGCCGTACATGACGATGAACTGCCGCCCCGTCTTCTCGCACCACTCGGCGTACTTCTTGTGCAGTTCCGGCAGCAGCTTGCCGCCCGCCTGCGTCATGGTGTGCAGGCTGGGCAGTTCCATGCGGGTGAAACGCATGCGGTCGAGCATCTCGTAGGTGTAGGGCACGCCGCCGAAGCTGGTAGCCTTGCGCTCGCGGAAGAACGTCCAAAACTCCTTCTGCGCCACGGCTTTATCGGTCAGCAGGATGGTCGCGCCCACGTCCAGGTGCGAGTTGATGATGCTCAGGCCGTAGGTGTAGTTCATCGGCAGGGTTGTGATGGGCCGCTCCGTGGCGGTCAGGGCCAGATACTCCACGATGCTGTCGGTATTGGCGCGGATGTTTGCGTAGCTCTGCCGCACGAACTTCGGGCTGCCGGTGGAGCCGCTTGTGGTCAGCAGCAGCGCCAGATCCGACGAAAGCCGCGTCGCGTCGCCAAAGGGCGTCTGCGACAGGGCATAACCGAAGCGCTCGTAGCGGCAGCAGCTGTCCTCCACCTCAAAGGAGGCGGGGGCCCACACATACTTGGGCTTGTAGGCCTCGTAGAGGCTTTTGAGCAGCGCAGGGTCAAGATCGGCGGGCAGCATGGCGGGCACCACGCCGCCGTTCAAAAACGCCGTGTAGCCCACAAAGCTGCCCAGCGTGTTCTGGCACAGGCAGAACACCAGGCAGCGCCCGTCGGCCTGCTGGCACAGGATGCGCCCCTCGTGCCGCAGCTCCGCATAGGTGAGCGATGCGCCGCGGTCGTCGATCACCGCAACGTTGCTTTGGCAGCGCTCAAATTTCCACATCATACTTGCGGAGGATCTCCTTCCCCTTCTCAAACGAGCTCAGGTCGATGATATCGTCCATCTCCATCATGATGTCGAACGCATCCTCCAGCGCGGCGACCAGCGTCATGTGGCCCACGCTGTCCCACGCCTTGCTCTGGCCGTATACGAGGGCCGCAGTATCGGCGGCGGGCACCTCCAGCGCCGTAACGAAAGCGTTCACATATTTTTCCGAATTGTTCATGACACATCGCTCCCATCGCAAAAATATTGGCAGGGGATAGGGGGTTACAGGATGCCGCCGTCCACGCTCCATATCTGGCCGGTCACGTAGGCGGTGCGGTCTGATGCGAGGAACACGGCCACGTTGGCCACCTCCTCCGGCAGGCCCTTGCGCTTGAGCAGCGTGCCCGCGATGGCCTGCTGCTCCACCTTTTCACTCAGGCCGCGGGTCATGTCGGTGTCGGTATAGCCGGGCGCCACGGCGTTCACGCGGATGCCCTGGCCCGCCAGCTCGCGCGCCATGGTTTTGGTGGCGGAGATCATGGCCGCCTTGCTGGCGGAGTAGTCCAAGCGGCTGCCGCCGTTGAGCCCCGCGACGGAGGCAATGTTCACCACCGCGCCCTGCTGCTTGCGGGCCATCCAGCGCGTGCACAGCTGCGTCAGATGCATGGTGCCAAAGAAGTTGGTCTGGAAAATGCGCTGCATCTCTGCGATGGAGGTCATCTGGAAGGGCTTGTCCGCCTCCATAATGCCCGCGTTGTTGATGAGCGCGTCAAGCGGCAGCTTGTCCGCCATGGCCGCTTTTACGGCGGCGGTCACGGCGACCTCGTCGGTCAGGTCGGCGTAGAGGGGCTTGACCCACACGCCGTGCGCCTTGGCCAGCGCCGCACAATGGGCTTCAAAAGCCTCGGTCTGCGTGCGCGCCAGCGCCCACACGTTCGCGCCTTCGGCGGCGAGAGCGGCCAGCGTCGCCGCGCCGATGCCGCGCGTCGCGCCGGTCAAAAGCACATTTTTGCCTTCCAGCAGCATGTCAGTCCCCCTGTCCGGCGACAGTCACGGTCGCCTTGTGGTAGTAGTCGGCATACAGGCTCAGCACATATTCGAGGTTGTCGCCGCTCAGGGCGTCGCCCATGAAGTTCTTGGGCGCGCCGCCAGTGGGCGTGAGCGCCACATCGGTCAGGGAGGGGTCGGTCAGCGCCGCGTCGCGCGCATCCATGGCTTGTTTGTAGGCCGCCGCCTCGCCGCTGACCACCGAGCGCAGCGCGCCGCCGCCCGCGGTGTTCTGCGGGCCGTAGCTGGGGCTGCCGTCCGGGTGCCAGGCGACCACGCCCGCCAGCAGCATGCCCGCGACCACGAGCAGTGTTGCGGCCTTGATGCGCTCCTCCACCCTCGCGGGGCGCAGGAAGGCGCGGCGCGGGGCCTTGCCCGCGGGGGGCGGCATGTCCGTCGCCAAAGAGGTGACAGGTAAATCGCTCCCATCGGTAAAGGCCGCGTCCGGCAAGGCGGGGCCATCTTCCGGCAGGGCGGGCTGCGCTTCCGGCGAAGCGGCATTGGTGAAAGGCACGCTCTCCGCAAACAGCGGCGCGAGGCCGCGCTCGCGGCGGCGCACGAAGTAGCCCGTCCAATAGAGGGTCAGCTGCGCCAGCATCATCACCAACGTGTAGTGATAGGTGTTCAGCACCCGCCCATCGCCAAGGTAGTTGCCGGTATACAGTGTGGGCGCAAGCTGGGCGCAAAACAGACCAACCGAAAGCAGCGTCGCCCACACGGGGTGCCCAAAGCGCAGCCCGCACTGGCGGATGGCGGGCAGGCTGAGCGGCACCAGCAACACCATGGCGGCCACCAGCGGCAGCGAGAAACTGTGCCCCAGCAGCGCAAGCCCAAAGTATAAGGCCTCCAGCACAGCCTTGGGCGCGCCGATGGTGCCCGCGAGCGTCGCGGCCCGCACATCGTTGCCCGGCGCGGTCACGCTGAAGGCAAAGCCAAGCAGCAGCACCAGCGTGAGCGACAGGTAGGCAAAGCGCTTGGGCCGCCGGTGCAAAAACGCCCAGCCGGTAAACAGCACGGCCAGCAGCGCCGCAAACAGCACCGTGGAGTACTTCGCGCCGCCCACGACTGCGGTCAGCAGCACCAGCGCAATGTAAAGCACCACGTTGCGCGCCTTGCCCTGCGCACGCTCAAAGCGCAGCCACAGCCCTGCCGTAAACAGCATGACCGACCACAAAAGCGTGTAGGCCACCCCGCCGTTGAACCAGAAGAAGGCCTCCGCCGCGTCCGGCACGAACTGCGTGAGCACAAAGCCCAAGATACCGAATGCCGCCGCCACGCCCGCCCCGTCCATGCCGTAGACCCCGCGCAGCGTTTGCCGCAGAAAATACCACACCGCGAGCAAAAACAGCGTCAGCAGCACGAAAGTGGTGATCCAGTATGCCCCTTCGCCAAACACCGCGGGTTGGAGCGCACTGATGAAGGAGGTGCTGTACGTGCCCTCCCATGTCTGCCGGATGCCCACGGTGTTGCGCACCGCCGCCTCCAGCACGGCAAACACGCTGCCCGTCTGCTCCCACGCGGCGCGCGTGAGCAGCGAAAAGCCCAGGTCATCATAGAAGGAATGGTTGTACAGCGCCTGCGCGTACAGCGGCAGCACGCTCACCAAAAGCAGCAGCAGGCTCAGCCACGCCACCGCGCGGCGGCTGAGCGAACGTTTCGCCATCACTGCCCACCGCCTTCCGCGATATCGATCGCCGTTTTGCCGTAGTAGCGGCACAGCGTAGGCCGCACGTCATAGAGCGCGTCCGCGGCCAGCAGATCCGCCATGAAAACCTTGGGCGTGCTGCTCACGGGGGCGAGCGTGACCACGGGCAGGGCCGGGTCGTTCAGCAGCTTTTCGCGCGCGGCCATCTCGCGGTCATACTGCGCGGCCTCGCCCGTCAGGATGGACAGCGCCGCCCTGCCGCCCGCCAGGTTCATGGGGCCGTAGAGCACATCGTCCGGCTGTTTGTAACCCAGGCAGCCCGTAAGCAGCAGGCACAGCGCGGCCAGCGTGAGACCGCGGCGCAGCGCGGGGGTCGGCGTCACGCGGGGCAGGCCCTTCGCCGCGCGCCTCCGCGCCAGCGCGCCCAACAGGTACGTTTCATAGCCGAGCAGCATGGCCAAAAAGCTGATATAGAACGTATTGATGGCCCGCCCGTCGCCCAGAAACACCCCCGCGTACAGCGGCGGCGTCAGCTGCGTGCAGAACAGGCACACGCCCGCCCCCAGCACGAGGACC
Organism: uncultured Oscillospiraceae bacterium; assembly: GCA_964584315.1. GTDB lineage: Bacteria > Bacillota > Clostridia > Christensenellales > Aristaeellaceae > CAXXOK01. Next base: position 35,077 of record CAZOZO010000016.1, read on the forward strand.
GGGTGCCGGAAGCGCCGCGGGCTGGCTGCCGCGAGGCGGTACAGGATGGGCGCGATGAGCAGCAGCACCGCGAAAACCGGCAGCGTGAAAAAATCGCCCATCAGGGCCACGCCGTAATAAAAAGACTTGAGCACCGCCACGGGTGCGGAGACCGTGGCGCCCAGCAGCCCCGCGCGCACCGCGTTGCCCGGGGCCGTCACGCTGTACAGGAAGCACGCGAGGAACCACGCGGCCAGCGCGGCGTATATGAAGCGATACTTGTGCCTTCGCAGGAACGCAAATACCGCGACCCCCGCGTACACCAGCACGCCCATCAGCCCGCCGCTGTAGCTGCACCCGCCCTGCGCCGCCGTGAGCAAAAACAGGCACAGCACAAGCCACCCCGCGCCGCGCGTGGCTGTGGCCAGCCGCAGCATCAGCGCGAAGGAAACCGCCAGCATCGAATACAGGAACAGGTTGCTCACGCTACCGTTGAACCAGTAATATGCCTGCCCCGGATCCGGTATCAGCTGCGTGGCCACGAACAGAAACAGCGATGTGATAACGGCCGTTTCGGCGCGCCCCGCGCCCAGCATCCGGCGGAACACCGTATGCAGCAAAAAGCCGAAGCCCAGCAGAAACGCCGTGAGCAGGAAAAACGTGGTCAGGTAATACAGCTGCTCTGAGAAGGTGCCGGGCTGCAAGGTGCTCAAAAATGTGCCGGTATAGTTGCCCTGCCACGTGTCGCGCACCCGCAGCGAGGTGTCCCACGCGGCACGAAGCGCCTGCAGGGGGCTTCGCGTTTGCAGCCACGCGGCGTGCACGTCGGCCGAAAAGTTGTAATCATCATAATAGGGGTGGTTGTAAAAGGATATCGCGTACAGCGGAAGTACGGAAAAAACCAGCAGTAGTACGCAGAAAAGCGCCAGCCAGCGCATAGGGGGAATGCGCCGCAGCCTTGCGCGAACTGCCATGGCAAGTTTCATCCGTGCTCCCCCTTTCATCATATGACTCCAAAATAGAATTATAGCATACCTGACAAGAATTTGTCACTACTGGCTGAAATGGGCGAACGCCGTCCGCCACGGCAGTGCCGGGTCCGCCATCGCAGCGTGCGCATTGACGCGGCGGCGCGCGGGCGGTATACTGCCGCTAGTACCCACGAACGGAGGCGTACCCATGCCCCACACGCCCGGCCCGCAAACCCCCGCGCGCACCGTCGGTTCAGCCGCGTTGGTCACGGCTGTCCTTGGCACTTCGCTGGCAACGCTATTTTACAAGCTCTCCTTCGCGACGGGTCTGCACCCCCTGTGGGTGAACGCCCTGCGCCTATTGCTCACGCTGCTTTTGATGGCGCCCATGACGCTTTTGCACCGCGGGCGGCGGCAGGCGCTGCTGCATGTGCCGCGCGCGGGCTTCTGGCTCAGTGCGCTCTCCGGCACGCTGCTGGCGATGCACTTTACGGCGTGGGCCATGGCCATGGCGATGACGGACGTGTTCGCCGCCTCGGCCATTTGGGGCACCTACCTGCTGATGACGGCGGCGCTCTCCGCGCGCATCCTGAAGGAGCGCACCTCTGGCGGGGCGGTCATCGGCATGGTGGTGGCCACGGCGGGCGTGGTGGTGTGCAACCTGGGCGCGGGGCCCGGCAAGCTGGGCGGCAACCTGATGGCGCTGCTGGCCGCGCTTTTGCAGGCGCTGTATACCCTGTGCGGGCGCAAGGCGCGCGAGACAATGGATACCAACACCTACACGGCCATCGTGTATGGGTTCACGTTTTTCTGGATGACGGTGTTCGCGCTGGTGCCGGGCATCCCGCTCACGAGTTTCAAGGTGGATAACGTGCTGTGGGCGCTGTGTTTGGCGGTGTTCTGCACGCTGCTGGGGCATACGATGCTCAGCATGTCGCTCAAGTATTTCAAGGCTCCGTTCGTCTCGGCGGTCATGCTGATCACGGTGGTCACGGGCCCGCTGATCGTGTTTCTGGTGCTGGGCGACATGCCCACGGCATACACGTTCATCGGCGGCTGCGTGATCCTCGCAGGGCTTGCGTGGTACCTGTGGATGGAAAGCAGGCAGAATGGTGGTTAAAAGCTACGGGATAGAGCCCGAAAATAAATGCAAGTAAAGGCCCAAAAGTAACCATATTGTAACTCATCATAAGTATAATATTGTATGTTCTGGCGGTATGGGAAAAACTGCCAAAATAGACACACACACCTTGGAGAAGTGTGAGTGTCTACGCTTCAATATTGTATTGTGGCGCTGTGTTGTACGACAGATACAGTATACAGACACAATACACACTTGTCAACAGGATTTTTTGAAAGGTGTGTTGTCTTGAAGAAAGAGAATTGCATGCTTTGGATTGCAATAATCGGATCGTTTGCCAGTGTGGTGGGGCTTGTTGTGGGTATCGTTTCTCTGTCAATGATGAAGTAACGCTAACGAGAAACCCGAGGGCGATTTTCCCTAACCCTCGGGCGTCAGTAACATGAGGAGAAGATTTTGTTGAAAACCTTGTTAATCGTCCAATGTATTATGAGTGCAATTTCACTCGTTGCATTTATAATAATAATGAAGGGTGTATTATCCAAAGGAAATACTGATAATTGATTAGTAAGAAGTTGTAAGGTTCATCCCTGACTTAGGAACTATTATTCATCGCATATGATTTCAGAATCGCGGTACATTACAATATCAAAGACACGCCTCGCTGTAATGTCAAGAACGGAATCACTTGATTAGTGATTCCGTTCTTTATTGCACGGCTACAGCGGTACTTCCTCCCACATGTCCTTTGCGAACTTGCCGCTCAGGCGCAGCGCAGATGTCCACCCACGGCTTTTGAGCCAAACCTGCGTTTCGTCAAACGCGCAATCCAGGTGACGCGCGTCGTGGCAGTCGCTCGTCAGGGTGATGTGCCCGCCCATGTCGCGCCACGCATCCAGCAAAAACGCCGCCGGATAGGGCATCGTGTCGTACCCGCGGGCAATGTTGCCGGTGTTCACTTCCAAAAGCGGACATCCCTTGCGCGCCTGCGCCAGCGCGGCCAGCGCGGCCTCGCGGTAGGCGGGCGACGCCGTATCCAGCCCGATCTGCGCGGCGTACTTGCGCACCAGGTCGAAATGGCCGATGATATCCGGCCTGTCCGCCTCGATGGTCGCGCCGTGCATGCGGTAATATTCAGCGGCCATGGCCTGCGCATCACCGCCGAAGCGCTCGCCCACGCAGCGTTTCAGCAGCTCCGGCGAGCCGTCCACCGCCACCCACGCGCCGTCCAGCGGTTCGGGAAAGTAGTGCGTGGAGCCGATCAGGTAATCGCAGTCCCTACGGTTTTTTTCCTTTTCCTCCGCGGGCACCAGCGCGTCCTGCTCCAGCCCGACCCAGATGCGGGGCGTGCCCATATCGTAGTTGACGATCTGCGCCATCGCCTGCGGCACGCGAAGCTGCAAATGGTACTGTTGCTGGTTTTCTTTGCTCATGCAGTACTGCCAGTCAAAGCCCTGCATGGCGTGCCCGCTGAAGCCCAGGCTCACGAAATGCAGGCGCTTGGCCGCAGCCAGCTGCTGGCCGATGGTGCTCTGCCCGTCGCAAAACGTCGTGTGCGTGTGCGCGTTGGAGAGGAATTTCATTGCATGCGCTCCTGCTTTACCTTGTGGTCGATCACGTGGCGCTTGGCCAGCTCGCGCACCACATCCTCAAAGGAAAGGCCCATATCGGCCATCAGCACCATGGCATGGTAGGCAAGGTCGCCCAGCTCGTAGAGCGTCTCGGCTTTGTCGCCCTTCGCCCCGGCGATGATCACCTCGGTGCTCTCCTCCCCCACCTTTTTGAGGATCTTCTCCCGCCCCTTCTGGAACAGGTAGGTGGTATAGCTGCCCTCCTTGGGCGCGTCGCGGCGCCCTTCAATCAGCGTGAGCAGGTCGGGCAGGGCGAAGGGCTTGACCTCCGCGTCCTCGTACAGCTCTTCAAAAAAGCAGCTCTCTGCGCCGGTGTGGCAGGCAGGGCCGGCCTTTTTGACCAGCGCGACCAGCGCGTCGCCGTCGCAATCCGCGCGCAGCGCCACGATCCTTTGCACGTTGCCGCTGGTTTCGCCCTTGCGCCACAGCTTTTGGCGGTTGCGGCTGTAAAAGCAGGTGTGGCCCTCTTCAAGGCTGATGCGAAGGCTCTCGCGGTTCATATAGGCGAGGGTGAGCACTTCCAGCGTCACGTAGTCCTGCACCACCACGGGGATCAGCCCCGCGGCGTCAAACTTGAGCTTTGCTTCGATCTCCTCAAACGTCATGGTTTGCCTCCCTCACAGGCGCATGGGCACGCCGTTGTCACTTAAGTATTTCTTGAGCTCGCGAATGTCCACCTCGCGGCTGTGGAAAATGCTGGCCGCAAGGCCCGCGTCCACCCGGGGCTGCTTGAACAGTTCGACAAAGTCCTCCCGTTTGCCTGCGCCGCCGCTGGCGATGAGCGGCAGGTTGACGGCTTCGCCGATGGCCGCGAGCATTTCCAGATCGAACCCGCCGCGCACGCCGTCGGTGTCGATGCTGTTGACCACCACCTCGCCCGCGCCGTGGGCCTCGCCGTACTTGACCCATTCGATGGCATCCAGCCCCGTATCCTCGCGCCCGCCCTTGGCGAACACATGGAACGCGCCGTTTACGCGCCTTACGTCCATCGACAGCACCACGCACTGGTCGCCGTATCGCTTGGCCGCCTCGCCGATGAGCGACGGGTTCCGGATCGCGCCGGAGTTCACGCTCACCTTGTCCGCGCCACACTTCAAAACACGGTCAAAATCGTCCAGCGTATTGATACTGCCGCCCACCGTGAGGGGGATGAACACCTCCGCCGCCACGAGCCGGAGCGCGTCCGCAAACAGCGGCCTGCCCTCAAAGCTGGCGGTGATGTCGTAAAACACCAGCTCGTCCGCGCCGGAGTCATTGTAGAAACGGGCGAGGGCCACGGGGTCGTCCACGTCGCGCAAACCTTCAAAATTCACGCCCTTGACCACGCGGCCGTTCCGCACGTCCAAGCAGGGGATGATGCGCTTGGTCAGCATGGCTCCACCTCCCCGCGCGCCACTTGCAGCGCGCGTTTCAAATCCAGCCTGCCCGCATAGAGCGCCTTGCCCACGATGGCCCCGTACACGCCCATGTCGCGCAGGCGGGCGATCTCACCCTCGCTGGTCACGCCGCCGCTGGCGATCACGTTGAGGCCGGGTATCGCGTTCAGCCGCTCATACGCGCCAAGGTTCGCGCCGGAGAGCAGCCCATCCTTGCCGATGTCGGTATAGATGACGGCCTTGATGCCCACGTCCACAAGCCGGCGGCAAAAATCAAAACTCTCCACATCGGTCACGGTCTTCCACCCATGAATGGCCACGAAGCCGTCCTTCGCGTCCACGCCCACGGCCAGCTTTTCGCCGTACTTCCGCCCCATGCGGGCGGTAAAGTCAAAATCCGTCACGGCCACGGTGCCAAGGATGGCACGCCTCACGCCCAGCGACAACACCGCGTCGATATCCGCCTCGGTGCGGATGCCGCCGCCCGTCTGCACGAACAGCGGCAGCTTGCATAGCTGGCCGATGGTCGCGCGGTTTTGCGGGTCGCCGCTCTTGGCCGCGTCCAGATCCACGGTGTGCAGGTATTCCGCGCCCGCGGCCACAAAGCCCTCGGCCACGGCCACGGGGTCGCTCCCGTATACGGTCATCTGGTCGTAATCGCCCTGGGTCAGGCGCACAACGCGCCCGCCGCTCAGGTCAATGGCGGGAAACAGGCGCATCACGCAGCCCCCTTCGCAAACGCGGCCAGGATGGAAAGGCCCACCGCGCCACTCTTTTCGGGGTGGAACTGCGTGCCGCACACGTTGCCGTTACGCACCACACCGGGCACATCCGCGCCATAGCGCGAGGTGGCGACCAGCGCGTCTTCGCAGCCTGTGGCGTAAAAGCTGTGCACGTAGTACACATAATCGCCCTGCTTCACATCCCGCATCAGCGGGTCGCCCGGCTTGCAAATATCGAGGCTGTTCCAGCCCATATGCGGCACCTTGAGGCCGCCCGCCACCGGCGAAAGCGATACCACCTGCCCAGGGATCAGCCCCAGTCCTTTGTGCGTGCCGTATTCCAGCCCCTCGTCAAAGAGCAGCTGCATCCCAAGGCACACGCCCATCAGCGGCTTGCCCTCGCCCGCCAGCGCGCGCAGCAGCGCGTCCAGCTTAAGCTCGCGCAGCTTTGCCGCCGCGTCGCCAAACGCGCCCACGCCCGGCAGGATGATGCGCTCCGCCGCGCGAAGCGTTTGCTCGTCGCGGGTGACGGTCGCCTCCGCGCCGATGTGCGCCAGCGAGCACCCAAGCGAGTAGAGGTTGCCCACGCCGTAATCCACGATTGCGATCATGCTTTGCCTCCAAGCGTCCCCTTTGTGGAGGGGATCTCGTCCTTCGCGGCGGGGTCGATGGCGGCGGCGGCACGCAGCGCGCGCGCCACGGCCTTGAACACGCCCTCGATGATATGGTGGCTGTTCTCGCCCGCGAGTTTTCGCACATGCAGGGTGATGCGCGCCTCGCGCACCAGCGCGAGGAAAAACTCCTTGGCAAGCTCGGTGTCAAACGTGCCCACCTTGTCCGCGGGGGTAGACGCGTCGTAGCAGAGCGTCGCCCGCCCGCTCAAATCCACCGCCGCGAGGATCAGCGCCTCGTCCATCGGCAGGGTGATATCGCCATAGCGGGTCACGCCGCGCAGGTCGCCCAGTGCCGCGGCGAGCGCCTGCCCCAACGCGATGCCGATATCCTCCACGGTGTGGTGGTCGTCCACCCGCGTGTCGCCCTTGCAGGTTACCCGCAGGTCGAAGCGGGCGTGCCGCGCAAGGAGCGTCAGCATATGGTCGAGGAAGCCGCAGCCAGTGCCTATCTCCCCCGCGCCGCGCCCGTCGAGGTTCAGGGTAAGAGTTACGTCGGTCTCCGCCGTCTTGCGGGCGATGGTTGCCTGCCTCATGCGCTTGCCTCCTTCAGGATATCCTTCGTGGCGTCGAGCAGCGCGTCCATCTCCTCCGCGCTGCCCACGCTAATGCGCACGTAGTTTGCCAGCGTCGGCTGGCCGAGGAACCGCACCAGCACGCCGCGCGCCTTGAGCTTTTGGTAATAGGCACGCCCGTCCATGCCGGGCGGCGAGGCGAACAGGAAGTTGGCCGCGCTATCCAGTACGGTAAAGCCCAGCGCGCGCAGCTGGGCGGCACTCGCCTCCCGCTGCGCGCAGATGGCGGCGACGCAGCGCTCAAAGTAAGGCCTGTCGCGCATGGCCTCGATGCCCGCCAGCATCGTGAGCGCGTTGATGTTGTAAGGGTGAAAGCTGTTCTTGATGCGGTTCAGGTCGTCTATGATCTCCGGCGCGGCCAGCGCGTAGCCGAGCCTGCCGCCCGCCAGCGACCGACTCTTGCTGTACGTGCGCACGATCAGCAGGTTTTTATACATGGCAAGCAGCGGCACGCACGGCTCGCCGCCGAAGTCCACATACGCCTCGTCGATCAGCACCACGCTTTTCGGGTTGCCCGCCACGATGCGCTCGATGTCGCCCAGCTTCATTGCAAGCGACGTGGGCGCGTTGGGGTTGGCGATGGCCACCAGCTGGTTCTGGCCGAGGAATGGTTCTACCGGCAGGGTAAAATCCGCGTTCAGGGGCACAATGGTGGGGGTGATGCGGTACAGCTGCGCGTAAACGCGGTAGAAGCCATAACTCACATCCGGTATGGTGGCGCCGCGCGTCTCATCCGCGTAGGCCATGAAGGCAAAGCCCAGCACCTCGTCGCTGCCATTGCCCACGAACACATTGCTTGCGGTCAGCCCGTACTCGGCGGCGATGGTCTCGCGCAAGGTTTTGGCAATGGGGTCGGGGTAGAGGTTGAGCTTGCCGATGGCCTCGTTGCTCAGCGCCGCCAGCACGCGGGGCGATGGCGGAAAGGGGCTCTCATTGGTGTTCAGCTTGATGTAGCGCCTGTCCTGCGGCTGTTCGCCGGGCACGTAGGGGTCCAGGGCCAAAAGGCGCGGCAGCAGAAATTCGCTCATTTCGTCCCCTCCGTGCGGATGGCTACGGCGTTGGCATGCGCGGTCAGGCCCTCGTTTTCAGCAAAGCGGCGCACGTCCGCGCTCACCTTCGCCAGCGCCTCGCGGGTGTAGTAGAGGTAGCTGGAGCGCTTCACAAAATCGTCCACGCCAAGGGGGCTGGAGTAGCGCGCCGTGCCGGAGGTGGGCAGTGTGTGGTTGGGGCCCGCAAGGTAGTCGCCCAGCGGCTCCGGGCAATAGCGGCCCAGAAACACGCTGCCTGCGTTTTCAATGAGCGGCAGCAGGGCGAACGGGTCGTCCGTGCTGATTTCCAGATGCTCCGGCGCGATCTGGTTGGCGACATCGCACGCCGCTTCCAGACTGGGCACCACGATGGCGCGGCCGTTTTCGTCGATGGAGGCGCGCGCGATGGCCTCGCGGCTGAGTTTTGGCAGCTGGCGCTCCAGCTCCGTGCGCACGCGCACGGCAAAGGCTTCGCTGTCGGTCACCAGCCAGGCGGAAGCCAGCGCGTCGTGCTCCGCTTGGCTGAGCAGGTCGGCGGCGATGTGCGCGGGGTCGCTCTTGCCGTCCGCGATCACCAGAATCTCACTGGGGCCGGCCACCATTTCAATGTCGATCAGGCCGCGCGCGAAGCAAAGCTGCTTGGCCGTGGCCACGTAGATGTTGCCGGGGCCCACCACCTTATCCACCCGCGGCACGCTCCCTGTGCCATAGGCCAGCGCGGCCACGGCCTGCGCGCCGCCCAGCTTTACGATGGTCGAAACGCCCGCCAGCTTCGCCGCCGCGAGGATCACGTCCGGCACGTTTCCTTTTTCGTCCGGTGGAGAGGCCATCACGATCTGTTTGACCCCCGCGATTTTGGCGGGGATGGCGTTCATCAGAACGGAGCTGGGATAGCGCGCGGTGCCGCCCGGCACGTACAGCCCCACGGACTTGAGCGGCAGCACCCGCTGGCCTACCACCACGCCGCCCTCGCGCGCATCGATAAAGCCCGTGCGCTTTTGCATCAGGTGGTAACGCTCAATGTTTGCCGCCGCCAGTTGCATGGTGGCGATCAGCTCCGGCGAAACGCGGGCGAACGCCGCGTCGATCTCCCCCTCGGTTACCAAAAGATTCTGCGGGCGCACACCATCGAATCGCTCGGTATAGTCCAGCGCCGCTTCGTCGCCGCCCGCGCGCACCGCGTCTAAAATGGCGGCCACTGCGTCGGTCACGTCGCGGGTGGGCTCGGAAGCGCGGGTCAGCAGCTCCTCAACGGGCTGCCCCTCGTAGCGGATGATGCGGATCATGCTCTCCCTCCTTCGGGTTCGCGGTTTTGCAGCGCGGTGAGCAGCGGCCCGATGGCCGCGGCCTTGAAGCGCATGGCGGCTTTGTTGGCGATCAGCCGCGCGCTGATGGGCAAAATGGTCTCGATCACCTCAAGGTTGTTCTGCTTGAGCGTGGTGCCCGTCTCCACGATGTCCACGATCACGTCCGAAAGGCCCAAAATGGGCGCCAGCTCGATGGAGCCGTTCAGCTTGATGATCTCGATCTCGCGGCTCTTGCCCGCATAAAACCGCTTGGCGATGGCCGGGTACTTGGTGGCGACCCGAAGCGGCGCGCCCAGATCCTCCCGGAAGCCAACGGGCGCGGCCACGCACATGCGGCAGATGCCAAAGCCCAGGTCCAACAGCTCATACACGTCGTTGCCACCCTCCAGCAGCACATCCTTGCCCACCACGCCCACATCCGCCGCGCCGTGCTCCACATAGATGGCCACGTCGCTGGGCTTGACCAGCAGGTACTGCACGCTGCCGCCCTCGTCGGATATCACCAGTCGCCTGTCTTCCGCCTCCATGGCGGCGCAGGGATAGCCGCACGCGCTAAACAGGCGGTACACCTTGTCGCCCAGCCGCCCTTTGGGCAGCGCCACACTAAGCATTGGGCTGCACCTCCTCAAACCCTTCGCCGGTAAAGGTGAGCGTGCGCGCGGCGCGAAAATCCGCGGGCGGGCGCATGGCGGCGAACACCTTGCGCCCCTGCGCCGCGATGGCGAACACCGCGGCGTTCACCTTCGCGGTATCGTCGCCTTCGCGGTAGAGGGCCAGCACATCCGCGTCGAAAGCGCGATCCTCCGCCAGCACGCGGTCCAGCTCGTCCAGGTACATCGCAAAGCCGATGGCATCCCCCGCCTTGCCGAAGCGGCGCATCAGCGGGTCGTACCGCCCGCCGGAGAGCACCACGCGCGGCGCGCCATCCACATAGCCCTGAAACACTACGCCATTATAGTAGCTCTGGTCGTTCAGCATTGAAAAATCGAGCTGCATGCTGCCGGAGAGCCCCACCGCCGAGAGCACCGAATAAAGGGCGCGAAGCTCCGCCACGGCGGCTTCCATGCCGGCGCTCACGCACAGCGCCTCGGCGCGGGCCAGCGCATCGGGGAATGCGCCGGAGAGCGTCGCCAGCGCCTCGATGCGCTCGGCGTAGAACGCGGGCACCCGCTCTTCGGCCAGCAGCTGCGCCAGCTCGTGCGCGTTCTTTTGCCGGATGAAGCCGAGCAGCTTTTCCTGCATCTCGGCAGGCAGGCCCGCAGCTTCCAGCAGCCCCGAGGCAAAGCCCATGTGGCTCACGTCCAGCACAAACGCAGGGCCCACGGCTGCAAGCGACTCGATGGCGAGGCGAGCGATCTCCGCCACGGCGCAGGCGTCCACCTCGCCCAGCAGCTCCACGCCCAGCTGGTCGATCTCCACAAACTCGCGCGCGGTGGGGGCAAGGCGGTACACGCTCTCCTGATAATATACCCGTTCCAGCCCCTCGCGCTCGCGCCGCGCGTGCTTGACGATGGATAGCGTCACATCCGGCTTGAGCGCCATCAGCACCCCATCCGGGTTGGTGAAGGCCAGCACGCTCTCACTCTTTAAAAAGCTCTTGTTTTCAAGGTAGAGGGCGTACTCCTCAAACCTGCGCATGGAAAAGCGCGCATAGCCGAGGCTCTCGTACAGGCTCCGCAGCCTGCCGGTCAGCTGTTCACGTCTGGATTCAAAGCGTTTGTCCATAATGCCTCCCGCCGCCGTGCGGCCTGTTTGCGGCAGCTTTTCCACAGTATACCACAGGCTGTGGGCGGCTGCCATGGGCACACTATAACACAGGCTGACGCTTTAGTCAAGTAATATGGTAAAGTAATAATTCACTAAATCGATTCCTGCAAGAATGGCGCTTTGACGCGTGCAACTGATCCATCGCCCCAAAACGGGGCGACCGCGCAACGCGGCCGCCCCGTCAAAAATGCTGGCATCCATGGTACTTAAGCTGTGCAGGCCTGAATGTGCTACCGCGGGATGGGGTTCACGTTGGAAGGCCAGGTGATCCACTCCCACTTGTCCTGCGAGATATTGTAGTTGTATTGCAGCCTGCCGTTACGGTCGTAATAGCCCGTATCGGTGGACCAGCCCGTGATGGCAAACTGCAGCACCGCCAGCCCCGCATAGTCGCTGTGTTTATAGAGGGTGAACTGGCCGTGCTCGGTCTTCTCCCCCGGGGCGAGGGGCATGTTGTAGCTGCCCTGCAGGGTGTAGGGGTCGTCCACGGTCAGGCTCATGATGATGGGCTGCAGCGAATCGTCATAACCCAGCAGCTCAAAGCGGATCTGCGAGATGTTCATATCGCTCTTGTTCTTGAGCGACAGGTAGGGCTTGCCGTTTTTGATGGAAGCATCCACCGTGGCCACGGCATGGCGCAGGGTGCCCACGTCCACGAAGATCGTCACGGTAAAGCCGCCGTCCTCCGTGGTGCCGGTGATCTGGCAACGGCCCCAGCGGCGGCCCGTCACCTTGAAGCGGTTGGTCGTGCCGCTGACCGTCGCGATGCCCTCGTCCGAGCTGACCCACGTCATGGCCTTATCCGTAGCGTTCTTCGGCTCCACATCGGCGGTGAAGGTTCCGTAGCCGCCCGTGCCCACGCGCACGTCCTTGTACTTGTAGCTGACGCCCGTGACCGGCACCAGCACCTGGATGGTGGCCGTCGCGCGTTTTTTGCTGCCGTCCGCGGTGTAGGCGTACACGGTGGTCTTGCCGCCCTTTAAGGCGGTTACCAGACCGTTCTCATCCACTGTGGCGACGCGCTTGTCCTTGACCTGATAGGTCACGGTCTTGATGCTGGCGCTCTGCGGCAGCACGCTTGCGAACAGCTGGGTGGTCTCGCCCACGTTCACGCTGTAAACGGTGTTGTCAAACGCGATGCTCTGCGCCAGCTCGATGCCCTGCACGGGCACCGTGACGACCGCGGCGGGGTTGCCCAGCGCGGTGGCGGTCACCTGCGTCTGCCCCACGCCCACGACGGTCACCACGCCCCGGTCTGACACGGTGGCAACGGTCTCGTCCGCCGAGGCCCAAAGCAGCGTCTTGTCGTTCGCATCCTTGGGCAGTACGGTGGTTTTAAGCTGCACCTTACGGCCCGCGGCGGCGGTGATGCTCTCCGGCGTCACATCCACGCTCTCGGGCTGTTGCTTTACGTTCACAGTAAAGATGGCCTTGGCCTTGCCATCCGCACTGGTCACGGTGATGGTCGCCTTGCCGCGCTTAACGCCCGTGACCACCCCATCCGCAGCCACGGCGGCCACCGCGTCGCTGGAGGAGGTATAGACCACGTCCTTCACGGTCGCGTTGGCGGGCTCGCAGGTCGCGATCAGCTGCAGCGTCTGCCCGATGAGCACGCTGTCGCTCTCCGCGGTCACGTTCACGTCGGTCACGGGCACGATCACCCGCACGGGAATGCTAGCGGACACGGCCGGGTCGTACACGCTGGTGGCAGTCAGCTGGCACTCGCCAACGGCCACGGCGGTCACCTTACCCTTGGATGTAACTGTGGCGACGGCCTCGTCGCTGATGGCATAGGTCACGCCCTTTTTATTGGCGGCATAGGGGCTGGCGGTCGCCTTGACGGTGGTGGACTGCCCCACCGCGAGGTAGACCGCGTCTACGGCAAAGCGCACCGCGGTCGCATCCGCGGCCATGGCAGTGCCGACGCTCAGCACGCCCGCCAGAAGGGTAAGCGAAAGGAGCACCGATAACCACTTTCTCATGGTGTCGCCTCCAAGCAATGTTCCATTTTCCGGTAACGAAGTGTTGCGTATTGATTATAGCATAACCGCGGCGGCTTGCAAGCGGTTGGATACAGAAATTTATACTACATAAGCGGTTTGCCGGTTGGCAAACGCGACGGCGCAGGCGCGGTCACGCAGCAGGGCGCCCGATCGGTGATGTTTGTAACATCTGTTCAGTATGGCAAAGCGGCGCGGGTTTCCCCACGCCGCCTATCGCAGTTTTTCATAAGCCCTGACTGGCGGGCATCGGCCCCATGCTCCACAGACTGGTGTGCACCGCAAAAGGTGCCCCTGTCTACCGCCCGCACTCCGTTCGGTTACTTGCCGGGGAAGCGGGTGTCGATGAGCGACACGATCTTCTCGCAGGCGTGGCCGTCGCCAAAGGGGTTTCCCTCGCGGGGCCACACAGGCACGACCGCAAGGCGCGCGGCGATCTCCGCCGCGTCGGGCCGGGCCAGCACGTTGCAGCTGCCCGCCATCGTCTCCGGCCATACGGCATAGTCGAACACCGTCACGCAGGGCACGCCCGCGAAAAACGCCTCGCGCTGCACGCCGCCGCTGTCGGTCACCACCCGCTCCGCGCCCGCCACCAGCGCCACCGATTCCAGGTAGCCCAGCGGGCTCAGCAGCCGCACGTTGGTAAGCGAAAGCCGATCGCGCAGGTGCTCCGCCGCGGCGCGGTTGCGCGGGTGCACAGGGTAGAGCGTGGGGTGCGGCAGCGCCTCCATGGCCAGCAATATCTGCGTGAGGGCAGCATCGCCCTGCGTGTTCTCCTCGCGGTGGCAGGTCAGGTAATAGAAGCGATCCGGCGTTTCCACCGGCTTGCCGTCCACGCCCGGCAGCTTTGCGGGCGGCTTGCCGCCGGAGAGGGCGCGGTAGTAGTTGAACGCATCCAGCATGGGGTCCCCCACCCAGAAAGCGTTCCGCCCCAGGTTCTCCCGCTCCAGCGACTGCATGGCGCTGGGTACGCAGGCAAACAGCATCGCCGCCACATGGTCGGTCAAAATACGGTTTACCTCCTCGGGGTTTACGAGGCTCCCAAGCCGGTTGCCCGCCTCCACATGCAGCACCGGCACATGCAGCTTGACTGCCGCCAGCGCAGCCGCAAGGGTGGAGTTGGTATCGCCGTATACCAGCAGTGCGTCCGGCTTTTCGCTGAGCAGCACCTCTTCGATGGCGGTGAGCATGCGCGCGGTCATCTGCGCATGGGTGCCGCCGGAGATGCCCAGGTCGTAATCCGGCGTGGGGATGTGCAGCTCTTCAAAGAATACGCCGCTCATGCGCCGGTCGTAATGCTGGCCGGTGTGCACCAGCACCTCGGTGTGGCTGCCCCGCAGCACGCGCGACATGGCCGCCGCTTTAATGAACTGCGGCCTGGCACCCACGACGGTAACGATCTTCAAGCAAATGCCTCCCTGTGCGCCCGCCTGACGGAGGGCGACGATTGTGCAGCGTTGTCAAGGATGGCAGCGCGGGGGGCTTCGGCCATCTTTCCCATATGATGGGCAGCCGCCAGCGCCATTCCAAATCGCTCCCTGCGCATAGCGCGCGAATCCGTTGCGCCGTGCCCCGCGGTCAAACGCCCTCGATGATGTCGGCGATGGTTTTGGCGATCCTTGGATAGGCGAACGCCTCGACGCGATCGGTGTCCGGCTTGTACGGTGAAGGCCCGCCCGCAAAGCGCCACCGATACAGCGCCAAAAGGTATGCCTTGAGCTTTGGCGCATCCTCGGCGGCGGAGGTCTGCTCGTAGCCCACGCCGATGCCCGTCGCCTCCACCAGCGCGCGGGCTTCGCTGCCCTTGACGCTCCCGCTTACGCAGCAGAGCACGGGGCGATCTGCCATCATATACTCCAGCGCTTTGCCGGTCACGATGCCCGTGCGCTCCGGCGTGTTCCACGTGGCCAGCAGCAGCGCGTCCGCCCCGCGTTGCAGGGCCAGGCTGTCCAGCCGCGAGAGCATGCCATGCTCAACCACTGCGTCCGCGAGTCCATAGGCCGCCGCCTGCGCCGCGAAGGCCGCGCCCTGCCTGCCCGCGTAATGGAAGCGCACGCGCGAGGCTTCGCACGCGCTCTCGTCGATCAGCGCGCACACGGCTGCAAACACAGGGCTCAGGTCGCTGTGCCCCGCATAGAGCTGCCCACAGTAGGCAAAGTGCAGCGCATCCTTGGACAGGGGCGTTTCGCCCATGTCCGCCACGTCCTCGCGGTCGAAGCCGTTGGGCACCACGCGGGCAAAGGCTTCCAGCTTCATCATACGCATGACGCCATCCGTCACCACGGTGATCGCGTCTGCGCGGCGGCGCAAAAGCCGCATATAGCGGTTAAGCCAGCCGCGCATCCAGCGAAAGGGCACGCTGGCCTCGTCGCGGAAATCCGCGATCCATCGGTCGGCGATGTGCAGGCGCTTGGCGCGCCGCCCCAAAATATGCATGCTCAACGGCCCATGACAGGAAAAAACCACGTCGTAATGCTCCTCCAGCGAGAGCAGGGCGCGGGTGCATACGCGGGTGAACGCCGCGTCGCCCCGCTCGAACAGCCAGAGATACAGCGCATTGAGCGCGCGCTTCTGAAGCGAACCGCCCGTCGGCGCGGCCTGCTGGCCTTGCGCGGAGGCTCCGGCACGGCTACCCTCCACCGACGCAGCCGTTTTGGGCGCCGCCGCGTCCCTCACCCCCGCCTCCGTCAGCGCGGGGCGGCTTGCCAGCGTTTTGGCTGCCTCGGGGGCAAGCCCTCGCTCCTTCCACCAGCGGAACAGGCTTCGCTCGCGGATGACCCGCACGTCCGCAAGCTCCGCAAGGTCGCGCTGCAAGAGCGGGTCGCGCAGCGCACTCAGGCTCTGGCCGCACAGCACCGTTACTTCGTAGCCCATGCGGGTCAGGTACTTGGCCAGCTTGGTGGGGCGCACCGCGCCGATCACGTTGTTGGGCGCAAAGTAGTAGCTGATCAGCAGCACGCGCTTGCTCACGGTTGCTGAGCCCCCTTCCCCGCAGGCGGAAACAGCGTTTCCAACAGCTTTTCACTGCGGCAACGCTCGTTCCAGCGTGCCTGCGCAGCCTGCCGCATCGTCTCGACCGTTTTGCCCGGCAGGGCGCGCAGCTCCGCCAGCGCGGCATACACAGCCTGCGCGCCGCCCTCCGGCTCGTACAGGCGGCCGAAGGTATCGTCTACCAGCTCGGGGATGCCGTTGATACGGGGGGCCACCACCAGCACGCCCTCGTGCATCGCTTCCATGATGGACACGGGCACGCCCTCGCTGCGGCTGGTGTTCACAAACACGTCGAAGGGCTGCGCGGCATACAGGCGCTGCACCTGCTCGCGGTTGACCGTGCCCGTGATCTCAAACTCGATATCATGGTTTGCATCCAGCTTTTGCGCGGCATAGGCGCGAACGGCCGCCTCATCGGGCCCGCCGCCGATATGCGTCCAGCGCACGCGGCCATCCCCCCACATCGCAAGCGCGTCGATGAGTACGGGGATCTGCTTGCGCTCGATCACCGCCGCGCAGCTGACGATGCGGAACACGCCGTCCTGATAGTACGGCGCGGGAAAGCGGCGGGTGGCCTCGCCCCCCGCGGAGCCTAGCATGACCATATGCAGCTTATGGGCAGGCAGCTCAGCGCAGGCGTTCAGGCATTCGACCGCGTCCAGGCTGATGGGGTAGATCGCGTCCAGCTGCTCGCCCAGGTAGCGTTTCATCAGGTAGGGGTTCATGGGGTTGGCATCCCGGTTGATGTCAAAATGGTGCCCCCGCGCGATGGCGCGCACATTCGGGCGGCGGTGCTTGCACAGCGCTGCCGCAAAGCCGTCGTAGCTCATCCAGAAGGAGTAGAGGGTCGTGTCCTCCTCCTGATGCAGCACGGCCTGCGTCCAGTTGGCCAGCATCAGCCCGCGGATCGTGAACATCAGCAGCTTGGCCGCGGCGACGGGGCGGAACTTACGGTCTTTGCGCAGGTGGTTCAGCTCCCGCCAGAACTCCGGCAGGAAAGGCGCGCGCAGCTTCGCGCGCAGCTCGCCCAGCGCGGGGCGGGCCACGGCGATGCGCTCCGGCATCGGCTCGGTCACCTCCGCGACGCCGTAATAGCTGCACAGCACCACGCGGTCGAAATGCGCAAGGAGCCAAGGAAGCTCCTGCAAAAAAAACGGATCGGGCCTTCCCGCGCCATCCAGGCCGCAGGAGCTTAAGTAAACGACGGTTCTTTTCATTTCGGTACCCTTTCCAATGCATCCAGAATTCCGCGTAGGATGCCCACCCACGACATGGTGGCCTGCGCATGCGCGCGCATACGCCCTGCTACGCCCGCGTCCCGCTTGGCGTTTTGCGCGAAGGCCACCACGGCGGCCATGTCGATGGGGGTATCGTCATTGGGCACGCGCAGGGCGAAGGCGGGGTCGTCCGGCAGGGCGGGGTCGTCCACCGCGGAGAGGAACGGCAGGCCGCGCGCCATATACTCGCGCAGCTTGAGCGTCATGCCCGTCGCAAGGCCGTAGCGGTACATGCCAAGGCTGCCCACGCCCACGTCGCAGGTGTCGATCAGGCCGTCCAGCGCCGCGCCGTGCATGGGGCCCCGAAAGGTCACGCGGGTTTGCAGGCCGAGCTTTTCGGCCAGCGCCTTCCATGCGGCCAGCGAGCCGTCGCCGTCGCCGCCCACCATTTCGATGCGCACATCCGCGCCGCCCCGGTAATCGGCCAGTGCAGTCAACATGCGGTCGTATCCGTGCCATCCGCTCATGCTGGCCAGCGCCAGCAGGCGTACCGCAGGATCGTCCGCGTTGGGCCTGTGCAGCGGAAAGGCCTCCACATCCACGCCGTTGAGGATATTCATAGCGGGCCGCCCGTCCAAAAGGCCGCTCTCGCAGGGTTTGCCGATCAGCGTGTACAGGTCGACCAGCGGATGGAGCTTCGCCAGCACGTGGTCGGTATGCGCAAACACCAGCCTGCGCAGGAAAAACCGGCTGTTCTCCTCGTCCTTGGGGTAGGTGGGGTATTCCAGCACCAGCTTGCCCCCAGCGGCCTTGAGCGCGCGCATGGCTTTCAAAGCGCCGCCGAACGTGGGCATGTAGCGCAGGTAGAGCACATCCACGCGGATGCGATGCAGCGCCGCGCGCACGGCGGCCATCAGGTCGCCGAAAATCACCGTATGGTCGTACCCCGGCATGCGGGCGAGGGGCGCGCGACGCAAAAGCCTGCGGCCTTCGGCCCCCACCAGCCACAGGCCGGCCTCGTCCCAGCCGATATGGTAGGCGTCCCACCCCAGCGCGCGCGCGGCCGCCAGCTGGCCGTCGAACTTCGCTTGCAGGTTGTCGCGGCGGTGCAGGGGATATTTCATCACAAACAGGATGGTGGGCATCAGTGCGCCTCCCCTTTGGCAAGCTGCGCAAGGTACAGCGCGGCCATGTGCGCCCGCACCTCCGGCAGGGCGTAGGCGGCGATGGTCTCGCGGTTATGCGCGCCCATGGCGGCGGCCCGCGCGGGGTCGCCAAGGATCGCGTCCAGCCCCTTGGCCAGCCCTTCCACGTCCGTGGGCGGGCACAGCACGCCGCCCTTGCCGTCCGCCAGCAAGTCGCTGCTACCGCGCACACGCGAGGCCACGCAGGGCAACCCCGCGGCCATCGCCTCCATCAGTGACACGGGCAGCCCCTCCTGAAACGAAGGGAACAGGAAGGCGTCGGATGCACCCAGCAGCGCCGCCACATCGCGCCGGAAGCCCAGAAAGCGCACACGGCCTCCGACACCCAGCGCCTTGGCCCGCTCCCGCAACAGCGCGTCCTGCTCGCCCACGCCGCAAAACAGCAGCGTGACGCAGTCAAGGCGTGCCACCGCCTCGATACAGGTCAGGTGGTTCTTGCGCGGGATGTGCTCGCCAACGGTGATGACCACCCTGTCCGCTCCGGCAAGACCCAGCCCCGCGCGCACGGCGGCCCTGTCCACAGGCACAGCAAAGCGCGACAGATCGACCCCCACGCCGTTCACCAGCGCCGTCTCGCGCGCGTGGAAACGTTTGGCGCGCGCGTCGTCCTCACGGTTGATGGTGATCAGCAGGTCGGTAAAGCGCGACAGCCACCTTTCCGCCGGGTAGAACAAAAGCCAGTTGAGCAGCGGCGCGCCTTTGTAAAAATGGAACCCGTGCGCAGTATAGAGCACCCGCGTGCCGCGCCCTCGCGCATCCCGTGCGGCAAGGCGCGTGAGCATCCCGCCCACGGGCGTATGGCAGTGGATCAGCGCATAATCCTCCGTGTCGATCAGCGCCTTGAGCTGCTTGTAGGCTGCGACATTGCGGGGGCTGAGCGGCGAGCGTTCAAACGCCAGGTCGATGTAGCGGTCGCAGTGCGGCACCACGGGGTTTGCTTCGCCCGTGTCGTTGCCCGCGCAGCAGTGCACCTCGTAGCCCTGCTCGCGGAACCACTGCATGTACGGCAGGTGGAACACCAGAATGTGCCCGCGCAGCACCGTAGCCACGAACAGCACTTTCTTTTTGCTCATACGCCCGCCTCCGTGCGCCGGATGGTCTCGGCAAACGGCAGCGCGGCTGTGTCCGCAAACGCGGCGCTCATGGCGCGGTCATACGTAAGCGTGCCGAACACCTTGCCCAGCGTGGGCACGCGCGGGGCCAGCAGCCGGAGGAGCCACCCAAGGCCGCGCGGCTGCCAGAGCCGCCTGCCATGCGCGGCCGCGATAGCCGCCGCCAGCGCGTCGGTGCGCACGTAGTCCGGGTTCTGGGGGAAGAAAAGGCCGCCCTCGCCGCTGTCCAGCAGCCGCTCCACAAAGGCGCAGAGCGTATCGATATAGAGCATGCTGCGCTCGTTCTGCACGCGGGGGAACACCGGCAACCTTTGCACCAGCGCGGAGAGGCGCGGGTAGTTGCCGCGGCAGCCGGGGCCGTAGATCATGGGCGGGCGAAGCGTCGCCACGCGGAAACCTTCGCCCGCAAGGGCAGTAAGCCCCGCCTCGGCTGCCAGCTTGCTGCGCCCGTAGGCGCTGCTTGGCCGCGCGGGGGTATCCGCTGTGATGCGCCCGGTCGTGCGCCCATATACGCTCATGGAGCTGAAAAACACGAATTGGGAGACGCCCGCGGCCTTGGCGCTCTCCGCCACGGCTACCGCGAGGCGGTGGTTCACCGCGTCGTAAAGGGGCTCGTTCTCTTTGGTCTCGCGCAGGTGGGCGATGCCCGCCACCAGCACCACCGCGTCAAAGCCCGCAAAGTCGAACGCCCGCCACCCGTCGCCGCGCATGTCCAGCGCAGTGGCAGCAAAGCGCTCCGGCGAGCGCCCCAGCCAAGCAGCGATGCGCGTGCCGATGTAGCTGCCTTCCCCCGCGATCAAAACCCGCTTCATGGCTCCTCCTCCGTCCGCTTGGCGGTGTAGTGTTTGCCCTCCTTGCCCTCCGCGATGCCCTCGCCTTTGACCACCTTGACGATCGTCAGCAGGAAGCACTTCACATCCAGCGAAAAGCTTACATTCTGCGCATACTCGCCGTCGCGCAGGGCCTTGGTCTCCAGCGCCAGCTCGTCGCGGCCGTTCACCTGCGCCCAGCCGCCCAGCCCAGGCAGCACGCCGTTTGCGCCGTACTGGTCGCGGTAGGCGATCAGGTCCTCCTGATTCCACAGGGCAGGGCGAGGGCCGATCACGCTCATCTGCCCCATCAGGATGTTGAACAGCTGGGGCAGCTCGTCGATGCTGGTCTTGCGCAGAAACTGCCCGCTGCGGGTGATGTAGCGCTGCGAGCCGCCCAGCTGGTGGGTGGGCACGTCGTGCGGCGCATCCGCCCGCATGGTGCGGAATTTGTAGATTTCAAAGAGCGCCTTGTTTTTCCCCACACGCTTCTGGCGAAACAGCACCGGCCCCGGCGAATCCAGCTTGACCCAAAGCGCGACCAGCAGGAAAAGCGGCAGCAGCACAAGGATGCCCGCCGCCGAACCGAGAATATCCAGCCCGCGCTTGACAAACCGTTGGTACATCCGATGCGCCTCCACATGGTCCCCGCGCGCGGGGGAGATTGCCGCATGCCGCCGCGCCCGGGCGCGCATTTCAGGGCACGTCGGACGCGCCGCCAAAATCCAGCTGCGCGCGGAACGTCGCGAGCTTCTTTTCGCCGATACCCCTGACGGCCAGCAGATCCTCCGGGTAGCAAAACGCGCCGTTTGCCGCCCGTTCGGCCAAAATGGCCTGCGCCAGCTTCGGCCCCACGCCGGGCAGCGCCGTGAGCGCTTGCGCGTCCGCGGTGTTCACGTTTACCGTGCCCTGTGGCCATGGGGACGGGGCGCGCGCCGCGCGAAGCGGCGGCCGTGCGGCGGCGGTCAGGCGCGTTGCAAACGGCCACGCGAGGCAGTGGCCCCACAAAAGGCCCGCGCCCGCGCACAGCGCCAGCGCCGCCAGAAGCAAGGCCAGCGCCCGCCGCGCCCGCGCGCTCATACGCCCTTGCGCACCTTCTGCCCGGCGGCGGTATCCTCCAGGATGTAGCCCGCCGCGGTGATCAGGCCGCGCAGCTCGTCGCTCTTTTTCCAGTCCTTAGCCTTGCGGGCTTCGACGCGCGCGTCCACCATGGCCTGAATATCGGCGGGCAGGCCGTCCGTTTTTTTACTCATCAGGCCCAGCACGTCCGCCATCTGCGAGAGCTTGTCCTGCCCCAGCCGCACGGCCTCGCGGCTTACACCGTTTTGGGGGAGCTTGAACACCTCGCGCGCCAGCTCGAACATCGCGCCGATGGCGTCGGCGGTGTTCAGGTCGTCGTCCATGGCGGCGTTGAACTTCTCCACCGCCTTGTCCGCCTCGGCGGCGAAGGCCAGCTCGGCCTCGTCCATAGGCCTGTCCGCCGCGTTCTCCAGCATGAAGGCCAGCTGACCCTGCGCACCGTAGAGGCGGCTCAGGCTGCTCTGCGCCTGCTGGATCAGCTCGCGGCTGAAGTTGACGGGGCTGCGGTAGTGCGCCGAGAGCATGAACATGCGCACGGCCTCCAGGTCATACTCTTTGGCGATGTCGCGCACGGTAAAGAAGTTGCCCAGTGACTTGGACATCTTCTCATTGTCGATGTTGATGAAGCCATTGTGCATCCAGTAGTGCACGTAGGGCTTGCCCGTGGCGCCTTCGCTCTGGGCGATCTCGTTTTCGTGGTGGGGAAACAGCAAGTCCTTGCCGCCGGCGTGGATGTCGAACGTCTCGCCCAGGTAGGTCATGCTCATGGCGGAGCACTCGATGTGCCAGCCCGGCCTGCCCATGCCCCACGGGCTCTCCCACGCGGGTTCGCCCGACTTTTGCGCCTTCCACAGGGCAAAATCCAGCGGGTCTTCCTTGCGCTCATCCGTGCTCACGCGCGCGCCGCTCTCCAGATCTTCAAGGTTCTGGCCGCACAGGCACCCGTAGCTGGGGAAGGCGTGCACGCGGTAGTACACGTCGCCGTCCACCTCGTAGGCGAGGCCGTTTGCCATCAGCTTCTCAATGATGGCGATGATCTGCGGCATGTGCTCGGTGGCCAGGGGGTGCACCGTCGCGGGGCGGATACCCAGCGCCGTCGCGTCCGTAAAATACTCCGCGATGTAGCGGTCGGCCAGCTGGCGCACGGTGATGCCCTGCTCGTTCGCGCTTTTGATCATGCGGTCGTCGATATCGGTAAAGTTCTGCACGAACGTCACCTGATAGCCGCGGCTCTCAAAATAGCGGCGCAGCACATCAAACACGATGAACGGACGGGCGTTGCCGATGTGGAAATAGTTATAGACCGTGGGGCCGCAAGCGTACATCTTGACCTTGCCGGCCTCGATGGGCACAAATTCTTCCTTTTTGCGGCTCATGCTGTTATAGATTTGCATACGTCTCCTCCTCTTCCGGTGTGGCGGGCATGGCGTCCGGGCAGGTGGTACAATCGCCCGAACATCGCCCGTCGCCCTCCGCATCCCCGTCCGCGTCGCAGCCCAAACGGCGCGCATGGCGCGCCAGGCACGTCTCCAGATGGGTGAGTCGCGTATACAGAGCCTCCATGCGCTCCTTCATCGGGTCGGGCAGGTTGACCTGATCCAGATCCACCTCCGCCTGCGGCGACTGCTTTTTGACGATGCGGCCAGGGTTGCCCACCACGGTGCAGTAGGGCGGCACGTTTTTGAGCACGATCGCGCCCGCGCCCACCTTGCTGTGGTCGCCGATCTCGATGGGCCCCAGAACCTTTGCGCCCGCGCCGATGGTAACGCCGCTCCCCACGGTGGGGTGGCGCTTGCCCACGTCCTTGCCTGTGCCGCCGAGGGTCACGCCCTGGTAGATGGTCACATCGTCGCCGATCACGGTGGTCTCGCCGATCACCACGCCGTCGCCATGGTCGATGAACACCCTGCGCCCGATGGTCGCGCCTGGGTGAATCTCAATGCCTGTTTTATGCCGCGAGCGCTGGCTGAGCCAGCGCGCCAGCACCTTGTGCCCTTTGAGGTACAGGGCGTTGGCGATGCGGTGCGCCTTGAGCGCATCAAGGCCGGGGTAGCAGAGCTTGACTTCCAGCCTGCTGCTGGCTGCGGGGTCGCGCGCCAGAACGGCGGCGATATCCTCCCGCGCGCGCATGCGCCTTTCCTTCCAGTTCATGCCTTGTCCGCCTTTCCATGGGGCTTTTTCGGCTTGGGCGCGCCGCCCGCGGGGCTGCCCGTGAGCGCGGCGTCCAGTTGGGTAAGCAAGATCTCCTGCGCGTTCACGGGCGGCTTGCCATCCGCTTCCGTGTGCACGTAGCTGCCGTCGCTGAGCATCCGCCAGCTCTTCTGGTTGTCCGCAAGCTGCAGGCGCAGCACGCTTTCCACCGCAAGCTTGGCGGCGCCGTCCGTCACGGGGAACATCAGCTCCACGCGGCGCTCGAGGTTGCGGGGCATCCAGTCCGCCGAGGAGAGGTACACCTCCGCCTCGCCGCCGTTTTCAAAGCGGAAGGCACGCGCGTGCTCCAGATGCCGCCCCACGATGGACTTGACGCGGATGTTCTCGCTCATGTGCGACACGCCCGGGATCAGCGTGCAAACGCCGCGCACGATCAGCTCCACCGGAACGCCTGCGCAGCTGGCGGCGTAGAGCGCCTCCACGATGTGGGGGTCGCACAGCGAGTTCATTTTGGCGATGATGCCCGACGGGCGGCCGGAGAGTGCGTGATCCTTCTCCCGCGCGATCAGCGAGAGCAGGCGCTGCTTAAGCTGGTCGGGCGCGCGCACGAGCTTGGCCGTGGCAAAGGGCTGCCCCTCGCCCTCCAGGCTATAGAAGAAGCGCGCCGCGTCCTCGCCGATCAGGGGGTCGGCGGTCATCAGCCCCATGTCGGTATAGAGCCTGGCAGTGCCATCGTGGTAGTTGCCGGTACCAAGGTGGGTATAGCGGCGCAGTTCGCCATCCTCCATGCGGGTGATGAGCAGCGCCTTGCTGTGCGCCTTGTACATCGGAAGGCCGAAAATCACGTTCACGCCCGCGCGGCGCAGGCGCCGTCCCTGCGTAAGGTTATTGTCCTCGTCGAAGCGGGCGCGGGCCTCAAACAGCACCGTCACCTGCTTGCCCGCCTCCGCAGCCTTGCGCAGCGCGCGCACGAGGGGGCTGTTGCCGCCCACGCGGTACAGGGTGATCTTGACCGAGGTAACGTCCGGGTCCTGCGCGGCGCGGTTTAAAAGGTTCACCACCGGGTCGAAGCTGTGGTAGGGGTGGTAGAGGAAAAAGTCCTGCTGCGCGATGCGCGCAAAGATGTCCGCGCCTATCAGCGGGGCGGGGGTCACGGCCTCGGCGCGGGGGTATTTGAGCTCCGGCCTGTCCAGCTGGCCGTAGAGCGACATGAACAGCTTGCTAAGGTCCAGCGGGCCTGTTACGCGGTAGCGGCGCACGGCGGGCACGTCGAAGCGCGTCATCAATAGCGTGAGAAGCTCTGCGCTCATGCGCTCCTCCGCCTCCAGCCGCATCACGGCCCCGTCGCGGCGCTTGAGCAGCATCTCGCGCACGGCGGCGGATACGTCCTCCTGCTCGGCAATGGGAAAGTCCTGGTTGCGCAGGATGCGGAACACCGATGCCTCCTCCGCCCTGTCCTCCGGGAACAGCTGGGGCAAAAAGAGGCGCACCAGATCCTCGGTGCGGATGTAACATCGCCGCGCGTCCTCTGCGGGCAGCTCGTAAAGCCGCTGGCTGGCCGGCAACGCGACGGTGGCGAAGCGCGGCTCCGCGCCGCTCTTGGGGCGCAGGCGCACCAGCAGGTGCAGCCGCTTCTGCGACAGCGGTGCGATCTCCTCGCCCCACGGCACAGGCCTGAGGCGCGGTTGCAGCTCGTTGTGGAAAATATCGCGGATGCGCCCGCGCATCGCGTCGGTCAGCATAAAGCTGGGGTACATCTGCACGCCCAGATGGAAAAGCTCGCTGTGGATGGCTTCGTAGTACAGGTATTGCAGGTTTTGCTGCCGCAGGATGGCCTTGCTCACGCGCGTCAACTTTTCCGCGGCGCTGATGCCCGCGGGCAGCATGTCGCCCGCGCCGCCCTGCGCGGCCTCCAGCACGCGGTGGTAACGCACCTGCATAAACTCGTCCAGGTTGGAGGTGACGATGGCCAGGAATTTCGCGCGCTCCAGCAGCGGGTTGCCGGGGTGATCCGCCTCGGCCTGCACGCGCGCGTTGAACTGCAGCCAGCTCAACTCGCGATCCAGAACCCTTGGCGGCGTTTCCTTGCGTTTGCCTGTGCCGTCCATGCGCCCACGCGCCCCCCGTTTTCCGCCGCGGCGGCTCCGCCCCGGCTGCTTGCGCTATGGGCGTTTGCCCATAGGTAACGATTATTATAGCATAGGGCGAGGCGGGCGTACAAGTGCAAAGCGGCGCGCGGGCCGGGCCGCTTTCGGGGAGGGGCTGCGCGGCGCGTAGCATGTCGCCGGGCCAAAATAGCGGTCATGTGCAAACGGGCCGCCTGTCCCTTTGCCGCCTGCCTGTCACCGCTTTCAGTTGCACGCGGAGGCGGAATCCTGTATAATGCGGGGGAAGCAAACGCAATCGTCAATGGAACACGTTCGCACGCCCTGCGCGGCGGGCACGGCCCCGCGCGGCGTGCGCGCGCCCATACTACGCACAGAGGAGGCCTTTGCGCATGAAGGGGATCATACTGGCGGGCGGCGCGGGCACAAGGCTGTATCCGCTCACGATGGTTACCAGCAAGCAGCTCTTGCCCGTGTACGACAAGCCCATGATCTACTACCCCCTTTCCACGCTGATGCTGGCGGGCATACGGGATATTTTGATCATCTCCACGCCGACGGACACGCCCCGCTTCCGCGACCTGCTGGGCGACGGCAACCAGTTTGGCATCCGGCTGAGCTATGCGGTGCAGCCCTCGCCCGACGGGCTGGCGCAGGCCTTCATCATCGGTGAGGAGTTCATCGGCGGCGAGCCCTGCGCCATGGTGCTGGGCGACAACATCTTCTACGGCAACGGCTTTTCACGCATGCTGGCCGAGGCCGTGGACAACGCCTCGCGCGGCAAGGCGACCATCTTCGGCTATTTCGTGAACGACCCGCAGCGCTTTGGCATCGTGGAGTTTGACGAGCAGGGGCGCGTGCTGTCGGTGGAGGAAAAGCCGCAAAACCCCAAGAGCAACTACTGCATCACGGGCCTGTACTTCTACGACGGGCGCGCCAGCAGCCTCGCCAAGCAGGTGAAGCCCAGCGCGCGCGGCGAGCTGGAGATCACCAGTCTGAACGACATGTACCTCAAGGACGGCACGCTGAACGCCAAGGTGATGGGCCGCGGCTTTGCGTGGCTGGATACCGGCACCATGGACAGCCTGGTGGAGGCCACCAACTTTGTGCAGATCGTAGAGAAGCGACAGGGCATCAAGATCGCCTCGCTGGAGGAGATCGCCTACCGGCAGGGCTGGATCGACAAACCCCTGCTGCTGGCCGCTGCGGAGCGTTACGGCAAAAGCCCCTACGGCGAGCATTTAAAGCACGTGGCCGAGGGCCGCATCCAGTACGACCGCTTGCAGGGCACCGCGGACTGATATCACACGCAAACGGCGCGGCGCGCACAGCCCGCGCTTTTTGGGAGGGGAACGCATGAAGATACTGATCACCGGCGGCGCGGGCTTCATTGGCGCCAACTTCTGCGAGTACGAGATGCAGGCGCACCCGGAGGATACCTATATCTGCCTTGACCAGCTGACCTACGCGGGCAACATGGCCTCGCTGGCCGCGGTGCTGGGCAAACCCAACTTCCGTTTCGTGCGCGGCGACATTGCCGACCGCGCGACCGTCAACGCCCTTTTTGAGGCGGAAAAGCCGGATATCGTGGTCAACTTTGCCGCCGAGACGCATGTGGATCGCTCGGTGACCGACCCGGAGGTGTTCCTGCGCACGAACATCATGGGCACGCAGGCGCTGATGGACGCGTGCCGCAAGTACGGCGTGGGCCGCTTCCACCAGGTGGGCACCGACGAGGTATACGGCGATTTGCCCCTTGACCGCCCCGATCTGTTCTTTACCGAGGAAACGCCGCTGCACGCCTCCTCGCCCTACAGCGCCAGCAAGGCGAGCGCCGATCTTCTGGTGCTGGCCTATGCCCGCACGTTCAAGCTGCCGGTCACCCTTACGCGGTGCAGCAATAACTACGGGCCGTACCAATTCCCCGAGAAGCTGATACCGCTGATGATCAGCCGCGCGCTGGCCGACCAGAGCCTGCCCGTGTACGGCAAGGGCGAAAACGTGCGCGACTGGCTGTACGTGGGCGACCACTGCGCCGCCATCGACCTGGTGATGCGGGGCGGCCGCGAGGGCGAAGTATACAACGTGGGCGGCCATAACGAGCGCCGCAACATCGACGTGGTCAAGACCATCCTTCGGGAGCTTGGCAAGCCGGAGAGCCTGATCGGCTTTGTGACCGACCGCCCGGGCCACGACCGCCGCTACGCCATCGACCCCCGCAAGATCCACGCCGAGCTGGGCTGGCAGCCCACCACCATGTTTGACGAAGGCATCCGCGCCACGGTGAAATGGTATGTGGACAACCGCAAGTGGTGGGAGGATATCCTCGCGGGGGACTACCAGCAGTACTACGAGAAAATGTACAAAAACCGCTGATACACGCGGCGCGGCGGGCAAGGCCTCCCAAAGGGGCAATGCCCGCCGCCGTTTCGTTTCGCAGGCTCTCCCGAAGGCTTTGAAACGCTGCTTCGCCCCGCTTGACAGCCCCCGCCCGCCACGCTTATAATAACGGCAGAGATCTTCCTGAAGTGTGCGCCAGTATCTTGTTTTTACCCACACTTCCTAAATGGAGCTCGCGTTCGTCAGCAGCTGCCATGCCCCCGCCCTTGGGCGCCAGGGGAAGGCAAAACCCGGCGATAGAGTACCAGCCTGCTATACATAGCGGGTGAAAAAATAAGGTGCAGCGGCACTTTGGGAGCTCAGCGACTCTTCCGTATCCAAGCGGAGGAGTTTTTCTTTACCGCTGTTCGCGCGGGCGCATCTCGGGCTGTGCATACCCGGCAGGTAAGCTCCGCCGTCCATCCGGCGCAGGCATCATTGTTCCCCCGCGGCGCACCCGCAGGTTTTGCAGGTATTACGGCGGGCGTCGGATGTGGCGCCGCCTGAGCGACGGTCCCATCCGCGCAGCCGCCTGTGGGCCGAGCTGCCACTTGGTCGTTTACCATACAGGCAAACCATGGTATAATCAGCCGAGCAGGCATCCGGCTTGACCCAATGTGCCGCCCGCACCCCGCAAGGAGGCCCCCATGCAGAAGCAAACCCCGCCCGGCAGCCGCGACGTAGCGCGCGCCGCCATCGAAATGAGCATGTCCCGCTCGCGCGAGGAGGAGCTGCTCATCAAAAAGACGCTCGCGATGGAGTCGATCCTGACCGCCGCGGCGGATTTCGGGGGCGAGTTTGTCGTATCCATCATGAAGATCGTGGAGCGCGCGGTGGTCGCCGCCCGCCGCGAAGGACTCATCGGCGAGAGCCACTTGGAAGAGGGCGGCGTAGCCGGTGCGGCGCGCGAGGCGCTTAACCAGATCACGCCCAAGGCACTGGGCATGAGCGTGGGCGGCAAGATCGGCGTAGCCCGCTA
>CAZOZO010000017.1:0-59729 GCA_964584315.1 uncultured Oscillospiraceae bacterium
TGGCATACTGGATGCCCAGCACTTCCTGCTTGCCGCCGGCGCCGTTGGAGCCGGTAGCCGGCTCGTATACGCCGATCTTTACGATGTTCTCCGCGACCGCGGTGAGCGTGAGGGTAAGCACCATCGTCAGGGCAAGGAGAAGAGCAATGATCTTTTTCATATGTACCGTTCGCCTCCCATTTATTGTTACCCGCATTATAGTGGAATGCGCATCGTTTTGCAAGTCTAAAAACGTGGGAATGCAAAACGAGTACAGCAGTGTGTCCGGAAAGGGTTGGCGCGTAACGCTTTCCCAGTATATTCCTCATTAGGGCACATCGTTTTATCGCGCTGCCGCGCCGAAGCGGGCGTAGCGGAAACGGTCGTAAACCGTTTGCACGAAAGGCGTTGCGGGGTGTATCGCTTCGCGGCGGCATGCGTGAAAGCCTTGTATACAAAGGCATTGCACGTTAAAAATGAAAGAACGGCGCTTCGTTCCTGCGATAACGGGATGCAGTGCAGCCAAGGCGACGTCGTGAGCACAGGGCGTAACGCGGTATTCGCGAGTGTTGGCTTGGCTTTCGCGCGCCCGGGCAGATGATCGCAGGCGACCACCGGGACATACAGCCATCCTGCGTTTCTGTGATGAACGCCTGTGCGAGCGAGTGGCGGAAGGCGGCTGCCGTATGCGGAGGCGTCACCCTTCACGGACGACCGTTGCGCCTGCCACGCTTGGTAAAGGCATGCCTCGCTCGGTCGGGCTCCGGCATGCGACCTTCCACCCAAAACGGGCAAGCAAAAAGGAGGCCGCTTGCCCTCGGCCCCCTTCTCGCTCTGTAGCGGTATCTTTATTGTAGGGTAAACTCCATCACAACGGGCTGGTGGTCGGTATTGCGGAAGTTCAGGTCATAGGTCTCCACCGAGTTCACCTTGACGTTCGGCGATACGATGAACCCGTCGATCACATAGGCCACCAGCGTCTTGCGGTCGCCGTCGTAGGGCTCTTGCAGCGAGCGGCAGGTGGGCGTGCTCATGTCGTAGGCGTAGGCAAAGTCCGCGGGGATGTCTGCCTCGGTCAACTGGCCGGGCGTCCACACGCTGCCCGCCGGCAGCGGATACTTTTCCAGCGCGCCGGGGAAAGCCTGGTTGAAATCGCCGCCCGCGACCACGTAGTTGCCCTTGAGGGCCTCAGCCTTGAGCAGCTGCGATAGCTGCTGCATCTGCGCGGTACGCCCATCCTGGCTGGAGTAGGCTTCCAGGTGCAGGTTCACCAGCACCAGCTCCTTGCCGCTCGCAACGGGCACGCGCTCCACCAGCAGGCAGCGCTTCAGGTTGGCCACGCGCAGCGGCCAGCTGAAGGGCACGGGCAGGCTCTCGCGCGTGGCTTCGGTCACGGCCAGGTTGTTAAGCGTGAGCAGCCCGCTCTCCACCTTGCCCAGCGGCGGCCACGGGAAGGGCACGAAATCACACTTGTAGTTGAGCGCGAACGCCGAGCCCATCAGCAGCCCGCGGCTGAAGTGCAGCGCTTCATTCACATAGTAGCTGCGGTTTGCGCCGGTATCGACCTCCTGCAAAAAGCAGATGTCCGGCGTTTGCAGCGACAGCGCGCTCAAAAGGCCGGTCAGGTTGTCCTGCACCTCGCCCTTGTCCTTGGGCAGCACGCCCTTGCCGCCGTCCATGAAGAAATCTTCGGTGCTCCCAAGGCCGCCGTAGCCCACGTTCAGGCTCACGATGCGGTACATTTTGCCGGTCTGGGCATCGTCGTGGCGCGGGCCCGCGGCCACGGCCACGGACTCTACATCCGCGGGCTGGTACTCGCTCAGCGTGAGCCAGCCTATCACGCCCACCGCCAACAGGATCACGATGGAAACCAACGAGAACAGAAACTTGAACAACCTGCGTATCAATTTCAAGTGCGCCGCCTCCCCAAGTTTTGCGCCGTGCGGCGCGTGGTGGGCTTCCGGTTGCCGCGCGGGTCGCGCGCGGCGGGTTTTGCATGGTCTGCGCCTCATGCGCCGGGTATCAGGGCTAATGGCCTGCGAAAAGGCATGCGGCCAACGCCGCTATGCCTGCGGGCGGATGGCGCGGCGCATGTGGTGGTTAAGGGTGCCCAAGCAATGCGGGCACACGGTGCGGCAGCGGTTGCACTTGATCTTGTACTCGCCGCCGTTTTCCCCGCCAAAGGCGTAGTCCAGGCACACATCCTGCGCCATGGCGGGGTCGCCCACGGCGTGCACGGGGCACACATCCGCGCAAAGGGTGCAGCGGTCGCAGTAGCGCGCGGTATCCAGCGGGTCGGGCGTCAGGGGCAACTCGCAAACGATGGCGCTCAGCCACACCATGTTGCCGTACTCCGGCGTGATCAGCAGCGTATTGCGGCCGATCACCCCCAGCCCGGCGGCCTCGGCGGCGTGCTTGGCGGAAAGGATGTTGCGCATCCGCCCGTCGCGTTGGTCGCGCTCGGTGGGGCCCGCGGTGCCCGTGGGCACGGCGATCGCCCCATCCTGCTCCATGACGCTGGCAAACTCAAACGTAAGCTTGTCGAGGGTGTCGTTGACCATGTTGCGCACGACCGTATAAGGTACAGTCGTGTTGCTGGCCAGCACCCCCGCGGGGAAGCGCCGCGCGATGGCGATGACCGACTGCGCCCCCGGCAGCACGTCCCGCGGGTGAAAGCCTGCGGGCGCGCCGCCAAAGCGGTCAATGGAAGCGATGCCGCACAGGTCTACGCCGCGCTCCCGAAACCAGGTTTTGATCGCATCGGATGTACGCATCGAAACGCCTCCCGCGCAATTATATCCTATTATAGCAGATGGGATGCCACCGCGTAAGGGGGATGTAAAACTTTCCATTTTTGCCCAGCCTGGCGGCGGAGCCGCGCCGCCTTAGTTTAGCGCGGTGAGCCAGACGATAATACCCATGGCGTGCGCCTTTTTACTGGGCGTTTTGTTCGCGGCTGCCGCGCATGAACAGGATGAAACCAATCAGGCACAGCGCAGCGCCCATGCCCAGTGCCAGCGGAAGGCGGTCGTCCGCCGCAGCACCCAGCAGCAGGTTGATCAGGATGGCCACCCCGTCCAGCAGAACGTTGTTCACGCTCAGAGCGGTGGCGCGCTGGTCGGTCTGGATAGCGCGGTTCTGCATGTCCATCTGCAACGGCTGAAGCAGGCTGAAGCACAGCCGCAGCGTGAGGATGGCCGCCACCGACACGATCGCGTTGCCCGTGAGCGCCAGCGCCGCGCACCCCGCTGCGCAGCCCAGGAACAGCAACCCGCCGAAGCGGCGCGGGTTGAGTCTCTCCGTCAGTCTGGCGGAGAAGCCGCCTAGCAGCCCGCTGACCGTGACCAGGATGTACGCCGCGCCGATGGCCTTGGGGCCCATGCCCGCGCGCACGTATTGCAGCTGGTTCAAAAACACGGTGATCATCTGCTGCGTTTCGTTGAGCAGCCCCACAGCGACCAGCAAAAGCAGCAGCCTGCGGTTATGCACCAGCGAGCGCAGGATGGCCGCAAACTCACGCATTTGGTTTGCGTGACGCTGCTCCTCCGGCTTGACTTCGCAAAGCAACAGGCTGATGGCAAACGCAACGCCGTAGCTGATGACCGTCAGCAACCCTGCCAACCGATAGTTACTGCCAATCAACAGCGTATACACGCTGGCCGCCACCATCAGCCCCGTGATATTGAGGCTGTTGAAGATGCCAAACGTCCGCTGCGCGTGCTCCTTGCCGCTCGAAAGGTACAGGATGCTCACATCCACCCCGCTCATGCCGGAAACGGCGACAGAGAGCATCACGCGCTCCAGCAGGAACATCGCGTATCCGTCCGCCTGCCAGAACACGATTTTTGACAGGAAGTAGATACCGCAGCTGATGGCCATGGTCTTCTTATATCCGATGCGATCCGCCACAATGCCCCACGGCATTTCCAGCGCCACGCAAAGGATCAGCGACACGCACTCGATCTGCGCGATCTGGAACACGTCGATGCCCGCAGCCTTGCGGTACAGGGTCGCGATGGCACCGTAGAAGATCATGCCATGCAGCGCGGACATGATGTACATCAAAGTGATATTCTTTTTTTGCATACAAAAAAGCCCTCTCATTTTCAGGATAGCAAACACTGGCGGGGCTCACGCCCTGCCTTCATCGTTGGCTGCCATCCTCAAATGGGGCTTCGCACGCGGCTATCCCTGCCTTTAACGGGTTTATTTTCGGGGTCATGATAGCATGGCGGGCGCGGCGTGTCAAGCAGGCGGGCAGGGTAGTAGGAAATTTGGGGGCGGAGAGTGCGAGGCGGCGGAGGCGATAATAATACAATATAGAAGGAAGGAAGCGGGCAAAACTGCTCGCTTCCTTCCTGGTTGGCCGCATTGTCTGGTTTTGTTGGCGCCTCCTTGGGGATTGGCCGCTGTTTAGGCGCGCATCATAGCGCCTGTGGCGCTGCCCGCTGGGCAAACGCTTCCCTCCGGGGCCCTTGACCCATTATTGTGCCAACCTTTTGTAAGCATCCTTCAGCGCCGGATACAGCTGCGTATACTGCGCGTAGCACGCCGCATACTTCTTGCCGTCCTCGGCGTTGGGCTCCTGCGTGATGCCGGTGTGGATCATGCTGTCGCACGCTTCGCGCACGCTCGGGTACAACCCCGCGCCCACGCCCGCCAAAATCGCCACGCCCAGCGCGGGGCCTTCCTTGCTCTGCGTGGTGCACACCTTGCAGCCGAACACATCCGACAGCATCTGCCGCCAAAGCTCGCTGCGCCCGCCGCCGCCGGTCGCCAGCATCTGCGCGGGCTTCACGCCCATCTCGCCCAGCACGTTCAGGCAGTCTTTGAGCGAATAGCTCACGCCTTCCATCACCGCGCGGATCAGGTCGCGCTTCTGGTGCATGGCCGAAAGGCCGAAGAACACGCCGCGGCAGTCCGGGTCCAGGTGCGGGGTGCGCTCGCCCATCAGGTAGGGCAGGTAAAACAGCCGGTTCGCGCCGATGGGGCTGAGCGCGGCTTCCTTGTTCATCAGGTCATACGGGTCCACGTCCATGCCCGCCGCCGCGTCGATCTCAGCATGGCAGAACTGATCGCGGAACCACTTGAGCGACAGGCCCGCCGCCTGCGTCACGCCCATCACGTGCCACGCCCCGGGCACCGCGCAGCAGAACGTGTGCACGCGTCCCTTGGGGTCGATGGCCAGCTTGTCTGTGTGCGCGAACACCACGCCGCTGGTGCCGATGGTCGTGAACGCGCGGCCATCCGCCACCACGCCCGTGCCCACGGCGGCGGCGGCGTTGTCGCCCGCGCCGCCCACCACGAGCGTCGCTTCGGAAAGGCCGGTCAGCGCCGCAGCCGCGCGGCTGATGTGGCCGGTCACCTCCGTGCTTTCGTACACCTTGCCCAAGTAGCTCCTGTCAATACCCAACTTCGTGAGCACCTCGTCGCTCCAGCAGCGGTTTGGCACGTCGAGCAGCTGCATGCCGCTGGCGTCGCTCACCTCGGTGGCGAAATCGCCGGTCAGTTTGTAGCGCAGGTAGTCCTTGGGCAGCAGGATGTGGCGGCATTTGCGGTAGATTTCCGGCTCGTGCTTCTGCACCCAGCGAATCTTGCCTGCCGTGAAGCCGGTCAGCGCGGGGTTGGCGGTGATCTCGATCAGCCGCTTCGCGCCGATGATCTCCGTGATCTCCGCGCACTCCGCCCCGGTGCGCTGGTCGCACCAGATGATGGAGGGGCGAAGCACGTCGCCGTTTTCATCCAGCATCACCAGCCCGTGCATCTGGCCGCTGATGCCCAGCGCCGCGATATCCTGAGGGTTCACGCCGCTGTCCCTCAGCACTTTGGCGAGGGTCACGGTCGCCGCGTTCCACCAGTCCTCCGGCGCCTGCTCCGCCCAGCCGTTCTGCGGCTGGCTCATGGGGTATTCCACCGTGGCGCTTGCGGCCACCGTGCCATCCTGCCGGAACAGGACAGTCTTGGTGCCGCTGGTGCCCAAATCAATGCCCAGCAGATACTTCATGCTCATATCGCTCCCCTTACGCTTTGCCAAAGAGGATTTGGTTCATCACCGCTTCCAGATACTCCTGCCTGCCGCTGCCGGGCAGGGCGGGCGCGCCGTTTTGCACGGCCAGCGCAGCGCACTCGGCCAGCGTGGCCTTGCCCGCGCGAATCTTCTTGCCGATCTCGGTACTATTGTAGCTCTGGTAGCGTTCCGCAACAAAGCTGTCCAACCGGCCGTCCTCGATGATCGCGGCGGCCTTGATCAGGCCCAGGGCAAAGCTGTCCATGCCCAGCACGAAGGACTGGAACATGTCCTCAAACGTGTAGCTGGGGCGGCGGCTCTTGGCATCGAAGTTGAGACCGCCGGTCAGGCCGCCTGCCTTGAGGATCTCGTACATGCAAAGCGTGGTCTCATACACGTTGAAGGGGAACTCGTCGGTATCCCAGCCCAGCAGCAAATCGCCCTGGTTGGCGTCCACCGAGCCCAACATACCGTTGATGGCGGACACGCGCAGGTCGTGCTGGAAGGTGTGGCCCGCAAGCGTGGCATGGTTGGCCTCGATGTTCATCTTGAAGTCTTTGTCCAGCCCGTAGAAGCGCAGGAAGCCGATGGCGGTTGCGGCGTCGTAGTCGTACTGGTGCTTCATGGGCTCCTTGGGCTTGGGCTCGATGTAGAAATCGCCCGTGAAGCCAATGGAGCGACCGTATGCCACGGCCATGCGCATCAGCGCGGCAATGTTTTCCTGCTCAAATTTCATGTCGGTGTTCAGCAGCGTCTCGTAGCCCTCGCGGCCGCCCCAGAACACATAGCCGCGCCCGCCCAGCTTCACGGTGCAGTCCAGCGCCTTTTTAATCTGCGCGGCGGCGTGGCAGAACACATCCACGCTGTTGGACGAGCCCGCGCCGTTCATGAAGCGGGGGTTGGAGAACATGTTGGCCGTGCCCCACAGGCACTTGATGTCGGTGCCCTTCATCTTGGTCAGGATGTAGTCGGTGATCTCGTCCAGGCGGGCGTTGGTCTCCTCGATGGTGGCTGCCTCGGGGATCAGGTCCACATCATGGAAGCAAAAATACTTCACGCCCAGCTTTTTCATAAACTCGAAGCCCGCATCCACCTTGGCTTTGGCGTGCTCCATGGTGCCGGTCTTGGCGCCGAAGCTCTTGTCCGCGGTGCCGGGGCCGAACATATCGCCACCGGTGGCGCACAGGTTGTGCCACCACGCCATCGCAAAGGGCAGGTGCTCGCTCATCTTCTTGCCCAGAATAACGCGGTTGGGGTTATAATACTTGAACGAAAGGGGGTTTTTCGATTCGGGGCCCTCATAGCGGACCTCGGGAAGGTTCTGGAAAATCTCAGCCATGGTGATACCGCTCCTTTCCCGTAACGGGATGTATTTTATGGTCATATGCCCGTCGTGTGCCCGAGCACACTCTTTCGTAGACATATTTTACAGCAATCGGGCGCGAATGTCAACCTCACAAAGCAACCGGCAATGCCCGCGCCGAACGGCGTCGCGGCGGATTTGCACAAAAATGGCAAGGCTGCGCGGCGGGAGCGTAGACGCAATACGATGCTACCATCCACCAGCCTCTGCACAGCGTTACTTGAGCAGCGACATACAGTGCGCGCAATAGGCTTTTAAAACAAAACGGCTTGCACGCGGCGGCAGCAAATCACCCCGCCCCAAATCAAAAAGGCCGCTTGGCCTGCGGCAGGTGCAGCGCTGCCAAAAAGTGCAGCATAAACAAGATCACCACAATGGACAGCATGGAGCTTGTTGGATCTTTCAACTTGTCATTCAGTACCTTACGCACTCATCAACCTCTTTCCCGCATGATTGGACGCCTCCTTAGCCGGTCGATCGATTACGAGAAAAACGATGCTTCTACGTGCACCCACCTGGAACCTGTCTGTAAACCCTTGGGGCCGCGGGCGTAAAAAAAGCGCGCCGTGGACTGTTCCGGCCGGTTTCATACCACTGCGCGGGAGGGGCGCAGGCAGGCAGGGAACCGGTCGCGGCAGCCAAGCGACGCGCGGCGGATGCAAAAGGGGCGCATGGTGGGGCACAGCCCCGCCGGTCAGAGGTTTTCGAGTATCTTGATCTGGTTTTCCATGATGATCTGCTCACCCTGTTTACTGGCGCCGGTCAGCAGGATGTCGAAAGCGGCCTTTACAGCCTGATAGCCCTGCAGGAACGGCTGCTGGCAGATGACCACGCGCACCAGCCCGCGCCGCATCATCTCCACAGTGCTGGGCACGTTGTCAAACGCCACCACGCGCATGGTTTTCTCATAGCCCAGCTCGATCACCGCGCGGCAGGCCCCGTATGTGCCCGACGCGGTGATGAACAGCGTATCGATATCCGGGTGGCGGCGCAGCATGTCCAGCGTCATGCGGTAGCTGTGCTCCATATCGTCCATGGCGCTCACGTGATCCAGGATGTGTACGTCCGGGCATATCTCGCGCAGATGTCGTTCAAAGCCTTCCAGCCTTTGCACGTGTCCCAGCAGCGTGCTCACGCCCGTCACGATGCCCAGGTTCGCCTGCCCGCGCGTCACCAGCCGCATCACGCCCGCGGCGGTCTCGCCGCCGGCGGTGTAGTCGCTGCCCACGTAGCACAGGCGGCAGCTGTTTTCGATATCGGTGTTCACCGTGATGGTGGCCACGCCCTTTTCCGCCAGCTGGCGGATGCGCTCCTCGATGCGCTCGTCGTTGATGGGCTGGATCACCAGCACCGTCATGCCCGCGTCCATCAGCTCGTCGATCAGCGCGAGCTGGCGGTTCACGTCATAGCCGCGCATGGTCTTGAGCAGCACGGTCACGCCGTAGTCGTTCAGCTCATCCTCCGCCTTGCGAAAGCCCGCGATCACGTCGTCGAAAAACGGATTGCCCTCGCTGGACACCAGCGCGCCGAACACCGGCGCGTTTTTTTTGACGGTCAGCGCCTTACCGGCAATGTTCTTGGTGTAGCCCATGCGATGGATGGTGCGCAAAATGAGCGCCTCGGTCTCCGGCTTTACCTTGCCGCGGTGGTTCAGCACCCTGTCCACCGTGCCGCGGCTCACGCCGCACAGCTGTGCAATCTCCTTGATGGTCATGGCAAACACTCCTGACGCGGCAAAGGCGCATGAACAAACCTATGCATTTGCGCGTTCACTTTCGCTTTTTGCGCGGCGCGCCGGCAGGCGGCGTGCGCGTGCACATCGAATCGCGCTTATCATAGCCCGCCCGCGCCCGCTTGTCAATCGCGTAAATTGAAAGAACCGAAAACGGTCCAGCCGTCGCGCAAAGAAATGCAAATAAACAAAGCGTTGATTTGCCTTTGTTTGCGCCGCATTGATATTGTTTATATAAAGATGTAGATTCCGAATGTACAAAACATGCAAGGATACGAAAACTTTTTTGTGTGCTATTGACAAGTCAAAAATTGTACGCTACAATACGCGCAGATGGAACCGCCCCTGTGTAAAGCATGAAAGACGATGTGCTCGGACACATTTCCCGTGTCAACATCCGCATCCGATGTGCGTGTTCCATTTCGGTTTGTTTTTCGGGCCGATCGAAAGACACGGCTTAGAAAATAAAAAAGGAGTGTATCCAATCATGAAGAAGGTACTCGCGGTTGTTCTGGCTCTCGTTCTGACGCTGTCCGTTGCGAGCATCGCGATGGCTGAGGGCAAAGTTGGCGTGGCCATGCCCACCCAGAGCCTCCAGCGCTGGAACCAGGATGGCGAAAACATGAAGGCTCAGCTTGAGGCCGCCGGCTTCACCGTTGACCTCCAGTACGCCAACAACGACGTTGCGACCCAGGTCTCTCAGCTCGAGAACATGATCCTCAACGGCGCTCAGGTGCTGGTTGTGGCCTCCATCGACGGCAGCGCGCTGGGCACCGTGCTCACCACCGCCAAGGAAGCCGGCATCCCGATCATCGCGTACGACCGTCTGCTGACCGACACCGACGCGGTGGACTACTACACCACGTTCGACAACTACAAGGTTGGCCAGATCCAGGGTCAGTACATCGTGGATCGCTTCAAGCTCGCGGATGCGGCTGTGACCGGCCCCTTCACCATCGAGTTCACCGCCGGCAGCCCGGATGACAACAACGCCGGCCTGTTCTTCAATGGCGCGTATGACACCCTCAAGCCCTATCTGGACAGCGGCAAGCTGGTCGTGAAGTCCGGCCAGACCCAGTTCGAAGTCGTTGCCACGCCCGCCTGGAAGAGCGAGACCTCTCAGGCCCGTATGGACAACATCCTCAGCTCCTACTACTCTGACGCCCTCACCGGCGGCACCAAGCTTGACATCTGCCTGTGCTCCAACGACTCCACCGCTCTGGGCGTGACCAACAGCCTCGTGGCCGCTGGCTTCACCGCCGAGAACATCCCGGTCATCACTGGCCAGGACTGTGACGTTGCCAACACCAAGAACATGATCGCTGGCCTGCAGGCCATGTCCGTGTTCAAAGACACCCGCACCCTGGCTGCGCAGACCGTGACCATGGTCAGCGACATCCTGGCTGGCAAGACCCCCGAGACCAACGGCACCTACAACAACAAGGTCAAGGACGTCCCCAGCTACAACTGCACGCCGGTGTTCGCGGATGCTTCCAACTACAAGACCCTGCTGATCGACAGCGGCTACTACACCGAGGATCAGCTCAAGTAGTCTTCAGCATCTCCTAGCAACAATCGACGACAGGAGACGGACGAATCCTTCGTCCGTCTCCTTTTGCAGAACCGGGAGGAATGTCACTTGGGCAACACCATTTTGCAAATGCGAGACATCACTAAGGTATTTCCCGGCGTAAGGGCGCTGGATCAAGTGAATTTCGAGGTCGAAGAAGGCGAGATCCATGCCATCTGCGGCGAAAACGGCGCTGGAAAGTCCACGCTGATGAACGTGCTCAGTGGCATTTACCCCTATGGCACCTACGAGGGCGATATCATCTACCAGGGCAAAGAATGCCGTTTTCATAACATCAAGGACAGCGAACGCCGCGGCATCGTCATCATCCATCAGGAATTGGCGCTGGTGCCCTATTTGAGCATCGGCGAAAACATGTTTTTAGGCAACGAGCGCGAGACCGGCGGCGTTGTCAACTGGGACATGACCTACCAGAAGGCCGCCGAGTACATGAAGATGGTGGGCCTGAATGAAAACCCCCGCACGCTGATCAAGGACATCGGCGTGGGCAAGCAGCAGCTTGTCGAAATCGCCAAAGCACTGGCAAA
Organism: uncultured Oscillospiraceae bacterium; assembly: GCA_964584315.1. GTDB lineage: Bacteria > Bacillota > Clostridia > Christensenellales > Aristaeellaceae > CAXXOK01. The sequence continues at coordinate 11,200 of CAZOZO010000017.1, forward strand.
AGACGTTAAATTGTTGATATTGGACGAGCCCACTTCGTCTTTGAATGAAAGCGACGCGAAGAATTTGCTCGACCTGTTGCTTAAATTCAAGCGCGAAAGCGGCATCACCAGCATCCTGATCTCCCACAAGCTCAATGAGCTGGCCTACTGCGCAGACAAGATCACCGTTATTCGCGACGGCCACTCCATCGAAACGCTGGTGCAGGGCAAGGACGAAATCACCGAGGCCCGCATCATCAAGGGCATGGTGGGCCGCGAGATGACCAACCGCTTCCCCGTGCGCGAGCACCACATCGGCGAAATCGCACTGGAAGTAAGGCACTGGAATGTGTACCATCCCCTTTATGCCGAGCGCAAGTTGGTGGACGATGTATCCCTGACCATCCGCCACGGCGAGGTGGTGGGCATCGCCGGGCTGATTGGCGCGGGCCGCACGGAGCTGGCGATGTCTGTGTTCGGGCGTGCCTACGGCGCGCACATCTCGGGCGAACTGTGCAAGGACGGTAAGTGCGTGGAGCTGCACACCATCCCACAGGCCATTCAGGCGGGCCTCGCCTACGTGACCGAGGATCGCAAGGGCAACGGCCTGATCATCTCGGACAGCATCAAGCACAACTTCACGCTGGCAAGGCCAGAGTTCATCTCAAGCCGCGGCATTCTGGATCAGGACATGGAGACCCACAAAGCCAAGGACCTGCGCCAGAAGCTGGGCGTCAAGGCTCCCTCGGTCGAGCAGCTGGTGGGCAACCTCTCCGGCGGCAACCAGCAGAAGGTGCTGGTGGGCAAGTGGATCTTCGCCGAGCCGGACGTGCTGCTGCTGGACGAGCCCACACGCGGCGTGGACGTGGGCGCAAAGTACGAAATCTACCAGATCATCAACGATCTGGTGGCGCAGGGTAAAGCCGTGCTGATGATATCCTCGGAGCTGCCCGAAATACTGGGCATGTGCGACCGCATTTATGTAATGAACGAGGGGCGCATGATCGCCGAGCTGAGCGCTCAGGAGGCCTCGCAGGAGAGTATCATGGGTTACATCTTGCAAGACAGTAAAAAGGAGATCGGCGCATGAATACCGTAAAAAACAAATTTAAGGGGAATCTGAAGCAGTACAGCATGTTGATCGCGCTGATCGTGATCATCGTATTCTTCAATATCCTGACGCAGGGTCGTCTCCTCAAGCCCATGAACGTGTCCAACATCGTGTTCCAGAACGCGTATGTGGTGATCCTGGCCGTTGGTATGCTGCTGTGCATCCTGACCGGCGGCAACATCGACCTGTCCGTCGGCTCGGTGGTCGCGCTGGTCAGCGCGTTTGCGGGCCAGATGATCATCGTTTGGCACTGGAACGTATACCTCTCCATGGTGCTGGCGCTGGTGATGGGCATACTGGTGGGCGCATGGCAGGGTTTCTGGATCGCCTATGTGCGCATCCCCGCGTTCATCGTTACGCTGTCCGGCCAGCTGGTGTTCCGCGGCCTGACGCTGCTGATCCTCAACGGCCTGACCCTCGCTCCCTTCCCGGAAAACTATTTGATGTTCTCCACCGGTTTCATCGCCAAGGAAGCGAAGATGCAGCTGTTGGGTATGAATGTCAACATCGTGTGCCTGATCACGGGCGTGGCCGTGGCGCTCATCTTCTGCATCTCGCAGCTTATCAACACCCGCAGCCGCAAGCGCAAGGGCTATGAGACCGACGCGCCGCTGGCGCTGGCCATCAAGATGGTCGTGATCTCCGCGGCGCTGATCTGGTTCTTCACCCTGCTGGCGCAGTATCAGGGCATCCCGACCGTGCTGGTGATCCTGGGCATCCTGCTGGTGGTATATACCTTCTTCACCACCAAGACGGTCATCGGTCGTCACATCTACGCCCTGGGCGGCAACGAGAAGGCCGCGCGCCTCTCCGGCGTCAAGACCAACCACCTGATGTTCTTCGCCTATGTGAACATGGGCTTCCTGGCGGCAGTGGGCGGCCTGGTGTTCGCAGCCCGTCTGAACAGCGCCAGCCCCGTTACCGGCACCGGCTTTGAGCTGGACGCCATCGGCGCGTGCTTCATCGGCGGTGCCAGCGCCTACGGCGGCATCGGCACCGTTGGCGGCACGCTGATCGGCGCGCTCATCATGGGCATGCTCAACAACGGTATGTCCATCATGGGCATCAGCTCCAACACGCAGCAGGTGGTCAAGGGCCTGGTTCTGCTGGGTGCCGTCGCCTTCGACGTCATCAGCAAGATGAACTTCAGCTTCACGCCCAAGCGCAAGAAAGCCGTTGTCGTCACCGAGAAGGGCTGACCGCAGGGTTGTTGAGTGCATATCCGTTACATGACAAAAGGAGCCTCCGCAAGGGGGCTCCTTTGTTGTGCATTAAGGGCGTGAGGGCCGGGTGGCGAAAGCCTTCGACCTCCGCATGGCGGAGTCGCTGCGGGGCATATGCCCGCTTACGCGTCCACCGTCGGGTCTGCGCCTGCTTCGTTCAAATACCGGTCGATGATGAACCTCGGCCGATGCTTGCTCTCATTGTAGATCTTGCCGATATATTCGCCGATCACCCCAAGGCTGAGCAGCTGTATCCCGCCGATCATCCAGATGGAGGCGAGCGTGCTGGTCCAGCCTGTGACCGTTTTGCCCACGATAAAGGAGATCAGCGTGTATACCAGCATCGCCAGCGAGATCAAGAAAATCACGATGCCAAGCGAGGTGATCAGCCTAAGCGGCTTGACTGAGAAGCTGGTGATGCCGTCGATGGCAAAGGCCAGCATCTTCTTGAGGGGATATTTGCTCTCGCCTGCGAAACGCTCGCTGCGGTCGTAGTACACGTAGCCGCTCTGGAAGCCAACCAGCGGCGCGAGCCCGCGCAGGAACAGGTTGACCTCGCGGAACTGTGCCAGCGCGACCAGCGCGCGGCGGCTCATCAGGCGGTAATCGGCATGGTTGAAGGTGATATCCACGCCCAGCCCTTTCATGAGGCGGTAGAAGCCCAGCGCCGTCTGCCGTTTGAAAAACGTGTCGGTATCGCGCTTGTTGCGCACGCCGTAGACCACGTCGCACCCCTTCTGATACTCCGCAATGAAGCGATCCATCGCGTCCATATCATCCTGAAGATCGGCGTCCATGGAGATGGAGAAATCGCAGTGCTCCTTAGCGGTCATGAGGCCCGCGAGCAGTGCGTTCTGATGCCCGCGGTTGCGGCTCAGCTTCAGGCCCTCAAACAGCGGATTCTCCTCGTGCAGGCGGGTGATGATCTCCCACGTGCGGTCGCGGCTACCGTCGTCCACCAGCAGCACGCGGCTGCGCTCGTCGCACAGGCCCGCCTCCATCAACTGTTTCATTTTGAGCACCAGGCGGCGCGAGGTTTCGCCCAGCACCTCCTCCTCATTATAGCAGGGGATCACGACCATCAGCTTGCCGTTCATGCCCACTCTTCCTTTCTTTCCATTTGACGCGCGGCTGGTCAGTCGCCCGTGCCCCCGCGCAGGGTGATCGTTTCGCTCTCGACCGTGACCGATTGGCCGCCAAGGTAGCCGGTCGCGCGCACGCGGTATTCACCCGCCACCACCGGCTCGCCGCGCTTGTCGCATCCGTCCCAATAGAACACGCTGCCCTCCGGGTCAAGCTGCAAGGGGCGCGTGCTCTCCTTATGACATAGCCTGCGCACCGTTTCACCTTCCGCGTCGATCACGGCCACGCTCAGCTGGCAGGGGAATGCATGATCCACCAGGATCATCATCTCCCGCGGGTCACCGGCCGTATAGGCTCGCGGCGCAGCCACGCACAGTTTCAGCTCGCCCGCCTCCGGCGGGATGGCGACCACCTTGCCCGCGTGCACAGCCAGTTTGTCGCGCTCGATGGACACCAGCTGCACGAGGATGTAGCCGCTGGTCTCCCCCTCCGCCAGGCTCACCTGAAGCGTGCGCACCTTGCGCCCCGCGGTGATCGCCCCCGGCTCGTCGCCAAAGGCGGTGTATTGCTCCACATTGTCGTACAAAAGCTGCGCCTCGTCAAAGCGCCACACGCCGTCCCGCTGGCGCACCACCTGATAGGCAACGCGCACGGGGCGCATGGCGATGTACTCCAGCCGGAGCAGCCCGCCGCCCGCGCCGATCTCCGCGCTGGAAAACGTCACATCCCCGATGGGCGCGCGGTCGTCCGCCGATATGGCCGCGGGGTCATACTGGAAAACCACGAAGTCATCCTCCTGCGGGTACACCTGCGGGGTGGATGCCGCGTGCGTCTCCATCAGCGTGGCGTAGAGCTCGCTCAGGGTCACGCTGCCGTCGCGGTTCAAATCCGCGGGGAAGCCATATCGCGGGCTCAGCCCCTGGCTGAGCGCCTGCGAGAAGTAGAACGCACCCTGCGGAAACACGCCGCCCGCTGTGGCCGCTGCGCTGTCGCCAGTGTTCCAGTACCAGCTTTCCTCCATCGCGCCGGAGCTGGTGATCACCTTATACTGGTCTCCCAAAAAGCACACTTTCTTCGGCTGCTCGCGCATCCCCTTGCCGATGAACGCGCCGCTGTAGCATGCGTCCAGCAAGATCACCTTGGTGCCGGGCACCCGATCCAGTGCCGCTTCCAGCGCCTTGGGGGTCAGCCGCCCTTCCTTGACCCCGTCGCTGAGCAGCAGCGCGGGCTCGCTGTCCGGTTTGCCGTCATACTCGCCGTGCGTACACAGGTACAGGTAGCTCACGTCGTCGCTGTCCGCATCCCAGAATGTGCTTTGGATCAGCTCCGCCAGCGCCCCTTCGTCGGTCACCGGCACATCGGGGATCATGATGGTTTCAAACGGAATGCTGCTGGCCTGCAGCGCCGCCTGCATGGCGAACACATTGTTGGTGGAGGCGGGGTAGATGCTGGGGCGGGAGACGAAATCATCCACGCCGATGAGCAGGGCGCGGTTCACGCGCGTGCCGTCGGCGGCGGCCAGCGCGGCGGGCACGGTCAGCAAGCCCGCCGACAGGCAGCACGCCGCCAGCATGGCCAAAAGCCTCCGCCGCACACGGCCCGTCATGCCCTACCCCCTGTCCTGCGGCGCCGCCGCATCCCTGGCCCCGCCGCGCTGCGATGGCCAAGCGCGCGAGCACTGCGATATCGATCCTTCACGCGCAACCCGCATCCTGATCGGCTTGGCCTGTTCTTTTTGCCCCTAGTCCGCCTCAACCAGCCAGGTATCCGGCGAGTCGAATTCCATCCGCCGGATGGCCGCCTCGATGGATTGCTGGGTCTCCCGGTCGGCAATGCCGTTCACGGTCTTGCCGTCCATGATGCGCTGCCAGGCGGCTACAGCCATTTTCGTGTTGCTGCCGTATGCGCCGGTCTGGTGCTTCTCCTCCAAAAACCCAAGCTGGGTGAGCCACTTTTGCAGCCGCAGCACTTTGCTTCCCTCACAGCCGCTGCGCATGGTTGTGTCCACCACGTCCTCGGTGGTGCCAAAGCCCAGTATCTGGCTGGAATTCAGTGAGTAGGCGTTGCGTTGCACACGGGAAGGGTTATTGCCCTCGATCACGTGCACCACTACGCTGCCGTCTGCCGCACGGGCACTGTACTCCACCAGCGCGACGTGCTCGGTATCGCCCGCCTCATTATAGCTGAAAAACATCAAATCGCCCGGGCGCGGTATATACTCGCCCTTTTGCAACAGGTGGTCGCTGCCGCGCAGCCACTGGTAGCCCCAACCGGGGCAGTTGCCGCGCCGGTACACGAACCGTCCGCGGGTGATGAACCAGTCCCGCCCAGTGTTCTGCCCCCCGTAGTTGGGGTACACGCTGCCCAACAGGCCGGTGCCGTTTTGCCTGTCAGCCTCGCTGACGCACCAGCAGATGAACTCCGCGCACCACGCGGCGTTTTTATCCCCCGCCCACTCGCCGTACTTGGTCAGGTTGTTGGGGCCTTCGGTATAGCCCAGCTCCGCGATGGCTACGGCCAGCACCTGCCGTACCTCCTCGCTCACCTCGCCGGTCAGGATGACTGTTTCCGGCTGCGGGGAATCGGCGGGTTGCGCCGTGCTTTCCACCGCAGGCGTTGTCGCGGCCTTGGTCGGCAACGCGGCGGCATTCAAAGTGCCCGCTCCCTCCGCCGTGGCTGCGGACAGCAGCAGGCAAAGCCCCATCAGCCAGGGCAGGCAACGCTTGAACGCCCGCACCGCACATTCCCCCGCTTTCCCCTTTGTGCGCCTCATCGCCCGAACGCCTCGATGCCGCGCAGCAGCTCAAACTCCCGGATATCGCGCACCGTGGTATACATCTTGCGTGTGAGGATGGCCCCCGCGCGGTAGAACAGGCAGATGAAGGGTACGTCGTTGGCAAACTGCTGCTGGATGGCCTGCATGGTATAGGCGTAATCCTCACGGTTCTGGTTGGTGCGCAAGGTGGTGAAAAGGCTGGTCATCTCGCTGGATACATAGCGGCAGTAGTTGGCATCGTTACCCTTCATGAGCAGGAAACCCGCGTCGGGCGTGATGTCCATCTGGAAGGAAGCCAGCGCCAGATCGAACGAGCCCGCCTTGAGTTTTTCCAGCTCCTGCTCGTAAGTCATGGGGGTCACGGTCACCTTGATCTGCAATGCCTCCAGCATGTCCGCGATCAGGTTGGCAGTCTCAAAGCGCACGTCGTTCTCGGGATCCTCATACACATAGAGGCGCAGGAAGAAATTCTTCTTACCCTCGTCAACCACCTTGTCCAGCACGCCGTCGCCGTCGGTGTCGCTCCAGCCTTCCTCGGCGATCAGCTGCCTGGCCAGTTCCAGGTTGTACTGAAACTGGTTCTCCTGATCGTAATAAAGCCAGCTGGCAGAGGAGATGGGCGTGTCCGCATCCACGGTCATGCCCATGTACACGTTGGTGGCGATCAGCTTGGTGTCGATGGCGGCGCGGATGGCCTTGCGGATGTTCAGGCTACCCAGCGGGTACTCGTCATGGTTCATCAGCAGCGTTTCCAGCTGCCGCGTCTCATAGGGGATCGACAGCGAGTTGATGCCGCTCTTGTACTGCGAAGCCGCCACCGAGCGGGTGAACGCCGTATCCACGCGGCCGTACTCGTAGGCGGTGATCAACTCCTTATTGCTGGGGAAAAGCGTTACCATGATCTCCTTGACCTGCGGGCGGGTCTGCCACCACTTCTCGTTCTCCTTGAGCCAGACGTAGCTGCCCACCTCAAACGCGGACACCACATAGGGGCCTGTGCCCAAGGGGCTCGGCGAATCCACCTGCGAAGCGGGCACGATGGGGAACGTGAGCGCGTACAAAAGGCCGAAGTAAGTGCGCTTGGCCGCCTTGACCACCACGGTGCGGTCGTCCGTGGCGGTGATGTCGCTCACCATATAGCGGATGGTCTGGTAAAAGCCACGCAGGTTAGGGTCTTCGCTGTTTGCCATGGTCAGCAGGTACTTGCAGGATGCCACCACGTCCTTTGCGGTCAGGGGCGTGCCGTCCGAAAAGGTGATGTTCTCGCGCAGGGTGAACGTCCACGTCTGGCCGCTGCCCGTCTCGCTCCACGTTTCGGCCAAAAGGGGCTGGGGCAGGCCGTTGTCGTCCACGGTCACGAGGCTCTCATACACCATGCCGTATACCGATACGATATCGCGCTCCTGCGGGTTCATGGGGCGTATCTCGGTGGTGCGGGTGGAGCAGATGCCCACCACGAGCGAATCGTCCACGTTCTCGGAAAGGGCGGGCGCGGCGGCGAGCAGCGTGAGCAGGCAGAGCAGCAGGCAGATGGTGCGTTTCATGTTTCCTCCAAAATACGCCGCGCTGGGCACGAAAAGCGTGCGGCGGATGGGTCATGCCCGTGCGGGCACGATGTGGACGGGCGCGGGGGACAAAATATCGACCGCCGAACCTTGGGCAATACGTGGTTTGGCGCAAGGCCGAACCTGACTCGTTGCACGGTGGGGTTGAGCCTTTGCAGAGCCCGCCGCGCCGCTGGCAGCGAAACGGGCGCTGAGGCAGCCGTGGCAAGCGCAGCCATCTTCCCGCACTATGCCGCGGGGTCGGCAGCATTCGCGTCTGTGGCTGCCGCGTTCACGGCCTCCAGCCCGCCCTCGTAATACAGCCTGCGGTATGCCGCAAAGGCTTTGAGCACACGGGTCGCATAGGTCTTGGTGGGGCCGTCTGCCATGTTCTCCAGTTTGATGGAGGTGCTGTCTGCGCTGTAGCGGGAGTCGTTCAGCCAGTTTTGCACGGTGTTCTGCCCCGCGTGGAACGCTGCCGCCACCAACACCGGGTCGCCGCGGAAACGGTCGCTCAGGAACGCGAGATACCAGCAGGCATAGCGCACATTGGTATCGGGGTCGTACATCCGGTCGAAGCTATACTCGCTCGTGTCGCCGATCTTGCCGTGCACCCACTCGGCGGTGTCCGGCATCATCTGCATCAGGCCGCGCGCGCCCACGTCGCTCTCCGCCTGTGGGTTAAAGCTGCTCTCGTTGAGCACGATAGCAGCGACGAACGCGGGGTGCAGGTTGTTGGCCGCGGCCTCCCGCTCGATCAGTTCGCGGTAATCGTAAGGGTGTTTGTTCACCAGCGACGCCTGCGCGGCCTCGCGGGCGGCCAGCACCCCCTCGGTCTGCGATGCGTAGGTCATGCGCAGTATCCACAGCAGCACCAGCGCCAGTGCCGCCACAAACGTGCCGATGCCAAGGTATGGGATGCGCGGCCTGGGCTTTGGCTCCTCGTCGGCCTCATCCTCGTCCGTCTCTCCCTGGTAGGGGTTTTGCCTGCTTGCGGCATAGCCGGATGCGTAGGGGTCGCGTGGGTCGTAGCCACCCTGCGGGGCATAACCGCCCTGCGCGGGTTGCTGCCATCCGTCGGGTGCGCCACTCTGCGGGGTATAGGCCTCGCGGCGGATGGCTACCGCCTGCCGCGGATAGCTGCCCTGCGGCGTGTAGCCATTGTTGGCAGGCGTATCCTGATAGCCATCGCCGCCCGCGTAGCCGCCCCGCGGAGCATAGCGGCCCGCCGGCGTGCCATAGGGGGGCATGCCCGCGTCACTGCCATCGCCATAGGGCGGACCGTCCAAACCGTCCTGTCCGTTCACATAGGCGGCACGGCGGGCACGGGGGGCGTAGTCCATACCGCCCTGCGGCACCTGTCCGCCCTGCGCCTGCCTGCGCGCATAGCCTTCCTGCCGGTCATACGGGGCGGGCGCACCCTCCATGCGCTGGACACGAGCAGGGTCGCGCGGCGGCGGCGCGGCCAGCTGCGCCCCGTGGCGCTTGCGGCCTACACCCATCGCCATGCGCAGCCTGTCGTCCTCGCTCATCTTTTGGGCGATCAGCTCGGGCGGGTATCCGGCGGCAGCATATTCATCGGCGGTCATTGGGGTGGCGTTTTGCGCCCTGGTCGGGGCAGTGCGCGCGATGGGCCTGCCCAGCAGGTCGGTGGGCGGCGGTCCCTCCGGGGCACGCTCCGGCTGAACGGCAGGGCGCGCGGAAGCACGGCGCTCGTCATAGAGCGGCATGTTGTTCTGGCGCGCGGCGCGCAGCCAGTCCGGCATCTCGCCCTCGGCGGGCGGGGCAAAGCGCGCGTCCTCCTCTTTGGTCGGTTCGGGCGCGCGCGCAGGGGACTGTGCCCTGCGCGGCGAACGGGCTTCGTCTGTCCCCAGCACAGGCGCAGCCTCAGGTGCATAGGTGGGGGTATGGGCGAAGGCGTTGTCACGCGGGCGCGGATAGGCCACGCTCGCGGCAGGCGCGGGGTCGCCCGCGCGCGGCATGCGGCGGGCTGCTTCCAACCCGCGCGGCGCGCCGCTCCCGGCCGCGCTTCCCTCCGTGGCGGCGTCCTCCGCAGGTGCGTTTGGATCCACGCGGTGGCGCACGGTGGCGCGATCCGCCTCGCGGTGGATGGCCTCGCCCTGCCTGCGGCGCTCGCCTTCGGCCACGCTGCCCACGTAGTTGTAATCGACGGGGGCGTAGTCGTCATCCTCGCTGTGATACTTCCGGGGCAGGCAAAGCAGCATACGCTCGCTCCCTTCGGGTGGTTTGGGTACATGCCCCGCCATTGCAGTGCGGGGCGGCTTGCGGCCTAGTCCGTTTCAGCCTGCGCGTCCATGTCCATGGGCCGCGGCGTACGGCGCGGGCCGTCCGCAAGCATTTGCTGCCAGAGCAGCGTCGCGCGCCTGCGCGTATCGGCAATGGGCGCGTCGGTGGAGAGCACATAGTCGGAAAGGCTGGCGTTCAACGCCTGCGGGTTCTGGCTTTGGATGCGCCGCAGAGCCTCGTCATAGGTGAGCCTGTCCCGCCCGCGGATGCGCCGGATGCGGGTTGGCAGCGGCGCCACCACGCACACGACCGCGTCCGCCACGCTGTCCATGCCCGCCTCGAACAAGAGCGGCGCTTCCACGATGGCGACCTCCGCCCCCGAGGCCCGCAGGCGATCGAGCCCCGCAAGCGTGCGGCGGATCACCAGCGGGTGGATGATGGCGTTGAGCTTCGCGCGCGCCGCCTCGTCGCCGCCGAACACCCGCCGTGCCAGCGCGGGGCGGTCAAGCGTGCCATCGGGGTGGAACACCCCGTCGCCAAAGGCCGCGCGGATGGGCGGCAGCGCCTCGCCGCCCGCGGCGGTCAGGCTGCGGCTGATCGCGTCCGCGTCGATCACCTGCGCGCCAAACGAGCGATACAGCGCCGCCAGCGTGGACTTACCGGAGCCGATGCCGCCGGTCACCGCGATCACGCGCACGGTCGATGCCTCCCTGTTATAACGATTAGCGGAGCGAAAACCCTTCGCCAGCAAGAAATCATTTCGCGTCGTACCAGCTTTTCCCGCTGCTTACCTCGGCCACCAGCGGCACGGCGAGGGTCACGATGCCCTCCATGGCCGCCTGCAAAAGCTTGCTCACGGCCTTGATCTCCGCTACGGGGCACTCCACCACCAGCTCGTCGTGCACCTGCAAGATCAGGCGCGCCGCATAGCCGCCCTCCTCCAGCTCGCGCTGCACGCGCACCATCGCCAGCTTGATGATGTCCGCGGCGGTGCCCTGCACGGGCGTGTTCATGGCCGCGCGCTCGCCAAAGCTGCGGATGTTGCGGTTGCTGCTCCTGAGCTCGTGCAGCTCTCGCCTGCGGTGGAACAGCGTCTCGGCATACCCATATTCATAGCCCTTGTGCACCGAGGCGTCCATAAAGGCCTTGACCATCGGGTACCGCTCAAAGTATGTGGCGATGAACGCATCCGCTTCCTTGCGGCTCACGCCAATGTTGTTGGCCAGCCCAAAGCCGCTGATGCCGTATACGATGCCGAAGTTGACCGCCTTGGCGCTGCGGCGCATGGCGGGCGTCACGCTCTCAAACGGCACGCCGTTCACCTCGGCGGCGGTACGGGTGTGGATATCCTGACCGCGGATGAACGCGTCGCGCATGGCGGGGTCGCCGCTCAGGTGCGCCAGCACGCGCAGCTCGATCTGGCTGTAGTCCGCGTCCAGCAGCTGGCAGCCTTCGCGGGCCACGAACGCCTTGCGAATCTCGCGGCCCTCCTCGCTGCGAACGGGGATGTTCTGCAAGTTGGGGTCGATGCTGGAGATGCGGCCCGTAACGGTCGAAGTCTGGTCAAAGGTGGTATGGATGCGGCCCGTCGTGTCCACCAGTCTGGTGAGGCCTTCGATGTATGTGCCCACCAGCTTGGTGAGCTTGCGGTATTTGAGCAGCGGCTCGATCGCGGGATGATCCAGAGCCTCCAGCACATCGGCGGACGTACTGTATGCGCCCGCCTTGCCGCGGCGGCCACCGGCCGTAAGCCCCAGCTTTTCAAATAGCACCTCGCCCAGCTGGCGCGGGCTGTTCACATTGAACTCCTCGCCTCCCGTCAGGCGGATCACCTCGGCACGGCAACGCTCGATCTCGGCGGTAAACAGCGCGCCCAGCTCCGCAAGAGCCGCCTTGTCCACGCTGAAGCCTTCCTGTTCCATGGCGTAAAGCACGCGGGTGAGCGGCAGCTCCATATCGGTGAGCAGCGAAAGCATCCCCTGCGCCGTGAGGCGCTGCAGCTGCTGCTCCGCCAGCGGGTGGAGCGCCGCGGCATACTCGGCGGCCTTCTCCGGCGGCTCGGGCGGGGGAACGACTTTCTTGCCCTTTTTGGGCGCCTCGGCGGGTTCACCCTCGGCCTCCGGCTCCACGACGGGCTGCTCTGCGCCGCCCGCGAGCGTCTCCAGCAGGGAGAAACCCTTGCGCGTGGGCTCCAGCAGGTAGGCGGCCACCATGGTGTCCATCCGTACCTCCGGCAGGGGCAGCTTCAGCTTGCCCAGCCTGTGGTACAGCGCCTTCGCGCCGTGCACCAGCAGCGGCGCGGCACACCACAGCGGGCGAAGCGCGGTCAGAATCTGATCCTCATACAGGCCGCCACTCAAAATATCCATCAGGATGGGCGCATACCAGCGGCGACCGTCCGCCGCGGCGAGACCCACGGCTGTATCGCTCAGGTACAGTGCCACAGGCGCGCCTGCCTTGGCCAGCGACACGGCCAGCACGCCCACTGCTTCCGCGGTGGTCAGCGCTGCGGCTTCGCCCCCGGCGGTCTGCGGTGCGGTCTGTTCCGCCTGGGGTGCGGGGGCCTGCGATACGGCCTCGGCCGGCGCGGCGGCAGGCGTTTGCGGCGCAACCTGGGCAGGTGCGGCGGGCCTGGCGGGCGCTTTGGCCGCGGGCGCGGCCTTGCCGCCGCCCGCCAGCAGCGTGGTCAGCTGTTGGCTCAAACGATTCAACTGGTATTTCTGCATCGTGGGGATGCCCTTGAGCATGCCTTCCAGCCCGCACGCGTCAAAATCAAGCTTGAGCGGTGCGGAAACGCGGATGGTGCCCAGATCCTTGCTCATCTCGGCCTGCTCGCGGTTCTCGCGCAGTTTCTCGCCCAGCTTGCCGGGCACCTCGTCCGCGTGGGCCAGCACGTTTTCCAGCGTGCCGTACTGGGTAATGAGCTTCAGCGCGGTCTTCTCCCCCACGCCGGGCACGCCCGGGATGTTGTCGCTGCTGTCCCCCATCAGGCCCTTCATGTCGGTCACCTGATCGGGGCCATAGCCGTAGGTTTCGCGCATCAGGTCAGGCGTGAGCAACAGGCTCTCGCTGATGCCCGTCTTGGTCAAAATGACTTGCGTGTGGCGGCTCACCAGCTGGAAGCTGTCGCGGTCGCCGGTCAGAATGTAAGCGTGGATGCCCTCCGCATTCGCCAGCTTGGCGGCGGTGCCCAGCAGGTCGTCCGCCTCGTAGCCTTCCATCTCGCAGATGGTCACGCCCATGGCAGTCAAAATCTCGCGCACGATGGGGAACTGCGGGCGCAGTTCCTCCGGCGTTGGCTTGCGGCCCGCCTTGTACTCGTCGTACATCGTGTGGCGGAAGGTGGGGGCGTGCATGTCCAGCATCACGCACAGCGCCTCGGGCCGGTAGTCCGCGATGGCCTTGAACAGCATGGCGAAGAAGCCCTGCACGGCGTTGGTGAAAACGCCGCCCACCGAGAGCGGCGGCAGGGCGTGGAACGCGCGATGGATCAGGCTGTGCCCATCCACCAGCAGTACGGAAGCGGGTCGGCTGTCCATGGAAAGCCTCCTTTGCGGGGCGTTGATGCGATGTCAATCTGCTTTGGGTAGCAGGGGCGCGGATAAACCGGTTTGGCTGCCAGCGCAGCCGCCACGAGGCAGACGCGCTGGTTTGGCATCCAATCCCGCGTCCAGTATACCATAACGGGCGGCGGAACACAAAACGCCGGCGGGCGGCGGAAACGCGCACGGCCCCGCCTGCGTAGGACATACGCGTCGCGGGGCCGCCTGTAGATGTGTAACAATTGGCGCGCAAGGCGGCGCGGGCCGCCGCTCAGGGCGTGTCGCCCCCGCCCGAGCGCAGCTTGTTCTCGCTCACCAGCTTGTTAAGTTCGTCCATGAAGCTGCTCACGTCGGTAAACTGGCGGTACACGCTGGCAAAGCGCACATAGGCGACCTCGTCTAGCTTCTTGAGCTCCTCCATCACCAGCTCGCCGATGCGGCGGGAGCTGAACTCGTCCTCCCCGCTGGAGTAGACGGCCTTCTCCACCTTTTCGACGATGGCGTCGATGTCCTTCATGCTCACGGGGCGCTTCTGGCAAGCGTGCATCAGGCCCGCCTTGATCTTCTCGGGCATGAAGGCCTCGCGCCGCATATCCTTTTTGATGACCATGACGGGCGAGGTCTCGATTTTCTCATAGGTGGTAAAGCGGCGGCCGCAGCGCATGCACTCGCGCCGCCTGCGGATGCTCGTGCCCTCCTCGGTGGGCCGGCTGTCGATCACGCGGGAGTCCAGATAACCGCAATATTGGCATCTCATGGGTGCGCCGCCTTTCTGGTGGGATGATCGCTGCCATTTCAGATGATTATAAAGCATTTGCGAAAATCTGGCAATAGAAGGGAGGCAAACCGTGCGCCGCACAGGCAAACCCGGATGCGCCCCGTTTCAGGCGTGACAGGGCAGCGCAGCCTGACCCCTTATGGGAAAAGGCTTTGCAAGCCTGTCTACCTTCACGCTCCTGTCGATCCGGCGGCGCGGACCGCGCCCGCTTCGCCCGTGTGCGGGTCCGCCAGCAGCAGGTAGCTGATGCACATCGAAAGCGGCAACTCCCGCGAGTAGAATACCGTACCCAATATAAGGCAAAGCGCCAGCAGGTACCACTGCAGCATGAGCTGCGGCCTTGCCTGTTGCCGCATCAGGCCCTTTTGCGCGCTGTGCCCCACAAACCACGCGCCCAGCGCGAACACCGCCGTGCCCAGCAGCCCCGTGGCAGAAAGCATGTCCAGCAGGTCGCTGTGCATGCCCAGCTGCGGCACGCCGCCAAGCAGCGTGCCCGTGAGAGGAGATGCCGCAAAGCCCGCCAGTGGCGTGGTGTAGGTGGCAAGGCGCGAGCCCGCGTCCACCGCGCCGCCTGTCAGCATGGCCAGCAGTTGCGTCAAGCTGTACTGCGCATTTTGGAAGCCCATGCCTGCCGCCACGCCGCCCGCCCAGGTGAGTAGCGGTACGCGAAGCAGCCACACCGTCGCGATGAACGGCAGCGACCAAAGGAGCGACGCGCCCACGGACATGCGCTTGAAGATGGCGCGCAGCAGCAACGCCAACAGCTCCACCGCGGTGATGCCCGCCGCAAACAGGATGGCATACGTATACTGCGACAGGCCGATCAGCATCAGCTGCACCACGTAAAACGCGGCAAACGCTGCGCGCTTCCAGCCCTTATACCGGCAGGCGAGGGCAAAGGTAACTGGCAGCAGCAGCAGCGCGGCGTACACAAAATCGTACCCGCCGATGTTGCGGCCCATCAGCTCCTTCAGGTAAGCCGCATTGCCCGGCTCGCCGGAGCCCAGCGAGCGGGCGTAGGCATACACCTTGCCACCGCGCAGCAAGCCCTGCACCAGCCAACCGATGGTGGTCAGGGTGGTCACGACCACCAGCGCCATGAACACAGGCTTTACAAAGCGGTACAAACGCGCATCGCCCCGCTCGCGCGCATAGGCGCACCACACCATGGGGAACCAGAACATGCCCTGCTGTGCAAGGTAAGCAGGCAGGTTGCCACCGCCCCGCGAGAGCAGATAGAACAAAAACAGCGGCAGCGCAGCCATGAGCAGCGCGCGCAGCAAAAGGCTGAACCACCGCCGCTTGAGTGTTTCCACATCAAGCAGCACGCCCACGGCAAACAGCGCCACCGTTCCCGCGCCAAAGGCGGCGTGCAGGGTCGTTTGCACGGCGGGCAGCAAAAGCCAGATCATATACAGGATGAGCGACGCGTTCACGATGCCTGCCGAAAGCCGCGCGCGACCAGTGTACGCCATGCCGTGAGCCCCCTTTGTGTCGGTTGACTGTTGCCTTATTATACATGCCTGCCCGCGCGGGCGCAAGCGAACGGGGCGAAGGGCCTGCCTTCGCATCGGGTATGGTCGCGTCGGCCCCGAAACGCATCAAGCATTCCTGGCGGTCGCCTTTCGCGAAAAGCGCTTCTACTTATCCTACTTTCCCCCTCGGCATTTTATGATAAACGCCCGCAAGTGGGCCAAAGCTATACACACGGCGCGTTTGCACGCATAATCCGCCGGCGCTTACCCTCGCCAAAGCGTTGACAAGCCCCCTTGCGAATGGTAAGATAGCAGCGGAGCAGAGCTCCAAGGTACAGAAAGTGAGGAAACCCATATGGCGACTGTCAATAAGGAAATGTCCATCGGTCAGGTGCTGAATCTGGACCGTAGCACTGCGAGCATCTTCATGCAGCACGGCATGCACTGCCTCGGCTGCCCCCACGCCACCGCTGAATCGCTGGAGGATGCCTGCGCCGCCCATGGCGCGGACGCCGACGCGCTTGTGGAAAAGCTGAACGCGCACCTGACCGCCAAGGCCTGAGCCAAGGCGCGGGTAGCCCGTCGATCCATGGCAGCAAAGGGTTTTCACGTTTCCCACATATGGGCTCCAAGCCCCGTGGATAAACAGAGGAAAGCCTGTGGAAAGGATGGCCGACATGCAGATACGTTCGACGCAGGAAGCGCTGTACATCGCCTGTGAGATGGAGCGCGGCGCAGTGCAACTCTACGAGCGGGCCCTGATGCTCCTCAAAAGCCTGGGCCGCGAAAAGGAGCCGCTGCGTGCGCAGCTGAGCTACATGCTCGCCGATGAAAAGCAGCACCTGAGCCAATTTACGGAGCTGTATACCGGCCTTGACAGCGAGGCGGAGCGCGTGCTCACGCTGGGCGCCGTCGCGTCGGATATTCTGTTTCCCGGCGGGCTGATGGGCGCCGTGCGGCAGGGCCTGCTCAGCGATGAGAAGGGCATGCTCGCCTTCGCCGCCGCCGCCGAGGAAACCGCAGCCAAAACCTACCGAAGCTTCGCCGCCCAGTGCGACGACCCCCGCGCGGCCGAAATGCTGCTGGGTATCGCCCTGGAGGAGGATAAGCACCTTCGCGAGTTGCACGACCACCAAGCCATGCTGAACGCGTGACCCTTGCGACGCAAGCGCCGCCGCCATGCCCCATGCGGTGCAGGCGGCGGCTTTGCATATACTGACTTATGAAAGGGGAACCACCATGCCTGAAAAAACTGCGGAGCGGCGTAAGGCCAACCCCACCCTCAAACTGGCGATGTGCGGTGTGATGGCCGCGCTGATCTTTGTGGCCACGTACTTTGTGAAGCTCCCCATGGCGATGACCAACGGCTACGTGCATCTGGGCGACGGGTTCATTTTGCTTGCGGCCTCGCTGCTGGGCTGGGCGGCCGTGCCCGCGGCGGCCATCGGCAGCATGCTGGCGGATCTGATGGGCGGCTACGCCATTTACCTGCTGCCCACATTTATCATCAAGGGCGCGGTGGCCGCGGTGGCCGTGCTGGCCCTGCGCGGCAAGCACGAGTGGGTGCGCGTGCTGGGCCTGATCGCCGCCGAAGCGGTCATGGTGGCCGGTTATTTCGTGACCGAATGGCTGCCGCTGGGCTACGGGCTGGCCGCCGCCAGCGCCAGCCTGCCGGGCAACGTGATGCAGGGCCTCAGCGGTGTGGTGATCGGGCTTCTGCTGATCCCGCTGCTCAAGCGCATCAAGCTGTGAAACCCCTTTGCGGGGCATGGAATTTTTCGGAACCGCTTGCATTTTCATGCCTCAGATGGTAAGATGAGCTGACAAAACCCCAAGGAGGTTGGATCGAATGACCCTTGCGCAAGGCATCGTTGCCGTATTGCTCACGCTTTCGGCGCTTGTGATGATCGTGACCGTTTTGATGCAGAGCAGCGAACGCACCGGTATCGGCGCGGTGAGCGGCGCTGCCGAGACGTTTTTCGGCAAGAGCAAGGCTCGCGGTATGGACGCCAAACTGGCGCTGATCACCAAGATCTGCACCGGTCTTTTCGTAAGCCTCAGCATTGTGATGATGCTGATCGACTGAGCGAACGCCCATTGAAACCGGCCTTCCGCGCTTGCGGAAGGCCGGTTTTTCGTTTGCCCGCCGGTACCTCCCGTGCCGCGCGCAGGCAGGAGAAGCTAACCCTGAAGAACAATCAAGCGGCCGCGATGCGCAGACAGCCGATGGAGGAAAACACCGCAGCGGCCCTGCCGCTTTCGGTATCATACAGTTTGTCTGATGGTAACAACCGCGCTATCCGACCAAAGATATAAAGGAGCGATACATTATGGAATATCAGCCCATCACCCTGCGCCCCGAGACCCCCGCCGACTACCGCGCTGTGGAATCCCTGACCCGCGAAGCATTCTGGAACCATCACGCCCCCGGGTGCGACGAGCATTACCTCGCCCATATCCTGCGGAGCTGCGATGCCTTTCTCCCCGCGTTGGATTACGTGGCCGAGATGAACGGCCAGCTCGTGGGCAACATCCTGTATACGCGCGCGCACATCCTGCTGGACGTGGGCGGCGAGCTACCGGTCATCACCTTCGGCCCGCTGAGCGTGCTGCCAGCCTGCCAGCGGCAGGGCGTGGGCCGCAGGCTGATCGACCATACGCGCGAACTCGCGCGCACGGCGGGCCATGCCGCCATCCTGATCTACGGCGACCCCGCCTACTACAACCGCTGCGGCTTTGTGCCCGCCGAACGCTATGGCATTGGCACCGCGGACGACCGCTACGGCGACCCGCTGATGGCCTGCGAGTTGCAAGCGGGCGCGCTGGCACACGCCGCCGGGCGTTTCATGGAGGGCGAGGTGTTCAACGTGGACGCGGAGGCTTCCGCGGCGTTCGACGCAGGCTTCCCGCCCAAGGTGAAGGTGGAAGGCACTCCCTCGCAGCAACGGTTCATGGAGACCATCGGTATGTTCCGCCCCCGCAAGGGATAAGCATCAACCGCATACAAAAGGGCGGCAGGCGCAAAATGCGCCTGCCGCCTGTCTGTTTGATGCCCCAGTGAACGTTGCACGCGCGCGGGCGGATCGTGCATCGCATCTCCCCCGCGTTCGTCCACGGCTTCGCCGGCCTCTTACTTGACCATCCCCAGCAGCTTCGTACTGCGCGTGAGGAAGGCTGTGATCTCTTCCTTCTCCAGCGGCCTGGTGCTCATGCGCGCCAGGTCGAACAGCTGGGCGGCGATCAGCTCGCGCGTCTCTCCCGCCTCCGCAGCCAACAGGTGCATCACGATGCTGTTGCCGCGGTTCAGCACCAAGGTATATCGTTCCGGCATCTTGAAATCTTGCCCGTAGATCTTGCCCATGTCGCTGAAGCGGCGGCTCTGCTCATCCTGCACCAGCAGGGCGGGCGTGTTTTCGTCGGTCAGGGTTTTGAGCTGCACGGTGATGGCGTCGTTACCCGTGGCGGCTTTAAACAGCGTGAGCAGCGCCTGCTCGTCCGCCTCCTTGGTGGCTTTTGCCTCGTCGCCGTCCGGCTCATTCTCCTTGACGAAGGTATCCGCATCTGCGTCCACACGGGTGAAGCCGAGGCCCTCCACCCCCGCGGAATACTCGATAAAGCTCACGAAATTCAGGTCGATCAGCGCGTCCAAGACGGCCACGTCGATGCCCTTCTGCTCATACATGGCGATGCTGGCCGCCTGGCGGGTGGGGTCGCTGGCATAGACGACCTTCTTGCCAAGCTTCCCCTCATTTTTGGCGAGGTACTCGCTCAGGGTCATGTGCTCGCCCCTGGTGGTCTTGTACAGCAACGTGTCCTTCACCTGGTCGAAGAACTTCGCGTCGCGCACGCAGCCGTACTTGACGAAGGGGTGGATATCGTCCCAGTACTGCTCGTACTTCTCGCGCTCGCCGTTAAACAGGCTGATGAGCCTGTCCGCCACCTTGCGGGTGATATAGGCGGAGAGCTTTTTGACATAGCCGTCGTTTTGCAGGAAGCTACGGCTCACGTTCAGCGGCAGGTCCGGGCAATCGATCACGCCCTTGAGCAGCATCAAAAAGTCCGGGATGACTTCCTTGATGTTGTTGGCCACGAATACCTGCCCGCTGAACAGCTTGATCTCGCCCTCGCGGGTGCCAAAGTCGTTGCTCAGCTTGGGGAAGTAGAGGATGCCCTTGAGGTTGAAGGGATAATCCACATTCAGGTGCACGTAGAACAGCGGCTCGTCGTAGACGTGGAACACCTTTTTGTAAAAATCGCGGTATTCCTCGTCCGTGCAGTCCTTGGGCTGCTTGAGCCACAGGGCGGGCGTATCGTTGATGTGCGCGCGCGCGGGCTCCTTGCCCTGGGCAGCGTCGGCGGCTTCCGGTTGGCCCTCGTCCGCTTCCTTCTTCTCCTGGGCGGGCTTCACCGTCTCAAAATATACAGGCTGCGCCATAAAGCCGCAGTAGCGGCTCAGGGTCTCGCGCACCTTGTATTCCTCAAGAAACTCCTTGCTGTCCTCCGCAATTTTCAGCGTGATGGTGGTGCCGCGCGCGGTGCGGTCGCCATCGCTGATCTTGAACTTCATGCCGTCTTCGCTCTCCCAGCAGACGGCGGTAGCGCCTTCCTTGTCGCTCAGGGTCTGGATGACCACTTTTTCCGCCACCATGAAAGCGGAGTAGAACCCAAGGCCGAAGTGGCCGATGATGCCGCCCTTCGCGTCGCCCTCGTAGTTCTTCAAAAACTCCTCCGCACCGGAGAAAGCCACCTGATTGATGTACTTTTTGATTTCCTCGTCGGTCATGCCGATGCCGTTGTCGTCAAAGCGCAGCTCGCCCGCCGCCGCGTCCAGCGTGACCAGCACGCGGTACTCGTCCGCCGCGTCCGGCGCGACCATTTTCTGCTTGACGATGGCGTCGCACGCATTGGAGACCATCTCGCGGATGAAGATATCCTTATCGGAATACAGCCAGCGCTTGATGATCGGCATAATGTTTTGCGCATGGATGGAAATATTGCCCTTCGATGTGGCCATGGGTACGCCTCCTTGGTTTGCGTTGTGCCTGCAGGGTGCTTTGCCTGCCTTCGGGCACGATTATAGCAGATGAAAGCAAGAAATGCAATGAAATTTTAGCACTCGTACATGGAGAGTGCTAATCTTTATCTGATCATATCGTCACTTCAATAGGCGCGTACAAAATTATGTGGCATTTGTACTGCCAATTGTATGTTTTAATTCTTCTGTGATATATTTTTACATTTTTTATGATACACTGTAACCGTTTCAAGCGCGAAGCGGTGTCCCGGGCCGTTGAAGGAGGTGTTCATGCAGCGCGGTTTCGGTATCCAGCGCAGCGTAGGCAAATGTGTGCGTGTCATGAGAGGGAGGAAAGAAACATGAGCCGGAAGATGTTTTACAGGGCAATCACGCTGCTTGTCAACATGACCCTTGCCGTCTCGCAGCTCACTTACACCGCGTCCCAAAACACCTACTTCTCCGATCTGCGCAGCAGCTATTCCAGTGAGCATGTCCTTAAAGGCAACACTGCTCCCGAGGAGTTTTGCTTCAGCGAGCACCGCATTACTCCTCCGACCTACGCCAAAGCCAAGTAAGGCACCGTACCATGGGAACGATCCTGTCACCCTAACACAGCGTATCGCTTGGCAAGCGGTACGCTGTGTCGTGCTTGTGCGTCTGTGGTTGCCCTCGCCGAACCCGCTACTCCATCACGCTCAGCGTGCCCATGATCTCTTCCGCCAGCTTGATATCAGCCTCGCCCGCACAGCTGAAGGACAACTCGTAGATCGCTGGCGGCGCCTCCTGATCCGGCGCGGCCAGCAGGATGGTATATTCTCCCGGCTTTGCGGCGTCGGTCAGCAACTGCACGGCAAAGCCGTTCACATGGTCGGGCGCGGCAGTCATGCCGCTGCGCTCTGCGAAAAACGCCGCATAGTCCGCAAGATCCATATCACGGCTGTCGTGCACCCACACGCTCAGGTCGAACGTGTCGCTGCTACAGTTGAAGCGATACCCCAGGTCGTATGCTTCTTCATCGCCGCCGATGGAATCCATGTTGGCGGGCACAAACACCCGTAGCCCCGCCGCGGGCATGGTCAGCTCCATCGACTCGTAGCTTGTGGCCGGTTTGTCGCCCTCTGCAAAGGCAAGGGCGCCCGTCATCAGGCACAGCACCAGTACCCATACAAAGCCTTTTTTCACAACTGTGCATCCCCTTTCAGCACACATCCCGACGTATCTGGTCATCCTTTGGGCGGTTCGGCCACCCTCTGGCGCGATGCGGCGCGCATTGAGCAGACGTTTTGGATTGTCGCGGCCCGCTCCGCTACGGTCACTCCATCAGTCGAAGGGTGCTCATGATTTCGTCGGCCAGC
Organism: uncultured Oscillospiraceae bacterium; assembly: GCA_964584315.1. Classification (GTDB taxonomy): domain Bacteria; phylum Bacillota; class Clostridia; order Christensenellales; family Aristaeellaceae; genus CAXXOK01. The sequence continues at coordinate 33,330 of CAZOZO010000017.1, forward strand.
TTAACATCGGCCTCGCCGTTGCACGCAAAGGCCAGCGAGTAGAACGCCTGCGGGGCCTCGTCGTCCGGCGCGGCCAGCAGGATGGTATAATCCAGCGGCCTGTCCTTCCCGGTCAGGCGATACGCCGCAAACCCGTTGATCCGGATGGCCGTGGCATCGGCAAACCCGTAACGGTCTGCATAAAAGGCAGCGTAAGCGGCGTGATCCAAATCGCGGCTGTCGCTTACCACCACGGTCATGTCAAACGTGTCGCTGAACAGGTCATAGCGGAAGCCCAGATCATAGTTTGCCTCGTCGCTCTCCCAGTGTTCCAGGTTGTCCGGCGCGTAGACCATCAGGCCTACCGCGGGCATTTCCAGCGCGAACGAAGGATAACTGAGCTTCGGGGCGGTGTCCGCAAGTGCGGCGCCGCTCAGGCACAGGTACAGAGCCAGTATAAGGGCAAGACACTTCTTCATACCCTATTCCTTTCCGCGATCCATGGCATGCAGGCAGGCAACGGGCGGGTCGGCCGCCCTCCGGCGCGGAGTCGCCGCATGGTGGGATGCGCATCAGCGGGGCAAGCGCTGCTCCATCCACGCGATCAGGTCGCTCCATACTTGCTCCCGCTGCAATTCATGGAGCATCTCATGCCGCCCACCTTCGTACAGGTGGTAGGTAACATCCTGCACGCCCGCCTCCGAAAGCTCGCGCGCGGTGGTTTTGACACCCTCGCCGCACGCGCCCACGGGGTCGTCCGCGCCGCTGAACAGCCGCACGGGCACGCTCTTGTCCATGGTGGCGAGGTTTTTGGGATACAGACGCTTGAGGCCGCGGAACAGGTCGCGGTAGCCGCCCGCCGTAAAGGGGTAGCCGCACAGGGGGTCTGCCACGTAGCGATCCACGTTCTCCGGGTTTTTGCTGAGCCAGTCAAACGCCGTGCGCGCGGGCGCAAAGCCCTTGTTGTAGCTCCCAAAGCTCATGTTGTCCAGCAGCTTGCTGGGCTTTTTGGTCATGCCAAAGAGGCACTGGATGTTGGCCAGCAGCAGGCCCGCGTTTAAAAGCAGCGGGTCAAAATGCCCCGTGCCGGACAGGATCACGCCGCTCAGCCCGGCCTCGTAGGTCTGCACATACGTACGGGTGATAAAGCTGCCCATGCTGTGCCCCAGCACGAAATGCGGCAGCCCCGGGTAGGCGGCCTGCGTTTCGGCGCGCAGAGCCTGCACGTCGCGCACCAGCGCGTCCCAGCCGTCGCGCTCGGCAAACCAGCCGAGTATCTTCGCGCCATCGCCGTGGCCCAGGTGATTGTGCCCTACCACGATAAAGCCCGCCTCGTTCAGACGTTTGGCGGTCGCGTCATAGCGGGCGATGTGCTCCGCCATGCCGTGCACCAGCTGCACCACGGCGCGCGGCTTGCCCTCCGGCAGCCATACCCGTTTCTCCAGCTTGTCGCCCGTAACGGACGGGAACGTACCGATGATGGCCTCGCCCATGGTACCCACTCCTTTGCAGTTGTTCCGTTACAAGCATTATAGCATATGCGGAAGGATATGGAAAGGCTGCACGCTCGGAAAACGCAAGCAAAAGCAGGGCTTTTGCGACTTTTAACGCAAAGCCGCCGCCCCGGAGGGCGGCGGCACGGGTGTTCGGTTTTGCAAAGGTCAAGGGCGTTTCCCACTTGGGCGGGCCAGTCTACCGCGTGCTGTCCACTACGATCTCGCCGTCGATGATCTTTTTGGCCAGCGCGTCCACTTCGGCCTTGAGCTCGTCGCTCACCTGCTGGGTCATGCTCTGGTCGCCATAGCCGATGCCCACAAAGCCGCTGGTCATGTCCGCATCCCAGATCTTGCCGCCGTCAAACACGCTGTCCTCAATGTACATGCTCACGGCGCTGTAAATGCTGCCGCCGATGTCCTTCATCATGGAGCAGATGATATGCTCGGGGTCGATGTACTTCTGGTCGCTGTCCACGCCGATGGCGTACTTGTTCTGCTCCTTGGCCGCTTCAAAAACGCCCAGGCCCGTCTTGCCCGCCACGGCGAAAACCACGTCCGCGCCGCCGGTGTAGAGGGTGTTGGCCAGTTCCTTGCCCTTGTCCGGGCTCTCGTAGTCGCCCGCATACACGGGGTCGAGCACTTTGCCGTCCGGGTTGGCGTACAGCGCGCCCTGCTTATAGCCCACAAAGAAGTTGTTGATGGTGTCGCTGTCCTCGCCGCCGACAAAGCCCACCGTGGCGCTGGCAGCGCTCTTCATGGCGATGTAGCCGGCCAGGAAGGAGCCTTCGTTTTCCGCATACACGATGGACAGCAGGTTGTCGCCCAACCCGTCCAGCCCGTTATCCACATAGATGAACTTGGTTTCCGGCATCTCGGGAACCACTGCGCTGAGCACGTCCCAGAACTGCCAGCCGACCGCCACGACCACGTCGTTATTCTCGGCGGCATCCACCAGCGTGGGCTGGTACTTGCTCGCGTCGCTCTTGCACTCTACCACGCTGCCCACGACGCTATAATCTTCTACCAGCATCTTCAGGCCCTTCTCGGCGCTGTCGTTAAAGCCCAGGTCGCCCAGCGCCTCGGCGATGCATACCGCAACGCGCAGCGGGGCGTCTTCCGCAGCGGCGGTCACGGTCAGGGAAAGCGCCATGGTGGCGCAAAGGAGGATTGCCAGCACTTTTTTCATGTTGTTTCCCATCCTTTCATCCTTGGGTGCGTGAGAAACGGCGATTTACCGCGTTAAGCCGCGACCATTATACAACAGCCCGAAGCTGTTTGCAACGCGCGAAACGTTTCTCAAGTTGTGAAACATATGTCAAAGCACCGTCTGAACCGTCTGAATTTTTGTGCAAAAACCACGCCGCCTCGCGTTGACAGAATGCCCTTTAACGTCTATGATAGGTAGGGAACATGCCTTAACGCATGCCCAAAAAAAAGCGACAAGGAGGAGCGCCCGTGGACGCGGACCCGTACAGTCGTAGCACCGTACACCCCTACCGCATCGGACAACTGCATACGCTCCGAGAGGCCGCGCGTATGGGACGGGCGCGGTAGGCTGCCCACGCTTAACGCAGCATCACGTTATGCCTGCTCGGAAGCAACGCCGCGCCATGCGCGGCGATCGGAAGGGCAGGCTTTTGCTATGAAGAAAATCTTTCTGACGGTGGACGACCATCTCACCCTGATCAATACCTTTGAAAAGGGTTGCTGGATCCATCTACAGAACCCCACCCGCGAGGAGATCGAGGGCATCAACGCGCGCTTTGCGCTGGACCCGACCTATTTGCAGGCCGCGCTGGACGAGGAAGAGAGCGCCCGCATCGAGCGGGACGACGACCAGACCCTCATCATCGTGGACGTGCCCTATGTCGAGGCCGAAGAAAACGGCTACAGCTACTCCACCATCCCGATGGGCATCATCGTGGTGGACGACGTGATTATCACCGTCGCCACACGGGAGAGCGCCATCATCGGGGACTTTATGGAGGAGCGTATCCGCGGTTTCTGGACGTTCAAGCGCACGCGCTTCATCCTCCAACTTTTGAACCGCAACGCCACGCGCTACCTCAGTTACTTAAAGCAGATCGACAAAGCCAGCACCTTTGTGCAGAAGCGCCTGCAGGAGAGCCTGCGCAACCGCGAGCTGTTGCAGATGATGCAGCTGGAAAAATCGCTGGTCTACTTCTCCACCTCGCTCAAGGGCAACGAGATGGTTCTTGAAAAAATGATGCGCATGGACATGCTTCGCAAATACCCCGAGGACGCGGATTTGCTGGAGGATGTCATCGTCGAAAACAAACAGGCCATCGAGATGTGCGCCATCTACCGCGACATCATGAGCGGCACGATGGACGCCTATGCCTCCATCATCTCCAACAACCTGAACATCGTCATGAAGATCCTGACCAGCCTGACGGTCATCCTGTCGGTGCCCACGCTGTTTGCGGCCTATTGGGGCATGAACACGCCGGTGCCGTTCCAGAATTCGCCGTGGGGCTTCTGGGCCGTGGTGAGCATGAGTTTGCTGGCCGCGCTGGGCGCGTTCGTGGTGCTTTGGCGAAAGAAGATGTTCTGACCCGCGCGCTTCATCGCGAGGCCAAAAGGGAGGGTTTTTCATGCGCACAGCGGTGGTGACCGGCGGCAGCCGCGGCATCGGCGCTGCGTGCGTGCGCGCGTTCACGCAGGCGGGCTGGCGCGTGGCCTTCCTATACCGTAGCGCGAAGGATGCGGCGCGGGCAGTGGCCGCCGAGACGGGCGCGCTGGCCGTGCAGGCGGATGTGGCCAGCAGCGCCGAGGTGGCCTCCGCGTGCGGGGCCGTGCTGCGTGATTTCAAGCACGTGGATGCGCTGGTAAACAACGCGGGCGTGGCCCTGACCGCGCAGCTGCAAGACGTGACCGACGCCCAGTGGCACGAGGTGCTGGGCGTGAACCTGACAGGCGCGTTTTACATGACGCGCGCGCTGCTGCCGCAGATGCTCTCGCAGGGGCACGGGCGCATCGTGAACGTGGCGAGCATCTGGGGCATGGTGGGCGGCAGCATGGAGGCGCCATACTCCGCCGCCAAAGCGGGGCTCATCGGGCTCACCAAGGCGCTGGCCAAGGAGGCCGGGCCTTCCGGCATCACGGTCAACGCCGTTGCGCCAGGCGCGACGCGCACCGACATGCTCATGGGCTACGGGACGGAAACCTTGCGGCAGATCGAGCGGGAAACCCCGCTGGGCCGCCTGACGGAACCGGAGGAGGTCGCACGCGCCGTGCTGTGGCTCTGCGGCGACGATGCGGCCATGGTCACCGGGCAGGTGCTTTGCATAAGCGGCGGCAGCGTGATCGTTTGACGGATCATCCTGCCGCTGTTACGCTTTATTTACGGCGCGCATGCTATGCTTGCGCCGTAAAGGTGCGGTGCCGAGAACCTGGGAGGAGGTGATCGCCGTGGCTTTTACAGGCAAGGAGTTGGGTGATGAGCGCCTTTCGGAAATCACCGGCGGGCGGGCGATGGTCGGCTATATTGAGCATACCGTGGCGCGCGGAGAAACGCTCCCCCTGATCGCCGAAAAATACCATGTGACTGAGCGTGAGCTGTGCGACATGAACCACCTGCGCACGGGGCAGGCGCTGTACATCGGGCAGATCGTCCGCGTGCCTGTGCATGTGCGCTAAGGCAACGAAAAAAGCCAGTCGGGGGCATTTACCGCCCCCGACCGGTTTTTTTCTTTGATGGATGAAGCTTACTTGTTCTTGTGCCACAGCAGCGCCTGATAACGCTGCATGTCCGCATCGCGCACCATGATCTCCAGCTCCAGGTCGCCCATCACGGTGTTGCGACCCTCCTCATAGAGCACATCCACCATGGCCTTGACGGCGCCCACCAGCGTATCCTGCTTGTCCACCACGTTTTCGCCTTTCAGGCGGAAGTAGCCGTTCATCCAGTGCGCCACGCCCGCAAGGCCGCTGTGGCTGTCCACGGCCACGGTGGCGGGCCGGTTCAGTATCTTGGTGGTGTCGAAGATGTTGTAGATCTCCTCATCCTTGAGCATGCCGTCGGCATGGATGCCCGCGCGCGTCACGTTGAAGGCGCGCCCAACAAACGGCTGCCGCGGGCTCACCTCGATGCCGATCTCCCGCTCCATGTAGTCCGCGATCTCGGTTATGGCGGTCAGATCCATGCCGTCGGTGGTGCCGCGCAGGGCCTGATACTCGATGGCCATGGCCTCCAGCGGGCAGTTGCCAGTGCGCTCGCCAATGCCCAGCAGCGAGCAGTTTACGCTGGCGCAGCCGTACATCCATGCGGTGCCGGCGTTGGCCACCACCTTGTAGAAGTCGTTGTGGCCGTGCCACTCCAGATGCTCGCTGGGGATCTGCGCATAGTGGTTGAGGCCGTAGATGATGCCCGGCACGCTGCGGGGCAGCGCCGCGCCGGGGTAGTGGATGCCGTAGCCCATGGTGTCGCAAGCGCGCACTTTGATGTAGCTGCCCGCCTCCACACCCAGCCTCATCAGCTGCTCGGCAAAGGGGAGCACGAAGCCGTAGAAATCCGCGCGGGTGATATCCTCAAAGTGGCAACGGGGGATGATGCCCTCGTCCAGCGCAGCCTTGACGATGCCAAGGTACTTTTCCATCGCCTGCGCGCGGCTCAGGTGCATCTTTTTGAAGATGTGGTAGTCGCTGCACGAAACGAGGATGCCCGTCTCCTTGACGCCCGCAGCCTTGACCAGCTTAAAATCGCCGGCGTTTGCGCGTATCCAGGTCGTGATCTCGGGGAACGGCAGGCCCAGCGCCTGGCACAGCTCCAGCGCCTCGCGGTCCTTGTCCGTGTAGAGGAAAAACTCGCTCTGGCGCACCAGCCCCTTGGGGCCGCCCAGCTTGGACAGCATTTTGAACAGGTACTCGATCTGTTTGGGCGTAAAGGGGCTCACGCTCTGCTGGCCGTCGCGGAAGGTGGTGTCCGTCATCCAGATTTCGTCCGGCATGTTGATGGGCACGAGGCGGTTGTTAAAGGTGATCTTCGGCACATGCTCGTAGTCGAAGATCTCACGGTACAGGTTTGGCTCCGCGACATCCTGCAACTCATACTGATATTTGGATTGCATGAGCTGGTTTGTCCTCTTGCTGAACTCGATCATGGTTCCCTCTCCTCCCCTTGCACGGCGGCGGTGGCGTCGCCTGCTCCCTGTGGCGTGCGCTTGCGGGGCTGGGCAAATCGTGCTGTTCCATCGCTTTATTCACGATGTTTTATCACGGCCCTGCGGCGCAAGTCGCTGGTATGTCAATGGTTTCCACCATGTGCTGTGGGAAACGCAGCGGAAAACATTGATTTTTGTGGAAAACCTGTGCATAACACGTTGATAGCCTGTGGCAACGTGATGGGCATTGCCGCGCGACGGACTGTGGGTTTAAGGAAAACCCCGCCGCTCCCCCCGCACGTCAAGTCGCGCGGCCCGCCCTGCGCAGGCGGCCCATGTGGGTTACGGCGTGGGTTCTGTATGGATAACCCTCGCTGGGCCTCAGGTCAGGGATTTGACGAACGCCTCGATGCGGCTGAGGCCTTCACGGATGTTCGCCATGGACACCGCGTAGCTTAGGCGGCAGTAGCCCTCGGCCATGAAAGCGCTGCCCGGCACCACGGCCACCTTGGCGTGCGTGAGCAGCGCGGTGGCAAAGGCGGCGCAATCCGCGATGGGCTGGCCATCGATACGCTTGCCCAGCAGCGCGGATACGTTCATCATCACGTAAAAAGCACCGTCCGGCTTAACGCAGCTCAGGCCCGGGATCAGGTTGATGCCGCGCACGATGGCATCGCGCCGCTCCTCGAAGGCCTTGCGCATGGTCTCCACGCAGTCCTGCGGCATGGTGAGGGCGCGGGTGGCCGCCGCCTGCGCGGGCGTGTTGGGCGCGCTGGTCGCCTGGCTCTGCGCGTTGCTCATGGCGTCGATCACCTCACGCGGGCCCGCCGCATAGCCGATGCGGAAGCCCGTCATGGCATATGTCTTGCTGACGCCGTTCACCACGATGGTGCGGGCCTTGACCGCCTCGCCAAACGAAGCGATGCTCACATGCTCATGGTCGCCGTAGATCAGGTTTTCGTAGATCTCGTCGCTCACGATGTAAAAATCATGCTTGACCGCCAGGTCCGCCAGCGCCTTCAGCATGGCGTGGGGCCATACGCAGCCGTTGGGGTTGCTGGGGCTGGTGAGCATGAACACCTTGGTTTTGGGCGTGATGGCCGCTTCGATGGCCGCCACCGAGGGCACGAAGCCCTCTTTTTCACCGGAGGGCACAAACACCGGCACGCCGCCCACCATGCGCACCATCTCCGGGTAGCTCACCCAGCACGGCGTGGGGATGATCACCTCATCGCCATCATCCAACAGCGCAAAAAATGCGTTGTACAGCGAATGCTTCGCCCCGTTGGAGACCAGCACGTCGTTCACATCATAGGTAAGGCCGTTGTCGCGCTTGAACTTTTCCACAATGGCCTTGCGCAGCTCCAGCGTGCCGGGCACGGGCGAATAGCGCGTCTGGCCCTTGTCGAGGGCTTCCTTCATCGCGTCGCGGATAGGTTCGGGCGTGTCAAAATCCGGCTCGCCCGCGGCAAAGCCGATCACGTTCTCCCCTGCGGCGCGCATCGCCTTGGCCTTGGCATCAATGGCAAGGGTGGCGGACGGCGCGATATTTTTGGCTTTTTCGGACAGTCCCAGCGGCATGTGGTTTCCTCCTGCAATGGCGCGCCATGCGTGCCTTACTCGACATGCAAATGGCGGATGCGCCATTGCATCTTGCATATCGCCCGCGCCCCGCAAAACCGGCGGCCTGCGCCTGACGAACTGGATTGCATTATAGCACAATCGTTTTGCGGAGTAAAGTGGCGCGGCGCGCTTTTTTCCAAAAAGCTGCGTAAAATGAATTTTTCAATGCTTTAGGCTGCATTTTTTGGCTTCAATGCGCCCAGAATAACGCGCGGCCGCAGGCGCGTGTGTTTCGGTTTGCGCGCGCACCGTGTATAATGGACAAAAGGAGTGATGCGCAATGCAGAACTGGTTACGCCGCGGTATGTCCCTTTTGGTGGCAATGATGTTGCTTCCCCTCGCCGCCCTCGCGGAGGCGACACCGCCCGCCCGCAATGCCGACAACATGCCCTATGTGTTCGACGTGTTCAACGGCACGGCGGCCGACCTGACCCAATACAAGGGCAAGGCCGTATGGCTCAATTTTTTTACCGGCTGGTGCCAGTACTGCATGGAGGAAATGCCGGATATCAAAAAGGCATTTGAAACCTACAGCACGGACGAACTGGCCATCGTGCTTGTGCATGTGTGGGATGGCGAGGACGCGGCGGATTCTGCCGCGGTGGTCAAGCAGTTCGGGCTGGAGGGCATGACCGTGGTGGAGGACAAGGACATGTCGCTGGCCTCGCTGGTGAGTCTGTCGGGCTACCCGACCAGCATCTTCATCGACAAGGACGGCTATCTGTCCAGCGTGGCCTATGCGCTGCAGTTTGAGGCCATGGCGGAGACCATAGACGGCATGGGCGTCGCGAAAGCCGCGGCCGCGCCCGATGCTACGCCCACGGCGGTCGTGCCGTGAGTGACCTGTTCACGGTTGCCATGCCCCAGCTGACGCTGTGGGCAGCGTTTGGCGGCGGGCTGGTCGCGTTTGTCTCCCCCTGTGTGCTGCCGATGCTGCCCGTCTACGCGCTGTATCTGTTCAGCTCCGGCGAGGGCGAGGCGACGGCCCGCGTGGCCTGGAAGGCACTGCTGCTTCGCTGTTTAGGTCTCCTGCTCGGGTTTGTGACACTGTTTACCCTGATCGGCGCGGGTGCTGGGCTCATCGGCGGCGCGCTGAAGGCCCTTGACCGCGGCACGCTGGATATCGCGACCGGTGTGCTGATGATCCTCTTCGGCATCTGGACGGGCGGCTTTGTGCGCCTGCACGGCGTGAGTGCCCCCAAGTGGGCCGGCAGCAACGCCGTCAAGCCGCGCGGATTTTTCAGCAGCGCGGCGTTCGGCATCGTGATCGCCCTGTCGTGGACGCCATGCCTCACACCTGTTTTGGCCAACGCGCTCATTTTGGCCGCATCCAGCGCCACGGCAGCAACGGGCATGCTCGCGCTGGCTGTGTTCGCACTGGGGCTGGCGCTGCCGATGCTCGCGTTCATGGCACTGTACCAGTGGCTGCGGGGCGCGCTGGGTTGGCTGCGCACGCACCAGCTGCTGCTGCGCCGCATCGGCGGCATACTGATGGCCGCCTATGGCCTGTGGCTGATCCTCTCCGCCGTGCTGTGACTGCGGTTGAGCATGGGCGCAGGTTTGCGCCTTAGCCATACCCCAACGAGATCCTGTGTCAAAATGCTTTCTAGCGTCGCCCCTATCGGGCGGCGCTTTTTCAAATCGTTTTACCTTTTACGCTCATGGTGGCATACAGCGGCGGTCGCGCATCTGCGATATGTCGCTTCCAAAGCGACCACGAACCCCGTTGATCGTAGTATGCTCACACCATCAAACAAAGGAGGCGACCCCCATGAAAGACAACCTGACCGAGCTGGTGTTCATTTTGGACAAGAGCGGCTCCATGCACGGGCTGGAGGGCGATACCATCGGCGGCTTCAACAGTATGCTGGACAAGCAGAAGGCCGTACCGGGCGACGCGCTTGTGACCACCGCCCTCTTCAGCGACGAGTACGAGCTGTTGCACGACCGTACCGCCATACAGGGCGTAAAACCGCTGACCGCGCGGGAATACTGCGTGGGCGGCTGCACCGCGCTGCTGGACGCGATCGGCCGCACCATCGACAAGATCGAGCGCGCCCACAAAAACACAGACGAGGCCGAGCGCCCCGGACACACGGTGTTCGTGATCACCACCGACGGGCTGGAAAACGCCAGCCGCGAGTACGGGCGCAACCGCATCAAGCAACTGGTGAGCCAGAAGCAGGAGAAGGACGGCTGGGAGTTTTTGTTTCTCGGCGCAAACATGGATGCGATCGCTGTCGCGGCGGATATCGGCATCCATGCCTCGCACGCCGCACAGTTCATGTGCGACGCGGTGGGCACGCGCACGCATTACAACTCGCTGAACGACGCGCTGGAGAGCTTTCGCTGCTCCGCGCCCCTGACAGCGGAGTGGAAGGCGCCCATCGAGGCGGATATGCGTAAGCGCGGGCGGCGGGTATAACGGAGGCCGTGGGAGGGGCGGGCCGGGACTGCCCCCAGGTAAAACAGGGGGGAGCGTTTGCCGTTCAGGCGGGCGCTCCCCTTATCGATGGCGGCACAGCAAGTGCCCTTCCCCTATTTGACCCATATCTCCGACTTGATGGTACGCTCCAAAAACCGCGTGCCCTCGCGTATCTCCGCCTCGGTCACATGCGTGCCCGCCGCGGCCACCACCCACTTGTCCTCCACGTCGTTCAGCCGGTGGATCACCGCCACCACTTCGCCCTCGAACGACACCACCGGCTCCTTCACGCCCCACACGTAGGCATCCTGCCACTCGTTGTCCGCAGCCAGCACATCGCTCACGTAGCCGTAGTTGAGGGAGTAGGCAACGTCGCGCAGATCCGGGTGGCGCGTGCCAAGCGGTCTGTCCACGGTCACGCGCACGCGCCGTCCCAGCGCGCTGCGGTGGTCGTGCGGGGCGCGGCCCCCGCGGGCGGACGCGTCCGTTATGGCCGCGTGTTGCAGTGCCGCGTACTCATCGGACGGGTCGTGCATCGCCAGCGTGTCCGTGTCGTATGTGGCGGGCGTGCCGCCCACGAGGGCCGCCGCGCTTGCCACGCCGCGCTCCGGCACGTCTGGCACGCGCCCAAGCGCCTCACACAGGTCGGTGGCCAACAGCCCGCGCTCGCCGCGCGTCTCGGCGGCGGTCAGCCCCGCCAGCCCGTGCAGGGCGCAAGCGGTTTGCAACAGGCGTACGCCGGAAAGGCCATACGCCTCGCGCCCCGCCAGCATCGCGCCGATGATGCCCGCCAGCGCGTCGCCGCTACCGCCCTTGGCCATCGCGGCAGAACCGTACAGATTGAGGGCCTCGCCGTCCTCCGCGGCAAGCACCGTGCTCGCGCTCTTGAGCACCACCGCGCCGCCGTACTTCGCGCGCAGCGCGCGGGCGGCGGCGGGCTGGTCAGCCAGCACCGCGTCCACGGTGGTTTCGAGCATTCTTGCCGCCTCGCCGATGTGGGGCGTGAGCACGACATGCTCCGGCAGGCGGGGCAAAGGTTCGGGCGCGTCCGCCAGCCAGTTGAGCGCGTCCGCGTCCAGCACGGCGGGAGTATGGTGTGCCGCGAGCCAGCCCGTTACCTTCGCAAGCAGCGTTCGCGCCCACGCGTCTTGCCCCATGCCGCAGCCTACGACCAGCGCATCCGCCTGCATAAGCAGGGGCTTGAGCAGCGTATAGGCCTCGCCCGCAGCAGCCTCGGGGCTGGATGCGCTGCCATCGTCGGGCAAAGGAAGGCAGGTAGCGCAAGGGCACAGGGCTTGCACGGTAGGTACCACCGCGCGGGGGCAGGCCACCGTGGCGAGGCCTGCGCCAGCGCGCAGCGCCGCCGTGGCCGCGACGGCCGCCGCGCCCGCCATGCCAAACGACCCGCACAGCAGCAACACGCGCCCGTAATCACCTTTATGGCTGTTGCGCCTGCGCGCGGGCAGCAGCCTGTCCCCCGTGCTCAGCACGGCAAAGCCCGTCGCGTCGTCCCACGCGGCGGATATGCCGATATCCCCAACCACCACGCGCCCGCAAAGGTCAAGCCCATCCCCAAGGAAAAGCCCTTGCTTGGGCCTGTGGAACGTGACCGTTACGGTGGCGCGCACGGCATCGCCATCAGCCGTGCCACCCAGCACCCGCCCTGTCGCTCCGTCCAGCCCGCTGGGGATATCCACCGCCACCACTGGCGCGCCCGCGGCGTTCAGCGCGCGGGCCGCAGCAAGGGCCGCGCCCGCCAGCGGGCGGCTCTGGCCCGTGCCGTACATCGCGTCCAGCGCGCAGGCCAAATCCTTGGGCCACGGGGGAAGCGGCGCGTCATCCGCGAGGGATACCGCCTGCACGCGCGCCATCAGCGGCTTGAGGCGCGCCCACTGCTCCGCGGTCTCCGGCGAGGGTTCGCCCGGCAGCCTCCACACCGTGATTTGCAGCGCGGGCATACGCCCCATCAGCAGCCTCGCGGCGGCAAGCCCGTCCGCGCCGTTGTTGCCGGGGCCGCATACCAAAAGCAGCCGCCCGCCGCCGCGCAGCATGGGCGCGGCCGCGTCGGCCACATGGGTTGCCGCGCGCTCCATGAGGGTCAAACTCCCGGTGCCCGTACCCGCCATCATGCGCGCTTCCACGCGCTTCATATCCTGTGGCAAAATGGTGTGGAGCATGGATTTTCCCCCTATTCTGTTTTCGGATGGGGTTTGGGATGGAAGCGAGGTAAGGGTTTCGCTGTGGTACCGATAAGGCTAGATCGGTCTGGCTTGGAAATAGCGATGTGTTGAGCAGGGGAAAGCATTCGCTCGGTCAGGACGGGATAACGGGTCGCGACGGGGAAGGAACGGAATGTGTGCTCTGAACCAACCGTGTCCGTTTTTTCCGCTCTCATCGGAGCGCCTGCGGCGCTCATCGCTCGCTTACAGGATATTCGCCGCGGCGTAGAGTCTTGGGGTTTCACCCCAAACCTCGCAAGAGCCATTGATCCTTGACCCATTTCCCTATTATTCGATCACGCACACGGCGGCGGCCATGCCCCCGTCATGCGTCACGCTCAAATGGGCTCGCTCCGCGCCCAGTTCCCTTACCTTATCCAGCGCTTTCTCCCCCAGCGCATACATGGGCCTGCCAAGCGCGTCATGGCTCACGCCGACATCCACCATCGACACCCCGCCGCTCAGGCCCACGCCCAGCGCCTTCAGGAACGCCTCTTTCGCCGCGAACATCCCAGCCGCGCTCTGCGCGCCCACCGCACCGCGCCCTGCGATATACGCCTGTTCTTCCGGCGTAAAATACCGCGTCAGAAACCCATCGCTCTTGCCCATCGCGGCCGCGATGCGCTTGATCTCACACAGGTCTATGCCCAGCCCCTTCACCTGGCGGCTCCCATGACCACCGCGTTGGCGATGGCCCTTGCCATCACTTCTGCCGCCGCCGCGCACATCTGCACCATGTTTACATCCGCGTCCACGCGGCCCGTCGCCAGCGCGAAGGCTGTGTCGCCGTCCATCTGCGTGTGCACCGGGCGGATGGCACGCGCAAACCCGTCGTGCGCGCAGGTCGCCAGCCGGTTCACTTGCGGCTTGGTCAGCACCGCGTCGGTCGCCACCACGGCGATGGTCGTGTTCGTCGGCTTGGGGAATTTCAGCAGCTCCGCCACGGGCTGCGCGCCGTAGAGCAGGTTTTCCGCCAGCAGCGGCCTGCCGTCGCTCAAATGCCCGCAGGCCAGCGGCTTTGCGGTATGCGGGTCGTACACGTCGCCCACGGCGTTCACACAGGCGATGGCGCCCACCGTGACCCCGTTTGCCAGCGTGATGCTCGCCGTGCCCGTGCCGCCCGGGGCGGGCATGGCCGATGGCACCAGCTTGCCAACCGTAGCGCCCGTGCCCGCACCATGCGGGCCCTGCTCCACCTGCTTGGCAGCGTTCTTGCAGGCCTCGTAGCCCATCTCCTCATCCGGCCGCACGCGCCCGTCGCCCGTACCCAGGTCGAACAGCACCGCGCCGGGCACGATGGGCACTTTGCACACGCCCGTGTCCACGCCCACGCCCAGCTCCTCCAGGTAGCGCATCACGCCCGCGGCGGCGTTCAGGCCAAAGGCACTGCCGCCCGCCAGCATCACGGCGTTGGCGCGCTCCACGGTGTTCTCGCTCCACGTCAGCGGTATCTCGCGCGTGCCGGGGGCCGCGCCGCGCACGTCCGAGCCGACCACCGCGCCCTCGCGCCCGCACAGCACCACCGTGACGCCCGTCAGCGCCACGCGGTTTTCGGCCTGTCCCACGCGGATGCCGTGCACATTGGTAATGGAACCCTCAAACAGCGGTTTAGACATAGCCCATCACTCCTCGCACCGATACGTCTCCGCTGAGCACGCGCCGGAGGGTGCCCGCGCCGTCGCGCACATGCAGCGCGCCCTCCGCATCGATATGCTCCGCCATGCCCGTGAACGTTTCTCTCGCGCCGATCACCTGAACCGTGCGCCCCAGCGTGACCGAGCGCGCCGCATATTCCGGCTGGATGCCCGCAAAGCCCCTTCCCTCGAGCGCGTCCATCGTCCGCTCCATCTGGAACAGATAGCGGCTTAAAAACGTGCGTCTGTCCACCGGCTCCCCAAGGGCGATGCGCAACGAGGTCGCCGTTTCGGCCAGCTCGCCGCCAAACGCCTGCTGGTTTAAGTTGAAGCCCGCGCCCACCACGATGCACATTTCGCCTGGCGGGTCGGTCACCGCTTCGCACAGGATGCCCACGCACTTTCGTCCGTCCAGCACCACGTCGTTGGGCCATTTGATGCCCGGCGCTAGGCCCCACTCCGCGATGGCCTCTGCCGCGGCCACGGCGGTAGCGAGCGTGACCAGCGGTATCTGTTCCGGCGAAAGGCGGGGCCGGAGCAGCAGCGAGCAGGTCAGGCTCTCGCCAGCCACGGGATCTGTCCATTCACGCTGCAAGCGCCCGCGCCCAGCCGTCTGCCGGTCGCACACGGCCAGCGTCCCCTCCGGCAACGGTTTGTCCGTCGCCGCGCGCTTGAGCACCGTATTGGTGGATTCCATCTCCGGCGCGTAGAGGATGTAGCCCTTGCCAAAGTGCCGCGTGGTCAGCTGCCAGCGGATATACACGGGCAGCAGGCTGTCCTCCTTGGGCAACAGGGTAAAGTCGTGCCCGCCCTCTTGAGCGATGCGGTAGCCCCGCTTTTGCAGCGCCCCAATGCGCTCAAACAGCTCCGTAAAGTGGATGTGGAACACGTCGCACAGGCTTTGTTGCGTGTGTCCGCGGCCATCCGCCAGTTTGTCCAGCAAGGCTTCCAGCTGGCTTTCGAGCATCCGTATCCCTCCGCCTCACGGGGGTGTCCTTACCCTTTGTGTTCTTCACGCGCCGCCCGTTTTCCTGCCCAGCAGCAGCGCGACCGCGTCGGTCAGTGTGTCCAAAACGGGAAAGCCCGCAGCCAACAGCCCCTCGCGGCTCTGATGCCCGCGTGCCACCAGCACACACCCGCAGCCCAGCGCGCGCGCCACCTCGGCGTCGTGCAGGGTGTCGCCCACCATCACTGTGTCGCGCGCGGCCACGCTGTGTTGGGTCATATAGTCCAGCCCGATATGCTCCTTGCTGGTGGCATAGATATGATCCAGCCCCAGCACTGCGTCAAAACGGTCGTGGATGCCCGCGTCGGTCAGCTGGGCAACCAGCATATCCCGCTTGCTGGCGCTGAGCACCGCCTGCGCGCAGCCTGCGGCCTGAAAGGCATCCAGCGCGGGAAGCGCGTCCGCAAACAGCGGCACGTCCGCGCAGCCGCGCACATACTCCGCCATCCACGCGTTGGCGACTTCTACAAACGTTTCGTCCGTCACGCCCGCGCGGTAGTAGTAATCCTTCACAGGGAAGGTGAACTGCGCGTGGTAGGCGGCCAGCGAATCGACGGTAGGTAGCCCGAAGCGCGGAAACACGCGGTTGCGCACACCGATGGCGTACTCCACATCATCCAGCAGCGTGCCGTTCCAGTCCCACAGGATCAGCTTGGGTGCGTCCATCCTCGTCTCAGTCATTCTTCGACCTCCATTCAATGCTTGAAACGCGCGGCCCCTGCCGCGCGTTTCAGCTGTATTCGTTTAGTAGGCTTTTGCAAAGTAGATGAGCTTCTTGGCCGGTTTGCCGCAGCACACGCACTTGTCGCCGATGGGCGTCTGGTCAAACGGCATGTTGCGGCTGCTGGCGCCCGCCTGCTCCTTGATCGTATCCTCGCAGGCGCGCTCGCCGCACCACATGGCCTTGGCGAAGCCCCCGTCCACCGCGCTTTTCAGCTCGTCCATGGTGGCGACCTGCGAGATGTGCGAATCGCGGAACGCCTTCGCCTGCTCGAACAGGCTCTTTTGGATCGCGTCCAGCAGCGCGGGCATATCGGCGGCGATGGTATCCAGCGCCATGGTGCTCTTTTCGCACGTATCGCGGCGGAACACCGTGGCCACGCCGTTTTCGATGTCGCGCGGGCCGATCTCCAGCCGCACCGGCACGCCCTTGAGCTCCCAGTCGTTAAACTTGTAGCCCGGCGATACGGTGTCGCGGTCATCCAGCTTCACGCGGAAACCCGCGGCCTTCAGGCTGTCCGCCACCTCGACGCACTTTTCCATCACGCCGCCCTTGTGCGCGGCCACCGGCACGATGACCACCTGAATGGGCGCGATGCGAGGGGGCAGGCGCAGGCCGCGCTCGTCGCCGTGCGTCATGATGATGGCGCCGATCAGGCGGGTGCTGGAGCCCCAGCTCGTCTCGTGCACGTAGGTCAGCTTGCCCTCGCGGCTCAGGTACTGGATCTCGAACGCCTCCGCGAAGTTGGTGCCAAAGTTATGGCTGGTGCCCGCCTGCAGGGCTTTGCCGTCCTGCATCATGGCCTCCATGCTGTAGGTGGCCTGCGCGCCCGCAAACTTTTCCTTATCGCTCTTGCGGCCCACCAGCATCGGTATGGCCAGCTCGTTCTCGGCCACCTCACGGTATACCTCCAGCATCTGCATGGTCTCCTGCTGGGCTTCCTCCGCCGTCTCGTGGATGGTGTGGCCCTCCTGCCAGAGAAACTCGCTGGTGCGCAGGAAGGGGCGGGTGCTCTTTTCCCAGCGTATGACCGAGCACCACTGGTTGTACTTCATGGGCAGGTCGCGCCAGCTGCCCACCCATTTGGAGTACATGGCGCAGAAGATGGTCTCGCTCGTGGGGCGGATGGCCAGCCGCTCTGCCAGCGGCTCGCTGCCGCCCTGCGTGACCCACGCCACCTCGGGCGCGAAGCCCTCCACATGCTCGGCCTCCTTGAGCAGCAGGCTTTCCGGGATCAGCATGGGCATATAGACGTTTTCATGGCCGGTGGCTTTGAAGCGGCTATCCATCTCCTGCTGGATGCGCTCCCAGATGGCGTAGCCGTACGGCCGCACCACCATGCAGCCACGCACGGGCGCGTAATCCACCAGCTCGCTCTGGAGGATCACGTCGGTATACCACTGGCTGAAATCCTCACTGCGGGGGGTAATGTGCTCCACAAATTTCTTCTCGTCCTGCTGTTTTGCCATGATGGGGGTTCTCCTTCCGCAATACAAAAATAGCTCCGTCGCTCCCAAGCGCGGCCAAACGCCGCCGTTGGGACGAAGGGAGCCTTCGCGGTACCACCCAGCTTAAAGCGCCGAAGCGCTTTCACTTTCAACGCCGGATAACGGTGGCAGCCGTCGGTGATTGGCCGAGCGTAACGGACGCGGGAGCCTGCCTGCCGTGCATGACCGCCCTTTCAGCCGGTGGGGCGGCTCTCTTTTCTGCCT
This sequence comes from uncultured Oscillospiraceae bacterium, assembly GCA_964584315.1. Taxonomy (GTDB): domain Bacteria; phylum Bacillota; class Clostridia; order Christensenellales; family Aristaeellaceae; genus CAXXOK01. The sequence goes on from CAZOZO010000017.1 coordinate 51,268, forward strand.
GGTTTGGCGGGGTTCATCCGTTTGCCCCTCTCGGGGTTACCGTATCTTACCACAGGGCGGGGCGGTTGTCAAAGGGCGCACGAAGGTTTTTTCATCTTGCTCCATCAGCCCAGCAGCCCCAGCATGCGGAAGGCGAGCACCCACAAAAACACCGTAACGCTGGACAGCGCAGTGGTAAACACCACCTGCGCGGCCGCAAAATCCGCATCCCCGCCGATCTGCTGCGCCATGGGGTAGCTGCTGACGGCGGTGGGCGAGGCGAACACGGCGATCAGCGTGGCGAGGGCCACGTCGCGGATCCCAAGCATCACAGCGCCGCCGAGGAACACAAGCGGCAGCAGCACCAGCCTACCAAGCACGCCCAGTGTGAGCAGCCTTACGTTGGCCCGCGCCTTGCCAAAATCGATGCTCGCACCCAGCAAAAACAGCGCCAGCGGCGTGGCCACGCTACCCAGCATGGTCAGCGGCGTGTGCAGCACCGGCGGCAATGCCACATGCAGCCGCCACAGCGCAAAGCCCAGCAGCGTGCCGATGATCAGCGGATTGGTCAGCACCCCGCGCACCATTGCGGGCACGCTCACGCGCCCGCCGCGGTAGGCCACCAGCGCGACGGTGCTCATCACGTTGAAAAGCGGCACCACCGCCACCACCATCAGCGCCGCCACCGATGTTTCCGCGCCCGGGTACATGAGCATGACCAGCGGAATACCGTAGATAGCGTAGTTGCTGCGCGCCACGCCCTGGATGAACACCCCGCGCGACTCGCGCTGCGCGCACAGGCGCGGGGCGATGGCAAACAGCAGCAGAAATGATAGGAACACTCCGCCCAGCCCGTAGAGCAGCGTGCGGATATCCACCGCCACGCCCTGCGGGGTGTTTGCGATGTTCATGCACAAAAGCACCGGCAGAAAGACGTGAAACACCGCGCTGTTGGCCTGCCGCACGCCCGCATCGTCCAGGATGCGCAGGCGGCGTGCGATATAGCCCGCCAGCATCACCAGCATCAGCGGCGCGACCGTATTGACCGAGAAGAGCAGGTCGGAAATCAAGCGCATCTCACCTATCTGTGGGCGGCGGACGGCACTGCCGCCCCTCCGCCGGATTGACCTTTGTCCCGCAAGCGCGGCACGTGGGCCGGATTTTCACCCTGCCCCCGTCGCCTTATTTGCCATAGTTGTCCTTCAAATACTTGAAGATGCTGGCTGCGAGGGGCGCAGCCACGCTGCCGCCGCTGTCGCCTTCCTCCACCAGCACGGCGCAGGCATAGGGCAGGCTATCATCCGCGATGTAGCCCACAAACCACGCGTTGGTCACGTCCACCCCATTGATGCTGGCCTCCGCGCTGCCGGTTTTGCCCGCGATGGTCAGCCCGTTCACACGCGCGGCGGTGCCCGAGCCGGTCGCCACCACGTTTTGCATGTAGGTCTGCAGCGTGGCCGCGATATTCGCGGGCACGGCGCGCCGGTACATTTTGGGGGTCAGTCGCAGGCGCATGACGCCGCCCGGCCCTTTGACGCTTAGCAACATCTTAGGCTCCATCATCACGCCGTCGTTGGCGACGGCGGCGGCCACCATGCACATGTGCATGGGCGTGGCGCCGATGTCGCTCTGCCCCGCGCCGCTCCACGCAACCTGCACATCGTTGCGGTTTGTGGTGGGGTACACGCTGTTTTCCACCACCACCTCGCGGAAAAGAAAGTTGTCGTTAAAGCCGAAATCTTCGGCGGTCTTGCGCAGCGCCGCGTCGCCCAGCCACAGCGCGCATTGGGCAAAGGCGTTGTTGCAGCTCACGGTGAAGGCCTTCTCCAGCGTTACGCTGCCGTGCTGGGCCATTTTGTAGTCGTGTATCACCTGATCCATCACCTGCGTGGCGCCTGTGCACAGGAAGCGGTAGCTGGTGATGCCCTGGATGTTCTCCAGCGCGGACGCGGCGGTAATGATCTTGAACGTCGAGCCCGGGGCCAGCGTGCTTTGCAGCGCGCGATTCCAAAAGGGGTGCTGCGGGTTTTGCTTGTCCTTGTCGGTGATGTTTTGGGGGTCGAACACCGGCAGGCTGACCAGCGCGATCACCTCGCCGGTCTTGTAGTTCATCACCACCGCCGCGCCGGTCTTGCCCGCGGTGGCCGCGCCGGTCTCAAACAGGTTCACGATGCGCGTGCACAGCTTGCTGTCGATGGTCAGGGTCAGGTCGTCGCCATGGCGGGTCTCCCCCTTGAGCAACGCGGCCACACGCTCGCTCAGCGAGGTCTCAAAGCCCAGCAGGTAGTTGGCCTGGAACGAATCCACGCCGTTGGCCACGTTGCCGTCGCGGTCGCCCAGCAGGTGCACGGTGGCGCGCCGCGACTTGATGCTGGCCTGATACACGCGCTCGCCATCCTTATCGGTGGTGGCCATGACCACGCCATTGCGGTCGATGATGTCGCCCGCGATCACCGTGCGCTTGGCGCTCTGGTAGCGCACGTTCTTGCTGTTGCTGAACCAGCGGCTGCCGTAGGTAGCCACGCTGTAAACGCCGTACAGCCCCGCCACAAAGAGCAGCCCCACCACCAGAAGCGTGAGCAGGCGAAAGCGGGTGCGCAGCTGTTTCACGGGCAGGCCTCCTTTGCGGCAAAGTGTGGTGCGGAGCGTGTCAGGCGTCCGCGTGCGGCAGCCACGCCTGCTCGCCCAGGCTGTGGCTGATCTCGTAATCGTACTTCAGGTCGTCCTGGTTCACGCTCGCCACGCCCTGCAACAGGCCGATAAGCCCCATGCAGCTGACCAGCGACGTGCCGCCGTAGCTTACGAACGGCATCGTGACGCCGGTGAGCGGGATCAGCTTGAGCACCCCGCCGATGATGACGAACGTCTGCACGCCCAGCATGACCGTCGCGCCCATGGCGATGAGCGCATGGAAGCTCTGCCGCGCGCTGGTGGCGATGCCCGCGCCGCGCAGGATCAAAATCACATACATTACCAGCACAAGGATGCCGAAGATGATGCCGAACTGCTCGCAGATGACCGCAAAGATGCAGTCCGTAAAATAGACGGGGATCACGCGGGGCTGCCCCAGCCCAAGCCCCACGCCAAACAGCCCGCCAGAGGCGATGGCCATGAGGCTCTGCACGATCTGATAGCCGTCGGAATCCGCCTTGAGCCACGGGTTCTGCCAGATGGCCACGCGCTTTTTCACATGCTTGAAGCGGTCATACCCCAGCACCGCCGCGCCCGCCGCGCCCACCACACCCATCGCCGTGAGCGGCAGGTTGCCCGTGTTGGCGAAAAACAGCAGCAGCGTGGTGATGTAGTAGATGAGCGCGGTGCCAAGATCCTGCTGCAGCATGAGCATGCCCAAGCAGAACACCGCAAACAGGAACCATGGCACAAAGCGGCGGCGGCTCATGTAGTAAGCAAGCACCAGCAGCAGCGCCAGCTTGACCACCTCGCTGGGCTGCACGCTTGTCCCCGCCACCCTGATCCAGTTGGTGGCGCCGTTGACCTCCGAGCCGATGGCCAGCGGCAGCGCCATCAGCCCCGCTGCGCCCAGCGCGATCACCGGCACAAACCAACGCCAATGGCGGATGTAGCGGATCAGCAGGATGCAAAAGAGCATCGCCACGATGCCGAAGGAGTAATACACCGCCTGTTGCAGCCCGCGCGAGGTGCCGCCGTCCAGATCAGTGGCGTAGAGCACCAAAACGCCCAGCGCGCAAAGGAAGTTGGCGATGGCCAGCAGCAGCTTGTCCGCGGGGAAGAAGTGCGGCAGCGCCATGGTGGCCACCCAGATGAGCGCGGGCACGGCCACCGCCAACGCAAAGCCCTGCCAGCGCAGCTCGCCCCGCAGGGCCAGCAGCAAAAACGCGCTGAAGAAAAACAGCATGATCGCGGACACGAGGCGGCGATCCGGGTGCTTGCGCGAAGGCGCACGCATGGCGTTATCCCGTCTTGCCATCAGCGCCTGCCCCCTTTCAGGTACTTGTCCCACAGGAGGCGCTTGGCCTTCTCGGCCTCGTCCGGCTCGACATACAGGCTGCGCGGCGCTTCGTCCTCATCGGCGTACTCATAGGGCGCATTCGGGTCGATGTGCTCGGGGTAGGTGTAGCCGCTGCTCACAAAACGCGTATCGCTCTGCGGGTAGGCGGCGTAGGGCCAGCTCTCGTCCGCGGGCGTTTCGTCCGCGGGCTGCTGGGCGGTGCTTTCGTCGTCCATCACGGGCGCGTAGAAGGTGACGCGCGGCGCAAAGGTGGGATCCTGCGCATCGGGCGCACCCACAGGCGCGTAACCCGCCTGCCCGTTTGCCGCCTGCGTCCAAGGGCTGCCCACATACGCTTCTTGCATGGAGCGGCGGTCGCTATCGCCTGCCGCATCATCGTCTGCGTATCCATCCGTCCGCGCGTCATACGCATCGCCTGCCTGCGCGGCATCCGGCGGGGGCGCGGCGCGGTGGTGCCTGTGCGCTTGCAAGGCGTCGGGCGGTTCGTCCGCCGTTTCGATTTCTTCCCTGGAAAGGATGGATTTGACCGAGGTCACGCGCGGGGGCGGTACAAAAGCGCCGGCCGATGTGGTGAGCACGTCCGCCGCGGGAGGCGTGGCGCCGGGCGCGGGAGCTGGCGAAACCGGTCGGGCGGCCTGCGGCTGCGCGGTGGCAAGCTGCGCCGCCGGGTAGCCCTGCGCGGCCTGCCATTGCGCCTGCATGGCGGCAAGTTGTTCCGGCGTATAGCCCTGCGCGGCCTGCCATTGCGCCTGCATCGCAGCAAGCTGCTGCGGCGTGGGTTGCTGTGCAACCGCGCCCGTCACCTGCATGGCGACGATCTGCTGCGGCGTAAAGCCCTGCGCGGCCAGCCATTGCGCCTGCATGGCCGCCGTTTGTTGCGGCGCGCCCATGCCCGCCGCCTGCACGGCGGCGATCTGCTGCGGCGTAAAGCCCTGCGCGGCCAGCCATTGCGCCTGTATCGCCATCATTTGCCGGGCGGCGGCCATATTCGCATCCTGCGCCGCGGCAAGCTGCGCTGGGGTTTGCGCCGCCATGCCGGCCGAGGCTTCCGCCGCGCTTTCGTCCGCAAAGGCCACGCTCTCCGCGGCCTTCACGCCCGCGTGCTCAAACCCCGCAAACATCCGAAGACGCAGCACCGCGTCGCCCACCGTCAGGCGCGAGCCGTGCGCGAGCCAGGCGCGCGTGCGCCGCCCCGAGAGCGGCTGGCCGTCCACATCCGCGCTGTTGTGGCCATATGGCTCCACGTACAGGCCGTTTTCATCGTCAAACTCGAACCACAGGTGCTTTTTGGCAACGCCCCTCGCGGGCACGCAGATATCCGCGCCGCGAACGCTGCCCAGCACGCCCTCGCGCGCCACCGGCAGGGCGAGGCCCGCGGGCAGCTCCGCGCCGCCTGTCTGCACCACCAGCTCGCCAACGAAGCCAGCGTCCGGCAAAAGCCGCAGGCGCTTCTTGCGCTGCTTGCGGTCGCGCGCAAACCAGCGCCAGCTGCGCCACACGATCAGTCCCATGAGGAACAAAAACCAGTAGCGCGCGGCCTGCGCCACCACCTCGTAGATATCGCTGGGCAAAATCGCGCGCCTCCTTTGCTGAAGCGTTCCCTCGCCTGTGCGCCGGGTCATGACGCGGGCGTGTCCGGTCTGTCGTTCCCGCCAAAACAAGCCACTGCTGCGGCCCGCGCGGGGAATCCGTTCCGGCCCTGCGCCGGTCAACTCACCGTGCCCGCGCGGGGCGAATCGCCTGATATGCGAAAGCCCGCGATCAATCGTCGTCGTGGGCTTTGGACTCCTCCATGAACTTTTCGAGCTTGCGCTTGACGCGCTGCAGCGCGTTGTCGATGGATTTGACATGCCTGCCCAGCTTATCGGCGATTTCCTGATAGCTCTTGCCGTCCAGATAGGCGGTGAGCACCTCCTGCTCCAGCGAGGAGAGCACCTCGTCCACCCGGTCGCGGATGCTCACGATATCCTCCCGCCCGATGATCAGCTCCTCGGGGTTTTGGGCGTGGCCTTCCACGATCACGTCCATCAGGGTACGGTCGCTTTCCTCGTCGTAGATGGGCTTGTTCAGGCTCACGTAGCTGTTGAGAGGCACATGCTTTTGCCGCGTGGCGGTTTTGATGGCGGTGATGATCTGCCTTGTCACGCACAGCTCCGCAAACGCGCGGAAGCTGGAAAGCCGCTCCGCCTGATAGTCGCGGATGGCTTTGAACAGGCCGATCATGCCCTCCTGCACGATATCCTCGTGATCCGCGCCGATCAGGAAATAGCTGCGGGCCTTGGAGCGCACAAAGTTTTTGTACTTGCCAAGCAGGTATTCCAGCGCCACGCTGTCGCTGCTCTGCGCCTGCCGGGCGATCTCCTCGTCCGTTTTATCGCCAAAGCGCGCGCGAAGCGTGGCCTCCCACGACGGGTCGTCCACGGGCTGTGCGTCGTCCTCGTCCGGCTCGGCGGCATGCTCGTCCGCCGCGTCCTCGGGGGTGCCGAAGAGCTGCGCCAGATCCTCCGCCGCGCTCAGGATGGGGTCGTGCTCCTCATCTTCCAGATAGGCGCGTTTGCGTTCTCGGTCGGGTTGGGTGGTCATGGTCTGCTCCTGCCTTGTGTTGGTTTGAGGGGGTCATTTCTGGCGGCGCAGCTTTTCCAGCGCCTCGCGCTGCTCCTCGTTCAGGCCGCCGAAAAGGGGGTTCTGCCCGACGCCGCCGCCTTGCCGTGTGTGGCGCGTGCGGCCGTGGCTCAAGGTCTGGGTCAGTTCGCGCAGCAGCTCGCGTGAGCTAAGCCGCGTTGCGCCCCGGCCCAGGATCATGGTCTGCTCCAGATGGTCGCTGGTGGCGACGCGGGCCTCGCGGTACACGGGCAGCCGCGCGCACGCGCGCTCAATGTACTGGTCGGCGGTTTGCCCGTGCTTGGTGTAGACCACGGCGATTGTCTCCCGCTGCTCGACGGTAGTGGTCTGGCGCTCGCCGTGGTGCCCGTCGAACACGAGCACCACTTCCTGATCGGAGTAACCGCCGTAGTCTTCCAAAAGGTGGGTCAGGCGGTCGCGGCTCTCGTCCAGCGGCCATCCCTCGCGCTCTGCCTGCCCCCACGCGCCGATCACGTTATAGCCATCGACAAACAGGATGGGTTTCACGGCTCAACGGGCGCGCAACACGGCGTACAGCAGGATGCCCGCCGCCACGGAGGCGTTCAGGCTGTCCAGCTTGCCGCGCACCGGCAGCGATACGCGCTTGTCGGCGTTTTCCAGCACCAGGCGGCTTACGCCCTCGCCTTCCGCGCCGATCACGATGGCCGCGCCACCCTTGAAATCGACCTTCGCGTAGTCCTCGCCGCCCATATCCGCGGCATAGACCCACACGCCCTGCTTCTTGAGCGTTTCCAGCGTGCTTACCAGGTTGACGACCCGCGCCACCATGATGTGCTCGATGGCGCCCGCGCTGGCCTTGACGGCGGCGGGGGTCAGGCCCACGGCGCGGCGCTCCTGCACGATCACGCCATGCGCGCCCGCGCACTCGGCCGTACGGATGATCGCGCCCAGGTTGTGCGGGTCGGTCACGCCGTCCAGCACGACCAGAAACGGCGCTTCGCCGCGCTCTTTGGCGACGGCCAGCATCTCCTCCACGGTGTGGTACTGGTACGCCGAGGCGAACGCCAGCATGCCCTGATGGTGCTCGGTGATCGCATCCAGCCGGGCGCGGTCCACCTCCTGCACGGGTACGTGCTGCTCCTTGGCCATGGCGATGATTTCGCGGGCGGAGCCGCTCAGGTCGCCGCGCGCCACCATCAGCTTTTCGATGTCGCGGCCGCTCTTTAAGGCCTCGCGGATGGGGTTGCGGCCACTGAGGAGGTTTTCCAGCGGAACGATCTCCTCCTCGGCGGGCTCGGGCGCGTCATAGGTGGGGCGGGGCGGGCGCGTGGGCGCCTCGTAATGGAAGTTGTTATAGTCGCGCGGGGCGGGGCCTTCGCGGCGCTCGCGCTTGCGCTCGTCATAGGGGCGGGGGGCGGCGATGTTGGCGCCGCGGCTGCGGTAGGGCTCCTGCCCGCCGTTGCCGAAGCGGAAGCCGCCTTCCTCGCGCACGGGGCTGGCGTCAAAGCGCGGGGCACGGTCGCCATACGCGGGCTTGTCGCCACGGGGCGGACGATTGCCGAAGTTGCCTTCGCCGCGCGGGGCACGGTCGCCATACGCGGTCTTGTCGCCGCGGGGCGGGCGATTGCCGAAGTTGCCTTCGCCGCGCGGGGCACGGTCGCCAAAGGAGGGACGGTCGCCACCGCGGGGCGGGCGATTGCCAAAGTTGCCCTCGCCACGCGGGGCACGGTCGCCGTATGCGGGCTTGTCGCCACGGGGCGGGCGATTGCCAAAGTTGCCTTCGCCGCGCGGGGCACGGTCGCCGAACGCGGGCTTGTCGCCGCGGGGCGGACGGTTGCCGAAGCTGCCTTCGCCGCGCGGGGCACGGTCGCCGTATGCGGGCTTGTCGCCGCGGGGCGGACGATTGCCA
>CAZOZO010000018.1:0-57420 GCA_964584315.1 uncultured Oscillospiraceae bacterium
TGCCCATCTGCCCGTCCGGCAGGCCCACGTCCATGCCGCTCGCGCCGATCTGGGTGTGGGGGTAGATGCGCATCAGCTCATCCAGGTGCGGGGTGCCCGCCTGATAGATCGCGTTGCCTTCATGCACGGGGTTGATGCCAAAGCCGTCCATGATGAGCAGCGCCGTCATGGTTTTATCCATTCGAATAGCTCCTCTTATGCCTCGTTGGGGAATATAGCGTTACCGGTCGAACAGCACCACGGCGGTGAAATCCGGCGCCTTGAGCGACGCGCCGCCAATCAGGCCGCCGTCGATCTCCGGCTGGGCCATCAGGCCCTTGACGTTGCCGGGATTCATGCTGCCGCCGTACTGGATGCGCACCGCGTCGGACACAGCCTTGCCATACTGGCGCTCCAGCGCCTTGCGGATCACGCCGATGGTCTCGTTCGCCTGCTCGTCAGTTGCGGTCAGGCCCGTGCCGATGGCCCACACCGGCTCATAAGCGATCACGACGTTCTTGACCTCGTCGGGGGTCAGGCCGGTCAGCGCCATGCGGGTCTGGTACTCCACGATGGCGTCGGTATAGCCGCTCTCGCGCTCATCTTTCAGCTCGCCCACGCACACGATGGGCACGATGCCCGCGGCCACCGCCGCGCGGGTGCGCAGGTTCACAGTCTTGTCAGTCTCGCCGAAGTACTGGCGGCGCTCGCTGTGGCCGATCACCACATACTCCACGCCGCAAGCCTTAAGCATGGCGGCGCTCAACTCGCCCGTATAGGCGCCGCTGGCGGCAAAATGCACATTCTGCGCGCCTAAGCGGATGTTGGTGCCCTCGGCGGCAGCCTTTACGGCGGCAAAATCGACGGCGGGCACGCAAACCACCACGTCGCAGGCCGCGTCCTTCACGGCGGGCGCAAGTGCCTTGACCAGCTCGGCGGCCTCGGCGGGGGTTTTGTTCATCTTCCAGTTACCGGCAATGATCGGTTTACGCATGTTTCTATCTCCCTGCATGTCAGGTTCCCGCAACTGCCAGCCACACCGTGGCATGGGGTTTTCTCCCCGTGTGCCAAGTCTGTGGGCGGAGCAGCGCATCGGAACCGGTAATATTTACCATAGGTCAGATAACCATAAAAACGCCCCTTGAAACGGCCATTTGCGGCGGGCGCAGCCGTGCCGCAAGCACCTTTTCACGGAGGCGAGCTTTGCGCAGGCGGCACTGAGCCGCCTGCGCAAAGGTGGTATGCTTACTCGTCGTCCAGCGCTTCGACGCCGGGCAGCAGGCGGCCCTCGAGGTATTCGAGGCTCGCGCCGCCACCGGTGGAAACGTGAGTCATCTTATCGGCAAAGCCCATTTGCTCTACCGCAGCCGCGCTGTCGCCGCCGCCGATGATGGTCACGCCCTTGCACTCCGCCATGGCCTTGGCAATCGCGCGGGTGCCCTCGGCAAAGTTCTCAAACTCGAACACGCCCATCGGGCCGTTCCAGACCACCGTGCCGGCGTTTACGATCTCGTTAGCGAAAATCACCTGCGTCTTGGGGCCGATGTCCATGCCCTCGAACCCGTCCGGGATCTCCTGGCTGTGCACGGTGATGCGCATCGCGTCGTTGCTGAAATCGTCGCCCGCGATGTTGTCGATGGGCAGCAGCAGCTTTACCTTCTTGGCCTTCGCCTTTTCGAGAATCTCCTTGGCAAGGCCAACCTTGTCGGCCTCCAGCAGGCTCTTGCCGATGCGGCCGCCCAGCGCCTTCTGGAAGGTGTAACTCATGCCGCCGCCGATGATCAGGGTATCGACCTTCTCCAGCAGGTTGGTGATCACGCCGATCTTGTCGCTCACCTTCGCGCCGCCCAGAATGGCAACGAACGGGCGGGCCGGATCCTCCAGCGCTTTGCCCATAATGGAGAGCTCCTTGCCGATCAGGAAACCGGCTACGGCGGGGTGCAGCAAATGCGCTACGCCCTCAGTGGAACTGTGCGCGCGGTGCGCGGTACCAAAAGCGTCGTTCACGTAGACTTCGGCCAGCGAGGCAAGCTGCTTGGAGAACTCCGGGTCGTTCTTCTCCTCTTCGGGGTGGAAGCGCACGTTCTCGATCAGCATCACGTCGCCGTCCTTGAGCTCATCGGCAAGGCGATGTGCATCGGGGCCTACCACATCCTTGGCAAGGGGCACATCGCGGCCAAGCATCTGGCTCAGGCGCTCGGCAACAGGCTTTAAGGAGTATTTCATGTCGAAGCCGCCCTTGGGACGGCCCAGGTGGCTGCACAGGATGACGCGAGCGCCGTGCTCCATGAGGTACTTGATGGTCGGCAGCGCGCCGCGGATACGGTTTTCGTCGGTGATCACCTTGTTTTCATCCAGCGGTACGTTAAAGTCGCAGCGCACGAGCACTTTTTTTCCTTTGACCTGGATGTCCTCAATGGTTTTCTTCGCCATACTGCACACTCCTTAGCGTTTTGGTACAAAAGTTGTATTGCCAAGCCTTGCCTGCTATTTCCAATCCTTACTGCTTCATGGGCCTTTGTGCGGTAGCGCCGCGGGCCCTTCTTGGCAAGGGTGGGAAATAGCATCAGGCGAGCAACCGTTACATGGCGATGATCGCGCGGGCTGCGCCCTCGTCGGTCACCAGCATGGCCTGCGGGCGGCTCTTCATGACCGCTCGGATGGCCGCCGCCTTGCGCGCGCCTGCCGCCACGGCCAGCAACGCGCAGCTTGGCTTGAGCTTGCCCAGGTCGTGTGCCACGGTCGAGGCGGAGAACACGACACTGCCGCTCTCATCAAAATAGCAGCCGTAGGCCTCTGCCACTGCGCCCTTGCGGAGCACATCCGCCAGAATGTCCGGCGGCAGCTGACGCTTTTTGCCCATATCGTCCGCACGGCCGATGCCGTAGAGCACCACGTCCGCTCGCTGGAGCAGCTCCAGCGTCTCGGTGATCTCGCTCACCTTGCGCATCTCGGCCATGGCGTGCTCGTCCAGCTGGTCGGGCAGATGCATCAACCGGTGGTGGCCGCCCAGCCGCTTTGCGATCTCCGAGGCCACAGTGTTGGCCTGCGTCTCCAGCGCCCGCCCGATGCCGCCTCGCGCGGGCACCACCATCACGTTCATACTCGTGCCGGTGGGCGTGAGTGCCTGCGCTACTTCATGGATGGTCTGCCCGCCCGTGACTGCCAGCGTGGAGCCGCTCTGCAAAAACCCGCGCAGCCTGCTGGCAGCGATACGTCCAACTTCGCTGAGTACATGCGGATCTTGGTCGCTGTCGCCGGCCGTCACATACACCTTGGGCACATCCAGCAGCTTGCTCAGTGCTGTTTCCAGCTTGGTCAGGCCCCGAAGGTCTCGGCTGAAACGCCGAGCAGAGGGCAGGATCTCCGCCGCCTCGGGCGTCAGGGTCATGCCCGCCGCATCCAGCTCCACCAGCCCATGCTCCTTGAGCAGCGCGGCCACGGTGCGCACCTCCCGCTCCGGCAGGTTTAGCCGCGAGGCTAAAAGCCGCCTGCCGACGGGTTGCAAGGCGTCGATGCGCTCCAGCACGAGGGCGCGCCTTTCGATCTGCTGTGCCAGATCGGGCGCGATCTTCTGCATCAGCGAAAAGTATTCGTCCTGCATCGTGCATCTCCTTCTGTTCGGGACGGGATTTGACCCGCATGGACGAATTTCATCCCGCATAGCATTATACATCAATCTTGTCAATCCTGCAATCCCCATCATGATAAAACCTTCACAATTTCATGACGGAAAATTCACTTCGGATTCCCTGTCCCTAAACCTCAGAAGTCATGATTTGCAATGATTTTGTTCTGCTCCCATGCTGTAGCGCGCACGCGCGCCATACTGCCCGCCGCGTGTTCTCCCCATCCCGCAGCTCTGTTTGCCCATATAAAACGCCCGCCGTTTTAACACGGCGGGCGCATGGTCATGCAATTCCTTAGCCACTACAGCTCCAGTATCTCCTGACCGGCGATCGCAGCCTCGATCAGCGCTTCGCTGTCCAGCAATGCTTCCCCCTCGAGGATGATGTCCATCTTCGGCTTGGTTGCGGGGTGGCGGGGCGTGAACACGGTGCAGCAATCCTCGTACGGCAGCGCGGAGGTCTCAAACGTGCCGATCTTTACCGCAAGATCGATGATCTCCTGCTTGTCAAAGCCGATCAACGGGCGGAACACCGGCAACGTTGCCACGGCGTCGGTGCATTGCAGAGAATGCATGGTCTGGCTTGCCACCTGCCCGATGCTCTCCCCCGTGACCAACGCCTGTGCACGCTCCGCATAGGCGATGCGGTCGGCAATGCGCATCATATAGCGTCGCATGATGATGGTGGTATAGTCCGGGTGGCACTTTTCATGTATCTGCATCTGAATGTCGGTAAACGGCACCAGGTGCAGCCGAAGGCCGCACATGCTCTCGCTCAGGAGTTGCGCCAGCTTGACCACCTTGTCCTTGGCGCGCTCGCTGGTATAGGGGGGCGACTGAAAGTGCACGGCGCTCATGCTTACGCCACGCTTAGCCACCATCCAGCCCGCGACGGGGCTGTCGATGCCGCCGCTGAGCAAAAACGTCGCGCGCCCGTTGGTGCCCACAGGCATACCGCCCACGGCCAAAATGGGCTGCGTGTAGAGGTATGCCTTGTCGCGTATCTCCACTGAGAGCACATGCTCCGGCTTATGTACATCCACGGCCAGCGTGGGCACGCGCTCCAACACGTAGCCGCCAATATCCGCGTTGATGGCGGGTGAATCCATGGGGAATCGCTTATCGCTTCGGCGAGCCTCCACCTTGAAGGTGCCGCGCACATCCCGCATCAATTCCACCGCTGCGTCGCGCACGGCCTGAAAATCGGTTTTTTCCATCTCTACGGCGCGGCATACACTGTGCACGCCAAAAACCCTGGTCAGCCTGCGGATGGCCTCGCCTACGTCGGTCACGTCACTCACATAGATACGGCTGTCGCTCAGCCACACATGCCCCTGAACAGGCCGTGCCGCGTCGCGCACGCGTTCCACCAGCATGCGCAAAAAGTAAGGGCGGTTCAGACCCTTCAAATAAATCTCGGAAAACCGTACCTGCAAAACCTCGCGCAATGGTATCCTTCTCTCCGTTCAGCGACGCGTAAAACGCGCCAGCACCTGATAATGCGCGGCGATCCGCTCCGCCGCATATTGTACTTCCGCGATCGTATTCGTAACCGAAAAGCTCAGGCGGATGCTGCTGTCGATCACCGCGGGCGGTATGCCCATGGCCGTGAGCACCTCCGACCGTTTATGCTTGCGGCTGGAGCAGGCCGAGCCTGTGCCCACCATGACCCCGTCTTCCTCCAGCGCATGCACGAGCGTCTCCGCCCGCACCGGCGAAAACGCCGCGTACAGGATATGCGGGGCACTGTTTTCCGCTTCCGGCTGCGCGCCAAGCACCCTCATGGAGGGGATGGCGGTCGTCAACAGTTCCACCGCCGTTTGCTTGAGCGCGCGCAGCGTGGCTAACGCTTCAACGGCGGGCGGGTAGGCAGCCACCGCCGCCGCAAAACCCGCGATGCCCACCGTGTTTTCCGTACCGGAGCGCAGGCCGCTTTGCTGGCCGCCCCCTACCATCAGCGGATGCAAGCGATAGCCGCTTTGCGTGATCAATGCACCGACACCCTTGGGGCCGTGCACCTTGTGCGCGCTGGTCGCATAGCTCTGCACGCCCGAGCCTTTCATGGCGAAGGGCAAGCGCAGGTAACCCTGCACGCCATCCACATGGATGGCAGCCTTGGGCGCGAGGCTATCGCGCAGGCGAACCACCTCAGCGATGGGCATGATTACGCCCGTTTCATTGCACACCTGCATCACGCAGATCAGCAGCGTACGCGGCCCCAGCATGTTCGCAAGCGCGGCCAAATCGACCGATCCGCCCACGTCCAGCGGTATCTCACGCGCGGTGTGGCCATAGAGCGCCGCTGCCTCCTGACAGGCGTTTTTAACGGCGGGGTGTTCCGCCGCGGTATAGAGCACATCGCCCTTTTCCCGCGCCGTGCAGAGCGCCCCCAGAATGGCGAGATTATCGCTCTCGGTACCGCCGGAGGTGAATACGACGTTTTTTACGTCCATGCCCAGCGGCTTTGCAACGGTCACCCGCGCGGCGTCCAGCGCGTGCTCCGCTGCCACCGCCGCTTTATACAGCGCAGATGGGTTATGATAGCTCTCCCGCATACTGCTCAGCATCGCCTGCACCGCCGCCTCGCAAGGGCGTGTGGTGGCGCTGTTGTCCAGATAGGCCTGCATTCGGTTACCCCTGATACACGCCGTGCGGCAGGTATTTCTTGATCATATCCACCATATCGCGGGAGGGTTCCATCACGATGATGGTGCGGCTTTGATCCTTTTGATAGTAGAAGTAATATAGCGCCGCGTCACGGTTCAAGAACCAGTTTTTCCGCTTGATGCCGGGCATGTTGATGAATTTGTGAAACTGGTTGCTGTCCACCGGCCCAAAGCTCTCCACGTTCTTCACGCGCATGGTGCCCAGGTTTTTACGCTTCTGGTTGTTGAACACCTGCGCAAAATCCAGGTCGCCATTGGTGAAGGTATACTCAAACTCCGTGCGCAACCGATCGCGGTAGAGGAACAGCAACACCGCAATGCCACAGAAGAACAGCGTGAATGCCACCGCAAGAATCGAGAATGAACTCAGCAGATTGGTGAGCATCCAAAACCCGACGATCGCAAACAACACCATGACCACATTGGACAGGTAATACAGCAGCTCCGGCAGCGCGCGCCTGTGGCGCACCACGATCTCCTCCAGAAAATGATCCACGTTAAGCCTCCCATGCAAGGCGTGGCCTTATGCCCGCCCGATTACGCCGAACCAAAGATAGCAAAGTGCCGTGATCGTGCCCACCAGCGCGCCGCCCAGCACTTCAAAGGGCGTGTGCCCTACCAGTTCCTTGAGTTCTTCATCCGAGATGCGCTTGCCGTTGATGAGCACATCTTTGAGTATCTGGTTGATGACGGTCGCTTGCGTGCCCGTCTCGCGTCGCACGCCGGTCGCGTCGTACATCACGATGGTCGCCAGCACAAAACACCCGCCAAACACCATGGTGTCGAACCCCTGCAACGCGCCAACGGTGATGCATAGCGCCACGACCATCGCTGTGTGCGAGCTGGGCATGCCGCCCGAGCCTACGAAGCGCCGCCAATCCCACCGGTGCTCGACGCGGTAGTAGAGCGGTATTTTGAGTGCCTGCGCCACAAACCAGGCGATAACGGAACAGATGACCGCATGATTGCGAAGGATATCAAAAAAATTATGCAATCCCATACCTCCTTCGGGTGGGGGTGGTCAGGTGACGCGAAGAAGCGAGTCGCGTGCCAGCGCGGCCAAAAACGATGCCTTGTCGCCAAAGGGAGCCAGCGCGGCAACAGCTTCTTCCACACAGTGCGCGGCCATATCACGCGAGGCTTGAACACCGTGTACAGCGGGCCAGGTGAGCTTGCCGCGCTGTGCATCCATGCCGGTCTGCTTGCCCATGGCCTGCGCGTCGCCCTGCACGTCCAGCAGGTCGTCTACGATTTGGAACGCGAGGCCAAGCGCCTGCCCGTAGGCTTTGCCCGCGGCAAGCAGCGAGTCGCCGGCGCCCGCCAGCAGCAGGCCTGCGACGACCGGTGCAGTCAAAAGGTCTGCGGTCTTATGCCGGTGGATGTAGGCGACCAGAGCCGCGCTTGGCTGTGCGCCCTCCAGCTTCACATCCAGCGTTTGCCCGGCGATCATGCCCGTGACGCCTGCACGACGCGCGATCTCCTCCATAGCTGCGACCGCGCGTGAAGGGTATGGCGCCGTGAGCGATGCGGTCAGCATCGTCTCCATCGCCAGCGAGTAGAGCCCGTCTCCAGCGAGGATGGCGATGTTCTCGCCGTATACGCGGTGGTTGGTGGGTTTGCCGCGTCGCAGGTCGTCGTTGTCCATGGCGGGCAGGTCGTCGTGGATCAGCGAATAGGTGTGGATCATTTCCAATGCGATGGCGTAGGGCAAAGCTGGCGACGCATCGTTGCACAGCAGGTGGTAAGCGGCCAGCAGCAGCACGGGCCGCAGGCGTTTGCCCGGCAGTAGCAGGCTGTAACGCATCGCGCTGCGCAGAGGCTGCGGTACTTCATCATCCAGCGGTGGCTCAAGGGGCGCGTCCAGTCTGTCCGTCCATTCGCCACCAATCAAAGGATGAGCGTGCAGCGCCTGCTCCACCATATCCCGATAGCTGGCATACATCGGTAGCATCAAGCGCCTCCTCTCTCCATTGAAAAGCGGTCTTTACAAACAGGCAATCAGCAGGGCTTGGCGCCGCTCGAACATAGTGCTACGGGTCTGGCGTTCGCCCATACCATCCCAACGGTCCTCATCACCAATCAAAAGCTGCGCTAAGCCATCATGAGCGAAAGCGAACGATGCAACCCGGCAGACAATGTCTTGCTTTACTCCGCGTCCAGCTCATCCAGCAACGAGGCCTGAACGGCATTATCGCTGGGCGTTATGGTCAGGCTACTGTCTTTGCCAGCCTTGACTTCGCTCAGTCTGGCACGGGCCTTGTCCAGACGATCAGTCAGGGTTTTGGCGAGCGCCGCGCCCTCTTCATAGGCGGCCAGCAGCTCACCGAGGGGCAGTTCGCCGCTCTCCATGGTCTCCGCCAGTGCCTCCAGCCGCTCCAAGTCTTGCTCGTAGGATGGCTCCTTACTCTGTTTCTTCGTGCTCATGGGGTTTCCTCCTTTGCAAGGGGCAACGCCTGCGCAGCCACCTTGCCGTCGCGCAGCGTCACGGTGAAAGGCGCATGCAAATCCAGTTCTGCGGCGGCGGGCACCAGCCTGCCGCGCTGGGTGATCATTGCGTAGCCCCGTTTCAGCGTTGCTTCCGGGCTGGCGGCGGTCAAGCGCAGGGTAAGCTCGCTCACAGTGTGACGCATGGCGGTCAGCCTTGCCCCCGCAAGCAGGTCGATGCGTGACCAGAGCGAACGCGCTCGTTCGGTGGCGGTTAGCAGCCGTTTCTCAGGTGCTTGCTCCGCCAGCCTGCGCTGCAACATGGAGAGTGTGGCATTCTTCTGCGACAGGGCCGCTTCACCCGCACGGCGCAGGCGGCCCAGCAGCCTATCACACTCGTATAAAAGCGCCTCGCGCTCCGGCACCGCCAGTTCGGCGGCGGCGGATGGCGTAGCCGCGCGCACATCGGCCACAAAATCGGCGATGGTAAAATCGGTCTCATGCCCAACGGCGCTCACCACGGGCTTGCAGCACGCCGCGATGGCGCGCGCCACGGCTTCTTCATTGAAGGCCCAAAGATCCTCCATGCTGCCGCCGCCGCGCCCCACGATGATCACATCCACCGCGTCCAGCACATCCAGCGCGCGTATCGCAGCTGCGATCTGTTCCGCCGCGCCATCGCCCTGCACCGCCACGGGATACAGGTACAGGGGCATCCCGGCGAAGCGTCGCCATGCGATGCGTGCGATATCGTGGATCACCGCGCCGGTGCCGCTGGTCACGATGCCAACGCCCTTGGGCAGCAGCGGCAGGGGCTTCTTCAGTGCCGCGTCGAATAGCCCTTCCTTTTGCAGCTTGGCCTTGAGGGCCTCCAACCGCAGGTACATCTCGCCCACGCCGTCCGGCTCCATCTGCTCCGCGTAAAACTGGTAGGCGCCGGTTTTGACGTACAGGCCTACGCTACCGGTGAGCACAACCTGCTGCCCTTCGCGCGGGGCAAAGCGTACCGTAGCCGCCGCCGAGCGGAACATGGCGCAAGCGATGGCGCTTTGGCTGTCCTTCAGGGTAAAATACCAGTGGCCGGACACATGGCGTTTGAAGTTACTGAGCTCGCCCTTCAGGCGCACGCCGTGCAGCATGGGGTCGCCCGCCAGCGAGCGCCGCACGTACTCGTTCAGTTCCTCAACGGTCAGCGTCTGGCGCTTGTCGCTCATAACCGTGCGAAGGCCTTTTCAGCCGCTTCGATCGTGTTGCTCATCAGCATTGCGATGGTCATTTTGCCCACGCCGCCGGGCACAGGTGTGATGTGGCTAGCCTTTTCCATGACGGTCTCAAAATCCACATCGCCGCAAAACTTGCCGTCTACGCGGTTCATACCCACATCGACCACCACCGCGCCGTCCTTGACCATATCGGCGGTGATGAAGCGCGGCACGCCAATGGCTGCTACCAAAATATCAGCATTGCGGGTGAACGAGGCCAAATCATGCGTGCGGCTGTGGCACATGGTAACCGTCGCGTTCTCGTGCAGCAGAAGCATGGCCATAGGCTTGCCCACAATGTTGCTGCGCCCCACCACCACGGCGTTTTTGCCCGCGATGGATATGCCCGCGGACTTGAGCATATACAGCGCGCCCTTGGGCGTACAGGCCACCGCGCCGTATTCGCCGCGCATCAGCTTGCCCGCGTTCACATCGTGGATGCCGTCCGCGTCCTTCTCCGGCAGGATCAGCGAGAGTGCGGCGGCACCGTTCAGGTGTTTGGGCAAAGGCAGCTGTACCAGCACGCCATGGATAGCAGGGTTCTGGTTGGCTTTGACCACCTCGGCCTCCAGCTGTTGCTGCGTGGCATCGGCGGGCAGGCGCACCGTGAAGCTTGCAACACCAAGCCTGTCGCAGGCCTTTTCTTTATTGCCAACGTAAAGGTGACTGGCCGGATCGTCCCCCACGAGGATCACGCAAAGACCCGGGATGTTGCCCTTTGCCCGCATCGCGTCCACGCGCACCTTGAGCTCGTCCTCCACGCGCGCGGAGAGTATCTTGCCATCCAAAAGCTGTGCCGCCATACCTTCGCCCCCTGTTAAGACATTTACGCTGAATTACTCGTTCTGTTCGCCCACCGCGTCGTTTTTTCGCTCCGTCAGATAGCGTCGCATCCCAAGCAGCGCGACACCCGCGGCGTTATCGGCGCTGTACTCCGGCCTGCCAAAATGCAGGCAAAGCCTTGCACCCGCCTTATCAAGCCGCCTTGCCAGCAACTCGCGCAACAGCGTGGAGGAGGATACCCCGCCCACGACCAGCGCGCGGTCGGTACCCGCCGCTTTACAAGCAGCAATCAGCAGCCGTGCCACCGTGCGCGCAAGCAGGTCGAACACCTCGGTGGCGATCTGTTCCAGCGGTAGCTCCGCATTTTGCAGCCATTGCATGGCGCGGGTTTCCGCGCCGGAGAGGTGGCAGGCAAGGTCTCCCCTGTCCATACTGACGGGGATCAATGCCTGCGCGTTGCCAGTCAGCGCCAGCTTTTCCAGCGCCGGCCCCGCGGGGAAGGCAAACCCCATCGCCACGCCCACACGGTCGATCAGCTGCCCTGCATGCAGGTCAAGCGACCCGCCAAGGCTCACGATATGCCCATTCGCCACATGCAGCAGCTCCGTGGTGCCGCCGCTCAGGTGCAGCGCCACAAACGGCTCCGCAAGCGGCTCCAACTCAAGCTGACCGGCGGCGATATGCCCCTGCTGGTGCGTGACCTCGTAACACTTGACACCCAGCACGGCTGCCAATGTGCGCGCGTGGGAAAGCCCTACCATGAACACCGGCATGTAGCTGGATTCGCCCTCGGCAGGCGCAGCGGATGCGGCCACAGCGCACACGGACGCGCCCGCAAGCTCCGCGCGCAGGCGCTCGGCCATAAGCGGCATTTGCCTTACATGCGCAAAAACGGCCTCGCTTTGGCGAAGGCCGCGTTGCCCGCTTTGCACTGGCAAAAGCATACGGTGCGACGCAAGCACATGCCCGCCAGCGTCCACCGCCGCGATGGAGGTGGTGTAGCAACTCGTGTCAAAGCCGATCGCCACCGCCAAGGCCATCAATCCTTCCGCTTGTCGCGCTCAATAGCGCCCAGCACGCCGTTGATGTAGCGACCGCTCTTGGGCTCGCTGTACTTGTCGGCCAAGTCCATCGCCTCGCTGATGGATACATTGTCCGGCACATCGTCGCGGTAGCACAGCTCATAGGCGGAAAGCCGCAGGATGCTCAAATCCACATGGGCCACGCGCTCCAGCGCCCAGTCTCCGCTGCTGTGCCGCTCGATGAGCGTGTCCAGCTCCTCCTGATGGGTACGAACACCGGTCAGCACATCGTCAATGTAGGCCCGTTCGTCCGTGGTGGGCTGCTTGCCCACCTGCTCGCCGCACATGGCCAGCTGCTCGTACACCAAGTCAAGCGTCTCGTCATCGGCCTCGCCGCCAGACATCCGCTCATATAAAAGTTGCATCGCGGCCTGCCTGGCCACTGATCGCGCCATCTGTTACACTCCGTTTCGTCCGTCACTCGCCCTTGGGCGGAAATAGTCTGTTGATGGTGTTCTTGATAAAGTTGGTTTTGCCCTCGATGGCCCCCGCCCAGTATCCCGCCACAAACAGCGCCGCCACGAGCACCGTGTTCCAGAAGCCAAGGAAAATGAGCAGGAAGGCAATCGCCACACCAACGCCGCCCAAGAGCAGTCCACACTGCGTCGTGCCGACCGTGAACCACTTATTGCTGTTCTGGTTATCCATCATACTTCCTCCTCGCTGTTCTTCGTTTCAGGCTGGGCTTGTGCTTCAAGCGGATCGGGGCCGGTTGCTCCCGGTTCGGGGCTACTCTGCACATCCGCCGTTTCCGCTGGCGCCTCGGGGGGCGCAGGCACGATTTGCGGCTTCTCCTCACGGCGGAACAGCCGCTGGTGCAGCGGCACCTTTTCGGGCTTTGCCTCGGCTTCCGGCTCGGTCAGCGTCGCGTTTTGCGCTGCTTCGTGCAGGCTGCTGACCACCTCGCCCGCGCGGGCGGCCGCGTCCACATCGGCCATCATGCCGCCCTGCAGGCCGCTGCCGGTAAAGGGTGCAAGGCTGTTGTTCGTCTCCACCATCACGCGCACTTCTTTGACATCCACACCGCTGCACGAGGTGATGTACTGTTTGATCTGCTTTTGCAGCGCACTGACCGCGATGGGAATGTTGACCCCGCTGGCCAGCGAGATGCGCATGCTGACGACCACGCCGTCGCGCGCGTGCAGGATGCGCGTGCTGCTCACCTTGAGCTCGTCATGCGTATCGACGCACCTTTTGACCATGTTCTCCATGGCCGTCATGGAGATGCTCAGGTCGCCGTATTCCGTGTGTTGCATGATAAAGCCGCGCTCACGGTTGCTGCGAAACAGCATCAGAAACCCGCGGATACCCAGCAGACAGAGCGCGACCGCCACCGCCACCATCACGGCCCGCTGCCACACGGCAAAAGGCGTGTCCAAAAACGACAGATCAAGCCGGAAGGGGAAGATGCCCGCCCCGAACACGAACAGGCCAACACCCGCCACCAAAACCAACAGGCCGGATACGGCGCCGAAAATCCGATCCCAAACCTTGAGCCTCATTGCCAATCCCTCCTCAGGCGAATTGCGTCAGGCAAAACAAACCCCAAAAGACCCCTGCGGTCTTTCGGGGTTGCCATGTTACGCATCAGCCGCGGGCTGCTCCGCCGCTTCGCCTGCAGGCGTCGCCTCCGGTGCGGGGGCCTCGGCGGTCTCCGCCTTGGGCTCCTCGGCTTTCGGCTCCTCCGCTTTTTGCTCTTCAGCGGGCTTCCCGGCTTTGTGGTGGGGCTTCTCACGGGCTTCGCGCCTGCCGTCGGTCACCTTGGGCAGGTCCGCGCTGGCCAGTCCAGCCTGTACCTCTTCCTTTTCCTTCTCGAAGCTCACGCCCTGCACGTGCACATCCACTCGTACCACATGCAGGCCGGTCATGGTCTCGATGGCCTTGCGCACGTTTTCCTGCACGTTAGAAGCGGCGGTCTGGATGGGCGTGCCATACTCGATCACAACATATAGATCGACCGAAGCTTCCTCCGAGCCGATTTCCACCTTTACGCCCTTGGTGATGTTGCGGTTGCGGCCAAACACTTCGGAAATGCCACCGCTGGTGCACATCCCCGCGATGCCCTCGACCTCGTTGGCGGCTACGCCAGCAATGATGGCAATGACCTCGTTAGCGTAGGTGATGGTCCCGGTGGAATCATCGTCCCTGCGCAAGCTCAAGGGCAGGTTGTCCTTCTTTGCGGTCATATTGCGCACCTCCTATGGTTCAAGCTTTGCAAACGTAAGTATACCAGATTTTCGGGCGATTGACAACGCCGCCCCCGTAAATTGTGACGGAGTGGGTAGAACGCCTCATTCCCCTGCCTTGATTTTCAAGAGGTCAAGCTGATCCTTTTGTACGGTTGCGGGCGTTTCCATCATCAGGCACGTGCCGTTCTGGATCTTGGGGAAGGCCAGCACATCGCGCAGGCTATCCGCACCCGCCAGAATCATCACCAATCGGTCGATGCCGAAGGCAAAACCGCCGTGCGGGGGCGTGCCGTACTGGAACGCCTCCAGCAGGAAGCCAAACTTCTCCTGCGCTTCCTCGTCCGTCAGGCCGATGAGGTTGAACATTTTAGCCTGCAGCTCGCTCTGGTGGATACGGATGGAGCCGGAACCCATCTCGATGCCGTTCATGACCAAGTCGTAACTCTTGGCACGCACCTTGCCGGGGTCGGTCTCCATCAGGGCCACATCCTCCTCCATTACGTTTGTGAAGGGGTGGTGCTCGGCCACGTAACGGTTGTCTTCCTCGCTCCACGACACCAGCGGGAACTCCGTGATCCACAGGAGGTCATAGCGGGCCTTGTCGATCAGCCCCAGGTCGCGACCCAGCCGCAGGCGCAGCTGGCCCATGGCGGTCAAGGCCACAAGGCGCTTGTCCGCGATCACGAACAGCGCGTCGCCCGTCTGGCAGTCCATCTGGCTGAGGAGGCTCTGCATGCTGTCGCCCTGCATGGCCTTGGCGAACGAGCTGCGCAGGGTACTGTCATCGGCGGGAACGGCCCACGCGAGGCCCTTGACATGGTAGGTCTTTACGAACTCGCCCAGCGCGTCCAGCTCTTTGCGGCTCAGCTTGCCAGCACCCTTGGCGCAGATGGCGCACACCGTCTGCCCATCGGCCAGTGCGTTTTCAAACACGGCAAAGCCGCAGCCGCGAACCGTCTCGCTCACATCGCGGATCTCCATGCCAAAGCGCGTATCCGGTTTGTCGCTGCCAAAGCGCGCCATGGCGTCGCGCCATGTCATGCGCCGGAGCGGCAGCTGTATATCAAGCCCCATCACTTCCTTGAACACATGCCGGTACGCGCCTTCCACGACCGTCTGGATGTCCTCGGGCTCAATGAAGCTCATTTCCATGTCGAACTGGGTAAACTCCGGCTGGCGGTCGGCACGGCCGTCCTCATCACGGAAGCAGCGCGCCACCTGATAGTAGCGGTCAAGGCCCGCGACCATGAGCAGCTGCTTGTAGATCTGCGGGCTCTGCGGCAGTGCGTAGAACAGGCCGGGCTTCTGACGGTAAGGCACCAGATAATCGCGCGCACCCTCGGGCGTGGATTTGGTCAAAATTGGCGTTTCCACCTCGACAAAACCCTGCGTATCGATGTAGTCGCGCAGCGCTTTGATGACCTGATGGCGGAAGCGCAGCATCGCCTGCAGGCTGGGGCGGCGCAGGTCAAGGTAGCGGTACTTGAGGCGCAGCGACTCCTGCTCGTTGGTGCCATCCTCGATATAGATGGGCGGAGTCTTGCTGGTGTTGAGCAGCGTCAGGGCGGCGGCGGCCACCTCTACCTCGCCGGTCTTCATCTTGTCGTTGACCGCCTCGGGCGCTCGCCTGCGCACCTCGCCGCGCACCTCGACCACAAACTCGCCGCGCAGGCTCTCCGCCAGCTGGAACACGTCCACGGGCAGCACCGTGCTGTCGAACACCACCTGCACAATGCCCGTGCGGTCGCGCAACGACACAAAAATGAGACCGCCCAAGTTGCGGGCGCGCTGCACCCAGCCTTTGAGCACCACCTGTTTGCCAACCTCGCCGGTCACGATCTCGCCGCACATATGGGTGCGCTTGGTCATCGCCATGGGTTATGCCTCCTCGATCTGCTTTAAGATGCGGCCCTGCAAGGTTTCCGCTGCAGCATGCAGCGGCGTTTCCCATTCCTCTTTGGTGCTCATGTTGCGCAGCTTCACAACGCCGCGTGTATGCTCGTCCTCACCCAAAATGGCGACAAAAGCCGCGCCCAGCTTGTCCGCATACTTAAACTGTGCCTTCAGACTGCGCCCCGCGTGATCCATATCCGCCTTGAGGCCCGCCTTGCGGAACGCCAGCATCAGCTCGAACGCCGGCACGCTCATCGCCTGCCCAAGGCTGGCTACGAACACATCCGGCGCGTTACTGAGGACCTTGAGCCGCTGATCTTCCGGTGCAAGCTGATCCAGCAGCATCACCACCCGCTCCATGCCCATGCCAAAGCCCACGGCCGGTATGCTGGGCCCGCCGATCTGTTCCACCAGTTTATCGTAGCGCCCGCCGCCACAGGCGGTCAGGTTGCCGTTGGGCGTTTCGGTGGTCAGTTCGAACACGGTCTTGGTGTAGTAATCCAGCCCGCGCACAATGCCCGTATCCACGGTATAGACGATCTCCGCCGCATCCAGATAGCGCTTGAGCTCCGCAAAGTGCGCGGCGCACTCATCGCACAGGTGGTCGAGCATCTGCGGCGCGTCCACAAGCTCCGCCTGGCATGCAGGGTTTTTGCAATCCAGCACGCGCAGTGGGTTGGTCTCGGTGCGCTCCACGCAGTCCTTGCAGAGCATGTCGGTCCTTTCGTGTAAAAAGTCTCGCAATTTTTGCTGGTAGGCAGGGCGGCAGTTGGGGCAGCCGATGGAATTGATGCGCAGCGTAACCCCCTTGAGGCCTAGGCTGGTGAGCACATCCACGGCGCACTGGATCAGCTCCGCGTCCGCGGAGGCCTGCGCCGCACCGAAGCACTCCATGCCAAACTGGTGATGCTCGCGCAGGCGGCCCGATTGCGGCGCCTCATAGCGAAAGTGCGGCGCGTACAGGTAATACATCTTCAGCGGCAATGCCTGCGCATACAGGCCGGACTCGATAAACGCGCGCACCACGCCCGCCGTGCTCTCCGGCTTCAGGGTGATGGAGCGGTCGCCCTTGTCCTTGAAGGTATACATCTCCTTGCGCACAACGTCGCTGGTCTCGCCTGCGGCGCGCGAAAAGAGCTCGGTATGTTCAAATACCGGCGTGCGAACTTCGGCGTAACCGGCCAGCCTCGCCACCTTGCGCATCAGCGCCTCAATGGCCTGCAGGCGGGGGCTTTCCGAAGGCAGCACGTCCTTGGTACCTTTCGGGATCCGTGTCAGCATTCTGTTCACCTCAAAGCTACGGATATTGTGGATTATACACGCGCGCTTCAAGCATTGTCAAGGAGCGGGCGCGCATTCCCCCGCTCCGCCTAGGCCAAACCGGCGCCCGATGGTTGCCATCGGGCGCCGGTGGTTTGCGCTATTGTCAGTGCAGGTAGGCATCCTTCTGCTGCAGGTACTGCTCGTAACTGATGAGCACCTCGCGCGGCTTGCTGCCTGCGCTGCGGCTGATGATGCCGCGCGCTGCCATATCGTCTATCAGCCTGCCCGCGCGCGCATAGCCGATCTTCATGCGCCGCTGCAGCATGCTGATGCTTGCCTGCCCGTCGCCCAGCACCATCTCGACCGCCTCCTGCAGTCGCTCGTCCACCGCGCCGTCGTCCGAGCCGTCCAGCACGTCAGCATCGGCGGGGTCGGGGGCGTCCATGATCTCGTTGATGCGCTCGTCATAATCCGTGTCGCTGTTCTTGCCGATGTAATCCACCACGCCGCTGATCTCGCTGTCGCTCACGAAGCAGCCCTGCACGCGCAGGGGCGCCTTTTCCCCCGTGGGGTAATAGAACATATCGCCCTTGCCCAGCAACTTCTCCGCGCCGTTCATGTCAAGGATGGTGCGGCTGTCCACACTGGAGGCCACCGCGAACGCGATGCGCGAGGGGATGTTCGCCTTGATAAGGCCCGTGATGACGTTGACGGTAGGCCGCTGGGTGGCAACCACCACATGGATGCCCGCCGCACGCGCCAGCTGCGCAAGCCGGATGATGGATTCCTCCACTTCCTTCTTACAGGCCAGCATCAGGTCGCTCAGCTCATCAATGATGATGACGATGCGCGGCAGCTTCGGCTCATCGCCCGTCACCTTGGCGTTGTAGGCGCTGATCTCGCGCACGCCCTTGCTCTGCATCTTGTGATAGCGGTCGAGCATCTCCTGCACGGCCCATGCCAGTGCGCCCGCCGCCTTGTGCGGGTCGCTCACCACGGGTATCAGCAGGTGCGGCACCTTGTTGTAGCCCTGCAGCTCCACCACCTTGGGGTCGATCATGATCATGCGCACCTCGTCCGGCGAGGCACGGTAGAGCAGGCTGTTGATGATGGCGTTGATGCATACCGACTTACCGCTGCCCGTCTGGCCCGCGATCAGGAGATGCGGCATCTTTGCCAGATCGCAGATGACCGGCCTGCCCGCGATATCCTTGCCCAGCGCCACCGAGAGGGGCGACTTGGCGTTGGTCATCTCCGGGCTGGTCAAAACCTCGGCCAGCGAAACGCTGATGATCTCTTTGTTGGGTATCTCCACGCCAAACAGGTTGGTGCCCGGGATGGGCACCTCGATGCGTACGCCGCCGTTGGCCGCCATGTCCAGCGCGATGTTGTCCGCGATGTTCACGATGCGCTTGACGTTGATGCCGCTGGAGATCAGGCCCAGCTCGAACCGTGTTACCGCGGGGCCGTGCGTCACGCGCTGCACCCGCGCGGGGATGTCAAAACTCTCCAGCGTCTGTTCCAGTTTGACGGCGTTCAGCCTGTCCGCCTCGCGCGTATCCGGCACAGCGGCAGTCGTCAGGTTCAAAAGCTCGATCATCGGGTAAGGATATGGCCGTTTGACCTTCGCTACAGGCTTGTCGTTCTTCTGCTGACGGGGCAATTTCCCCGTCGGCTGGCCGATGGGCGGCTCGCCACCATCCGGGCGTTTATAAGCTTCGAAGCGATCCTGCGCGCTGGCGGCGCTGCTCCCGGAGGTGGACTCAACGGGTGTGGGGCGCTTGTAGGCAGCCACCTGATTTGCAAAGGCGATCTGCTCCTGCGTGAGCGAAGGCCCCTCGGGTGGCGGCGCATTGCGACGCGTGGCTTCCGGCGCGGTCGCGGGCTGCCGCGGGCTGCCCACCGGCGGCGCAGCGCCCATTGTGGGCTGCACACTCACCGTGTCGGGCTGCCCATGGTCGACCATTGTTTTGTCCAGCTGTTCCTTACGCTTGCGGTTCTCCTCCATGCGGCGCATCACTTTCTCAGCCTCGCGGTCGCGCCCGAACAGGCCGGTGTTGGTCGCGGGCATCTCGGGCTTGAGGGGCTCAGGCTCAGGCTGTGTCGTGCTGCGCTTGTAAAAAGGCGTCTTGATCTTGACAACGCTTTCTCCGCTGCCCGTGCCCATATCGATAATCTCATCATATAGCTGCGGGCTCTGTCGCGGCGAGGCCACAGGCGTCGCAGGCGGCGCATAGGGCTGCGCAGGCACACTTTGCGGTGGTACGGAATACGGGGACTGTGGCACAGGCCCTGTGCGCGGCGTAGCCTGAGGCGCTCCGGCGAACGCCACTTCCGGCATGGCATGCGGTGCGGGCGGGATCGGTTCGGTCTTGCCTGTGCGAAGGTAGGCCGGTGTCGCCAGCTCATCCGCCAGCGTTGCGGTCTTTTTCGCATTCTTCTCCTGCTCGCGCTCCTTTTGTTTTTGCAGCTTCAAAAGCTCCCTGCGCTGGCGCTCCACCTCATGCTTCTGCTCGCGCTCCTCACCCCGTTCACGGAAGCTCTTCACCATCGCCACCATATCAAGCCGGGAGAAGAACAGCACACACAGCACACATAGCGCGCCCAATATCACCACACTGCCCGTGGTACCGATAAACGTCCACAGCGGCCAGGCCGTAGCCATGCCCAACGCGCCGCCGCCCGAGCCGTTCACCCCGCAGCGCGCATAGCTCGCGGTAAGGTATTCCCAATATCCGGCGGGGTTAGCAAGCGGCGGTTCGATGCGGCGATTGTACTCCAGCGTGTTTGCCATGAACGATACGCCGTTCACCTGACTGATGAGCGTGATGATGCCCAGCACGAACAAGTAGCAGGAAAAAAGCAGCAGGATGGCCCGTACCGGCGCCCTGTGGTGGGCAGAAAAAGCGACCAAACCGCCGCCCCAGATCAGAAAGATGGGGATGCCAAGACACAGCGAGCCGCCAAGCCCCTGCATCGCCTCTTTAATCAAGGCAAAGGCGGCCCCCTGAATGCCCCCGACGATGGAGATACCGGCCAAAAGCCCTAACGCGATCAGCAATATCCCGATAACGCTGCGCATCATCAGGTTGTCGCTGTCGTAGGTTTTGGCACGTCCCTGTTTCGCCTTCAACATAAATCCTCCGTTCCCCACCGTCAGGCGCGCGTCAGGCGCACCGCGTAGAGCACGCCGTTCGCATCCGCGTACAGGAGCAGTTGGGCAGCATCAAAATCGTAATAGTCGCCCGTACCGGCCGGCAACCCGTAACTGGCGGCCAGCTGTTCGTCAAACGAAACAGAACTCGATGGGTCGCCCAGTATCGTCCGCCAGCGGGCTTGCGTCGTCTCCCCCGCACGGATGCCGTACAGGTCGGCGCGGTAGCTGAGGAGGCCTGTCACGGTGGAGATGTCAAACCCGCCGGTCAGCGCATCGGTTAGCACCAGCACCTGCCGGAACAGCGGCGCTTCCATTTGGCAGTATCGCCCGCCCGGGTACTGGTCCGGCTCCCGCAAGAGGCGGTAGGCCGCGATCACGTCCGGCATCGGGTCACCCAGTTTCACTGGAATGCTTGGCAGTGCTCCCGCCTTGGCGGCTTGGGTTACCGCGGCCTTTACCTGCACATCGGTCAGCGTTTCGGGCAGCATGCCCAGCGTAGCGGGCAACCCCTGCGGGCTCTGATCCAGATATGGCAGCAATTCACTGTAATAGAACTGTGCCGCACCGCAATAGCCGGAGACCAGCGAAAACTGTTCACGCGGGTAGTAGAAGGTGATGCCATCCGCATCCAGCGCGAAACTGTCGCGTGGCAGGGGCGTTACCGAGGCGTTCTCCACATAGCTGCCCAGCTCATCCAGGTATGTGGCGGTCAGGGTTTCTTCCATATAATTGACTGCGCCGCCGGTATCCGCAAACAGTTGATCCAGCGCCAGCGGCTCACCGGTGGAAAGGCGAAAGTTGAATGTCGCGTACTCCTGCCCTGCGCGCCCGTTCTCCATGATACCGACGGCGCTGACCACGGCAGAGAACACATCCCCGTTCAGGTAGGCCTCGTAGTTTACCTGCAAGCCCGTGCCGCCCGACTTGAGTGTCGCAAGTGTTACCATGCGCTGCGCGACCTTCGCGCCTTCGACGATCACGTTGTTGATGCGCTCCTGCACCGCTTTGTCCGCAAGCCCTTCCAACTGTGGGTAGCGCACGGCGCTGGTGCCGATAACGGTAGCCACTTCGCGCACGGCAGGATTTCCCGGCTCCGTGGCCAAGGCCGGAACCGCGGGCAAAAGCAAAAGCAACGCGGCGAGCGCGCAGAGGTTCCTCAGGGACACGCGATGGCTCCGGCGCAAAATTATCACTCCTTTAGAGATAAATATTATACATCATCTGATAGTCTGTTGCAAGATTGTTACATTTGTCGCTCGATTATTATTCATTGCAACACGAAAAAGCAGCCATTATGAAAAAAAGGTGCCAAACACTCAAAAAGCGCTTGCGCTACCCCTGCGTGCCATGGTATAATTCGCTTTGTGACAAACGGACGGTCCTCTGCTCAAGCATATGGCTTGCGTGCACGAACGTCTATGAGGGAAGGAGGCACATGAAATGAGTGATATCATTCGTTCCATCGAAAAAGCTCAGCTTCGTACCGATCTGCCCGAATTCAGCATCGGCGACACTATCCGCGTGTGGGTAAAGGTCGTCGAAGGTGAACGCGAGCGTCTTCAGGCGTTTGAAGGCACCGTGATGGCCAAGCGCAACGGCAGCGTCCGCGAGACGTTTACCGTCCGGCGCGTGAGCTACGGCATCGGCGTAGAGCGCACGTTCCCGCTGCATTCCCCGCGCGTTGACCGCATTGAGGTCATCCGCAAGGGCAAAGTGCGCAGGGCGAAGCTGTACTACCTGCGCAACCTGCAGGGCAAGGCCGCGAAGATCAAGGAAGCCAACCGCGTGTGACCCGAGGCGGATTTTCCGCTTCCCGTTCATTCGTATGCAGCAATCCGCTTTCCCGTTTTGGGTGAGCGGATTTGTTGTTTTTGGGGATGTTTCTATCGCTGACAGTCGAGTCGAAATTCTCGGCGTGATTCTTCTTCCTATGCTATAGGAATATATGCGGGCGGCCCGACGTTTCCGTCGGGCCGCCGATGTGTTTACTTGCTGTATTTGGGGCGAGCAGTGTACTTCGTGTGCAGCAGCTTGTGCGCCTTGTGGCTGCCGGGCTTGTCGAGGAAGTCCGCATAGATCTTCTTGATCTCGGGGTTCTGGTGGCTCTTGCGGTACTTCTTGTTCTCGTCCTCGCAGTAGAGCGCCTTGGCGCGCTCGGTGCGGATATCCACCTCGGCGCGAACCGATGCGTCCACGATGGGCTGGCCGCCGCCGTTCACGCAGCCGCCGGGGCAACCCATCACCTCGATAAAGGTGTAGTTCTTTTCCCCGCGCTTGACCGCGTCCAGTAATTTTGCGGCCATGCTGGTGCTGTGGGCAACCGCCACGCTCACATCCAGGTCGCCGACTTTGACAGTCGCTTCCTTGATGCCCTCCACGCCGCGAACGGCGCAGAAATCCACATCCTCCAGCTCGTCGCCGGTGATCAGCGTATAGGCCGTGCGCAGCGCCGCTTCCATCACGCCGCCGGTAGCGCCGAAGATGACGCCAGCGCCGGTGCTCTCGCCCAGCATGTCGTCAAAGCTCTCGTCGGGCAGCTTTACAAAGTCGATATTGGCTTCCTTGATCATGCGCGCCAGCTCGCGGGTGGTGATGACCACATCCACATCCGGCATGCCGTTGTTGGAGAGCTCCGGCCGCTTTGCTTCATACTTCTTGGCGGTGCAGGGCATCACGGAAACTACCACGATGTCCTTAGGGTCGATGCCCATACGCTCTGCATAGTAGCTCTTGATCATCGCGCCTTCCATCTCGTGCGGGCTCTTGCAGCTGGAGAGGTTGGGGATGAACTCCGGGTAATAATGCTCGCAGAACTTGATCCAGCCCGGCGAGCAGCTGGTGATCATCGGCAGCACGCCGCCCTTGGTCACGCGCTCCACCAGCTCGGTCGCCTCTTCCATGATGGTGAGGTCGGCGGCGAAGTCGGTGTCAAACACCTTGTCAAAGCCCAGGCGGCGCAGCGCGGCTACCATTTTGCCGGTCACGCTGGTGCCCATCGGCAGGCCAAACTCCTCGCCCAGCGCCGCGCGCACGGCAGGAGCGGGCTGCACGACCACATGCTTGGTCTTGTCGGCAATGGCTTGCCACACAAGGGCGGTATCGTCCTTCTCGTGCAGGGCGCCCACGGGGCACACGGTCACGCACTGGCCGCAGTTGATGCAGGCCATCTCGGCGAGGTTCATCTTCCACGGTGAAGCCACGCTGGTTTTAAAGCCGCGGCCGGTGGCGCCGATGACGCCTACTTCCTGCACCTTTTCGCATGCGGCTACGCAGCGGCGGCACAGGATGCATTTGTTGTTGTTGCGCACGATGGAGGGCGACACGTCGTCCACATCATACTGGTTCATCAGCCCCGCGTACTCGCTGCCGCTCTCCACGCCCAGGTCGCGGCTGAGCTTTTGCAGCTCGCAGTTCTGGCTGCGGATGCAGCTGAGGCACTGCTTGTCGTGGTTGCTCAGGATCAGCTCCAGCAGCGTGCGGCGCGCCTCGCGCAGCTCGGGCGTATTGGTCTTGACCACCATATCCTTGGTCGCGGGCAGCACGCAGGCCGCCTGAAACGCGCGCGCACCGGTGTCGACCACGCACATACGGCAGCTGCCGGCCTGGTTGATATCCTTCAGGTAGCAAAGCGTGGGAATCTTTACGCCCGCCAAACGGGAGGCCTCCAGCACGGTCGTACCGGCGGGTACCTCCAGGCGAACGCCGTCAATCGTCAAGGGAATCATCTGTTCCATGGTTATGCCTCCTCCGTTATCTCTTCTCGATGGCGCCAAAGCGGCACTTCTCGACGCAGCTGCCGCACTTGATGCACTTGGCGGTGTCGATGACATGCTTTTCCTTGACGACGCCGGTGATGGCGCTCACGGGGCATACCTTGACGCAGGCGGTGCAGCCGCGGCACTTATCGGTAATGTTGTAGTTAAGCAGCGCCTGGCAGTGATGCGCGGGGCAGCGCTTTTCCTTGATGTGCGCCTCGTACTCGCTGCGGAAATACTGCAGCGTCGAGAGCACGGGGTTGGGCGCGGTCTGGCCAAGGCCGCACAGCGCGGTGGCTTTGATGTTCTTGGCAAGCGCTTCCAGCTTCTCGATATCGCCTTCCTTGCCGCGGCCCTTGACGATGCGCTCCAGAATCTCCAGCATGCGGCGCGTGCCGATACGGCACGGCGTGCACTTGCCGCAGCTCTCATCCACCGTGAAGTCGAGGAAGAAACGCGCGATATCCACCATGCAGTTGTCTTCGTCCATGACGATCATACCGCCGGAACCCATCATGGAGCCGATCTGCGTGAGGGTGTCGTACTCGATCGGGATATCGAGCAGCTCGGAGGGGATGCAGCCGCCGGAGGGGCCGCCCGTCTGCACGGCCTTGAACTTCTTGCCGTTGGGGATGCCGCCGCCGATGTCGAAGATGATCTCGCGAAGGCGCGTGCCCATGGGGATCTCCACCAGGCCGGTGTTGTTGATCTTGCCGCCCAGCGCGAACACCTTCGTGCCGGTGGATTTTTCCGTGCCGATGGACTTGAACCAGTCCGCGCCGTTCAGGATGATCTGCGGCACGTTGGCGTAAGTCTCCACGTTGTTGATGTTGGTGGGCTTCTCAAACAGGCCCTTGACCGCAGGGAACGGCGGCTTGGGCCGCGGCTCACCGCGCATGCCCTCGACGGAGGCCATCAGCGCGGTCTCTTCGCCGCAGACGAACGCGCCCGCGCCAAGGCGAACGAACAGGTCAAAATCGAAGCCGGAGCCAAGGATGTTCTTGCCCAGCAGGCCGTATTCGCGCGCCTGCTGCACAGCGATCTCAAGGCGCTTGACGGCGATGGGGTACTCCGCGCGCACGTACACATAGCCCTCGGTGGCGCCAACGGCATAGCCCGCAATGGTCATGGCTTCCACCACGGCGTGGGGGTCGCCCTCCAGCACCGAGCGGTCCATGAACGCGCCGGGGTCGCCCTCGTCCGCGTTGCAGACCATGTACTTTTGATCCGCCTTGGAGGCGGCGGCAAACTTCCACTTGAGGCCGGTGGGGAAACCCGCGCCGCCGCGGCCGCGCAGGCCGCTGTCCAGCACGGTCTGGATCACCTCGTCGGGCTTCATTTCCGTGAGCACTTTGGTGAGCGCACGGTAGCCGTCAAAGGCGATGTATTCGTCGATGTTTTCGGGGTCGATCACACCGCAGTTGCGCAGCGCGATGCGCTTTTGCTTCTTATAAAACTCGATCTCTTCCAGTGCGAGGTGATGGTCGCCCTCGTGGTTCTTGTCCTTGTAGACAAGGTGCTGCACGGTGCGGCCCTTGACCAGGTGCTCCGACACGATCTCCGCCACGTCGTCCACACGGACGCGGGAATAGAACGTGCCCTCGGGGTATACGATCACGACCGGGCCCGCTTCGCAAAGGCCGAAGCAGCCGGTGCGCACGATCTTGATCTCTTTTTCAAGGCCGTTCTGCCTGATCTGCTCCTCAAAGCGCTCGACGATCTCGCCCGAGCCGGACGAAGTGCAGCCGGTGCCGCCGCAGACCAGCACTTGTGCGCGATAAAAATCCATGGTGTTTCCTCCTCAGGTAGCTGTTATTTATCTTCCGCAGCGCCGATGGTGTAGGCCAGCACGGGGTTGCCGTTCACGATGTGCTCGGTCACGATGCGCGGCACCATGTCCGGGTTCAGGTTCACGTAGGTGACCTTCTCCTTGCCGGGGATGGTCACATCCACCATGGGCTCCAGGCGGCACATGCCGATGCAGCCGGTCTGCGACACGGTCACATTCTGCAGGTTACGCTTTTTGATCTCGTCCAGAAAGGCGAGCATCACGGGGCGCGCCCCGGCGGCGATGCCGCACGTAGCCATGCCGACCACGATGCGGATGTCGTTGTCCGCTTCCTTGCGGTAGGCGACGCGCTCCAGTGTCTTTTGACGGATTGCTTCCAGCTCAGCGATGGTTTTCACGGTATTGCACCTCCAAAATCGGTTTGAACTCTTCATTGATGGCTTCGCGCATCCAATCGGCCACTTCCGGCTCGCTGAGCGGCGCGCCGCCCAGTGCCTCGCGCACGATGCGCGTATCGAAGCTCGCCTCCAAGCCGTATCCCCGCGCCGTGAAAACAAATTCCGGCGTTTCGGGGTTCAGCAGCACCAGCGTGAGCAGCGTGTCGCACATCTGGCCCATCGGCGGGCAATCGATGTTCGTGAGCAGGAACCGTGCGGTCAGGGTCGTCCCTTCGCCCACCTTGCTCTCGATGGTCACGCCTCCGCCGGTCAGCTCCGCGTTTTCCTTGAGAAGCGGTATCCCCAGCCCCACCTTGCGTGTGGTGCGCGTGGTGGTGAATGGGTCCGCCACCCTCGCGAGGAAATCCGCGCTCATGCCGCAACCGTCGTCCGTAAATACGATGGTCAGCCAACCGCCCAAATCTACGCTAAAGTCGATCGACACGGTGCGGGCTTCCGCCTTCACACTGTTCTGGGCGATATCCAGCACGTGCATCGAAAGGTCACGCATATCAGGCCTTGAACTTGTCCAAAATGGCAGGGATCTCGTTCTCGGTCAAGCGACCGAACACCTCGTCGTTGACCATCATGACGGGTGCGAGACCGCACGCGCCAAGGCAGCGCGTCGCCTGGATGGTAAAGAGGCTATCGTCCGTCGTGCTGCCCACCTCGACGCCCAGCTCCTTCTGCACACGGTCGAGCACCTTCTGCGCGCCGCGCACATAGCAGGCCGTGCCCATGCAAACGCCAATGACGTATTTGCCCTTGGGCTGCAGCGAGAACTGGGAGTAGAACGTGGCGACGCCATACACGTCGCTGAGCGTGGTGCCGAGCGCATCCGCGATGTACTCCTGCACATCCATGGGTACGCAGCCGAAGATGCTCTGCGCCGCTTGCAGCACCGGCATCAATGCACCCTTTTCACCCTTGTGTTCGTCGATGGCCTTTTGCAGCTCCGCGAACTTTGTCTTCTGTTCGGTCATGACAGCCTGAGCCCTCCTCAA
Organism: uncultured Oscillospiraceae bacterium; assembly: GCA_964584315.1. Taxonomy (GTDB): domain Bacteria; phylum Bacillota; class Clostridia; order Christensenellales; family Aristaeellaceae; genus CAXXOK01. The sequence goes on from CAZOZO010000018.1 coordinate 27,312, forward strand.
ATCTTTCGCACGCCAAAGGTGTGCGATGGTAAACACAGCATTCGTATTCTATCACACCCCCGCACGAAATGCACGGGGTTGCAAAAAAAAATGTGAAGAATTTGACGATTTAGTAGCCTGTGTACAAAATGAAAACAAAACGTGGAATATTGCAGCAAGCGTGCAGGCCATGCAGACTGCCGCTATATGGTTTTCCCCCGCCCACCTGGTTTCAGACCATCCGAAAAACCGTGTCGCTATGTTCAGGGCGAACCTGAAGCAGTTGACAGTCGTACCTCTATCGCCGCGCTCGCTTGGCAAACCGCACACAGGCGTCGCGCATCGGAAACTTTACGTAATGCATGCAGCTTAGCACTCCGAAGGCCCGCGCTGATATGATGTTGACTGTCTGCCACCGATAACAGAAAACCTCCGCAAGCATTTGCTTGCAGAGGCTATGCTCGGTTTTCATCGAGCCGTCATCCGTTGCAACCACCCGACCAGCGCGACTGCGCTCGCCTCCGGCAGATCAATCGAAAACCCTCGCTCCGCGATGTCCTCCAGTCGGTGTGCGTCCGACGAGCAGATCACCTCTCGCCCCCGCGTGGCATAGGCCGCACAGGGAATGGCGCCGTACACCTCCACCACGGGATACGCTGGCAGAGATGGCATCAGGCCCAGCGCGCCCATCATGCCGTTGGCGCCGCGGTTGATATGGGCTGGCACGCACACACCCCCGAAGTGCACAGCCATGGCGGCTATTTCATCCGCCGTCAAGTCGATGGCGTTGAGCAACAGCTTTTCCACCTGCCCATCGGGTTCGTCCTCGTCGCCGATGATGAGTTGGTTGCCGAAAAGCTCTTGCCTGTTTCGGATGTCCGGCAAATGCGCATATACTGCCTCGCCGAAAGCCAAGTCTGCCTGGACGGTCGGAAAGTAGGCCAGCATGTGTACTTCCTCACGACTGGTCACCTCCATGCCGGGCACCACCGCCACGCCGTAAGCCTCGCCTGCCAGTACCGCCTGCGGTGTGTTCAGCGCGCTGTTATGGTCGGTAATGGCGATCAGGTCAAGACCTTTCAGCTTCGCCATGCCCACGATGTTCCACGGGGTCATATCATCGCTGGCGCAGGGCGAAAGGCAGGTGTGGATGTGCAGGTCGCAGAATGCCTCCATGGCTGTTTATTCCTCGGGCGCCGCAATGCCCGCCCCCATCATCAGCCCGCAAACCTCATAGGCCGTCTTGCGCGTGACCAGCACCGCCAGCCCTTCCTCGCGCGCCTTGGCAAGCGATTCAGGCTCCAGCTGGTTGCCCTCCACCAGTATGATGCAGCTCATCTCCATCAGCACGGCAATGGCTACCACGTTGATATGCGTCTGCACCGTGGCCCATGCCATACCCTTCTCCCCGTGCGCCAGCACCCAGCTCAAAAGGTCGCAGGCATAGCCACAGGACACCTGCGCGTCGCTTTCGCCCTCCGTGGCGATAGTCGCATTCAGGAGCGATGCCAGTTCCCTTACGTTCATGCGCTACTCCCCTATTCTCTGGTGGTCTTGGCCAGCTCGACCATCTTCTGCGCCATGATCTTGAGCTGGTCCTTGAGGACGTGGATGCAATCCATCTTGTTGGCATGGCCGCGCACGATATCCTCCGCGAAGGTGCGGCAGGTGGGGCTGCCGCAGCTGCCGCAGTCGTAGCCGGGCAGCGAGCGCACGATGTCCTCCATCTGTTCCATCTTGCGCATGGCCTCGACGATCTCGTCATCCAGCTTCATCACGCTGTTGGGCGTGATCTTCTGCGTCGTATCCAAATGATACTTGGTCAGGTACGAGGCCGTCACCACATCGTCCGGGTGGCGGCTGTCGCCGTTCTTCATCAGTGTGCGGATCGCGCCGCGCGCCACATAGCCGTTCTCAAACGTAAGCGGCCCGCCCACGCACCCGCCCGTGCACGCCGCGCCCTCGAAAAATACCAGGTCGCGCAGCTTATTGTTCTCGATTTCCTCCAGCACGCGGATCACGTTTTCGATGCCGTCCACCGCCATGCTGTTCTCGGGGCTCACGGCCGCGGCCTCGCCGCCGTTGTTCGCCCAGCCCACGCCGTAGGATGTAGCGCGCGCAAGGTTCAGCTCATTGGGGTAGTTTTTGAGCAAGCCCGTGAGCAGGCCGTAGATCTCCAGCATCGATATCGCGCCATCCACCGCGGATTTCTCGTGTCCGATGGGGTTGCGAATGGCGGTCATCTTCGCGGCGCAAGGGGTGATGAAAAAGCACCCCACCTCTGCCTCGGGCACCTTCCGCTTTTGGCAGAACTCGCGCTTAGCCACCATCGCGGCAACCTCCATGGGCTGGCGCACGTCGATGATATGCGGTATCAGCGCGGGGAAGCGCACCTGAATGAGCCGTGTGATGGCGGGACACGCCGAGGAGATGACCGGCAGCTGATCCGGCCCCATGGTGCGTATCCGCTCGCGAATGGCGCGGGTCACGATATCCGCGCCCGCCGCCACTTCAAACACATCGTCAAAGCCCATCCGCAGCAAGGCCTCTAGTATCTGCGAGGCGCTGGCGACGCGCTTGAACTGCCCGTATAGCGAAGGCGCGGGCAAAGCGATTTTGTACTTGAAGCGGTTGATAGTCGCAAGCGGGTCGGTCTGCGCGTACTTGGCGTGGTATTCGCACACGCGGATGCATTCGCCGCAGTCGATGCACCGCTCATCGATGATGTGCGCCCGCCCCGCGCGCACGCGGATGGCCTCGGTCGGGCAACGCTTCAGGCAATTGGTACAGGCCTTACATTTATCCGGGTCAAGCCGCACGGAATGAAAACGCTTATCCTCCAAGGAAATTACCGCCTTCCCGAAAGAGCCGCGCCCAAATACGGCGCGTGCCCCCGTTCAAAAACAGCGTCAGCCGAGATGAAAACGCATCTCGATCTGCGTGCCGATGCCAATCTCGCTCTGGATATGGAACGCATCGGCGTTGCGCTTCATGTTGGGCAGGCCCATACCTGCGCCAAAGCCCATGTTGCGGGCCTCCTCGCTGGCGGTGGAATAACCCTCCTGAAGCGCTTTGTCGATATCCGGTATGCCCGGCCCCACATCGCTCGAGAGCAGCCGTATCTCCTGTGGGGACATCTGCACCGTGATCGACCCGCCCAGGCTGTGGATGATGAGGTTCAGCTCCGCCTCGTAACTGGCCACGGCGACACGCCGCAAAATGGCGCTGTCCACCCCGAGCTGCCGGAGTTTTCGCTTGATCGTTGCGGACGCATCGCCCGCCGTCGCATAGTCGAGTGCCTTCACGTCGTACACGTCCACCATCGTATAGTCCTGCATGATGATCCTCACTTGCCTGTGGCCTCAGCTCGGCTGGGCCAGGCACTCGTTATTGCCGCGGATGCCCGCCTGATAAAGCAGCCCGCATGTGGTGTAGGTGGTGTGCTTGGTCGTCAGCACCACGATGCCCAGTTCCCGCGCCTCCGCGAGCACTTCCTCGCCCGGCACCTTGCCGCGCGCGAACACGATGCAGTGGATGTCCAGCATCTCGGCAGTGCGGATCACATGGATGTTGGTAAGCCCTGTGATCAACACGGTCTTGTCCTTCACAAAGGCGAGCACGTCGCTCATCAGGTCGGAGCCGCACGCTGTTTTTACCTCACTGCTTAGGTTCTCCTCGCAGCAGAGCACGCGCGCATCCAGTATGGTGATAATGTCCGAAATCGTCAAGCTGATCCCTCCCGGTCAAGACGAATGGGTGCGTTTGCCCTGTCTGTTGCCTGGTATTCTGCGCACGGCTGCCCCGCCAATGCGGCGGGCTATGTACTGTGCCAGCTGTGACATCCCCCGCAGCCAGTCCATGGGGGGCACCTGATGCCGCTCTGCCCTTGCCGCGCGTCGCCAAATCTGTTACGATGGGTGCACGCTTATTATAGCCGCTGGGAGGCGCAGTATGCAATACCATCTGGACACGATCCCCGTGTGGGAGGCCATGGAAAAACGTGGCGAATGCCCGCTGTGCGCACTGGAGCACAAGACCGAGCTGGAGGAAGTGGAGCGAACGCTGGGTGCGAGCGTGATGGAGCCCTCCGAGCGTATCAAGGTGAACCGCCATGGCGTATGCCGCGAGCACCACCGCATGCTCTACGCGCAGCAGAACCGCCTTGGACACGCGCTGCTGATGGATTCACACGGCAAAGAGCGCATGGCGGCGCTTTGCAAGTTGCAAACGACCGCCGAGAGCGCCGCGCAAGCGCGTAGCGGGCTGTTCCGCCGCCGCACGCCCGCGAGGGCACTGGGGGCGGAGCTGCAATCCCTGTCGCAGGGATGCGTGGTGTGCGACCGCCTGCACGAGCACATGGGCCGCTACCGCCACACGTTTTTGCATCTGTGGCGCACCGATGCCCACTTCCGCGAGGTATGGCAAGCCTCGCACGGCGTGTGCCTAAGGCACCTCGCGGGGCTTTTGCAAAGCGCGGAAAAGCGGCTCAGCCCAAAGCAACAGGCGCAATTTGCCGCTGATGCGCTGGCTCGCCTGAACAATCAGCTGGAAAATGACGCCAAGGATCTGGATTGGTTCACCCGCAAGTTTGACTATCGCAATCAGGATGCGCCGTGGGGCGAGAGCAAAACGGCACTGGAGCGCATGGTGAACCGCCTGCGCGGCTGGTGCCTCGGCGATGAGCCGTGGCCGAAGCAGAAATAGCAGTCCGCGGCATACCCGGCCACCGTTGCTGCGACTTTTCGCGTCACGCCTGCTTGCCCTGTCCCCTCTGTGGGCGGCGGCGTTCGTGTTGTTAACGCCATATGGTCAAGGAGCCGCCCGCTTTGGCGCACCCTTGGGTTGCGATAGCCTGCAAATCCGGTAAGTTCTTACGTTATTCCTGCGGTTCCTCCGCATATTGCTCCAGCGTGACCCCCGCCTCGCTGAAAAACTCCAGCGAAAACGCGTCGGGGTAAGGGCGCTCGAATACCACGCGCTTGATGCCCACGTTCACGATCATCTTGGCGCACACGCTGCAAGGCTGGTGCGTGCAGTAGATGGTGGCTCCGTCGATGGATATGCCCAGCTTGGCCGCCTGAATGATGGCGTTTTGCTCCGCATGGATGGCGTAGCACAGCTCCGCCCTCGTACCGGACGGGATGTTCAGCTTGTCGCGCAGGCACTCGCCGCGCTCGCGGCAGGTCGTGACCCCGGCGGGCGCGCCGTTGTATCCCGTGGTCATGATGCGCTTGTCCTTGACGATCACCGCGCCGATGGAACGCCCCTCGCGATAGCAACTGGACCATTCCGCGATGAGCTGCGCCATCTTCATAAACCGTTTGTCCCACTTGTTCAAGGCACCCCGCCCCCTTTTGCGAGCATTATACAGGAAAGGGGTGCGCAATGCAAACGGTTTGCATCGCCCGCTAACGGAGAGTTACGGATAGTGCGGCAACCACTGCGTATGATATCGCAGCGGCTTTGGCGGCGCTATGATGCATTCTCAATAATATCTTTACGATTTGATCATTGAGATAGTGTCAAGCACAAAAGAGCGATGGGCGGCTTCGTGCAGTTTGCACGTATCCTCCATCGCTTTGCGTTGTTCCTTTGCAACACTGCCACAGCGCAGCAGGTTTACCGCCCGCATTGCCTCATCGATGATTGCGTGCGGCGCTGCTCGACATTTTCGTCATTACGTTGTGCGTCGCGTCGCTCAGCCATTCTTCCCATAAATTGCTTTTAGCTCGTCTGTTTCGCGTCCGTCTTCATGGTACACAACCAGAGGCGGCAGCCATGTGAGCATGGGCTTTGCATTCTTTACCGCCTCGGCCAGCAGCAGGTAGGGCGCCTTGCTTGCCTTGGCGCACACCATGCGCAGCCGCTTGGGCTGCAGGCGGCAGGCGCGAAGGCCGTCCAGCAGTTCCAGCGCGCGCGGGGCAGGGAACACCACCCAAAACCGGCCCTGATTGCGCAATATCGCTGCCCCCGCCGTCAATATCTCGCTCAATTCGCAATCCGTCTCATGGCGCGCCAAAAGGTGCGCTTCCGTTTCGCTTGGGATCACGCCGCCGCGCTTGCCATAGGGCGGGTTGCACACAACGCCGTCCATCGATTCGCGCCCCAGCAATATGGGCGCTTCGCGCAGATCGCAGGCATGTATGGTGATACGCTCCCCCAATCCATTGAGCAGCACGCTTCGAAGCGCCATATCAGCCATATCCACCTGCCATTCGAAGGCGTGGAAGCGTGCTGTTAACTCGCGCTGGCTCATAAGCAGCGGCAGCACGCCCGTGCCCGTGCCCAGATCCGCCACCATGTCGCGTGGGCGCAACCGTGCAAAATGCGCAAGCAATACCGCATCCATACCAAAGCGGAAGCCATCCGGCTTTTGCAGGATGTGCAGACCGTTGTTTTGCAGATCATCCAGCCGTTCGCCGTGCTGTCGGTAATCCTCACTGTGCAAGCATCGTCAGTCCTTCGGTCAGGCAGAAGCCCTTCTGTTCAAAATACAGCACTTCGCACCACGTATCGCCGCGCCGCAGCACCTGAAGCTGCGCGCCTGCAAGCATATCCAAAAGCCGCCCCTGATCCTGACTGCAAGCGACCCATAGCGGCAGCGTCGCCGCGCTGTCTTTGGGGGTGATGGTCGCATACAGCGGCGCATCGGGCGCCTTCAGGGTGGGGTCTTCATCAGTCGTCGTGTTTGCCGTGGGGGTAGGCGTCGGGGTGGATGTGGACGTTTGCGTGGTGGCGGTGGAAGCGGTCGCGGTGTCGGTTTGCGTGGCCTGCGTGGTCGCACCGACCAGCTCCGCCGGGCGGGTCGTGGTCAGGTAGGCGGTCATGGCATAACCGCTGTACGCACCGTAGCGCACGCCGCACCATGTGGCATCCTGCGAGAAGAGCGTCACCTGCGCAAGGCGTGGAATGGTGGTCAGGATCGTAGCGGATGTGGAAGCCGAGGCGCGCAGGTTCAGCGAACCGCTCGTGGTGACCACCCACGCGGCTACGCCGTCGGTGGACGCAGGCGTAGCGGTCACGGCGGAAGCATCGCCCGCGTAGCTCAGGTATGCCGATTGCACATACCCCATATAGGCGCTGTATACCACGCTGGTCCACGTATCGCCCTTGGCCAGCACGGTGACCGTGCTCAGACGCGGGATGGTGGTCACGATCTGTGCGCCGGTACTGGAACTTGCCCGCAGGTTCAGCGAGCCGGAAGGCGTGAGCACCGTGGCCGTCAGTGTACCCGCGGCGGTCGCGGTAGCGGTCGCCGTTGGGCTGGGGCTGGGGGTCACGCCGCCGGTATCGGTGGCTGTGCCGCTCGCCGAAGGCGTGGGGGTTGGCGTGGCGGTGGCCGAGCTGTCTGTGAACGAAAGGTAAGCGGTCATGGCGTAGCCGCTGATGCCCGCATAGCTCACAAAGCACCATGTGCCGCCCCGGCTCAGCACCGTTACCGTCGTCCCCTGCGGGATCGTCAGCAGCACTTTGCCGTAGGGCTCGGCGCGCAGGTTCAGCGAGCCGCTCGCTGTCAGTACCGTAGCGGCGGTCGCTTCGCCCGTTACTGTGCCCGCATCGCCCGCAAAGGTGAGGAAGCTGTTCATCACATAGCCCGTGTAGCCCTCGTAGACAGCCTCGCTCCACGCCGACAGCTTCTGCGTGATCGTGACGGTCGTGCCCTTGGGGATGCGGGTCAAGATGCGGCTGCCGGGCAACATGTCCGCCCGCAGGTTGAGCGAACCGCTCTCCGTGCTCACGATGGCGGTAAGTGCGCCTGCAACGGTGGGTGTGGCAGTTAGGGTCACGGTCGGCGTAGTAGCCGCGGTGTCCGTAGCGGTAGCGCCATCCGTAAGGGTTGGGGTGGGCGTTGGGGTTGCCGTCAGGGTAGGCGTAGCGGTTGTCGCGGTGCCGGCGAGCGTCAAGAACGCCGTCATGGCATAGCCGCTAGTGCCCTCGTACACCACGGCGCACCATTCGGTGCCATAGGTGCTGACGGCGACCGTCGCGGATTGTGGGATGGTGCGCAAAATGGTGCTGCCTGCCTTGGGTTGCTGCCGCAGGTTAAGTGACCCGCTCTGCGTGGTCACGGTCGCAGTGCTCGCGTTTGTCTGCCCGCCGCCTGTGCCGCTGCCGCTCGCGAAGCGAAGGTACGCGCTCATCACATAACCGCTGTAGGCGCCGTAGCTCACAGCGCTCCATGTTTCCCCACGGCTGGTCACAGTCACGGTCGCGCCCTGCGGGATGGTGGTCACGACCGTGCTGCCCGCACGCGCCTCCATGCGCATGTTCAGCGAGCCGCTGTCCGTAACGACAGTCGCGGTGGTTTGCGTGCCGGTATCGGTGTTGGGTATGTTCAGGCTGGCGGTGAGCATGTAGCCGGTTACGCCCTCGTAGCGCACGGCGGACCAGGTGTCCCCTTTGCCGACCAGCACGACCGTCTGCCCCATGGCGACGGTCATGATCATCGCGGAGGTTTCGTCCGCACTCACACGCAGGTAGCCCGCATTGGCGCTGACCGTGGCGGTCGGCTCGGCGGTGGTTCCGCCGCTGCCGGTATCGTCGCCGGTCGACGCATCCGAGTAAGTCAGGTTCGCGCTGAGCAGGTAGCCGCTCTGGCTGCCTACCGTCACATACGCCCACGAGCCGTCATCACGCGTCACGCTGACCTCCGTACCGGCTGTCAGTTGTGTGAGCACGTTTGCGCTGGTGCTGGCCGCGTCCCGCAGGGCAGCGACCGCGCCGCTCTCCGCCGTAACGTATGCTGTGGTGGAGCCGCTGCTGACCGCCGCGCCCGAATACGTCGTGCTGAAGCGCAGGTAATCGGTGGAGGCATAGGCTGCCGTCGCGCCATACTGCACGCGCGCCCAGCCGCCGGAGCGGCTGAACACCGTTAACACCGCCCCCACAGGTGCGGTGGTCACAACGCTGGCAGAGTAGCTGCCTGATGAGCGCAAGTTCAAATAGCCGCTCGCGGTCACGGTGCCAAAACCCTCCACCGTGCTTACGCTCTTGTCCGAGGTGGCGGGCGGCGTTCCGGTGATGGTCAGCGCGCTGGCGGGCACATAGCCCACGATACTGCCAAAGCCGATCAGGCACCATGTGCCGTCGCTGGTATACACGGCGACGGGCGAGCTGCCCGGCGCAACGCCCAGCATCGCGCCGGTCGTGCTTTTACTGGCGCGGATCGCCAGCGAGGCCGCGCTGGAGGCCAACTTCACCACGCCGGTCGCGCTGCCGTCACCTGTCGTTTCGTCGATGGCGGCGGCTGCTTCCTCGGTGGTGAGCACATCGCTGGAACCGGCAGCCAATATCGTATTAGTAAACGTGCAACCCACGCGCGTGCTGCCGTCGAAGTAAAAGCCTAAAATCTTGTCATATGTATAGCCGAGCTTGCCCATGTACATCGCGCCGCGCTGGCTCAGGCCCAGCCCGTGGCCATAACGTCGCGCCTGAATCGAGAAGCTGCTCCCGCTTGCGACTACCGACCACAGCTCGTTTTTGCTGTTTTGGATGCTCATGCCCAGCAGGGTTTCCAGCTCGGTAAAGATGCCGCAGGTCACCGTCACGGTAGCGGTAGCTGCCGCACCCCCCGAGGTGCGCGTGCTGGCGGTCATAGCAAAGTCCAGCTTGGTATACAGCTTGCTGGGCGAAGCATACATGGGCGTGTGCGGCGTGATGCTCCGGATGGTCGTGAGCGTCGTATTATCTACGGTGGCTGCGTACCCTACGGCGGCGAGCCCCGCGATAGCCTTGGTCTTGAGCAGCGCCATCAGTGCCGCATTGTTGAGCGTGCTGGCCGCGTCGGCGTAGACAGTGGTCTTTTTGACCGTGCTGTCCGGGTTGGCGTAATCGAATGGGTCGTCCTTCACGCCCAGATAGCTAAGGCCCGCCGTGCCCCAGATGTTCAGGATGGACTCGGTTTGCCCGCCGTTGCTGGCAGCGTAGTAGGTGGCGGTATACGCGCCGCCGTTTTTGAGCACGATGCCCTTAGTGGCGTTCACGGCAGCCTCGCAGGCGCTGTTGCCGGAAGGCGTGCCGTTATATACCTGATCGCTGGTGGTATCCACCACATCGTAATAGCCGCTTGCACGGCTGGCCATCATACGTACGGTATAGGTGCGCGCCGCGACCGCCTGCGCCTTGAGCGCCTCCGCAGACGCGCCGCTGCCCATCTCATACGGCAGCACGCCATAAAGGTAGTTCTCCATGTAGATGTGCGCGACCGTATACAACTTGTAGCCGCCCCCGCTCTGCGCGACGGACTGGAAGGAGATATCGCCCGGGTATGGGTTGGACGGTTTGCGCGCCTGTGCGATCAGGATACCGTTGGAGCCCGTCGCGCTGTGCCTACGCAGCGAAAAGTACGTGCCCATGTTGGTTTTGACGCCGCCGCGCGTGAGCGTTATGGCGCCCGTGCTGCTGCTAAAGCCCACGGCAAGCGTCTCGCCGCTGCCCAGCGCGGTGCCGGTGCTCAGGGAATAGCTTCCCGCTACGGTCAGTGTGAGCGAGGCAGGGTTGCCCAGCGAGGACAGATATACGCGCACCATGCCATCCTGCGCGGCGCTTGCCGAAGTCAGGGGTGCGGATTCGACTGAGACGCCGCTCAGGCTCTCGCCCACAGCCGACAGGTTTGCCTGCCACAGCAACAACAGGGCAAGGCACACAGCCGTTGCTCTGTGCAAGGCACCGCGCGCGTTTGCTCGCATGGAGCCGCCTCCCGTCCGTTATGTTTAACACTTTCGTAACGTTTTGATTGTAGCACAGCCGACTGTAAAAGTCTATACCCGACAGGCTTTGCGAGTCGTGTGGCCGTGTCTTTTGCTCACAGGTATCAAACGGTGTAAAAGACGAGTTTCGTGCAGGTTTGTAATTTGAGTTGGCTGCGCCTCATAAAGTATCAAATCAATTGGCGTACCGGCTTAGAGAATTTTATGGTCTATTCTGCATCCTTCTGCACCATGGCTACTGATGGCTTACCAACTGTGCATGGTCACGCAGATGCCGCGGGCGCGCTCAGACGATAGCAGCCTTGCTGACGAGCCATTATACATCTGTTCCATTGTATATTATTCTTTACGGCGGCAACCATCTTGCGCCACATGAAAGGGGAGCCGCGCCCCGGCGGCTCCCCCATCTCATTTCTTTTCCGGCGCGGGCGCTTCATCTACGGCCTGCTCGCCGTTCATGCGGCGGTATTCGCGGATGGCTGAGCGCGCCAGCTCGTCGCAGCGGTTGTTCAGCGGATCCTCCGCGTGTCCCTTCACCTTGTTGAAAGCCACATCGTGCTTCTTCACCCGGATGATCTGCAACAGCAGCTTCCACAGGTCACTGTTTTCCACCGGCTTTTTCTCGCTGGTCAGCCAGCCGTTGCGCTGCCAGTTATCGATCCAGTGCTCGTTGAAGGCGTTTACAGTGTACGCGGAGTCGGAAAACACATCCACCAAGCAGGGTTCCTTCAGCGCGCCGATGCCACTGATGACCGCGAACAGCTCCATGCGGTTGTTGGTGGTGTTGGGCATGTGGCCGGAAAGCTCTTTGGTCTTGCCGCCGAAGCTCAGGATCGCCGCCCAGCCGCCCGGGCCGGGGTTGCCGGAGCAAGCCCCGTCGGTGTATATCTGCACACGCTTTTTGATGGGCTCGGTCGTTTGCGTCATCGGCTTTTCCTCATGCTTTCGGTTTTTCGGCCCCTGCCATGCGTCGGCTCTTGTCCGCGCAGGCGGCCATGGCATCCATCACGGCATGGCGGAAGCCGTTTTTCTCCAGCGTGGCCACAGCCTCGATGGTCGTGCCCGCAGGCGAGCAAACCATGTCCTTGAGCGCGGCGGGATGCTCCCCTGTCTCCAGTACCATCTTGGCCGCGCCCAGCACCGCCTGTGCGGAAGCGCGGTAGGCCATCGCGCGCGGCATGCCCAAGCGCACCGCCGCATCCGCCATCGCCTCAATGAACATGAACACATAAGCGGGGCTGCTGCCTGTGGTGGCCACCACCGCGTCGAACAGCGTCTCCGGCAGTACGGCCACTTCACCCAGCGTACCAAACATCTCCATCGACCACACGAAAGCCTCATCGTCCAGCGTGGTCTGCTCGCACAGGGCCGTAAAGCCCGCGCCCACCATAGCGGGGGTGTTGGGCATGGTGCGCAGCACACGCGCGCCACTGCCCTCATCCAACACCTCGGTCAGCATCGCGAACGTCCACCCCGCCGCGATGGAGATGAACCGTTTGCCACTGGCAAATGGCTTCGCCTTTTCCAGTACACGGCGCAGGTATACAGGCTTCACGGCCAGCACGATATACTCGCACCGCTCGATCAGCTCTTCCTGCGAGGCGGCCACCGCCACAGGGTAGCGAGCCGCAAGTTTTTCGCACTGCGTGGGGTTCACGTCGTACACCATGACCTCATCCGCAGGCAAAAAGCCCTTGCCTACCACGCCGCCGATGATGGCGCTTGCCATGTTTCCACCGCCGATAAAGCCCAGTTTCATCTGCTACGCATCCTTGCTTTCTTCATGCTTGGGCACGGCCAGCACACCTTCGCTGGTGCCCGCCTTGGCATTGGCGTCGCGCACATGCTGGCGAACGGGCAGCGTGATCGCGTCCTTGGGGCACTTAGGCACGCACTGGCCGCAGCCGGTGCAGGCCTCGTTCACCTCATGCACCTGCTTGCGCTCGCCCGAGATGGCCTCGAATTGGCACACCTTCTTGCAAATGCCACAGCCGATGCACAGGTCACGGTCGATCAGCGCGATCTTGCGGTTGTCAAGATCTCCCCACATGGCGGATGTGGGGCACACCTCGGCGCACATCATGCACGCGGTGCACTTGTAGCGGTCGATCACCGGCAAGTTGTTTTCCATCTTAATCGCGCCAAACTTGCAGGCCTGCATGCACAGCTCGCAGCCGATGCAACCCACCTTGCAGTTGTCGCTCACTAGCACGCCCGCTTCGGCGGCACGGCATAACACGCGCACAGGCAGCGATACGGGCTGCAGATCCAGCACATCCTTAGGGCATGCCTTGACGCACGCACCACAACTGGTGCATTTTTCCGGGTCGACCACGGCCATCATCGTATGCTCATCAATATGGATGGCGTCAAACTTGCAGGCGCGCACACAGGTGCCAAGCCCCAGGCAAGCATACTTGCAGGCTCGGTTGCCGTCGCCCACCAGTGTGGCGGCGAGGCAATCCTCAATACCGAGGTAGGTAAACTTTGCCTTGCAGCGGTCCAGCGTGCCTTGGCACACGACGGTCGCCACCGTCCGTTCCGCCTCATCCACCTGTCCGGCCCCCAAAATGGCGGCAACCTGATTGGCCACGCGGCTGCCGCCCACAGGGCAGGCATTCACGGGCGCTTTACCCGCAGCGATAACGTCGGCTAACGCGTCGCAACCTGCAAAACCGCATGCGCCACAGTTGGCGCCGGGCAGCGCCTCGCGCACCTGGTCGCGCCGCGGGTCGCTGGGCACTTCAAACACCTTGTTGGCAACCGTAAGCATTAGGCTGAAAACCAGCGCGATGGCCGCCAGCACGCCTGTCCCGATCAAAATCCCGGTCATTGCTGGTGCCCTCCTTACTTGATTAGGCCCGCGAAGCCCTGAAACGCGATGGACATGAGACCTGCGCCAATCAGCGCGCCGGGGAATCCCTCCATCCACTTGGGGAGGTTGCCGATGGCCAGCCGCTCGCGAATGGCTGAGAACAGCACGATAGCCAGCGTAAAGCCCAGCGCGCCCGCCGTGCCGTTCACCACCGACTCGAGCAGCCCATAGCCGCCCTCGATGGCGGTGGTGTTGTTGATGGCTACGCCCAGCACCGCGCAGTTGGTGGTGATGAGCGGCAGGTATACGCCCAGCGCCATGTACAGCGCGCGACTGATCTTCTTGAGCACGATCTCCACCGTCTGCACCAGCACGGCAATGACCAAAATGAACGCGATAGTCTGCATATATTCCAGGTTGAGCGGGATCAGCAGGTATCGCTGGATAAAGAATGTGAACAGTGATGCGATGGCCATGACGAACGTGACGGCCATGCCCATGCCCAGCGCTGTCTCCGTCTTGTTAGACACACCCAGAAACGCGCAGATGCCCAGAAATTGCGACATGATGAAGTTGTTGACCAGCACGCCGCCCACAATGATCAAAAGCAAGCTGCTCATGCGATCTCCTCCTTGCGCGCCTTGGCGAGTTTGCGCTTCTCAACCGCTTTGCCCACAGCGTTCACCAAAAGCAGCAGGATGCCCAACATCAGGAAACCGCCCGGAGGCCGAATGATGATCGCCATCGGATGGTAGCTGGCGGGCATCACCTGCAAGCCAAGGAAGGTGCCGCTGCCCAGCAGCTCGCGCACGCCTGAAAGCAGAATCAGCGCCAGCGTAAAACCCACGCCCATCCCCAACCCGTCCATCAGCGAGGCCATGGGCGGGTTTTTGAAGGCGTAGCTCTCCGCACGGGCGAAGATGATGCAGTTGACAACGATCAACGGGATGTATACACCCAAAGATTTGCTCAGTTCCGGCACAAAGGCCTTCATGATCAGATCCACGATGGTCACGAATGTTGCGATGACCACCACAAATGACGGGATGCGCACCTTCTCCGGGATGATGTTGCGCAGCAGCGAGATGACCCAGTTGCTGAACACCAGCACGAACGTGGTGGCGATACCCATGCCGATGCCTTGCGTGACTGCGGTGGAGATAGCCAGCGTAGGGCACATGCCCAGCACCAGCCGGAAGGTGGGGTTCTCGACCCAGATGCCGTTCATGAACACCGAACGGAGCGCATGCTTCTCGCCCATGCTCATACCTCCTTGCCCGCTTTGGCGGGCTTGACGCTGCCAAAGAACTTGGGCACGGTCAGCTTATCGATCAGGGGCGTGGCCACGTTCATCAGCAGGATGGCGAACGAGCAGCCCTCGGGGTAGGAGGGGTTGAAGGCGCGGATAACGAACAGAATGGTCGCGCAGCCCACGCCCATGATGACACGCCCGACAGGCGTGACGGGACTGGTGACATAATCCGTCGCCATGAAGAACGCGCCCAGGATCAAGCCGCCGCTCAAGAGCTGGTAAAGCACGTTCTGGCTGCCGCTCTCCGGCGAATACACCACGCCGGTCTGGATCAGGAACAGCACGAACGCCGTAACGAGGAACGATACAGGGATGCGCCAGTCGATCACGCCGCGCACGATCAGGTAGATGCCACCCAGCAGCAGCGTGAGCTTACAGGTCTCGCCCAGCATGCCGGGGATGTTGCCGCTGAACAGCTGCCACAGGGTATAGCTTGCGGGGCTCTCGCCCAGCGGGGTGGCGCTTGCCACCGCGTCCGCGGTGGCGGGGGCCAGCCACTGGCCCGCGTGCGGCAGCACGTTCGCGGCCATGAGCGCCGTCCACGACAGCATCAGGATGCTGCGCGCGGCCAGCGCGGGGTTCACAAAGTTGTTGCCGATGCCGCCGAAGATCTGCTTGACCAGAATGATGGCGATCACGGAGCCGACCATCGCCAGCCACCACGGCGCGCTGGCGGGCAGGTTGAAAGCGAGCAAAAGGCCCGTGACCACCGCGCTCATGTCCGATACAGTCACCTTCTGCTTGCTGTGCTTCTGGTAAAACCACTCTGCGGCCACGGCGCTCACCACAGCGACGACCATCAGCATCAGCGCGCTGCCGCCGAAAAACCATACGCTGGCGATGGCGGTGGGCAGCATAGCGATGACTACGTCGGTCATCAGCCTGCGGGTGGATACGCCCTCGTTACGCAGGTGCGGCCAGGAGGATACGACGAATTTCCGCTGCATGTTACTTCGCCTCCTTCTGCTTGGCGGCCTCGGCCTTGCGCCGCTCTGTGATGACGCGCTTGCAGGCGCGGCAGCTCTGGGTCAGCTGGCGCTTGGCGGGGCAGCTCCATGTGCAGGCGCCGCACTCCAGGCAGTTCATTGCGCCGGCCCGCTCGCTTTCCTCGTACATTGCCTTGCGCATGAGCTTGTCGATGGTGGCCGGGATCAGCTTCATGGGGCACACAGCCGCGCAGCGGCCGCAGTGGATGCAGTTGGTCTCCTCGCTGAGCGCGCTGCTCTTGCCCAACGCCGTGATGCCGGAGCACCCTTTGGTGACGGGGATATCCAAGCGACTGATGGCCGTGCCCATCATGGGGCCGCCATAGACCAGCACGCGCGTCTCGGGCAGTAGCCCGCCGCTGGTATCCAAAAGCCACTCCACGGGCGTGCCGATGCGCACAAGGTAGTTGGCGGGCTTTGCCACCGTTCCGGAAACGGTCACCACCCGATCCACGATGGGGCGCCCCTCATGCACCGCGCGGTACAGCGCATGGCAGCTGCTCACGTTCACCACCATCACGCGCACGTCCAGCGGCAGGCCGCCCTCTGGCACGGTACGCCCCGTGAGCGCGTAGGTGAGCTGCTTTTCACCGCCCTGTGGGTAGTGCACTGGCAGACCCGTCACCGAGATGGTATCATCGCCCTTCGCGGCTTCGCTGATGGCCGCGATAGCGTCCTTTTTATTGTTTTCGATGCCGATGAGCACACGCGGGATGCCCAGCGCGCGCTGGATCAGCTTTGCGCCGCCCACGACGCGCTCCGGCTCCGCCAGCATCAGCCGATGGTCGCCCGCGAGGTACGGTTCACACTCCGCGCCATTCAAAATGAGCGTATCCACAGGCTTATTGGCCGGCGGGGCATACTTGACCGCATGCGGAAACGTGGCGCCGCCGAGGCCAACGATGCCCATCGTTCGTGCCAGCGCCGAAAGCGTCTGCTGGTCAATGTTCTCTGGTTCCGGCACAGGCGAGAGCTCCACCCATGTATCCTGAAAATCGTTGTCGATGATCACGCAGGGTTGCTCAAGGCCGTTTGCCAGAATGCAGGGAGTCACATCGACCACCGTGCCGGATATGCTTGCATGAACCGCAGCGCTCACAAAGCCCACCGGCTCGCCGATCATCTGCCCCACCTTGACATGGTCACCTTTTTTAACAAGGCTTTTGCAGGGCGCACCAATGTGCTGCAACAGCGGTATGGCAACGCGCGAAGGCTGCGGAAGCTCGGCGATAGGGAGCTTCGCCGTTACGGCTTTTCCATTTTTGCCTTCATGGGGATGGATGCCGCCGGGGAACACACGAAAGCGTCTCATGAACCTCTATCCTTCCTGTTATTAAAGCTCAAAGCACGATATTGGCGGTTTCAAACGCCATCTGCACCATTATAGCATAACTCCGCCCAAACGAGAAGCAAATTTCGGGCGGTTTTTGTCCCGCATGAGCCGAAAATCGCGCATTACGAACATATTTTCAGCGGGCGCGTTTCCAGCGCGGAAGATCATATACCGCAATGGTTTGAATGGCGCTCCCAAAGCACACCTGCACGGCACATGCAGCTTGGGCCTGCACGGGCAAATCGGGCACGGTGCTCTTGCGCAGCCACGCAGCATTTCCCATGCGTCGGCCACCCGAAACCCACCTTACCCGATAATCGGAGACAAAGGTACTGCTCGCCTGCTCACTGCACACTGTCGCATCAAGATATCGGAATGCCCTCGCACGAGCCTAACGCGCGGAAAACCCGCAGGCGTGCAGACGCCCGCGGGTCAACTTTATGGCTGCGTATGCTTGCGATCCCATGCGGCGGCCAGCATGTTGCGCGCATGCGCAAGGCCGCTGGCCTTCTGCTGATCGTCGCCCCCCACGAGGCGGGCAATTTCCTCCACGCGCTGGTCCGGGCTCAGCTCCTCCACTGTTGTGATGGTACGCTCGCCCACCACGTGCTTTTGCACGCGGTACTGCGTATCCGCCATGGAGGCGATCTGCGCGAGATGCGTTACGCACACCACCTGACGGTAGCGGGCGATATCGTCCATCTTCTCGGCCACGACGCTGGCGATGTGGCCGCTGATGCCTGTGTCGATCTCGTCGAAGATCATCGTGGGGATGCTGTTGCGATCCGCCGCGGCGGCCTTCATCGCCAGCATCAGGCGCGACAGCTCGCCGCCGGATGCGGTTTTCGCGAGGGGCTTCAATGGTTCGCCCACGTTGGGCGCGATGTAGAACTGCACATGGTCGTCGCCGTTTGGCGATGGTACGCGCTTCTGATCCGGCTCCGGCTGCTCGAACATACAGCGGAACTGCGTATTGCCCATGCCCAAGTCTTTGAGCTGCCCTTCCATCATGGCTTCAAAGCGCCTTGCCAGCGCTTCGCGCGACTCGGTCAGCGCATGCGCGGCGGTACGGTAATCGGCCAAGCTGGCCTTGAAGGCCGTCTCCGCGTCGCGGAGGCGTTCGTCCATGGACTTGAGGCCCTTGATCTCGTCCTTCATGCGCTCGGCATAATCGACCAGCTCGTCCGCTTCCATGCCGTAGCGCTTGCACAGGCGGCGGTAGGTATCCAGCCGCACCATGATCTGCTCGTTCTTCTCAGGGTCGAAACTTGCGCCCTCCAGCGCGTCTCGCAGCTCCAGCCCCATTTCCTCCGCCTCGTAAAATGCGCTGCTCAGCCGCTCGACCAGTGCCTGAAAGCGGGGGTCATAGTCCGCGATGCGCCGCATCTCGTCCATGGCTTCGCGCAGCAGCGCCGTCACACCCAGCCGCCCGCCCTCGGCGGCGGTCAGGTTTTGGTATGCCGTACCCAGCGAACCGGTGATCTTCTCCGCATCGGCCAGCTTGGCGCGATCCTGCGTGAGCTTCGCCTCTTCGCCGATCATGAGTTTCGCCGCATCCAGCTCGCGCGAGCGGGTCGTCAAATACTCGAGCCTCTCCTCGCGCTGCGCATTCTCCTTGCGCAGGGCGCTGAAAGCCGCGCTGGTGTCCTTCCAGAGGCGGTACTTCTCCTCTGCGGCGGTCATCAGTGCCTGATGGCCCTCGTCGCCGAACGAATCCAAGAACGTCAGGTGATTCCGCTCGCCCAGCAGACTCTGGTGCTCATGCTGGCCATGGATATCCACCAAAAAACCGCTCAGCTGTTTGAGGGTGTTGAGCGGCACGATCACGCCGCACACGCGGCACACATTGCGGTCCGCAGTGCTGATCTCACGCATCACGGCCACGGTGTTGCCGTCCGGCTCCAGCGACTCGGCAGCCAGCAACTCGCGCACCTGCGGGCAATCGCTGATGTCGAACACCGCTTCCACGGTGGCTTTGTCACAGCCGGTGCGGATCAGGCTCCTGTCCGCCCGCTCGCCCAGCATCAGGTTGATGGAGTCCACCACGATCGATTTGCCCGCGCCGGTCTCGCCGGTCAGCACATGCAGCCCCGCGTGGAACTGCATCTCCAGCTTCTCGATGAGCGCGATATTGCGCACGGTCATGGACAAGAGCATCGGTCACGCACATCCTTTGCAGGTCTTTAGCGCAGCATCTCGTCGATGCGGCGCAATACCACATCCACCTCGTCGGTGGAACGCACGATCATCAAAATGGTGTTGTCGCCCGCCAGCGTACCCAGTATCTCCGGCCAGTGCAGGCTATCCAGCATCTCGGCGGCCACGTTGGCGCTGCCCGGCAGCGTTTTCACGATCACCTGATTGTATGCATGCGCCATGCTGAGCACCGATTCGCTGAAAATGCGGTGAAAGCGGTCGCTCAGGCCGTTCTCCGGCTTGTCGGCCACGGCGTACTTGTAGGTGCCCGCGGGCGAGAGCACTTTGAGGAGCCTGAGTTCGCGGATGTCTCGCGACACGGTCGCCTGCGTCACCTTGAAGTCGCGCTTGCGCAGCGCGTCCGCAAGCTCCTCCTGCGTTTCGACGTCGCGCTCGCGGATCAGCTCCAGTATGGCGTTTTGCCTGGCCGATTTCATAGGGCAACCTCCTGTTCAGCAGCTCCACTCGGTCAGCTTTGCGCGGATCCGGTGGAAAAAGCTATTGGCACCAAAGCGTATCAGACGGGTGACGGTCTCGGAGCGCCGGATGGTCACCTGTTGCGTGCCGCTGAGCGCGGCCACCATCCGCCCGTCTACATCCAGTTGGGCGGTCTGTTCCGGCGCGCAGTCCAGCGCGATGGTCACGGTCTGCGCCGCGTTGGCCACCACGGGGCGGTGCTGCAGCGAGTGCGGGCAGATGGGCGACAGCAAAATGCACTCCACCTCGGGGCACACGATGGGCCCCCCCGCTGAGAGCGAATACCCGGTCGAACCCGTGGGTGTGGACACGATAAGCCCGTCCGCAATGTAGCGGCCGATCAGCTCCTCCCCCACGCGCGCAGTAACGGCGATGAGCCTGGCATAGCCGCCGCGGCTTAAAACCACGTCGTTTAGCGCTCTGCGCACCGTGCCGTCCGGCAGGGTCACATCCAGCATCATACGGTTCTCGATGGTAAAATCGCCGTCGCGCAGCTTCGCACATGCCTCGGCAAGGTGCATAAGCTCCGTCTCCACCAAAAACCCGATACGCCCCACGTTGATCCCCAGCACGGGCACGCCCCGCGCGATGGCTGTCTGTGTAGCCCTGAGCAGGGTTCCGTCTCCGCCCAAGGCCACCACGGCCTCCATGGGGAACGTCTCCGCGTCGCACTCGCAGGGGTCGCCAACCGCCTGCCGCAGCCACGGCTCCATGCACACGGTGATGCCCACATCGCGCAGCGCCGCCGAAACCTGCCCTGCTAGCGTGACGGTATCCTTGCGCTGCTGGTGCATCATGAGGTATACGCTTTGCATCTACGCGCCTGCCTTTCGCGGCTCCCGCCCGAAGGGCAGGAATATCCGTTCGCACACGGATACTATACCATAGAATGGATATTCATTCAATCGGGTTTTATGCAAAAATCTTTGTAGTATCCGTTATCGAAACGCCCATTTCACGCTGCATATTTCCATTTTGTGGCGTGCATTTTGCTCGCAAACACGAGAACCCGCGACCGGCAAGGCGACGGTCACGGGTATGCTATGCTTTATCCAATTGGGTATGCGCCGCCTGCACCACGGCGTGGATGCGGGCATCGTCCACCTCGTCACCCGCAATGCCCGGGTCAAGACGGGCCACATACTCGATGTTGCCTTCCGGCCCCTTGATGGGTGAGAAGTCGATCATCGACATATGATAGCCCATCTGCGGTGCAAAGTCACGAACGGCAACCACCACGGCCTCGTGCACGGCAGCATCCCGCACCACGCCTTTTTTGCCCACATGCTCGCGTCCCGCCTCAAACTGCGGCTTGATCAGGATGCAGAAAAGACCCTTGTTCTCCATCAGTGCCGCCGCGGTGGGCAGAATGAGCCTAACGGAGATAAACGACACATCCATGACGGTGAGCTGCGGCACCGCTCCGCCGATCTGATCGGCGGTCAGGTAGCGGGCATTGGTGCGTTCCATTACGGTCACACGCGGGTCACTGCGTATCTTCCAATCCAGCTGGCCGTAGCCTACATCGATGGCGAATACATGCGCCGCGCCGTTTTGCAGCAACACATCCGTAAAGCCGCCCGTCGCCGCGCCAATGTCCAGCGCGATCATGCCGGCGGGGTCGATGCCGAACACCCGCAGCGCCTTTTCCAGCTTGAGCGCGCCGCGGCCCACGTAGGGGTGCTCCGGCGCGCGCACGGTCAGCTCATCCTCCGGGGCGATGGTCTCGGAGGGCTTGAGCACTTTCACTTCGCGCAGGTACACGCTACCGCTCATGATAAGCGCCTGCGCCTTTTCACGGCTCGCAGCCAGCCCGCGCGCGACCAGCGCGACATCCGCGCGCTGCTTATCGCTCATCGGCCGCGCCTCCGTCCCGCAATACGCTCGTTATACGCAGGTACAGCGATTCATCATCAAGCCCCGTATCGCGCAGCAGGTTGCCGTGGTCGCCTTGCGGGATAAAACGGCCCTCCACGCCGAGCGTATGCACCCGAAGGCCGCCGCCGTGCGCCGCGTCATATTCAAGAACGGCGCTGCCAAAGCCGCCTTCCAGCACATGTTCCTCCAAAGTGAATACAGGCTTGCCCTTCTCCGCAAGGCGGCCAAGGCACAGACCGTCCAGCGGTTTGATGGTGGAGGCGTTCACCACCTCCACATCGAAGCCATCGTCCCGCAGGCGCTGCGCCACGTTGAGCGCCGCGCTCACCATGCTGCCCACGGCCAGGATGGTCGCGTCGGCGCCTGCGAGCAGCGTGCGCCAACGGCCCAGCAAAAACGGGCGCGTCGGGTAGCTGGCGTTAGGGGTAACGGCGGTCTTGGGGTAGCGAATAGCCGTGGGCGCACCCCGTTCCAGCGCGGCGTGCAGCATCTCCGCAAGCTCGCCGGAATCGGCGGGCGCAAGGAGCGCCATGTTGGGGATATGCCTGAGATACGCAAAGTCGAACAGGCCCTGATGGGATTGTCCATCCTCATTGCCCAGCCCCGCACGATCCAGCAGGAACACCACGGGCAGGTTTTGCATGCACACGTCGTGCAGCACCTGATCGTATCCGCGCTGCAAAAACGTGGAGTAGACGAAGAAGAAAGGCCTCATGCCGCCGCGGGCCAGCCCCGCGCTCATGGTGACGGCGTGCTCCTCCGCGATTCCCACATCAAAAAATCGGTCGCGGTACTTGGCTTTGAAGCGCCCCGCTGCGGTGCCAAGCGGCATGGCGGCCGTCACGGCCACGATGCGTGGATCCTTCCGTGCCATGGCGATAAGGGTATCCGCAGCCACCTCGCCATAGAGCTTACGCGAGCGCTTGAGCGCCTCGCCGCTCTCGATAAAGAACGGCGGTGTGCCGTGGAACTCCTCGGGTCGTTTCTCCGCCTTGCGGTAGCCGTTGCCCTTCTTGGTCACACAGTGGATGATCACCGGCTCATCCAGCTGCTTGGCACGGCGGAATATCTTCTCCATGGCTTTGATGTCGTGCCCGTCGATGGGGCCAAGGTACTTAAAACCCAGTGCGGTAAAGAAGCCGTCGCCCAGCAGCAGCGTTTTCAACGAGTTTTTGATCGAGTGGATCGCCTTGCTCAATGGCTCGCCGATCACGGGTATCTGCATCAGGCTGTACTTTACCTTCCGCTTGGTGGTGTTCCACCCGGCGCTGGCGCGCAGTTCCGCAAAGTGATTGCTGAGTGCGCCCACGTTTTTAGCAATGCTCATCTCGTTGTCGTTCAAAATAATGATGAGCCGCGTCTTGCTGTTGCCGCAGTCGTTCAGGGCCTCGTAGCACATGCCGCCCGTCAGGGCTCCGTCGCCCACCATGGCCACCACGTGGTGCGTCTCTCCCGCCAGATCGCGGGCGCGCGCCAAACCCAGCGCGGCGGATATGGCCGTGCTGGCGTGGCCGGTCTCAAAGCAGTCGTGCTCGCTCTCGTCACACTTGGGAAAGCCGGACAGCCCGCCGTAGCGGCGGATGGTATCAAACCGGCAGGCGCGTCCTGTAAGCAGTTTGTGCGTGTAGCTTTGGTGCCCTACGTCGAACACGAACTTGTCCTGCGGGGTGTGAAACACACGGTGCAGCGCAAGCGTGATCTCCACCGCGCCAAGGTTGCTGGAGAGGTGCCCGCCGTTTTTGGACACGGTGCGGATGATGGTCTCGCGCACCTCCTCGGCGAGGGCTTCGCACTCGGCGTAGGGCAGCGCGCGGATATCGTCCGGCTTTTGAATCTGTTCCAGTTTCAACGCGTCGCTCCTTCAGGCGCCCTTTGCGCCGGATTTCGCCCCGGCTTTACCGCCGAGCGAAAGGTTGCTCAAAATGTCGGAGGAGAAGGCGTAGTTGCTGTTGTTCTTCTCCTCGTGCGCCTGCATGGCGCAGGCGACCATGCGGTCAACCAGCTCGCGGTAGGGCACGCCGCACGCCTCCCACAGGTAAAACGCCAGCGAGCCGGGAATGGTGTTGATCTCGGTAATGTAGAGGGCGCCTTCTTCGGTGTCGAACATGTAGTCGATGCGCACCACGCCCTTGCAATCCATGCTGTTGAAAATGTCGACGGAAAGCTTCTGGATGCGCTCGCGCAGTTCCGGTTCGATGGGGGCGGGCAGCACGCGCTTGAGCGACGCCATACCCTTCGCTCCGCCCCCGTTTTGCAGGTACTTATCGATAAAGCTGAGCAGGTCGCCGCCCGTCACGGGCATCTCGATCTCGGAGGCGACGGCGTCGCCGCTCACGCCCAGCACCGAGCAGTTCAACTCCAGCATGTGTGTGAGGCCCTTTTCCACCAGCACCTTGCGGTCAAACTCGAAGGCCAGCTCCAGCGCAGCCGTAAGGCTCTCGCGATCATGAGCCTTGCTCACGCCGATGGACGAACCAAGCATCGCGGGCTTGACGAACACAGGATACGGTAGTTTCGCCTCGATGCCGTCGAGAACGGCCTCCGGCGAATCCTCCCACGCCTTGCGAAGGTACCAGCAACTCGGCAGCACGGGAAAACCCCCGCCCACAAAAAACTGCTTCATATACACCTTGTCCATACCCACGGCGCTGGCAGCCACGCCGCTGCTGGTATAGGGCAGGTTGCACATTTCCAGGAGGCCCTGCAGGGTGCCGTCCTCGCCGTGCATGCCATGCATCACGGGCACCACGCAATCGAGCCTCGCAACCATGCGGTGCTTCTCGTGCCTGAAAAGCCCGCTTGCGGGCTCCACGGTGGTCAGAACGCCGCTGCCTGCGCTGCCGTCCAGCTGCACTTTCAGGATACCCTTCCTGTGCGGGTCGAAACCGGAATAGGTCTTGATGTCAAAAAGCGCGTCGCCGGTGTACCAGTCGCCCCGCATGCTGATGTAGATGGGCGTTATATCGTACTTCTCACGATCCGCCGCCTTCATCAGCTGCAAAGCGCTGATGATGCTCACCTCATGCTCGCAGGTGCGGCTGCCGTAGATCACGCCAAGCTGTATCTTACTCATGCCAAGCCTCCTATGCGTCCTGATAATGGTCGGGCAGGTCGTTTTCGTAGAGCACGGTATCCTCTTTGCGCACGATGGTGCGCAGCAGTGCGGTGGACACATCCAGGCTGTCCACCCGATGGATGTGCTCCACGGGGAAACCCGCCTCCGTAAGCCCGTCGATGATGGGCTGTGCTCGTTTTTTACCCACGATGATGGCGATATCCGCCGCGCCCGCGATGTCACGGCCAAACGCGCGGTTGAAATCCGCCTCCTGTTCGCCCAGCTCCACCATGCCCGGCGTGATGATGATGCGGCGGGCGGGGAACTGCGCAAGCACCCTGAGCGCGGCCTTCGCGCCGATGGGGTTGCTGTTGAACGCATCGTTGATGATGGTAAAGCTGTTTGGCGGGGTGATGAGCTCCAGCCTGCTCTTGACCGGCTCCAGCTTGCTTACCCCGTGGGCGATCTGCCTGAGCGTGAGGCCAAGGTCGCTCGCCACTGCCGCGGCCATCAGGATGTTCACGATGTTGTGCTCGCCCAGCAACCGCGTCTGGCAACGGGTGCTGCCCTTATCCTTCACGCACAGGTCGAACGAGCTGCCTGCCGGCGAAACGGCTACGTTCTCGCACCAGACGGAAATGTCCTCGCCCGCAGCCAGGCCGACCATCTTCTTGGGCTTTTGCGTTTGGCGGTACAGTTCGCGGCAAATGCCCCCGTCGTCCGCAAAATAGGCGCGCCCATCCTGCGGCAGAGCCTCGATCAGCTCATACTTCGTCTGCGCGACGCGCTCCACGGTCTTGAAGGTATCCAGATGCTGCGGCCCCACCGAGGTCAAAATGCCGATGGTAGGGCGCACGAGGCGGCACATCTCCCTGATATCCCCCACATGCCGCGCGCCCATCTCGCCCACAAACACCTGATGCGCGGGTTCCAGCCGCTCGCGGATGGCGCGGGACACGCCCATGGGCGTGTTGAAACTGGCAGGGGTGATGAGCGTTGGGTATTTCTCTTGAAGGATGGTGCCCAAGATGTGCTTGACGGACGTTTTGCCATAGCTGCCCGTGATGCCGATGCGCACGAGTCCTGGGCTATTCAGCAGTTTTCTGCGCGCGTCGCGAAAATAGCACTCGCTGATGATCTTCTCCAGACCCCAGGCAACCAGCCCGCATAGTGCCACCCAAAGGGGCAGCAGTAGCGGCCATAGCGTGGGCAGCACCGCGAGCGGGCTTTGCGCCAGCAACAGCGACAGCAGACCCATGATGACCAGCGAGTGCCCGTACAGCCGCTTGACGCGGCCGGTGTAGGCGAATTTCTTCTTGGCGGCCTTGTTGTTGGTCAGCCTTGACACCAGCAGGCCAAAGAGTGCCGAGACGGGCAGGGCCGCGATGGCGAACGTGATCGGCAGCCACGCGGGCATGCCGTCCGCCGCCAGCCTGTCGTAAAAATAGTACATCGCCATGCTGTAGGCGGCGACCATCAACCCCGGCAGCCATACTCGCGCGCGGTTGCGGTCTAGCGAGCGGAAATAGCCGGGAAACTGGTAGCTTTCCAGCTGGAAGATGTGGTACACACTCTTGGCGCCAAACAACGAGGCCACCACGGGGATAAACGGCAGCAGCCATCTTGTGAAATCAGCCGTCATTAGGTGTTGCCCCCCAACAAAAATTGCTTGACGATCACCACAAAGCGCCGCCACTCCTCCATGAATGCGAAGTGCGAAGCCCCCTCGAACACCACCAGCCCCGCGTCTGGAATCTCCTTCTCCATCGCCTGCCCCATCCACAGCGGGGTCTCGGTATCCTCGCTGCCCCAGATGAGCAGTGTGGAAGCCTTGACGGCGGGCAGCAGCGGGTATAGATCCTCGGATATGACCTTCACGAAGGTTTTGCGCATGTTCTCGTTCAGCTTGACATAGTCGGGCGAACCATAGCGGCTGCGCAGGCGGGCTTGCATTTTTTCCACCGCCGATCCGAACAGCGGAATAGCGCCAAGTCTGGTCAGCATCGCGTTATAGCGCTTGAAGCGCGCCGTGCGCCGCCTGCCTTCCTCCGACTGGGGTTTCTTGATGCCCGCGCCGCCGGTGATCACCAGCTTTTGCAAAAGCGCCGGGTATTTGGCGGCCAGCATCAGCGCCACACGCGCCCCGAAGGAATGCGCCACGATATGGATGGGCGCAAGCCCTTCCGCAAGCAGCATCGCGCGCACTTGCTCCGCATAGTCCAAAACGCCCCAAGGCTCTGGCGGCTCGCCACTCTTGCCGTGGCCCGGAAAATCCAGCGTGGCAACGGACATGTGCTCGCACAGCGCGCCCTCGATAAAGGAGAAGCTAGTGCTGTCACAGCCCCAGCCGTGCAGTAATAAAACCCGCGGCGCGGACGCATCCGCGTGCCGCCGCACCTCATAGTGGAGCTGGCATCCGTTGATGATCGCTGGCAATTCGGCACCGCCTTTCCGGTTACAGCCCAAGGTATTTTACCCCATAACGAAAAAAAAGAAAAGCATGTTGTTGCAGCTGGCACCAAAACGCGGTATCTCGAGGGTTCGGTGCACGCACGCCCGGTCAACCCATAACGACACAGTGGCGCACCCTGCTTGGGATGCACATCTTGCAAGCGTCAACCACGAACCGAGCATTTTCGGTTTCAAGCGGCATGTTTTCCTGTTATACTCTAGTGGAGAAGAACTCCTACCCCACGACAGGCGCGCGCCGCATGGCGCAGGGAGGCCGCGATGGACATACAGCCCACCATCGATTCGTATATCGCCGATTTTCCGGAGGAAGTGCAGGCCGCCATGCGCCGTGTGCGCGAGACCATCCGTGTACATGCGCCGGACGCGACCGAGCGTATCAGCTACGGAATCCCAACATTTTGGAAGGGCGAGAACATCATCCACTTCGGCGGGGCTAAGAAGCACATCGGCCTTTACCCCGGCGCGGAGGCCGTTGTCGTGTTCGCCGACCGGCTGAAGGACTACCCGACCTCCAAAGGCACCATTCAGTTTCCGCTGGATAAACCCATTCCTTATGACCTGATCGCGGAGATCACGGACTACCGCGTGAAGGTTGCCGCCGAGCGACAGCAGGCCAAAAAGAAGAAATGAGCTAAAGCGTGCGCTTAGCAAGGATTCACGCAGCGCGACGGTCAAGCGAAAGCATGGCCGTCGCGCTTTTTTCATGGAGCAGTGCGTCTTGTCAAGCCCATGCATATCGCATGCTGACCGAATTTCCAACCCTTAGCCCTGACCCACCGCCCAGATGAAGCGGTGCTTCACATCGCTGATCTCCAGTTTCTCCTTTATGTAGGGCGGCACGCGCACGGTGGATTCCAGCTCGCACCCAAGGCGCAGGCATGTCTTGATGCTGGCGTGGTTGCCCGGGTCGGTGGTGATGACTACAAACGGCATGCCAAACGTGCGGAATACAGGCGCTGCGAGATGGCAGGCGCGCGCGGCATAGCCATGGCCGCGAAACGGAGGGTCGACGTGATAGCCGATATGCCCAAGGTAAAACTGCTCAGGGCTGTCGCCCAGTCGCAAGGCGATCTCGCCTGCGACCCGCCCCTGTGCGCGCTCCACCATATCGAACACCAGCGTGTGCGCACAGCCGATGCGCTTGCTGAAGCCATAGTATTCCCGTGGCATCAGGCCCAGCGCGTCATCCCAGTAGAGGTATTGATCCTGCCTACTTTTGCGCACAAAGTCGCGAATCAGTTCGTTGCTCATAACGCCTGCAGAGTAACCTTGGGCAAGAGCGCTTCAAAATCCGCCACGTTGATCAGTTGGGTGCCCTCGGTCATCACGCTGGCTGCGCCCGCTGCCACGCCGTAGCGCAAGCAATCCTCCAGCGCCGCGCCGCGCATAAGACCCATCAAAACCCCGCCGACCATCGCATCGCCCGCACCCACGGTAGAGTGCGCCGTAACCTGCAGGGCGGGCGCGAACAGCGTGCGGCCCCCGTCGGTATACACGGCTCCGTACTTGCCCATGGAGACGATCGCATGCTGCGCGCCCCGTGCCACCAGCGTGAGCGCTGCATCGCGGATGGCGCGCAGGGTCTTGAGCTCCTGGCCCATCAACGCTTCCAGCTCCGGCAGGTTGGGCTTGACCAGAAAGGGTCTGCTCGCGAGGCCCAGTCGCAGTGCATCGCCCGCGGCGTCCAGCACGCAGGCCTGCCCAGGCAGCGCCGACATGCAGCGGGCATACGTATCCTCCGCAAGGCCCTGCGGCAGGCGGCCGCTGAACACCACGAAGCGGCTATCCGCC
Source organism: uncultured Oscillospiraceae bacterium (assembly GCA_964584315.1). Taxonomy (GTDB): domain Bacteria; phylum Bacillota; class Clostridia; order Christensenellales; family Aristaeellaceae; genus CAXXOK01. The sequence continues at coordinate 56,315 of CAZOZO010000018.1, forward strand.
GCCTCGGCCTTTAGCAGCGCCATGAACGCGTCCAACTGCGCAGCGTCCATGCGCAGGCCCGGCTCGTTGAACTCGGTCACCGCGCGGGTGGAGAGGTCGAGTATTTTGAGGTTCGTGCGCGTTTTGCCAGGCAACCGCACATAGCGAAAGTCGATACTCTCCGCCGCAACCATGTCCATGAACGCGCGCTCGTCCGTCGTGCCCAGGCAGCCCACGCAGCTGACCGGCACGTTCAGCCGGCCCAGTACAACCGCCACGTTGAGCCCTTTGCCGCCCACGTCGTAGCGCACGTCCGCGAGGCGGTTCACCTCTCCCGCGCGCAGGCTTTGCACGGTGGCGGTCTTGTCAAAGGAGGGGTTCATGCATACGGTGGTGATCATCGCCATGCACTCCTTCGTTTGGTTTGAAAAGCCCTTCCCTGGTGCGGGAAGGGCACGGTATTCCATTTCGACGGGGAGGGGCTTATTCCTCTTCCTCTTCCTCGTGCTTGGCACTCTCGATGATCTTCTGGGCCACGGTGGCGGGTACTTCCTCATAGCGCTCGAACTTCATGGCAAAGTTGCCGCGCGCCTGGGTCATGGAGCGCAGGTCGGTCGCGTACTTGAACATCTCGGCCAGCGGCGCTTCAGCTTCCAGCTTCTGCAGGCCATCGACCTGGTTCATGCCCATGATGCGGCCGCGACGCTTGTTCATGTCGCCCATGATGTCGCCCATGTACTCGTCGGGTACGAACACTTCCACATGCATGATGGGCTCCAGCAGCGTGGGGCCGGCCTCCATGCAGCCTTTTTTGTAGGCGATGCGTGCCGCGGTCTTGAATGCCATTTCGGACGAGTCCACCGGGTGGTAGGAGCCGTCGTACAGCTTGGCATGCAACCCCACCATCGGGTAACCGGCCAGCACGCCTTTGACGATATGCTCGCGCAGGCCTTTTTCCACCGAGGGGATGAAGTTGCGCGGCACCACGCCGCCCACCACCGCGTCTTCAAACTCGAAGTCGACGCCGGGGTCCTTCGCGGGCGAAAACTCGATCCATACATCGCCGAACTGGCCATGGCCGCCGGACTGCTTCTTGTGGCGGCCCTGCACCTTGACGGTCTTCTTGA
>CAZOZO010000019.1:0-55196 GCA_964584315.1 uncultured Oscillospiraceae bacterium
GGCTGGACAAGGCGTACAGCCGCTTCGACGGCACGTGCAACCCGGAGGGGCCCACCCACTGGTTCAAAAAATTTTTGGACCAGAACGCGGCGGAGGTATACCAGCAGAGCTACACCATCGACGACAACCCGTATTGCCCGCCCGAGGTGGTGGCGCGCATGAAGCGGGAGTACGCGGGCACGGTGTACTTTGATCGCTACATACTCGGGCGTTGGGTGGCGGCGGAGGGCGCGGTGTACCGCGTGTTTGCGGACGCGCCGGAGCGATTCGTGCTGGGCGCGGAGGAGGCAGAGCGCGTGCAGCTGGCTGCGGCGGCCATCGGGGTGGATTTTGGCGGCAACGGCAGCGGCCACGCCTTCTGCTGCACGGGGTTTGAGAAGGGCTTCCGCGCGATGGTGACGCTTGCGGAGTGGTACCACAGGGGGGAGATCACGCCCGAGCGGCTGGAGGCCGCCTTTGCGGACTTCGCGCGGCTGTGCCATGCGCGCTTTGGCGCGCGGGTGGCCTACTGCGACAGCGCGGATCCGACGCTGATTCTGGGGCTCAAGGCGGCGCTGATGCGCGAGCGCATCCCCGTGGAGGTCAAAAAGGCGCGCAAGAGCGCGGTGAACGGGCGCATCCGCTTTATATGCAGGCTGATGGCGGGCGGGCGGTACCGATTGTCTGCTGCATGTCCGCACACGAAGGACGCGCTGCTTACAGCCCTGTGGGACGGGCGGCACACGACCGAAGACGTGCGGCTGGACAACGGCACCACGAACATCGACAGTTTGGACGCGATGGAGTACTCGTTTGAGGCGTATATGGAGGAAATGCTTGCGCTGGACGGGCGGGGATAGGCGGGCAGGCTGCGCGCAGCATACACCCTTCGGGCCAAAGCGTGCTCGCGCGGCTCTTTCTCCGCCCTCTCAGCCATTCTCCCCTCTCCTTCAACACTGACACGGAGGCAAGACATGGATAACGGCATCATCCAAGGCTATCTGGAACGGCTGGGCTACCGCACGCCCGCGGGCGGGCACGCGCAGTATATGCGGCAGTACCTGAGCTGGTACCGCGGCTATGTGAGCGACTTTCACGACTACGCGATGCGCGTGGGCGCGGCGCGCCGCACGCTGACCCGCTACCGGCTGGGCATGGCTAAAACCATCTGCGAGGATTACGCGGCGCTGCTTTTGAACGAGCGGGTGCGCATCGGCGCGGACGGGTTTGCAGCCCTTGCGGACATACTGGCCCGCAACGCCTTTATGGAGCGGGCCAACCGGCTGGTGGAGTGGACCATGGCGCTGGGCACGGGCGCGCTGGTGGAATACCTGGACGCGGACGGCCTGCCCGCCATCGACTATATCCGCGGCGACCTGATCTTTCCCCTGCGGTGGGAGGGCAACCACATCACCGAGTGTGCGTTTGCCAGCCGCCGCGTGCTGGGCGACGGGCCCGCCGCCGCCGAGGGCTACTATGTGCAGATACACGCCCGCGAGGGCGCGGGCTACGTGATCCGCAACGTGTGGCTGAACGCAGAGGGCGGCGAGCTGCCCCCGCCGGAGGGCGTGGTGGCGGTGACCGCGCCCTCGCCCGTGCCGCTGTTCCAGATCATCCGCCCGAATGTGGTGAACGCGCAGGAGCCGGACTCGCCCATGGGCATGAGCGTTTTCGGCATGGCGATTGACCAGCTGAAGGCGGCCGACCTGGTGTTTGACAGCTACGTGAACGAATTTGTGCTGGGCAAGAAGCGCGTGATGGTGCCCCAGTCGCTGGCGGCCATCCAGATGCAGCAGGACGGGGCCATGCAGCCGGTGTTTGACCCCAGCGATGTGCTGATCTACGTGTACCAGCAGAGCGCGGACGGCGCGGACGACATCAAGCCGCTGGACATGACCCTGCGCGCCGCGGAGCACGAGGCGGGGCTGCAACGCATGATCGACCTGCTTTCCAAGAAATGCGGGCTGGGCACGGGGCGCTACCGCTTCGACGGCTCGGTGGCGCGCACCGCGACCGAGGTGATCAGCGAGCAGAGCGACCTGTACCAGAGCCTCAAGCGCAATGAAAAGCCGCTGGAGCGCGCCATACACGGCATGGTGGCGGCGCTGAGCTGGCTGTGCGGCGGGCCCGCCGACGTAAAGACTACCGTGGCCTTTGACGACAGCGTGATCGAAGACGCAGGCGCGGCGGCGGAGCGCAGCATGAAGCTGGTGGCCGCGGGCCTCAAGAGCAGGAAGCGCGCGGTGATGGAGATCATGCGCGTGAGCGAGGCGGACGCGGAGCAGATGCTGTGGGAGGTAGAGCTGGAAAAGCAGGCGGGCGTATACGCGCCCCCGCCGCCTGATGCGGGCGGGCTGCCCGCGCAAAGCGCGCCGGACGCGGCTTTTTTGGGAGACTGAGGGCAACGCGCTTTGCCTTGCAAAACGAATATGGGAAACGCGCCGCCGTGCGAGGGCATGGCGGCGTTGCCATTCCGCGGGCGACGGCCCGGCGCGGGCGACGGGCGGCCAACAGGGGCGGAACATCGCGCATGGGCGCGCGCTGCTCCCGTTACGCCAGACGGCCGCGCAAAACGGACACCAACGCCGACGGGCGTGAAACGGAGGGAAGCATCATGAAACCATTTGAACAGAACCCTGTGCCGGACGGGCAGGCGGAGCGGGACGCGGCCGACATACAGGATTTGCAAACGGATTTTCCGGAGCAGGGCGAGGGCGATGCGTCGCAGGCGGGCGGCTTGCCCCCGCCGCAAACCCCGGCCTTCGCGCACACGCTGCTGCGCGCGGTGGAGGGTCGTGCGCGGCGCGCCGAGCGGGGGGTGCTGCGCTCCATGGCTGCGCAGAGCGGCGTTGCCGAGGAGGCGCTTGCGCAACTGCTGACGGATGCGCGCGCGGAGCGCGACGCGCAGGCGGAACCGGACGCGGGATCCGAAACGGGCGCGCCGCCCGAGGGGCTTGAAACCCCTGACGCGGGCGTGCGACCGGATGCGGACCCGGCCCCGGTCGCGGGCGAGCAGCCCGCCGCGCCCGACCCCCGCGATGCGCGCGCCGACCTGCTGGCCCGGCAGCTGATTGCCGCTGAGGTGCGGCGCGTGGGCGCGGAGATGGGGCTTTGGGACGCAGAGGTGGCGCTGACGCTGATACCGCCAAAGGCGCTGACCATCAACGCGGCGGGCGAGGTGGAGGGCGTTGGGGACGCGCTGAAAGCCCTGCGCGCCTGTAAGGGCTACCTGTTTGGCCGCGCGGGCGGCGGCGCGTGGGCGCAAAAGCTGGACGGCGGCGGCCTTGCGCCCGTGAGCGGCGTGGAGGAGGCCTTCTACCGCAAAAACCCCGCGCTGCGCAGGTAAGGCGCGGGAAGCAGTCGGTAGGCATACAGCCGGTATCCTGCCATGACAGGGCGGGTGTGAACAGGCCCCGTTGCTTGCGCGAGCGGGACGAGGCCACACGCTTTTTTCAAACGCCGCGGCCGGCAAAGCACGGGCGGCGGGGAACGGAGCCCTTAGGCCGACACGGTAGCGCAAGCAGGGCATACGCGCCCAACCCCGTTGCCTGCAAGGCACGGGTGACAACAGCCTGAGACGGCGCCCCGAGCGGGGCGAAACACATCAAGATGGGGAGGGCTTACCTTATGGCAACCGAAATCCGGGAACAGTACAGCGAGCTGGTGCTCAAAAAGCTCAGGAACGAGCTGACCCTCAAGGACGGCGTGGTGTTCAACAACGATTACGACGGCGACCCCGTGGCGGGCGCGGTCAAGATACCCACCCGCGAGGACGAGGTGGCCGCCAGCGATTACGACCGCGCGGCGGGCCTTGCCCCCAGCAGCGGCAGCACCGCGTATGTGACCCTGACTGTTGACCGCGACAAGGCGGTGAACGAGATCATCGACGGGTACGAGGCCAGCGCCGTGCCGGACGGGCTGGTGGCCGAGCGGCTGGACAGCGCGGGCTATGCGCTGGGGCTGGCCATGGACGGCGACGGCGCGGCGGAGCTGCTGGCCGCGGGCACGCAGGTAGGCGCGCCGCTCTTGGATAAGGACAGCGTGTACGCCATCCTCGTGGCTCAGCGCACGCAGATGAGCAAGGACAACATCCCCGCCGCGGGGCGCTACGCCCTGTGCACGCCGGACGTGATCGCCGCCGTGGTGCGCAGCCCGGAGTTTACGCAGGCCATGAGCCTTGGCGACGAGGTGAAGCAGGCGGGCGCGATCGGCCGCATCGCGGGCTTCAACGTGATCGAGTTCAACGACGATACGGCGGGCCTCGCGGTCATCTGCGGGCACCCGCGCTTCGCCACGCGCGTGAACGCCTGGCAGGCCCCCGTGCGCCTGCAGAGCCTGGAGGGCAGCGGCAAGTACATCGGCGCGAGCGCGGTGCAGGGCCGCATGGTGTATGCCCACAAAGTGCTGCGCCAGAAGGGCGTGCGCTGCGTGTATGCGCCGCTTGGCATCACGCTGGGCGCCGCGCAGGGCGCCGCGGCGGGCACCACGGTGCTGACCGTGTCCGACCCCTCGGCCGCGACCAGCTGGAAGTACGTGAAGAACCCCGCCGCCCGCGCGGTGCATGGCGCCGCCTATACCGGCACGGCGCTGGTGAGCGGTACCACCGAGATCGCCGCAACCGCGGGCGACGTGGTCGAGGTGGTGGGCCTGCTCGCGGGCAAGGTGGTCTCGGCGGGCTACGTGCAGCTGGCCGCTGCGGCCATCAAGGCGTAAGCCGTGTGCGTGACCGAGGCCGAGTATACGGCCATCACGGGCGACGCGCCGCCGGATGATCTGGCGGCGTGCCTGACCCTTGCCCAGAACATGCTGGACGCGCGCACGCTCTGCTTTTACGCGGGGCGTGACGAGGCCGCGCTGCCGGGGCTGATCCAGCGCTCGCTCAAGCACTACTGCGCCTATCAGGCGCAGGCCATCAGCCTGGCGGGCGGCGTGGCGGGCGTGATGGAGCCGCCGCTTACGGGCGGTACGCTTGGCAAGTACAGCTTTACCGCGGGGGTGGGCGCGAAGGCGTTCAGCCCCGCGGCGGCGGCGCTGCTGCCGCTGCTGGTGAGCTACGCGACGGGCACATGACGTGCCCTTTGGGAGGGGGGGACTCTGTCCCCCCCTCCCAACCGTCCCCTGAGGGACGGCGGAGGCGGCTTCGTCCTCGTGCGCTTGTGCGAGCGTTGCTCGCTCATGGCCGCTGCGCGGCGGTTCGCTCTCTGGCGGTGGAAGGGCGCTGCGGCGCGGGGTGGGGACGGGGCGGGGCTCGGATGTTTGAAGGTTTCCACTTGAACGACGGATGAAGGGGGCGGAGGATGTGCGACCGATACCGCGCGCGATGCTTACTCACAGCGCGATGCTGATGCAGCCTGCGGGGGATGGGTATCTGGGCGAGATGCTGTCGCCGGTGGCGGCGCTGTCGAGGGTGCATCTGGCGGCGGGCGGGGCTGCGGAGGCGCTGACGCGGGATGATACGCGGGTGTCGCGCACGGCGCTGCTGTTTTATGACGCGCGCCACAGCCGCCCCAAGGGCGTTGCGTTTGCCGTGGGGCAGCGCGTGGTGGCGGACGGGGTGGCCTACCGCGTGGAGGCGGTGGAGCCGCTGTTTGACGGGCCGCGGCTGCACCATGTGGAGGTATCGCTGCGCAGGTGAAGGGCGTCGCTGCATGCAGATGCGGGCGACGCGGCCAACGCTGCGATCGGCTGGCGGGAAGCAAAGAAGCGAGAGGGGGCGGCGTATGTACCGCACGACGGTCACGGTCAGGCCGAACGGGGGCGCGGCGCTCATCCGCCTGCGGGCAAAATGGCAGGCGGGGCTCGCGGGGCTCAGCGCGCAGGTGCTGACGGACTGCAACCGCTACGCCCGCGATGATACGGGCGCTTTGCGCCGCAGCGTATGGGGCGCCAGCAGCCTGCCACAGGGCAGGCTCGTATGGCGAACGGCCTACGCGCGGCGGGTGTACTACACGGGCACGCCTTCGCATGCGCATAACGCCGCCGCCAGCCTGCGCTGGTGCGAGCGGGCCAAAACGGCGCACGGGAAAGCCTGGCGGCAGAAGGCCGCCAAACTGCTGGGAGGTGTTTGACCTGAGCGTGCAGACACAGGTATTGGAAGCCCTTCGCCTGATGGTGGAGCAGGCGGGCGGGCTGCCCGCGGCCATGGGCGCGCTGCCTGCGGACGAGGGCCTTTGCATGGCCGTATCCACCGGGCGCGAGACGGGCGAGACGCTGGCGCGCGGCGTGAGCGTTACGCTGGACGTGGCGCTGAGCATGAAGCACGGCGCGCAGCAGACCGCGCTGGACACGCTCTGCCGCATCCACGAGGCGCTGCGCCGCGCGGATGCGTTGCCCGCGGGCGAGGGCTGGCAGGTGACGGCCCTCCGCACAAGCGGCGCGCCCGGCTATGTGGATCGCGACGGCGGGCTTTGGCTGTATGGCAGCGCGCTGGCCGTGGAATATGCGGCGGACTGATGGAACAGTACGTCGACGTGCAGCCGCAGGACCCGTACAGCGGTATTGCAGCCGCTGCGGCAACCGATCGCTGCATGGCAATGCGCTGGCCGTGGAATATGCGGCGAACTGAACGAATCATAGCGGGCGCGGAGCGGCGAACGCTCGTCGCGCGGAGACCCCATACCCTAACCTGACCTTGAGGAGGCAGAACCCATGAAAGTGACCCGAAACCTGATCCGCGAGTATTACGGCATCCCCGCAGGCGACGTAACGGCCTACCACTACGTGAACGCGGGCTTTGTCAAATGCAATGAGGAGAACAACCCCAAGGTGGACAAAGCCACCTTCGTGGGCGACGCGAACGCCACCTGCGCCGTGACCGGCTATGAGAACGGCTGGCATTACGAGGCGCAGTACGTGCAGGGCGACCCCGTGGTGGACGACCTGATCGCCATCGCGCGCGGGCAAAAGACCGGCGCGGATTGCGAGCGGATGCTCGTGAGCGTGGACATGACCGCCCCTGTGGCGGGGCAGGCGGGGCTGTATGCCGCGCGGCGTGCGCAGATCGCCGTGGAGGCGGGCGCGCCGGTTGGCGACCCGCGCAGCGTGCTCAAGCTGGAGGGTGAGCTGCACCAGACGGGCGACCTGGTCGGCGGCGTGTTCGACGTGTTGCAGCGTACCTTTACCGCCGCGTGAGCGCGGGCGGAGCGATGCGCGCGGGCGAGGAGGGCTTTGGGATGCGGCAGTTGACCTTGCGGGTGGAGGATGCGGGCATCACGATCAACGGGGAGCATTTCACGCTGCGGATGACCGACGTGGAGCTGTTCACCCGCGCGCAGGCGGCGCTGGACACGTGCGTGGCGCTGGCGGACACGCCCGCGACCGCGGCGCAAGTGCTGGACGCGGCGCAGGCCGTGACGGGGCTGATCGACGAGGCGCTGGGCCAGGGCGCGGTGCTGCGCATCAGCGGCGGGCGGCCCGTGAGCCTGCCGTTGGCCGTGGAATGGCTGGCCGCGCTGGCCCGCGATGCCGCCGAGCACTGCGCCGACGGGCTGCTTGCGGAGGACGGGGCCTGTGGATGAGCGCGGGCGGGAGGCGGCGGTCGTGATGCCGGAGATGCCGCCTGTTGGCGATGGGCCGATGGCGGCGCCGGTACCTTCGGCAGGCGAAAATACGCCTGCTGAAGCGAGGCTTTTCACCTTTTCGCTGTCGCGGCCCGCGGGGCAGGTGTTGCCCGTGGCGCTGGTGAGCGCGGCGGATGGCGAGGCCTACCCCATCGACCCTGATTTCCGCACGGTGCTGGCGTGCCTCCGGCGGCTTTCCGACCCCGCGCTGGACGCGCTGGCAAAGCTTGTGTATCTGGGCAGGCGGTTTTACCGTGGCAAGCCGCCGCGTGACATGGCCGCGCTGTTTACCGCGTTTGTGGCGGGCGGCGGGCAGGCGGGCGACGGGCCGCCGCTGATCGACTTTGAGCAGGACGCGGGGGCCGTGTACGCCTCGTTCCGGATGCAGTACGGCATCGACCTGCTGCACGAAACGCTGCATTGGTTTGCGTTTCGCGAGCTGCTGGCGGGCCTTGGCGAAAACACGCCGCTGGGCCTGCGCGTGCGCGTGCGCGCCATGCCGGAGCGGGACTTGCCGCCCGAGGAGCGGGCGCAGCTGCGAAAGCTGCGCGAGCGCTTCGCCATCGCACCCCGTGCGGACGGTGCGGAGCAGGCGCTGGTCGCGGAGCTGGACAGGCGGCTGGCCGCGGGCGAGGATCCCGCGGAGGTGCTGCAAAAGCTGGACTTGACCGCGGGCGGGTGAGCGGGCGGGCATGCTTGCCCAGGCAGACCCTGCATGGGCGCGCGAAAGCAAGATTTGAAAGCGCATAGCCCAGCAGACGGGCTTGGGTCGCCTCGCCCTGCTTCGATCCGCGCGTGAACGGAGCCCGCGGCCAACCCATATGTCGTTTTGGTGGCAAGGCGTGTCACAGGCCTGCTGCGTCTTCAGGAACGTGGGCGAAACGGGATCGACCCCTGAGGAGAGACCCGGTCGAACCAACTTCACAGCAAGGCCGCGTCGGGCGGCAATTCGGGAGGGATGACCCATGGCGGGTGGCGACGGCGCGGTGGTGTTTACCGTGGAACTGGACGACAGCGCCTTTCAGGCGGGCATGGCGCGGCTGGACGCGGCGCTGGCGGGCATCGGGCAAGCGGCCTACGCGGCGCTGCAACTGGGCGCGGCGCAGCTTGGCGAGGCATACGCGGCGGGCGGGCAATGGGCGGAGCGCATGGCGGCCGGCATGGCCGCGAGTCGCAGCCCGGCGAGCGCGGTCAAGGCCGTTGCGGCATCGGCGGCCAGCGCGGCAGCGGCATCGGCGCGGGCGGGCGGCGCATCGGTGGGCCAGAACATCGTGGACGGCATGGCCGCGGGCGCTTCGGGGCGCGGGAGCACGCTTTCGGCGGCGGTCGCGCGCGTGGTGCAGCAGGCGCTGGCTGCCGCTCGCCGCGCCGCAGGCATCGCCAGCCCATCGCGGCTGTTCCGCGACGAGGTGGGGCAATACCTTGCGCTGGGCGTGCAGAGCGGCTTTGAGGATACCATGGGGCAGCGCGTGCTGCCCGCGATCGGCGCAGGCGTAAGCCGCATGGCCGAGGCAGGCAGGCGCGCGCTGAGCGGTACGCTGCTGGCGGCGGCGCAGGATGCCGCCGCCAGCCTGCCCGTGCTGCCCACCCCAGCGCAGGTAAGCGTGGCCGCCCTGCGGGGTTCCGCGGCGGATGCGGGCGCGGGCGGCGCGGTGCGGCGCACAGGCGGCAGCGTGGTGAACGTGACGCAGAACATCACCTTTGAAAGCACCATGCAGGCGCCGGACGAGGTCGCCCGCGCGCTGCGCAAACAGGCCACGTGGGGGCTGGCGGAAGCACGGGCGCAGGGGTAAGGGCGCAAAACGAGTACGGGACTGATGTATCACGCGGGGTGCGCTGGCACGCTGACCGTCGACACGTTTGAAGGCTGCCTGTGCGTTGCGCAAACAGGCTCCGTGGAGGCCGGTGGAGACATGGGCGGGCAGAATATGCACGTTTTTTCAGAAGCCAGAAAGGCGCGCGGGTAAAGCCCTGCTCGCTTCACAGGCGCAGGGCGGCGCGTGCCGCCGACTGCCCGCAAACCAACTATGGATTGGCAGGTGTACGGATTGAACACGATCACCGTGAAATTTGTGCGCGGCGACGGCCGCACCTTCCTGATCGACGGCGGGGCGCTGGGGCTGGTGGCCGCCACGGGGCTGGATAGCGCCAATATGGAGGTGTTCAGCCAGAAGGCCGCCATGGGGGACGGCGACATCGTGACCGGCCAGCGCGTGGGCAGCCGCGAGCTTGTGTTTACCGCCCGCGCGCGGCACAGTGCGCTGGGCGAGGTGCTGCGGCGGGCCGTGACCTCGTTTTTCACGCCCGCGCAGACGTATGACGTCTACATTACCCGCTACGGTGCGCCGCGCTTTGCGCAGGGCTGCAGGCTGGACGGCGCGGAGATACCCACCGAGAACCCCAACCGACCCATCACGGTCAAGCTCTCGTTTTTGATGCCGGAGGGGTACTTTTTGAGCGTGGACGGCTTTGGCCAAAACATCGCGGCCATCGAGCCGCGCTGCGGCTACCCCTACGCCGCGCAGGCGGGGCAGGGACGCCTCTACGGCGTGTATGCCTATGCACAGACCGTGCAGCTGGACAACGACGGCGATGCAGACGCCTACTGCAAGGCGGTGTTCACCGCGCGGGGCGGGGTGGTAAACCCCAAACTGACCGCGAACGGCGCATACGTGCGCGTGCTTGCGACGCTGGCCGCAGGCGATGTGCTGGTGGTGGACGGGCGTACCCGCAGCGTGACCCTGAACGGCCAAAACGCCGCCGCCACGCTTGACCGGCAGAGCAGCTTCGACGGCATCGTATTCGCCCTGGGCGCAAACGCCGTGGGCTTTTCCGCCGATGTGGGCGCAAACCTGCTGGATGTGTACGTCTACTTCAACAAAAGGTACATGGGCACCTAGCGGGCGCATAACGCGCCCTTTGGGGAAGGGCGATCCCTTCCCCAACCTTTCCCCAGCCGCGCCTGCGGGCGCGGACGGGAGTACGACGGAGTGTAATTTGATTTCGAAGCCAAGCCCGTACCAAGGGGGAGGTTGGCATCGGAGGGAAGCGTTTGCCCAGTGGGCAACGCCGCGAAGCGGCGAGCGACCCGAAGATGGGAAGTTTGACAAGCGTGGGGCGCGAGAGCGCGCCGCGCGCCGATCAAACTGACGGGGCAGGGGGACGAAGTCCCATTCCCAAAGGAGGCAGAGCCGACGTGGCCGACGTGTTGATCGGTTTGGATGCGGGGTTTCAGCCAGTGGGGGCGCTCAGGTGCCTCAACGTGCAGTGGAACCGACGGTATTACGAGGCGGGCGACTACATGCTGCAAATGCGCGCGGCGGATTTTGACGCGAGCGTGCGCTATGTGTATGCCGCGGGCAGGCCGGAGACCGGCATGGTCGAGAAGGTGGAGATCGAGCACAACCTCAAGGGCGATTTTGTGCTGGTCAGCGGCTATTTTCTGGAGGGGATGCTCAACTGGAAGGCCGTGTACCCCCGCTTCACGGCGGATGGCAACGTGGCCGAGGCATGCCGCCAGCTGATGGCGCTGCACCTTGCTGATACGGGCGTGGCGGTGCCGGACGCGCCGCCGCTGGGGGACAGCGCGGCGTTTGACGCGCTGGGCGTGCCGCTGGGCGACGCGACCTTCGCCGCGCTGCGCACACAGGAGCTGGGCCAGCGCATCCGCCTGAATTACGTGGAGGGCGGCCTTGCCTACGAGGTGTGGCAGGGGCTCGACCGCACGCAGAGCCAGACGGAGAACGCCTATGCGGTGTTCAGCCAGGGGTTTGGCACGGTCGATGCGCTCACCCTGACCCGGGATACCAGCGGCCTGCGGAACTATGCCATCGCCCTGTACGAGGGCGGCGTGCTGGAGGTGGACGCGCGCGCGAGCACCGCGGAGCCAAAGCGCGTTATGTACCTTGACACGGGCATGGGCTCCGCACAGTGGGGCACGGGCCCAGCGCTGACCGCTGCCGTGCAAAACGCGGCGCAGGCTGCGCTTCTGGCGCATGCGGGCATTTTGAACATCGACGTTACGGCGCTGCAAAGCAACGCCCGCTACCTTGCGGATTATGACCTGGGCGACCGTTGCGACGTGCGCGACGACCGGCTGCGCATGGCGTTTGAGGCGCGCATCATCGAGGTGAACGAGGTGTGGAAGGACGGCGCGCACAGCGTTTCGCTCCAGTTTGGCGACAAGCTGCCCACCGCCTATCCGCGGTAGCGGCGGCGCGCGGTATGCTTTTACTACCGCGCGCCCCCGCCGCCCAAGGGCAGGGGACGTGTTGGAGAAGCCTCGCATCACCGGCGAGGCACAGCTTCATGAATGGACCGGCGATCGGATAAGGAGGTTTTTCCATGGCGGTATCCTGGCCTTTTGATTCCACCCTGACGGAGGACGCGCAGGGCAACCCCGTCTACAGCCACGCCTACAGCTCGGATCTGATCGCGCGCATCCTGTCGCGCTATTTCCGCGACGGCGTGTTCATGAACCCCTCCACCAATTTGCAGGTGCTGCAAAACGAGGGGATGACCGTGCTGGTCAAGGAGGGCGCGGCCAACATCCGCGGCAGGCACTTTTTGGAGGAGGCGGATCGGGTGCTGGCTGTGCAGGCCGCCGACGCCGCGCTGGACCGCATCGACACGGTGGTGCTGCGCCTGAACCTGGACCACAGCGTGCTGGGCATCGACCTGTACATCGTGAAGGGTACGGCGGCGGCCACGCCCGTCGCGCCGGAGCTGACCCGCAACGTGAGCATGTGGGAGTTGGGGCTGGCGAACCTGTTCATCGCCAAGGGCGTAGGCAGCGTGACGCAGCAGCGCATCACCGATACGCGGCTGGATGGCACGCGCTGCGGCGTGGTGGCCTCCGTGGTGGGCGATACCGACACCGCCGCCTTCTACGCGCAGGTGCAGGCGGATCTGGCGGCCTTCCGCGCCACGGAGCAGGCGGGCTTCAGCCAGTGGCAAACGACGCAGCGCGCCGTATTTGACGCATGGCTGGCGCAGGTGCAAAACGCGCTGGGCGGCGACGTGGCCGGAAACCTGCTGGGGATGATCCAGCAGCGCGTGCCGCTCGCCTTTACGGCGAGCCTGCCCGCGAGCGGGTGGAGCGCGAGCGCGCCCTATGCGCAGACCGTGCAGGTCACGGGGCTGCTGGAGACCGACACGCCCCTGGTGGACGTGGTGCTGAGCGATACGGCGGCCACGGCGCAGGCTCAGCTGAAGGCCTATGGGGCCATCGGCCGTGTGGACGCGGGGGCGGGGGCCGTCACCGTGAGATGCTATGAATCCAAACCGACCGCCGACCTGACGCTGGCGTTGAAGGTGGTGCGCTGATATGGCACAGGCTATGGTCATGCGCCGCGGCGGCGCGGGCATCACGCTGAAAACGGCCATCTACCCCGCGGTGGGCAACCTGCCCGCGAGCGCCGAGGACGGAACGCTGGCCGTGATCACCGCCACGCCGTTGGGTATCATCACGCTGGATACCGCGCAGCCCACGGCCGCCGTCGCGGGCGACCTGTGGCTGTCCACCCTGTTTGTGGGGCGGGCGGCCATCCAGCTCAGCGAAAAACCGCTGGCGCGGGCCTACCCGTTCACGGCGGCGCAGTACATCGGCGGCGTGTGGACGTTCACGCGCGCGTTTGTGTACCACGGCGGCTGGGTGGAGCTGCGCGCCTGGCTGTACGACATGGGCAACAACCACCCTGAAAACGGCGGCGCGTGGGCCGTGGACTACATCGAGAGCGGATATGGCAGCGTGGTGTTTAATGCGCAGAACATCGCCCTTACACGCACGATCGCAGGCAGCCGCACGTCCGTCAAAAAAGCGGATCCCATTGACTTCACGCCGGCAAATACGCTCAAACTGGTGCTGAAAAAAACCAGCACGGCAGCCACGGGCTATGTGAACGTGATCGTCGACAACGGCACCACCACGCTCGCCACGCTGACCGCTTCGACCTGGGCGGCCAATGAGGAGCGCACCCTGTCGCTGGACGTATCGGCGCTGAACGGAGCGTACTACCTGCGCGTGCGCGTGATGGACGCGGCTACGTTCACGCTTTCGCAGGCGTGGCTGGAGTAACGGCGGGCGGGAAACGCGGCACAAGGCGGAAAGGGGGCGCGATCCATGGCGAAACCGACGGGGGCGGCGGTGGCCGCGCGCGCGGCGGCGGCGGTGGCCGAGGGCCACACCTACGCGGAGATGGACTGTCAGGCGTTTATTGAATACTGCGTGGCGGCCTGCGGCGGGCAAATGGCCTACGCGGGCAGCAACGACATGGCGCGCAACGCCGTGACCGGCCTGTGGCCGCTGGCCGAAGCGCGCGCGGCGGGCAGGCTGGTGCCCGGCGCGGGGCTGTTCATCCGCGAGGCGGACGGCGGCGAGCCCGCGCGCTACCGGGCGGATGGGCTGGGCAACTTTAGCCATGTGGGCCTGTACGCGGGGGCAAACGCCCTGACCGATACGGATAAGAACGGCAAGCGCCGCACGTGCGACGCGGTGCACAGTTCCGCCACGATGGGCAGGGTCGCGGGCAGCACGCTGCATAACGGCTGGACGCATGCGGGCTGGTTCAAGGCCATCGACTATGGCGCGCAGGCGGGCGCGGCGACCGGGGATGTGGGCGGCAACGCCGCCACAGGCGAAGGGGAGGCAGGCGCCTTGACGTACCCCCCGGCGGCAGATACGGCGATATCTGCGGACGGCAACGGTTTGGCCGACGCGGGGACCGGCGGGGCGAATGCCGACGCTGAGACAGGCGGCGCAAGCGCGACCGGTGCGCAGGCCGCCGCGGATGCTTCGCGCTACTATACCGTGCGGCGCGGCTGCAAGGGCGGCGCGGTGCGCAGGCTGCAAACATGGCTTGGCGACCTGGGCTACACCGTGGGCGCAACCGGCGCGGACGGCGACTTTGGCCCCCTGACCGACGCGGCGGTGCGGGCGTTTCAAGCGGCGCTGGCGCTCAGTGCGGACGGCATCGTGGGCAAAGCCACATGGCGCGCGCTGGCGCTGGCCCGTGCCAAGGCGGCGGAGGGGGCGGGCGGGGCGTGAGCGATACGGTGCTGGTGGGGCTGCTGTCGCTGCTGGGCACGCTGGCGGGCGCGTTCGGCGGCATCATCGTGGCCAACAAGCTGGTCAACTACCGGCTTTCCGAACTGGAGAAGAAGGTGGACGCGCACGGCGCGCTGGTGGATCGCATGTACTGTGCCGAGCGGCGGCTGGATGTGCTGGGCGAGCAGATACGCTCCGCCAATGTGCGCATCGGCGAGATGGAATTGACGGATGCCTGACAGGGCGAAAGGGGATACGGAGCATGAAGCAGGGCAGGTTGCAATCGCCCGTGGTGTGGGCGGCCATCGCGGCGCAGGTGCTGAGTCTTTTGGTCACGCTGGGGGCGATCGACACGGGGCTGAGCAACGCCGTCAATGGCGTGGTGGTGAGCGTGCTGGAGGTGATGGTGGCCTTTGGGGTGCTCAATAACCCCACGGACGGGGCGGCGTTTTAGCCCGCCCATGGGTACAGGCCGAGGAAGGAGCCTGCCTGCGCACGGAACTGCGCCACGGCACGGCGGGCGCGAGCCTGCGGCTGGCGCAAACGCCATGGGCGAGGAAGCCGCGCTTTGTTCAATCTTGGGAGCCGCCTTGCGCGGCTCTTTTTTTTTGCCATGGCAAGGTTGCCTGCGCCGGATGGGCGCGCCCCCCGCCCCGCCCCCTTCCGTTTCGTGCGGGTCAAATGCGGGTAAAACCTTTGTAAACCAATGGTTCCACGGTTATTTTGGGCTAACTGGTGCCAAAATGGGTATGGTCGAAATTCCGTTTCTGTGCTATGTTGGCTCCGGTAAAAAAACCACCATTCGATACGAGAGGTTTTCATGCAGGCATACAGGCGACATACGCGCTTTTACCGCGTGATGCGCTTCCTGATCGGGCCATGGATGCGGCTTTTGTTCGGCTTTCGGGCGCTGCCCGCGCCGGATGTGCGGGGGCCGCTGATCGTGGTGGCGAACCACACCACCGATCTGGACGCGATTTTCGTGGCGCTGAGCTTTCCCCGGCACATGTACTACGTGGCCAGCGAGCATATTTTCCGCAAACCGCTGCTACGCCGGTTTTTCACGTACTTCCTGGACCCCATCCCCAAGCGCAAGGGCGGCGCGGATGTGAACACCTCCATGCAGATGCTGCGCAGGCTCAAAAAGGGCATGAGCGTGATGCTGTTCGCGGAGGGCAACAAATCCTTCCACGGGCAAACGTGCCCGGTGCACCCCGCGACGGGCACGATGGTGCGGGCCTCGGGTGCCACGCTGGTCACATGCAGGCTCACGGGCGGCTACTTTACCAGCCCGCGCTGGGCGCACACGCTGCGCCGCGGCAGGGTGACGTGCGCGCCGGTCGCCACCTACGCGCCGGAGGCGCTGGCCGCCATGACCGACGCGCAGGTGAACGCGCTGATCCAACGCGACATCGACGAGGACGCCTACGCCCGCCAGCGGCATAACCCCATGGCCTACCGCGGCAAGCGACTGGCGGAGGGCATCGAAAACGCCCTGTACCTGTGCCCGCGCTGCGGCGGGTTTGGCACGGTGCACGGCGAGGGCGACCGCGTCATGTGCGGGTGCGGGCTGGCAGCGACCTATGCCGATACGGGCTTTTTGACGGGCGATGCGCCGTTTGAAACGCTCACGGACTGGGGCGCGTGGCAGCGCGATGCGCTGGCGGAAAGGCTCAAAACCTGCGGCGATGCGCCGCTGGTGTCCAATGAAGGGCAGACCATCCTTCGCATCCTGCCCGACCACAGGACGCAGCCCGTGGCGCAGGGCACGCTGACCCTCGGGCGCGGGGGCCTCGCTTGCGGCAGCTTTGCCCTGCCGCTTGCGGATGTGCGGGGGCTGGAGATCTACGGCCGCAACACGATCGTTTTCTCGGACGCGGCGGGCGGGCGCTATCAGGTGGTATCGGCGGCGGAGCGCAGCGGCCTTGCCTATTTTGAAGCATATGCAATTTTAACAGCGGAAAGAGGGTAAGCCATGGACTACTCGGCGGCGAACACGGGGCTTTGGAATTTCGCGGTGCAGATGGGCATCATCGCTGGTGTGCTGCTCCTGTCCAACGTGATTTTGCGCAAAAGCGCGCTGATCCGCAAAAGCCTGATCCCCACATCGGTGCTGGCGGGCTTTATCCTGCTGGCCATCAGGAGCTTCGGGCTGCTCAACATCCCCTCGAGCTTTTTGGAGATGGTCACCTACCACGGCATCGCCATCGGGTTTATCGCGCTGTCGCTGCGCACCGTGGGCGAGGGCGCGGAGGGCGGCCCAAAGGGCGCGGGGCTGACCAGCGGCGCGGTGATCATCTCCACCTATCTGGTGCAGGCGCTGGTGGGGCTTGCGATATCGGTGGGGCTGACGTTCGTGGGCATGCCCACGCTGTTCAAGGCCGCGGGCATTTTGCTGCCCATGGCCTACGGGCAGGGGCCGGGGCAGGCCAACAACGTGGGCATCACGTATGAGGCGCTGGGCTTCGCGGGCGGGCAGAGCTTCGGGTTGTCGCTGGCGGCGGCGGGCTACCTGTGCGCTTGCGTGGTGGGCGTGCTGTACCTGCAATACCTGAGCCGCAAGGGCCGCATTACCCGCAAGGCGCAGGAGCGGCTCTCCGGCTCGGTCACGGTGGATACGTTCCAGGACAAGGGCGAGATACCGCTTTCCGAATCAATGGACAGGCTGTCGATCCAGGTGGCGCTGGTACTGCTGTGCTACCTGTGCACGTATCTGGTGACCAGCGGGCTTACGGGGCTGGTCAATCAGGTGGCGCCGGGGCTTGCCCGCACGCTGTCGCCGCTGCTTTGGGGGTTCAACTTCATCATCGGCTCGATGCTGGCGATGGGCTTCAAGGCCGTGATGGGGCTGCTGAGAAAAACCAAGGTGATGACGCGGCAGTACCAGAACAACTACCTGTTGAGCCGCCTGAGCGGCATGGCGTTTGATTTGATGATCATCGCGGGCATCGCGAGCATCGACTTCCGCGAGCTGACGGGGCTGTGGGTGCCGTTCCTTTTGATGGCGGTGGCAGGCGGCGCGGTGACGCTTGTGTACCTGCGCTGGCTGTGCGCGAAGGTGTACCCCGGATATAGCGACGAAGGGTTTCTGTCGATGTACGGGATGCTGTGCGGCACCATCAGCTCGGGCATACTGCTGCTTCGGCCCATCGACCCCAATTTGGAAACCCCGGCGGCGAACAACCTGGTGACGGGCAGCAGCTTCGGCATCGTGCTGGGCGCGCCGATGCTGGTGTTCATCGGGCTGGCGGCAGAATCGGAATTAATGCTGCTGGTGACGGTGGGGCTGATCGTGGTGTATTTGGCGGCACTGGTGTGGCTAATGCTGCGAAGGGCCAAGAAGGCGGCACATAAGTAGAAGGGTCAAGGGCACTGAAGGGAAGCGTTTGCCCAGTGGGCAACGCCGCGTAGCGGCGAGCGACCCGCAAGTGTGAGGTTTGACAAGCGCATGGCACGGAAGTGCCATGCGCGACGATCAAACCGACCGGACGATGGCCCTTGCGGGTGCAGGGCAGAGCCCTGCCCGCCGGAGGCCCCACGCCGCAGCACCAAATCACAAGCGCGCAAACAGCCGCGCAGCGGCGCTTTTGCGCGCGGGCAGACGGACAAGCCCCTTGCAAGGCGACCGCTCCCCCTTCCATCAAAAAACCCTTGCAATTTCAGCAAAAACCGTGTGCCGACGCTACGCCGACGCACGGTTTTTGCATTTTCACGACACCACCGCAAACGCCGCGCTTGCATCCCTCCCAAAACCTGCTATAATACCCCCGAAACCACCACCCGCGAAAGGATGCCCCTTATGAAGCTCTGCATTGCCACGGCTCCGCGCATGGCCTGACGGCGACCAGCCCGCGCGGAGCAAACCCCATACCGCACCCGCCCCCGCCTGTCAGGCTTTGCGCCTTCATCCACGGAAAACGTCCAACGATGAAAGGATGCGGAGTCATGTTTCATACACCTTCCAATACTATCAAAACCAAACAGCACACGCTTCGCCCGTTCTTGATCCTGTGGAGCACGCAGGCATTTTCCGCGCTGGGCAGCGGCATGACCGCCTTTGCGCTGATCGTGTGGAGCTACCGGCAGCAGGGCTCGGCGCTGAGCACTGCGCTGCTCTCCGTGTGCACCTATGCGCCGTATGTGCTTTTCAGCCTGTTTGCGGGCGCGCTGAGCGACCGCTGGCCCAAGCGCGCCACCATGCTGGTGTGCGACACGCTGGCGGCCCTCGGCACGCTTGCCGTGCTGCTGCTGCACCTGGGCGGCGGGCTGCGGCTGTCGCACCTGTACCTCATCAACGCGCTGAACGGGCTGATGAACACCGTGCAGCAACCGGCGGGCGAGCTGGCGGTCAGCCTGCTTGCGCCGCGCGAGCAATACCAGCGGGTGAGCGGCCTGCGGTCGCTGTCAAACTCGCTGGTCACCATGCTGGCGCCCGCGCTGGCCACGGCGGTCACGGCCTTTGCGGGGCTTACCGCCGTGCTGATGTTCGACCTGGCTACCTTTGCCGTCGCGTTTGTGGCGCTGCTGGGCTTCGTGCGCATCCCCGCGCAAAGCGCGGCAAGCGCCGCGCGCGAGGGCGTGCTTGTAGCCGTGCGCGGGGGCCTGCGCTTTTTGCGGGCGCACGCGGGCATCCTGCACCTCATATTGTTTCTGGCGGTCATCAACCTGACGGCCAGCATCTTCAGCGCCGCGTTGCCCGCAATGCTGCTGTCCCGCGCGGGCGGGGGCACGTTTGTGCTAGGCGCCGTCAATACCGTTACCGGCCTTGCCACCATCGCGGGCAGCCTGCTGGTAACGGCCCTGCCCACGCCCAAAAGCCGCGTGCGGGTCATCTTCAACGCGCTGCTGTTTTCCATGAGCACGGAGAATTTCCTGCTGGCGTTCGGGCGCGGCCTGCCCGTGTGGTGCGTGGCGGGCGCGCTGGGCTGGCTGTTCATCCCCGTGATGGGCGCGAACATGGACGCGCTGCTGCGCCTTTCCATCCCCGTGGAAATGCAGGGGCGGGCATATGCCGCGCGCAACGCGCTGCAATTCTTCACCATCCCCATTGGCTATCTGCTGGGCGGCTGGCTGGTAGACCGGGTGTTTGAACCCTTCATGGCCGCGCAGCCCGCGGGCGGGTGGCTATCCATGCTGTTTGGCGCAGGGTCGGGCACGGGCGCGGCGCTTTTATACTTCGTGATCGGCGTGCTGGGGGCGCTGTCGTGCCTGCCGTTTCGGGCGGATAAGGCGATATGGGGGCTGGAGGAGACAATCCCGGATGCAAGCCCCGCGAAGCAGCCTTTGCCGGCTGCCGACTGACCCATCATCCAAAAAAACCGCCGCCGGAATCGCTTCCGGCGGCGGTCGTTTTTGATCAGTGAAAGTGAGCCGGGGGCGCTTCCCCTTACTCTTCTTCCTCTTCTTCCGGCAGCTCCGCGTTGTGCCACACGTTCTGCACGTCGTCGCTGTCCTCGAGCATCTCCAGCAGTTCCTGGATCTTTTCCACGTTCTCCGCGGAGGGGGCCACGGTGTTCTGCGGGATCATCTGCACCTCTGCGCTCAAAAAGCTCAGGCCCGCGGCTTCCAGCTTCTCGCGCACGGCGGAAAATTCATTCGGGTCGGTGGTGATCTCGAAGGCGTCGTCCATCGCCTGCACGTCCTCGGCGCCCGCGTCCAGCGCCTGCATCATGATGTCGTCCTCGTCCATGTCGGCGGTGCGGCCCACCACCAGCAGGCCCTTTTTGTCGAACATGAAGCTGACCGAGCCGGTCACGCCCATCTGCCCGTCGTTCTTGGCAAAGCAGTGGCGAATTTCGCTGGCGGTGCGGTTGCGGTTGTCGCTGATGCACTCCACGATCACGGCCACGCCGCCGGGGGCGTAGCCCTCGTAGGTGATCTCGGCGTAGTCCACATTGCCCAGCTCGCCCGCGGCTTTCTTGATGCTGCGGGTGATGTTGTCGTTGGGCATGTTGTTGCTCTTAGCCTTGGCGATCACGTCGCGCAGCTTGCTGTTGCTTTCCGGGTTGCCGCCGCCCTCGCGCACGGCGATGGCGATCTCGCGGCCGATCTTGGTAAAGATCTTGCCGCGTACGGCGTCGGTTTTGCCCTTCTTGATCTTGATGTTGGCCCATTTGCTGTGTCCGGACATGGTATCAGCCTCTCCTGCCTCAAGCGCGCCGAAGGTGGCGCGGCGTATTTTGTGATTGCAACAACAAAGTATAGCATGTTTGGCCGCGTGGGTCAATCTGCGCGGGGCAAAAAACGTTGATTACGCGCGTTTTCAGGCACGCAAGCGCGGGCGGCCATCGCCCCGCCGCGCTTGCTTTTCGCGCCTTCCTGTGTTACAACTTACTCGACGGCTTTTTTAGCCCGTGCACAGGAGGTACCATGAAACGCGCGCTCACCCCCGAAGCCAAGCTGCAACGCATGCTCGAAACGCCCATTCCCAGGCTGGTGCTGTCGCTCTCCGCGCCGACCATTGCCAGCATGCTCATCTCCTCGCTGTATAACATGGCGGACACCTATTTTGTGGGCCTTACCGGCAACCCCAGCGCCACGGCGGCAGTGGGCGTCTGCCTGCCGCTGATGGCCGTTTTGCAGGCCGTGGGCTTCATGTTCGGCCATGGGTCGGGCAACTATATCAGCCGCGCACTGGGCGCCAAGGACATGGAAAACGCCCGCCGCATGAGCGCCACGGGCTTCATCTGGGCGCTGGTCTGCGGCGCGGCCATCACCGTGCTGGGCCTCCTGCTGCTTGACCCGCTGGTGTTCGCGCTGGGCTCCACGCCCACCATCGCCCCCTACGCGCGGGATTATGCCTTCTACATCCTGCTGGGCTCGCCCTGGCTGGTGGCAAGCCTGGTGCTCAATAACCAGATACGCTTTCAGGGCAACGCCGTGTTCTCGATGGTGGGCGTCACCGCGGGCGCGGTGCTCAACATCGGGCTGGATCCGCTGTTCATCTTCACGTTTGGCATGGGGGTGGGCGGCGCGGCGCTGGCCACCATCATCAGCCAGTTTGTGAGCTTCGTGCTGCTGTGGCTGGGCACGCTGCGCGGCGGCAACATCCGCATCCGCCTCAGGCACTTTACCGCGACCATGGCAATGTTCCGCGAGATCATCCGCGGCGGCATACCGTCGCTGCTGCGGCAGGGGCTGGCAAGCCTGGCCACCGTGGCGCTGAGCTTTGCGGCAGGTGCGTTTGGCGATACGGCCATCGCCGCCATGAGCATCGTAGGGCGGGTGATATTCTTTGCCGTCTCGGCGGTCATCGGCTTTGGGCAGGGGTTCCAGCCCATCTGCGGCTTCAATTACGGCGCCAAACGGTATGACCGGGTGCGCGCCGCGTTCTGGTTCTCGGTCAAGCTTTCGTTTGGGGTGCTGCTGTTCGCAAGCCTCGTGGGGATGGTGTTCGCCCCGCAGATCGTGGACCTGTTCCTGCGCGGCAACGCGGAGGTGACGCGCATCGGCGCGCTGTCGCTGCGGCTCCAGTGCATTTTGCTGCCGTTTGCCAGTTTCCAGATTTTAAGTAACATGATGCTGCAAACCATGGGGCTGGCGCGCGAGGCCTCGCTGGTGGCCGCGAGCAGGCAAGGGCTGTTCTTCGTGCCCGCGGTGCTGCTGCTGCCTCTTGTGATGGGCCTTTTGGGCGTGCAGCTGTCGCAGACGGTATCCGATATCTGCTCCATGGCCGTGACCGTGCCCATGACGCTGAAAGTGCTTGCAGACCTGAAACGAAAGGAGGCGCAGCCCGCCGAGTGCGGCGTGGCTGCCACTGCCGATGTACCAGTATGACGCGGTGCTGTTCGATTTGGACGGCACGCTGCTCAACACCCTTGAGGATCTGACCGCCGCCGTGAACCACACCCTCCGGGCCTACGGCTACCCCGCCCGCGAGGCGGACGAAGTGCGCGCCTTTGTAGGCAACGGCGTGCGAAAGCTGATCGAGCGCGTGCTGCCTGGCGGTGCGGGCGACCCCAACATGGAGCCCGCGCTGGCCGCGTTCAAGCAGTACTATACCGAGCACTGCGATGTGCAGACCCGCCCCTACGACGGCGTTCTGGAGGCCATGGCGGCCCTGCGCGAAGCGGGTCTGAGGCTTGCCATCGTGTCCAACAAGAACGATGAGGCCGTGCGCGCCCTGTCGCGCATCTACTTCGGCAGTCTGGTAAACGCGGCGGTGGGCGGGCGCGACGGCGTGCCCCGCAAGCCCGCGCCGCAGATGCCGCAACTGGCGCTGGAAGCCCTTGGGGCGGCGCCGGAGCGCACCCTATTCGTGGGCGACAGCGATGTGGACATGGCCACCGCGCAGGGCGCGGGCATGGACTGCATGCTGGTGAGCTGGGGCTTTCGCGACGGCGAGGCGCTGGCGGCCCTCGCCCCCCGCTATCTGGTGAGCGACCCTGCCGAGATGCCCGCGCTGATCCTGCAACCCGTGGAGGATATGGACTGACACAGGCGCAGGCCATGAGCACATCGAGCAGGGCGAGGGGTTTGGCCGGCGACGAGGTCGCAGCCGGGGCAATGCTGCCGCTCCATGAACGGTCATCCTGCAACGCAAACAGAGGAACGCCGCACCATACCGCAACGACGCGCACCACGCCGTGCGCCGCAGGGAGGGCCCATGAATCCGTTTTTTGCGTATTTGAACCGCCTCAAGCTCATCCGCCGCTGGGGGCTGATGCGCAACACCGTGCCGGAGAACGACATGGAGCACAGCATGCAGTGCGCGCTGATCGCGCACGGGCTGGCTGCGCTGGCGCGCGAACGCTTCGGCAAGGATGTGGACCCGGAGCACGTGCTGTCGCTGGCGCTGTACCACGACGCGGGCGAGGTGATCACCGGCGATCTGCCAACGCCCGTCAAGTACAAAAACCCGGAGATCAAGAGCGCCTACAAGCGCATCGAGGCCATGGCCAGCGAACAACTTTTGGACATGCTGCCCCCTGACCTGCAAAACGCCTACCGCCCCTACATCAGGCCGGATGAAACCACCTATGCGTGGAAGCTGGTCAAGGCGGCGGATCGTATCTGCGCCTACATCAAGTGCATCGATGAGCAGAACCTGGGCAACCGCGAGTTTGACCAGGCCAAGGCGAGCATACACCAGTCGATCCTCCAGAGCGACCTGCCGGAGGTGGCGGCCTTCATGGCGGAGTTTGTGCCCAGCTTTGAGCTGTCGCTGGACGAGTTGAGCAGGCTATGAACAGAGAAGATAACACACGAGCGGGCCTTGCGCCCGCTTTGCGCTTTGAGCCGCGCGACCCCGCGCACCCGGACGCGGCGGCGCTGCTGAAGGGCCTTTCCGCCGCGCTGGCATCCATCACCGGCAGCAGCGGCGACGCTTCGTTTGACGCGGCGGATGTCCGCGGCGAAGGCGCGATCTTTCTGGTGGCATACGCGCAGGATGGCGTGCCCGTGGCCTGCGGTGGCTACCGCCCGCTGGGCGGCGGCGTGGCCGAGGTCAAGCGCGTGTTTGCGATGCGGCGGGGCGCGGGCATGCCGCTGCTAAGGGCGCTGGAGGCGCACGCACTGG
This sequence comes from uncultured Oscillospiraceae bacterium, assembly GCA_964584315.1. GTDB lineage: Bacteria > Bacillota > Clostridia > Christensenellales > Aristaeellaceae > CAXXOK01. The sequence continues at coordinate 24,101 of CAZOZO010000019.1, forward strand.
CGGACGGATATGCGCGCCTTACCTGCGAAACGCGGCGCGTGAACGCGGTGGCCGTAGCGTTTTACCTGCGCGCAGGCTGGTATGTGTGCGCAAACTACGGCAAGTATATCGGCAGGCCGGAGGCGGTCTGTTTTGAGAAGCGGCTTTTGACACCGGCAGCGGACGAACCGAAGGGATGAGGGAGGGCGACGGCATGGCGCGGTTTACCCAAATGGCGGAGGGCGGCAAGGGGTATGTAGCCGAAGCGGGCAGCGTTCAGGCGGGCGAAAATGGCTGGCAAGGGCAGGCCGTGGACAGGCTGGCCGCGTTTGAGGATATGCGCGAAGCGCTGGCGCAGCGCATCGCCGATATCCCCGCGGAGCTCTCGCAGCTGCGCGCGCAGGGGCGCGAGAAGAGCGTGCGTTTTCGCGAGCTCACAGGCGAAAAAATGATGGCGATGGCTTGGATGGACAAAATAAAGGACTTTTGAACCGAACAGGCGAATATTCAACAGTAAAACATCGTTTCCAGCATGCCCAAAAGCAGATATCCGTTTCATCTGCAGCCACGGGTGGTTTTTCCATTCCACCGAAAGGCACAGGGCCGCGGAGTAACCGGCAGGGCATAGCGCGGCAACGTGGGCGGCCCCGGCAGGCAAACGCAGGCACGACCTGGCCGCCGCGGTTCCCTTTGCACCCGCGTATCCGGCATACAGGCCGGTCGGCGGGCTGGCGGATCGCACGCGAACAGCGCCTGCCGCCTCTCTTATCGCCAGGCATGGCAAACCACGCGCAACCGCGCCGCGCGCGCAAAGCCTTCGCATCCCCTCGCGTTGCTGTTTGAACCCGTATGAGAAGGGAGCGCCGTGTGGGCATGGATATCAAAACACTGGTGCTGTGCAACCTGGCTGTCAATCTGGTCAATGTTGGCGTGCTGGCGATCGTATGGCGGCAAAACAGACAGGTGTTCCACGGCCTGCAATACCTGTTGATCGACATGGTGTTGCAGACGGCGGGCTTTTTGCTGATGTTCCTCCGTGGCGTGCTGCCCGATGTGCTTACCATCGTTGTGTCCAATCTGCTTTTCATCAGCGGCGCGTTGAGCGTGCTCTACGGGCTGGAGAAGTTCTTTGGCGCGAAGAGCAGGCATGCGCTGCACATTGTGATGATGGCCCTGTATGCCGGCGCGATGGTATACACGGGGCTGATCCGCCCCAACCTTGCCCTGCGGGAAACGTGCATCGCCTTCATGATCTGCTTTGTGACCGCGCAGATCGCGTGGCTCCTGTGCTGCCGCATCGAACCCAGCTTCCGCAAGATGGCCCGGTTCACCGGTGCGGTGTTTATTGCCTACGCGGCGCTCAACCTGATCCGCATGGGGCTTTTGATCGCCTTTCCGCCGCAGGCCAGCGACTTTTTCAAATCCTACGCGCTGGACGCGGTCTTCATCGGAGCCTACCTGTGCCTGAGCGTGCTGGTGGCGATGGGCCTGATCCTGCTGATCAACCGCCGCCTGCTGGAGGAGGTGCTGTTCCAGCAGGAGAAGTACCAGATATCGTTCCATCAGGTGCCCTACGCGATACTGCTGACCAAGATGGCCGATGGCGAGATCATCGAGGTGAACGAAGGGTTTGAGCGGCTGGCCGGCTTTACCAAGGAGGAGGCCGTGGGCAAAACGACGCTGGGCCTGAACATCTGGCTGCGGCAAGAGGATCGTGCCTTTGTGGTGGACGAGCTTGCCAAAGGCAACCGGGTGCATGAGCACAAAATACAGTTCCGCCATAAGAGCGGCCAACACCTGACGGGGCTGATGTCTTCCTCCATCGTGTACATCAGGGATGAGGCCTGCATGCTGACCACCGTGAGCGACATTACCCAGCAGAGCCAGATGACCGATAAGCTGCACGACATGGCCATGCACGACGGCCTTACGGGCCTGCCCAACCGCAGCCTGTTCTACGACCGGTTTGTGCAGGCGGCCGCCACTGCGCTACGCGAGGGCAAAAAAATGGCGATCCTCTCGATGGATTTGGACGCGTTCAAGACCATCAATGACGATTACGGCCACCCCACCGGCGACAGGGTGCTGGTGGAGGTGGGCAAGCGCCTCAACGGCCTGCTGCGCAAGGGCGATACGGTCGCGCGCTTCGGCGGGGACGAGTTTATCTTCATGCTTTGGGACGTGCCGGACACGCAGACCCTGATCCCCGTGCTCGACCGCCTGATGGACAGCTTCCTGCCCCCGCTATCGGTGGATCAGCAGCCCATTCAGGTGTCGATCAGCGCCGGGGTCGCCATGTTCCCGGACGACGGCACGGATATTGATGTGCTGCTCAAAAAATCCGATGAAGCGATGTACCGCGTGAAGGAGACGGGGCGGAAGAATTACGCGATGTATTAGGCGAATAGAAAGCAAAGGAAAGATTAATGGCACGGACAAGGTCGTCTTTCGATAATCAGTAGGTTTTGATGGTACAGCGCTCCCAAGATTTGTGTCGGTATGTTATGGGAGTCTAGTATGAAGTATGTAGAGATGGCCGGATTGATCCAGCGTTTTATAGGCATGGCGAACGAGAATCATACGTTACGCTGCCGCGCCGTGAAGTTTAGCCGAAGTATCGGTTTTTGTCAGGGCGGTACTGGACTTATCTTGAATACAACCAACCTGCTATGTAGAATTTCGATTTAGCGGGTGAAAACTGATTGATGAATACTCCTGGGAGACAGCCTGTTTCTGGTATATTTGGTTTGCCATGCTAGCTTTGCGCTACGAATCATTGCTTCCACACACAAAAACATGCGTTGGTCTTTATCTACTGCGCAACCAACCGCAAATCGTCTACGCTACCGCCCCATGAGCCGTCTCCTGTTTTCATCCAGGAATTGCCCCAGATCCTGCATATTCTCGATGGCCTTGCCGCAGCCGATCACGACGTTGGTCTGCGGGTCTTCGGCGCAACTGCACGGCACCTTCAGCGCGTCCGCGATGGCCTCGCACAGGCCGAACATCTCCGCGCCGCCGCCGGTCAGCAGGATGCCGTATTCGAAAATATCCGCCGCCAGCTCCGCGGGGGTGTGCTCCAGCACGCCGTGGATGCTCTCGATCAGCTGCTGGAGCGGTTCGTCGATGGCCTCGGTTACGTCGTCGCTGGTGATGCGCATGGTCTTGGGCAGGCCGGTGATCAGGTTGCGGCCCGTCACCTCCATATAGAGCTGCTCGCTGCGCGGGATGGCGCTGCCGATGTTGATCTTCAGCTCCTCCGCGGTGCGCTCGCCAATCAGCAGGTTGTGCTTGCGCCGCAGGTGGCGGATAATCGCATCGTCCAGCTTGTCGCCGCCGATCTTGCTCATGTCACTCACCACCACCTTGCCCATGGACAGCACCGCGATGTCGCTCACGCCCGCGCTGATGTCCACGATCATGGTGCCGTAGGCCTCGTCGATGGGCAGGCCCGCGCCCAGCGCGGCGGCGATGGTGCGGTCGAGCAGCTGCGTGCGCCGCATTCCCGCGTCGAACATCGTGGAGATGATAGAGCGCTTCTCCATCTCGTTCACGCCCGTGGGCAGCGCCAAAATGGCGCGCGGGCGGGCGAACATGTGCTTGCCGATTGCTTTCAAAACAAAGCCCTTCAGCATGAAGCTGACCAGCTCATAGTCCGATATCATGCCCTCGCGCAGGGGGCGCAGCGCCAATATGTTGCTGGGCGTGCGGCCGATCATGCGGCGCGCTTCCTCGCCAAAGGCAAGCACATCGCGCGTGTCACGGTCGATTGCCACCACCGTGGGTTCGCGCAGGATGATGCCCTTGCCCTTCATGTAGATGAGGATATTGCTCGTGCCCAGGTCGATCGCCAGATCGTTTACGCTTGCCATGCTTAACCCCTTTGATGTGTTGCGGCGCGCCGGAATAAACGCCGCTTCGCCCATGTTTTGCTACATGTGCATATCATTGCAAATTTCGCCGCGGTGGCGCAAATTCCTTCTTTAGCCCTCATCCGCGGGTACCTCGTGCCCGTAGAACACGCGCACGAGCGTAAGGCCGCAGGCGGGCGCGGTGGGGCCCAGGGTAAGCCGGTCGCCGGTCTTGAGCGCCCGCAGGAAGCAATCCTCTGAAAGCTTCCCCTTGCCCACCTCGATCAGCGTGCCCGCGATCACCCGCACCATGTTGTAGAGGAACGCATTGCCCGTGACCGTCAGGGTCAGTTCATCGCCCTCGTGGGTCAGGCTGGCCTGCGTCAGGGTGCGCACGGTGGTTTTGGCCGTGCCGCCGCTGGCCTGAAAGGCGGCAAAGTCGTGCGTGCCCAAAAGGGCGGGCAGCGCGCGGCACATGGCGGGCCCGTCCAGCGGCACGGGCACGTGCGCGGTCAGGTGGCGGCACAGGGCGCTGGCATGCGGCGCGTTGTGAATGCGATATACGTACTGCTTGCCCTTGGCGTCAAACCGCGCGTGGAAGCGGCCGTCCACCTCGCGGCCGTCCAGCGCGCGGATGTCCTCCGGCAGGTGGGTGTTCAGCGCATAAGGGTAGCGCCCGGCGGGGATGCGGCTTGCCGTATCGAAGTGCGCGCGCTGGCCCAGCGCGTGCACGCCCGCGTCGGTGCGGCTTGCGCCTGTCACGCGGATGCTTTCGCCCGTCAGGGCAAAAAGCGCATCCTCCAGCTTTTGCTGCACGGCCACGGCATTTTGCTGGCGCTGCCAGCCCGCGTAGGCGGTGCCGTCGTAGCTGACGGTCAGCAGCACGCGGCGGGTGCCGCGCGGCGCGTTCAGGCCCTCGCGGGCCACCCAGTCGGCAGGGGAGGCTTCCGCGGCGGCAGGCTGGTGCAACATTGCTGTATCGTCGCCCGTTTGTTGGAGCATGGGGAAACCTCCTTTCTGCGTCGGCTCTGCGGCGTCGACGCTGCCCTTGACCCATTTTGACCTTTTTTACAGGATGTACCGACCGGCAATGACCAGCCCCAGCGCCAGCAGCGTGATCGCGAAGGCCTTGCCGTCCTCCGCTGTAAAGCGTAGCACCCGCAGGCGGGTGCGGCCCTCGCCGCCATGGTAACAGCGCGCCTCCATCGCCATTGCCAGCTCGCCCGCGCGGCGGAACGCGCTCACAAACAGCGGCACCAGCAGCGGCACCATCGCCTTTGCGCGCGCGATCAGGCGGCCGCTCTCAAAATCCGCGCCGCGCGCCTGCTGCGCCTTCATGATCTTGTCCGTTTCCTCGATCAGCGTGGGGATGAAGCGCAGCGCGATGGTCATCATCATCGCCAGCTCGTGCGCGGGGAAATGCACCACCTTGAGGGGCTTGAGCAGTATCTCGATACCGTCCGAAAGCGCCACGGGCGAGGTGGTCAGCGTCAGGATGGACGTGCCCACCACCAAAAACACCAGCCGCATGCTGAAGTGTACCGCCAGCAGCACACCCTCCTGCGTAACGGTGATGATGCCCCACTTGACCCATACCGTGCTGCCGCCGCTGAAAAACAGGTTGAGCACGAAGGTCAGGATCAGCAGCACGCGCAGGGGCTTGACCGACTTGAGCAGCTGCCCGAAGCTCAGCCCCGCCAGCCGCGCGGCCAGCGCCACATACAGCGCCGGGAAAATGTACCATACCGGGCTCTTGACCAGAAAGATCATCGCGATGTAGGCGGTGGTCAGCACGATCTTCGTGCGCGGGTCGAGGCGGTGCACCACCGTGTTGCCGGGCATGTACTGGCCCAGCGTGATATCCTTGAGCATCAGGCACGCCCCCTTTCGGCAGGCGAAGCGCCCGCGTCCGGCGGCAGCGCGCCCTCCGGCGCGTCCGGCCCGGGGGTGGCCAGCGCCTGCGCCAGCATGGCCGCCACGGGTTCGCTGGGTCCGTCCACCGCCGCATCCGGCGCGCTTTTGCCCGCCAGGGCGAGGATCGCGTCGCGCACTTCGGCCAGCAGGTACAGCCCCTCGGGGAGGGCAAAGCCCTGCTCGCGCAGGCGGTGGCACAGCTCTGCCCCCTGCGGCACGCCAAGGCCGATGGCGCGCAGCTCGTCGCGGCGCATGAAAATATCGCGCGGCGCGCCCGTCATGCTCAGTTCGCCCTTGCTCATCACCACAAGGCGGGTGGCGAGGGTGGCGATATCGTCCATGTTATGGCTCACCATGATCACGGTCATCTGGTTTTCGGCGTGCAGGCGGCGGATCATGTCCAGTATGGCGCGGCGGCCGCGCGGGTCAAGGCCCGCGGTGGGCTCGTCCAGTATGAGCACCTTGGGGCGCATCGCCAGCACGCCCGCGATGGCCACGCGGCGCATCTGCCCGCCGGAAAGCTCAAACGGGCTGCTGGCCGCCACGGCTTCGTAGTCCAATCCCACCTGCGCGATGGCCCAGCGCACGCGCTCGTCGATCTCCTCTTTGGCAAGACCCATGTTCTTGGGGCCAAAGGCCACGTCCTTGGCGACGGTCTCCTCAAACAGCTGATACTCGGGGTACTGGAACACCAGCCCCACCTTTTTGCGCACGGCAAGCAGGCTAACGCCCTTCTCGGTGATATCCGTACCGTCCACCACCACGCGGCCTTCGGTGGGCTTGAGCAGGCCATTCAAATGCTGCACAAAGGTCGTCTTGCCGCTTCCGGTATGCCCCAAAACGCCGATGAACTCGCCATCCTCGATGGTCAGGGTGATGTCGTGGATGGCCGTTGCGGAAAACGGGCTGCCCGGCAGGTAGGTGTGTGTCAGGTGCGTCACTTCGATAGGCATGCCGTCAGCTCCTTTGCCATATCCTCCACGGTCAGGATGCCCGCGGGCAGGTCAAGGCCGCCTTCGCTGAGCATCCGCGACAGCTCCGCCATCGGCGGCACATCAAGGCCCAAAGCCTTCAGCTCATCCACATGGCTGAACACCTCGCGCGGCACGCCGTCCATCACGACCTTGCCCTTGCTCAAAACCACCACGCGATCACTGAGCGCGGCTTCCTCCATGAAGTGCGTGATCCACAGCACCGTGATGCCCTTGTCGCGGTTTAGTTTGCGCACGGTCTCGAACACTTCCTCGCGGCCGGAAGGGTCCAGCATGGCGGTGGCCTCGTCCAAGATCATCACATCCGGCTGCATGGCCAAAACGCCCGCTACGGCCACGCGCTGCTTTTGCCCGCCGCTGAGCATGTGCGGCGCTGCGGCGGCAAAATCGGTCATGCGCACGGCGGCCAGCGCGTCCTGGATGCGGGGCAGCATCTCCGGCTGCGGCACGCCCAAGTTTTCAAGACCAAAGGCCACATCCTCGCGCACGACGGTGGCCACGATCTGGTTATCCGGGTTTTGGAACACCATGCCCGCATGGCGGCGCACGTCCCACAGGGTCGCTTCGACGGCGGTATCCAGCCCGCACACCAGCACGCGGCCCTCGGTGGGCAGGTACAGGGCGTTCATCAGCTTGGCCAGCGTGCTCTTGCCGGAGCCGTTGTGCCCCAGCACGGCCACGAACGCGCCCTTGGGCACGGTCAGGGAAACATGGTCGACAGCCAGCCGCCCTTCCTCTTCATAGCGGTAGGCGGTGTCCTGTGTCTCGATGGGGTTTCTATACTCCATAGCGGCTCCTTTACGCGTCGGCCAGGGGAAGGGGTTCCCCTGTGGATATGCCCGCCTTTACGCGGGTTGAAACGGCGCTAGCAGGCTGGTCAACCATCGCTGGCGACAGGGTCGCCCTCGCCTGTTGTGGGAGCGTCCGCCGTCAGCAGCCCGTTTCGCACGGCCCAGTCCGCGGCGTTGGCCACGTCCTCGGCCAGCTGGCACTTGAGCGCCTCCAGCGAGGGAAAGCGCCGCTCCGGCCGCAGCCACGCCAGGTAGGTGAGGGTCAGGTGCTTGCCGTACAGGTCGCCCCCTGCGTAGCCCAGCAGGTGCGTTTCAATGGTGGGCTGGCCTTCCGGCGCGGTGGGGTGGTGCCCCTGGTTGAGGATGGCCACGTACCTTTGCCCGTCGATCTGCGCCAGCGCCACATACACGCCGTTGGGCGGCAGCACGGGCGCGTGCGGGTACCGGAGGTTGGCCGTGGGAAAGCCAAGTTCGGTGCCCAGCCGTTTGCCGCGCACCGTTTGGCCGCTGATGGTAAAGGGGAGCAGTTCGGTCATGGGCTGTGCGCCGCGGGGGTCGCGCGGCGGCGCGCGCGGTCGAGGGGGAAGGCGGCAGGGTGCCGCGATGGCGGCGCGGTGCGGGGCGCACCGCGGCTACCCATTATACAACAGGGTTTTGATTGCGTCAAACGACGTCGGCTCCGTCCCCCTGTCCCGTCCGTTTGATCGGCGCGCGGTGCGCTGTCGCGCCCCATGCTTGTCAAACTTCCCCTCTACGGGTCGCTCGCCGCTGCGCGGCGGCCTTCGGCCCTGCCAGCCTGATCGTCACACATGGCACTGCCATGCCCTATGCTCGTCAGACTGGCCACCTCCGATTCGCTCATGGCTGTGCCGTGGTGCCCGCAGGGCACGCGCTCATCTCTGGTGCCCACTGGGCAAACGCTTCCCTGCGATGCCAACCGCCCCCTGGGGACGGAGTTGGCTTTATGAAACAAATCACTTTTCGTTGTGCCTCGTCCACGACCGTCAAGCATGGCTGTGGCAGGGCGGGGAACGGTAAACGCTCCCTGCGATGCCAATCGCCCTTGGGTGCGGGGCGCTGCCACGTCCTCGCGGGTCGGTCAGGCTTGCCATGGGAAAGTAAAATATTGACATCCGTGTGCGCCTGTGCTATGGTGGCAGCAATCGAAGAGCAAATGATGGGGTGGGGAATGACATGGCTTACACCCAATGTCCGGAGTGTGGAAATGCCGTTGCGGAGCATGCGCGCGTGTGCCCGCACTGCGGCTACGACCCGTCGCTGGAGCACTCGCGCGAAGCAAAAAAGAAGAGCTACTGGGCCGCGGCGATCCTGTGCGGCGTCGTGCTGATCGTCTTTTGCATCGTGTTTGTCTGGTTCTACCACCGGTGAGCAGGCAAGGCTGCACGGGGAGAAACGGCCTTGCCATGGCACCGATGCCGGGCATCCATACGGTAGCAAATGAAACGGGGCGGGCACCTTCCGGTGCCCGCCCCGTTTGCCGGTTGCGGCAGGGTCACGCCTTCTTGGCCTTCAATTTGGCGTTCTTCTTGTGCTTGATGCTGCGCTCTACCAGGAACGCCCACACATAGCCGTTGATCAGGTTGGCGCTGTACAGGCCCGCCAGGATGCCGATGATGATCGGCAGGCTGAACTCGCGGATGCTGGGCACGCCCATGACGTACAGGGCCACGATGGTCACCAGCGTGGTCAGCGTGGTGTTGACGGTACGGCCAAGGCTCTGGCCGATGGAGGTGTTCACGACCTCCTCGCGCGCCATCTTGGCAAACTCCGGCTTTCTGTGGTTCTCGCGGATGCGGTCGAAGATCACGATCGTGTTGTTGATCGAGTAGCCAACGATGGTCAGCATCGCGGCGATGAACGAGCTGTTCATCTGGATGAAGCTGCGGAAGATGACCATGAAGCTGTACATGATGAGCACGTCGTGCAAAAGGCCCAGCACGGCGGCCATGCCGCTGTTCACGTCAAAGCGCAGGGCGATGTACACCAGCATCATGGCGGCGGCCAGCAGCACGCTCAGGATGGCGTTGCGCACCAGCGTCGCGCCCGCGGTGGGGCCCACATAGCTGGCCACGGCATTGGTCACGTCCATGGCGGGGTACTTGGCCAGCAGGTCGGCTTCCAGCCCGCTTTGCAGGCTTTGGATCTCTTCCTCGCTTGCCAGCTTGGGGATGCGGATGTTCACCGTGGTGCCCGCCGTGCCGGTGGTGGATACCTTAAAGTCCGTCAGGCCCTGCTTTTGCAGCGCGGCTTCGATATCGGACTGGCTGAAGGTGGCGTTCATGTTGTACTCGATGTTCAGGCCGCCCGCAAAGTCGATGCCGTAGTTGACCCCATAGCCGAAAATGGTCATCAGCAGCGCGACCAGCATGATGCCAAGCGAGATCGGCAGGAAAATTTTCAGCCGGTTTTTAATCGTCAGATGCATGTTATTTCGCCTCCCCGTTCTGGATGGCAGGCTGCTGCGCCTTGGGCATGCCCAACACGTACAGCTTGGGGTTCTTGAAGATCTTGACCATGTTGGCCATCAGGAAGCGGGTGATCAGGATGGCCGAGAGCATGCTGGTGATAACGCTCAGCAGCAGCGTGACGGCAAAGCCCTGCACCGAGCCCGTGCCGAAGAACAGCAGCACGACGGCCGCGATGATGGTGGTGATGTTACTGTCCAGCACGGCGCTCATGGCGTTTTTGAAGCCCACGCGCACGGCGTACATCATGGGGCGGCCCAGGTGCGCCTCTTCCTTGACGCGCTCGAAGATGACCACGTTGGCATCCACGGCCATGCCGATACCAAGGATGATACCCGCGATGCCCGGCAGCGTGAGCTGGATGCCCGGCACCACCGCCAGCAGCAGGAACAGCACGATGATGTAGATGGTGAGCGCCCAGAAGGCCAGCGCGCCCGCAAGGCGGTAGCGGGTGACCAGGATGAGCAGCACCAGCAGGAGGCCCACGATGGCGGCGTTGACCGAGGTGGTCAGCGCGTTGTCGCCCAGGGTGGCGGAGATGGTGTCCAGCTTGTCCTGCCTGAGGTCAAGGGGCAGCGCGCCGCTTTGCAGCTGCAGGGCGTAGGTGTCCGCCTGATCCTCGGTGAAGGAGCCGGTCACCAGGATGCTGCCGCCGTAGATGGCCTCGTTCACGGTGGGGCTCATCAGCTGCTTGCCGTCCAGCTGGATGGTGATGGCCTTGCCGATGCTCTTGGCCGTCATGTCGCCGAAGATCTGCGCGCCCTTGGTGGTCAGCGCAAAGCTGATGGCGGGCTTGCCGTTCTCATCCACGGTGCGGGTCGCGGTCTTGAGCTCGCGGCCTTCCAAAAACACGTTGCCCTCGGAATCGAGGAACTCCAGCTTCGCGGGCGAGCCGATCAGGTCCAGCACCGCGGAGGGGTCCTTCACGTCCGGGATCTCCACGCGGATGCCCGCCACGCCGATCTTGCTGACGGTGGTCTCGGTAAAGCCCTTTTCGTTCAGGCGGCGGCTGATGATGTCCATGGTGTTGTCAAGGAGGGTGTCGAAGTTGTAGCCGTCCGCCTTGAGCTCGTCGCTCATGGTGGCTTCATACTCGACAAACACGCCGCCCTGCAGGTCAAGGCCCAGCGCGATGGGCTTGGGCCAGGTCTCCTTGGTCACGTGCGCCTGCGGCACCCAGGCTTGCAGCTTGTACAGGCCGCGGCTGTCCAGCCACGCGCCGTTCAGGCTCACGTAGCCCAGCAGCAGGGTGAATACCAGCGCCAGACACAGCGCGACGATGGCCACCAGGCGCTTGTCTACCTTCGAGCGCTGGCGTTTGTTGACTTTCATGCTTTGTCAACCGTCCTTCCATATTTGGGTTTTGGGTGGGTGGATACCATGGGGAGGGCGCAAACAAACAGCCCGGCAGGGCGCAAACACGGCACCGGCCCAAGCCTGTATGGCGGGGCTGGGCAACGCACGCGTTGCGCCTGAACGGGCATATTTCGGTTTTCAGCCGCAGGCAAGCTCCTGCTTAAAGATGGGGTAAAAGCTTTTGACATAGCGGCGTGCGCGCAGCACGCGGCCGTTGCGGTCGCGACAGGCCGCAAGCAGGGGCAGGGGCAGCACGGCAAAGGCCATGAATATGAACAGGCGCAGCATATCCATCAGGCCGCGCCAACCGTTTGCGCCCTCGGGCGTCAGGGGCAGGGCCGTGATGGCCTGCGCGGCGGCCACGGTGCGGCCGTCCACCGCGGGGGCGGGCGCCGCAGGCGTTTCTACCAGCGCGGAAAGGAGCAGCAGGAAAACCGCAACGCAAAGCAGTGCGACCAGCCAATAGAACAGATGGCGCTGCTTGCGCATGGGCGGGCTCACTCCTTTCCGGTTTGGCGATAAGCGGTATAAACGGTTGCGCGCGGCATGGGCGCGCGTTGTTTCGTTATTATAGCGTGGGGGGTGGGGGAAGTCAAGCGGGAAGGACAACTCCGTGACAGGCCGTGCAGGCTGTGCTAAAATGGAAACAACAGGATTTTCGTGATCGACCGCAGCGCAAAAGGCGAGAATAGAGGGAACTGCCTATGAAGATGGTCGTCGATTGGCGGGCCGCGGATCCATGGGTGCGCTATGCCGCCGGAACACAGCTGTTGGATGAGCCGCGGGAGCAGCATGCGGCACTCTATGCCCAGAGCCTGACGGACGAGCGGCTGCGCGCGTGGCTTGCGGATGTCGCCGCCTTCCATGATACGGTGGTGAGCAGGCATAACAGCATGAACCTGCCCATGCATAAGTTGCTCTTTTTGCTCGATTTGGGCTTTGGCACCGATGTGCCGCAGATCGGCAGCGCGGTGGAGGCGATCCTGCACAGGCACGATGGAGGCGGCGTATTCCAAAGCGCCATCAATGTGTCCAAAAACTATGGCGGCAGCGGGGAAACCGGATTTGGCTGGGCGCTTTGCGACGCGCCGCTGCTGGCGACCGCATTGCTCATGGCCGGCGTTCCGTATGCGCAGGTGCGGCCCTGCGTGGATACGCTGCTGCCCCTTGCGCGGCGCGACGGGTTTCCCTGCGCGGTATCGGCTGAGCTGGGCAGCTTTCACGGCCCCGGCCGCAAGCAGGATTGCTGCCCATATGCCACGCTGGCCATGCTGCGTCTGCTTTCGCAGGTGCCCGCGCTGGCGGAGGGCGAGGCGGCGCGCGGCTGTGTGGACGGGCTGCTGGCCCTGTGGGAGCACAGCCGGGAGCGCCACCCCTACCTGTTTTATATGGGCACGGATTTTCGCAAGCTGAAGGCCCCGCTGGTCTGGTACGACATCGTGGCCGTGCTGGATGTGCTGAGTCGCTTTGCCTTTGCCCACAATGATCCGCGCTTTCAGGAGATGTTCGCGCTTCTGGCAAGCAAACAGATGGAGGACGGGCGCTTTGTGCCCGAGTCGATCTACATGGCCTGCAAGGGGTGGGACTGCGGCCAGAAAAAAGAGCCGTCGCTTGCGCTCACCTTCTACTGCCTGCGCATCGCCAAGCGCATCGGCGCGCTCCACCCGTGAACGGAGGCATCGCTGCCAGAACGGGGATCGTATGTGATGTGGCGGTTTTGATTTGCGCCTGCAAATTCTATCCCCTCCCCCTTGCGCGCCCCGTCCGTTTATGGCACAATACAGGGCGAGCGTTTTGTGCCGTTCGCCGGTTTTCGTTCGGGAAAATGGGCCGCGGTTTGGCGCGTACCTTTGATGTATTTTTGAGGAGGCACGCATGGATAACCCCCAGTGTATCGTGATTTTGGATTTCGGCGGCCAGTACACCCAGCTGATCGCGCGCCGCGTGCGCGAGTGTGGCGTTTATTCGGTCGTGCTGCCCTACAGTACGGAGCTTTCGGATATCCGCGCGCTCGCTCCCATGGGCGTGATTTTAAGCGGCGGACCCAGCTGCGTGCTGGACGAGGGTGCGCCGCTGTGCGACATGGGCCTTTACGCGCTGGGCGTGCCGGTGCTGGGCATCTGCTATGGCATGCAGCTCACCTCCATCATGCTGGGCGGCGGCGTGAATGCCTGCTCGCTTCGGGAATATGGCCGCTCGCAGGTGGCCATGGACGCGCGCGAGGGCGGCCTGCTCAAGGGCCTGGCCACGCAGAGCTACTGCTGGATGAGCCACACCTATCAGGTGTCTACCCTGCCCAAGGGCTTTACGGCCATCGCCCATACCGACAACTGCCCCGTGGCCGCCATGGCGGATGAAACCCGCCGCATCTACGGTGTGCAGTTCCACCCCGAGGTGACCCACACCGAGGAAGGCCGCAAGGTGCTGCAAAACTTCCTCTTTGATATCTGCGGCATGAAGGGCGACTGGAACATGCAGGCCTATGCCGAGATGGAAGTAGAGCACATCCGCAAGCAGGTGGGCGGCGGCACCGTGCTTTTGGGCCTGAGCGGCGGCGTGGACAGCGCCGTGGCCGCGGCGCTTTTGTACCGCGCCATCGGCGACCGGCTCACCTGCGTGTATGTGGATCACGGCTTCATGCGCGAGGGCGAGAGCGACCAGGTGGTCGATATCTTTACCAAGACGTTCCCGGTGCAGCTGATCCACGCCAATGCCGCGGACAAGTTCTTTGCGGACTTGAAGGGCGTGACCGAGCCGGAGCAGAAGCGCAAGATCATCGGCCACGATTTTGTGGAGGTGTTCAAGCGCGAGGCCAAAAAGCTGGGCAAGCGCGACCACTTCGCGCAGGGCACCATCTACCCGGATGTGATCGAATCCGGCAACGTCAAGGGCAGCGCGGTCATCAAGAGCCACCACAACGTGGGCGGCCTGCCCGCGGAGCTGGGTTTCCAAAGCCTGGTGGAACCCCTGCGCATGCTCTTTAAGGACGAGGTTCGCAAGCTGGGCGTTACCCTCGGCCTGCCGGAGAGCCTCGTGTACCGCCAGCCCTTCCCCGGCCCGGGCCTGGCCATCCGCGTGATCGGCGAGCTCACGCCCGAAAAGGTGGAGATCGTTCGCAAGAGCGACAAGGTGCTGCGCGACGAGATCGAGGCCGCGGGCCTGAGCCGCAGCATCTCGCAGTATTTCACGGTGCTGACCGGTGCCAAGAGTGTGGGCGTGATGGGCGACGAGCGCACCTACGCCTACGCGGTAGCCATCCGCGCCGTTACCACCGACGATTTTATGACCGCGGACGTGGCCCAGCTGCCCTACGACCTGCTTGGCCGCATCGCCACGCGCATCGTGGGCGAGGTCAAGGGCGTGAACCGCGTGCTGTATGACGTGACCACCAAGCCCCCGGCCAGCATCGAATGGGAATGAAATAGACAACACGAGTATGGGGATATCCAGGCGCTATGGGAAATCATAGCGCTTTTTTTCATTCGATGCGTTGAAACCCTGCAAGACGGCTGTAAACAGATCGCGCATCCTGACAGATCGAGATAACGCTGATACAAAATGATGATGTTGCTGGATACTGTTTCAAATGAAGGGAAAGGGGATATTATTTTAGCGGATGTTGAGTATTGATTGACAGATATAATGGGGTTTCGATCAACGGCAGATCGGATTCAGCGGGTATTCAAGCATAATCGGAGTTGGCTTACCCTGTGCAAGACGGTGAGGATAGGAAAGCATATCGGTATCGGTTTCTCCAAGGGGCGAACGATTACGCACGATCGATTCTTGATGGAAAAGCGAGATCAGTGACGACCCTTTAGCCACAAAAGATCAGTTAGCACTTGCACGAGGGGCTGCACAGGAAAACGGAATGTCTCGGCTCGGATAACCAAACAAAATGAGTAGGTCGCATACAGAAGAAACCTGTGGGGATAACCGCTTGGGCCACATCCACCCAAAACGGAGAGGAGAGAAAATATGTCTTGCTTCTATGTTATCGGCATCCGCATGAATAACCGAACCGCCAACGCCATGCATCTTCAGGAAACGCTCACGAAAAATGGGTGCCAGCTGCGCGCCCGCCTGGGCCTGCACGAGGCCGGCGGCGATGTGTGCGCAAACGACGGCCTGATCATTTTGCAGCCCTGCGGTACCAAAGAAGAGGTCGAACGCTTGACCGCCGAACTGAACGCGCTGGAGGGCATCACCGCCAAGCTGATCGACCTGAACTGATGCATAAAAAACGGAACAAAGCCAAGAATCGCTTGCGATTTGTTTCGTTCTATGTTACCGTATCTATCAAGCCGCCCGCCCTCCAAACGGCGGGCGGACGCATATCCATATTCACCCAGCCCGATCACCCGTAAGGAGGTCGCCCGATTGCCAAACTTCACCCTGAACGACGAGGTTTTTACCGCTGCTTGCACCCAGTTCGCCACGCCGTTCCACCTGTATGACGAGCGGGGCATCCGTGCCACCGCGCGCCGCCTGAAGGCCGCCTTTGCGTGGAACGAGGGCTTTCGCGAGTATTTCGCGGTCAAGGCGCTGCCCACCCCCGCCATCCTGCGCATTTTGGGCGGGGAGGGCTGCGGGCTGGACTGCGCCAGCTATACCGAGCTAAGGCTGGCGGAGGCCTGCGGCTTCACGGGCGAAGCCATCATGTTCAGCGCCAACGATGTGCCGCCGGAGGAGTTCGCCCTCGCGCGCAAGCTGGATGCGACCATCAATTTGGACGATATCACCCATGTGGAGGCGCTGCGCAAGAACGGCGGCATCCCCGAGACGGTTTGCCTGCGCTTCAACCCGGGCGGGCATTTCCGCGTGGGCAACGCCATCATGGGCGACCCGGGCGACGCCAAGTACGGCATGACCCGCGCCCAGCTGAGCGAGGCGCTGCAAACGCTCAAGAGCCACGGGGCAAAGCGCTTTGGCCTGCATGCGTTTTTGAGCAGCAACACCACCGACCACAGCTATTACCCCGCGCTGGCCCGCCTGCTGTTTGAAACGGGCGTGGAGCTGGTGCGCGAAACGGGGCTCACGCTCGCGTTCGTGAACCTGTCCGGCGGCATCGGCGTGCCCTACCTGCCGGATGAGAAGGAAGCGGACATCGAGGCCATCGGCGAGGGCGTGCGGCAGGCGTACGAGAGCGTGCTGGGGCCTGCGGGCATCACGGGCGTGGCCATCAAGACGGAGCTGGGCCGCTACATGACCGCCCCGCACGGCTGGCTCACCACGCACATCATGCACATGAAGCACATCCACAAGCACTACCTGGGGCTGGACGCCTCCGCCTGCGACCTGATGCGCCCCGCAATGTACGGCGCGTACCACCACATCACCATCGTGGGCAAGGAGCACCTGCCCCACGACACCGTGGTGGATGTGACGGGCAGCCTGTGCGAGAACAACGACAAGTTCGCCATCGATCGCATGCTGCCCAAAGCGGAGATCGGCGACATCCTGGTGATCCACGACACGGGCGCGCACGGCCTGAGCATGGGCTACAACTACAACGGCAAGCTGCGCTGCAAGGAAGTGCTACATCGGGAGGACGGCGGCTTTACGATGATCCGCCGCGCCGAAACCCCCGCGGACTACTTCGCCACGCTGGATGTCGATCCGGTCTGGAAGCGGCTGAACGAGGAAATCTAGACGATACGGACAAGGGGCGCCCCCCCTTTGCAGGCAGGGGCAAAACCCCAGGCGCCCGCGTCGCAGCGCAACATGGCCCGCGCGCGAACAGTGTCGCAGGCATGATGACGCGAACGGCTGCCAAGCAATCTTCAACCAATCACAAAGCCCCGCCGTTCATCCTGTAACGGCGGGGCTTTGCTTGGGCTTCCCAAGGGGGGCCGCTGGATCGATCCGCTTCGCGTCTGCCTTGGCGGCGCAGCGCATCCTTGGGCTTGAAAAGCCTTGAAATGGCCCTATGATTCCTTCGGAATTTCGCACTTCACGATGCGCCGCTCCGCTTTGGCAGCCGCAAAGGGATTGAATCCGCTTGCCTTGGCCAGTCAACGACGGATGCCTGCCTTGCGCGGCAGCGACGGCCGCCATCCGGCCTGCCTACTTCCAATGCGGCCAGTTGTGTCTGTGAACCCTTCTTCAGCCCGCCCCGCGGGTTTTTTGCATTTTTGCAGGGAAATTGTGAAAACCCTCTTGACAGCGTGCGCGAAATAAGTATACTAACGGTATACTGAATATACCAACGATGAAATTATCGCCGCCCAACGGGCGGCGGGGAGGCAGCACATGACCACCATGACCAGACGGGAACGGGAGCGGCAAGCGCGCGAGGGCGAAATCGTCGCCGCGGCGGAGGCGCTCTTTAGCCAGAAAGGCTTCGACGCCACCTCCATGGACGAGATCGCCGCGGCGGCGCAGTTCACCAAGCGCACGCTGTACCAGTACTTCCAAAACAAGGAGGAGCTGTATTACGCCGCCGCGCTGCCCTGTTTTACGCAGCTGCGCGCGTGCATCGCGCAGGCGGCGGAGGCGGGCGCCACAGGCATGCAACGCCTGCGGCTGGGCGGGGCGGGCTACTACCGGTTCTTCCGCGACCACCCGCAAATGCTGCGCCTGATGGGCGAGCTGGGGCAGGTCAAGAAGCGCTTTGCGGGCGGCGGGGCGCGGCTTGACGCCCTGCTCGCGGCGGACAATGCCCTGTTTACATGGATGGCACAGGCCGTGGAGCAGGGCAAGGCGGATGGCAGCATCCGCGCCGATGTGGACAGCATGCAGACCACGTTCAGCGTCATCTTCCTGCTCACGGGCTTCTTCAACCAGCTGGCCGCCACGGGCGAGACATTCATGGCGCACTTCGGCCTGGAGGCCGAAACCTTTTGCAGCAAGTCGCTTGACCTGGTGTTTGGCGCCATCGAGGCCTAACACCGCCCCCACCGTGACCCCATCCTGACCCCACCCTGACTCCCCTGACCGCACACAAGCGAGAAAGCGAGGCAACCCCCATGTCATGGCTGCGTTCCCTGTCCGGCAGCGTCCGGCCCTATGCCAACAAGCGGTTCATCCTGCCCATGCTTCTGCTGTTCATCCTCACCCTGGCCGTGCTGGAAACAAGCCCCATCGGCGAGATGCGGCTCAAGGCGTTAAGCGGCGGGCAGGGGATGCTGGACATGCAGTTCGGCTACACACCAGCCCACGCCTACGCGATGCTCGGGACCATCGGCGAAGCGGGCAGGCGGCTCTACGAGCAGCTGCTGGGGCTTGACTACCTCTTTACGGTGGTCTACGCCGCGCTGCAAACGCTGCTGATCACGGCGCTGATGCGCAAGGCGGGCGTGCCGGAGCGCCTCATGGCGCTCAACCTGATCCCCTTCGCGCGATGCCTGCTGGACATGGTGGAAAACACGCTGCTTTTGTATGTGCTGGCGCAGTTTCCGGCGCAGCACCTGTCGCTGGTGGCGGTGTGCAGCGGCGTCACGGTGGTCAAGCTGGCGCTCAACTACGGCTACATGGGCATGATGTTTTTGCTGGGCGCGCTCAGCTCGCGCGGCGCGGTGGCCGCTCTGCGCAGGACGAGGGACGGAAAGGCGGTGCGGTCATGATCAAAACAGTTGGCATCTATTACTTTTCCGGCACGGGCAACACGGCGCTGGTGGCGGGCATGATCCAGAGCGGGCTGGCCGCGCTGGGCTGCGCGGCGGAGCTGATCCCCGTGGAGGACGTGCTCAGCGGCAGGCGCGCGCCGGACCTGCAGGGCTTTGATCTGGTGGGCTTTGGCAGTCAGGTGATCGGCTTTACCACCCCCAGCGTCATGATGCGCTTTATCAAGCTGCTGCCCCGGCAACATGGCAAGCGGGCGTTCGTCTTCCGCACGGCGGGCGGGGTCGCGCCGGTCAACTACAACGCCTCCCGCCCCATGCTGCGGGCGCTGGGGCGCAAGGGGTTCGACGTGTTCCACGAGCGGCTGTTTGCTATTGGCAGCAACTGGATCAACCGCTTTGACGACGCGGTGGTCACGGGCCTTGCCGAGGCCACGCGCAAGAAAGCCGCCCTGATGTGCGAGGCGCTGCTGCGCGGCGAGCCGCGGCACCTTGAGACGGGCCGCTTCCAGCGCATCAAAATGGGGCTGGTCGGGCGGGTGACGCCGGCGTTCTTCCGCATCGCGGGCAAGGATATGACCGTGGACAAAGCGGCCTGCACCCGCTGCGGGCTGTGCGCGCGGCAGTG
This sequence comes from uncultured Oscillospiraceae bacterium, assembly GCA_964584315.1. Taxonomy (GTDB): domain Bacteria; phylum Bacillota; class Clostridia; order Christensenellales; family Aristaeellaceae; genus CAXXOK01. The sequence continues at coordinate 43,660 of CAZOZO010000019.1, forward strand.
CCCTGCGGGCAACATCACGCTGGCGCAGGGAAAGGTGCGCTTCGGGTGGCAATGCAACTGCTGCCTGCGGTGCGTATACGCCTGTCCGAAAAAGGCCATCCGCTTCAAGCACCTGGGCTTCTTCGCGGTGCCGGGCGGCTACGATATCAAGGCGACGCTGGCGCAACCGCAGCCTGCCAACCCGGCCAGCGCCAAGCCCGCCCCGCGTTTCTACGAAGCCTATCTGGCGAACGACGCGCTGTAATCCAGCACAACAGCGAGGGCGACCCTTTCGGGTCGCCCTCGCTGTGTGCTATCCCCGCTGCAGCCGAAAAGGGTCAAGGGCCAATGGCCTTGGCGGGGTTTGGGGCGGCGCCCCAAGCCCCCTGCGCCGCAGCGCCAAGCCCGTGAGCGCGACAACAGCCGCGAAGAGGCTATGTCTCGCGCGGTGGTTACAGCCAACCTATCCTATACGCCCAACCCCGCTCTCAGGGCGAGATTGGCATCGCAGGGAAGCGTTTGCCCAGTGGGCAACGCCCCAAAGCATATGCAGTGTAGCACCATGTAAAACCAACTTAGTTTTCGCGCCCAACCCCGCCCTCAGGGGGAGGTTGGGAGGGGGACGAAGTCCCATTCCCAAAGGAGGCAGAGCCGACGCCTTCCGGCTTTAGCATCCCCGCCAGCAGCACGGGCATGGCGTAGAAGAAACTCAGCATATAGCGGATGATGGCCACCGGCCCGATGAGGCATGTGGCCCATACGGCCAGCAGGAACATGAAACCCACCATCCAGTGCCGCTGCCGCCGGTACAGGGCATAGCCCAGCGCCGCGATGCACACCCAGACGTAAAACGCCGTATCGGAGAGCAGCCGCACGCCCGGCAGGCCAAACAGCGAAAGGCTGCTATCGTACCCCTCGATCACGCTGCGCAGGCCGGGCAGGTAGCTGTGCTCCTCGATGGGGTACAGGTCGATCTGCACCACGCCCAGGTCGAAGCGGTAGATCATGGGCGCGCCGGGCAGGTAATAGGGCAGGTTCTGCTCCAAAAATGCCTCGATATACGGCTTGGGGTTGTGGATGCCCATTTTGAGCCACAGCGAGAGCAGGTCGCCCAGATTCTCGTCCACCGCGTCGTAGCTGGCCGTCCACTTGACGGGGTCTGCCACGGCGGGCACGTACACGTCGGCGGGGTTCAATGCCTCGCCGGATTCCGTTTCGTAGATGGTGGCGATCAGCCCCTCGGTATCGTCGCCGACGGCGGCAGGGTTGTCGCGCAGGGTGCGCGCGATCTGCTGCAGGGGGATGGAGAGCATCTCGATCTTGCCGGGGCTGGTGGCCTCGGTCGCCCAGATGAGCGCGCCATCGGCCAGCACATAGGCCGCCACGCAACCCACCAGCAGGATGGCCGCGCGAATGCGCACGCCCTTGGCCCACGCCACCGCGAAGGGGATCAAGAGCGCCAGCGCGTATACGCCGTTGTTGCGGAACAGCATCATCAGCACAGAGATGAGCACAAAGCCTGCGATGCGCAGCGGGCGCCTCAGCACCGGCAGGCCGCCCTGCCACACGTCCACAAGCTGCAGGATAAACACCATTGCCAGCGCGCCAAAGAGGATGTCCTTCTGGGCGCTGAACGACCAGATGCCGTAAAACGGAAACAGCGCGAACAGAAGCGTTACCGCGATGCGCGCCCACAGCGCCGCGCCGCGGCGGCGCAGCCAGTGGCAGGCGTAGGCTACCATGCCGGCCATCAGCACCATCTGCACGATGCTGTAGATGGCCAGCCCCACCGTGGCGGAGCCATCGGCGGTGTTGTCGATGCCCAGCATCATGCAAAAGCCCAGCAGCAGCGTGTGGAGCAGCGGGTGGTGGGTGTTGTGCACCCAGTCTAGGTAGGTGTAGAACTGCGTGCCGCTGTCGTACACAAAGGTGCCGGGGTAAAACGCCAGCCAGACGGGCACCCAGCAGGCCATCAGCACGAAAAACACGATGAAGCCGTTGCCCGAGAGACGGCTGAAAAGCGATTCTCTGCCCGCTTGGGGGGCGCGGGCGTTCAGCGCCGCCATGCCCTGATAACAGAGGATGAGCGCCGCGCCGTAGGTGAGCGTGAACAGCAGCAGCAGAAACAGCCCGTCCACCACGCCGCCGAAGGTGAGCGCCGCGTAGGTGCCCGTCTGTTTGAGCGGCACGCCCAGCACCGTGAACGCCGCGAACACAAAACCCACCGCATAGGCGATGCGGCGCAGGCGGCGATCCTCGCAGGCAAAGGCGCGACGCAGCAGCAGGTACAGCGCCGCCACCAGCACCACGGCCACGGCGCTGGCGGCCAGCAGCTGGTCGCCCCAGGGCAGCCCCAGCGCGGCGGGCAGGCGCCATACGGCCAGCGCGGCAGCGAGCAGCGCCGCGAGGGTCAGGCGGCTTTTGGCCGCACCCTGAAAAAGCTTCATCAAAAAAACGTCCTCCGTTTCATGGCGGGCATACGCGAATGGGGCCCATCCTGCGCGGGGGACGCGAAAAACCGTCGCATGGCCGGTAAGCTTTTGCACTTGCGCGGTCTGAACGGTCCGCTGACGGACGACGGATATCGTCGCCCGTGCCCGCGCCGGAGGGGCGGCAGGAAATGACGGGGATTCGGGCTTGCCCTGCAAAAATGTCGATACGCCCAAATCGTAAGGGTTTGAGCTTGCCTTGTCAAGGCGGGCGGGGCGCGGCGGCCTCCCGGACGCAAATTTTTACAATTGTGTAGCGCTTGGAGGGCATCCGCGCCATGGCAGGCGCACCCTCGCCGCCCCCCAAAAGCCCGCGCCTGTGCGATGTGGCCGCCGCCCGCCGCCGCACGCCATTTCCTTTTCATGCGTGTTGTGTTATCATACTCCCATTCATCCCGCCCCGCGAAAGGAGATGCCGTATGCTCCGCTTTGTACCCCGCGATGCGCGCCCGTTCGATAGCGCCGCGCAGCAAGCCCTGCGCCCCTACGCGGGGCCGCTGGCCGCGCTGCTCCATGCGCGCGGGGCGCAAACGGCGGCGCAGGCGGAGGCTTTTCTGCACCCCAGCCTCGACGCCCTGCACGACCCGCTGCTGCTGAGCGACATGCAGGCGGCGCTGGCCATTCTTGCAACCGCGCGGGACGGGAAGATTAAAACCGTCGTCTATGGCGATTACGACGTGGACGGCGTGTGCGCCGCCGCGCTGATGACCGAGGCGCTGCGCGCCTTTGGCATCGACGCCACGCCGCACGTGCCCTTGCGCGCGGAGGGCTATGGCCTGAACCTGAGCGCCATCGAGCGCCTCGCGGGCGAGTACGGCCTGCTGGTCACGGTCGACCTTGGCATCACCAACGCGGCGGAGGTCGCACGCGCGCGGGAGCTGGGCATGCGCGTGATCGTGACCGACCACCACCAGCCCGGCCTGTTGCCCTGCCCCGCGGACGCGGTGGTCAACCCGCTGCTTTCCGGCTACCCCTTTCCCAAGCTGTGCGGCACGGGCACGGCCTTCAAGCTGGCCATGGCGCTGCTGGGGGCCGATGCGGCCGCCCAGTGGCTCGATCTTGCCGCCCTCGCCACCGTGGCGGACATCGTGCCCCTGATCGAGGAAAACCGCGCGCTGGTGTGGGCGGGGCTCCCGCGCATGGCCGCGCGCCCGGGTCTTGCTGCCCTGATCGCCGCGGCGGGCTGCAAAACGCCGCTGACCGCCGAGGCGCTGGCCTACCAGATCGCCCCGCGGCTGAACGCGGCAGGCCGCATCGCGGACGCGAACGCGGGGGTCAAGCTGCTGCTCACCCGCGACCCCGCCGAGGCGGAAACCCTCGCCGCGCAGCTGGATCGCGCCAACGCGGAGCGCAAGCGCATCGAGGCGGATACCACCGCCGAGGCCGCCCTTCAGGCCGAGGGGCACGATTTTGTGAACCGCCGCGTGCTGTTCGTGCGCGGCGGCGGCTGGCACGCGGGGGTCATCGGGTTGGTGGCGGGGCGGCTGAACCAGCGCTTCGGCGTGCCCGTGTGCGCCCTCAGCGAGGAGGACGGCGTGCTGCACGGCAGCCTGCGTGGCGTCAAGGGCGTGAACCTTGCCAAGTGCCTACAGACCTGCGACGATTTGCTCACCCGCTACGGCGGGCACGAGATGGCCGCGGGCGTTACCCTGCCCGCGGAGAACGACGCGGCCTTCCGCGAGCGGCTGGAGCGCGCGGTGCGACTCTCGGCCGCGCCGGAGTGCTTCGTGCCCGCGCAGGAATACGACCTGCCCCTGTCGCTGGCCGATGCGGACGACGCGCTGGTGGACGCGCTGGCCCTGATGGAACCCTTCGGCTTTGGCAACCCCGCGCCCGTCTTTTACACGGAGGGCGCGCGGCTCACCCGTCGCCGCGCCGTGGGGGCGCAGGGCGCGCACCTTCAGCTTACCCTGATGCAGGATGGCCGCTTGATGGACGGCGTGGGCTTTGGCATGGGCGCGGAAGCCGCCCGCCTTGGCGACACGGTGGACGCGGCCTTTACCCTTGCGCGGGAGACGTTCATGGGCAACACTGCCGTCAAGTGCCAGGTGCAGGCGATACGCCCCTCGCCCGCGGCGCAGGCGCAAGCCCTCGCCGCGGCGGGCGACAGGCCGCACGCCCTGCCCCTGCTGCGCGCGCTGATGGCCGAGCTCGCGGCCTTTCCCCCGCCCGATGCAGGAAACGGGGCCCCTGATGAAGAATTGCTCAATGCTGTACGCTTCGCCACAGTAAAGCAAGGAGCCGATGCGGCGGAGCCGGCCGAGGCATTCGATGCTGCAGAGCCCATTGCCGCCCAACCCCCCGACCATGGCGGACCCCCGCCCGCCGCGCAGCCCGCGCCCCTTTTGCCGGACGCGGACGCGCTGCTGGATGGCAGGCAGGGCACGCTGCTGGTGGCCTACGCCCGCGAAACGGCAGCGCGCTTTCTGGCGCAGTACGGCCATTTGGTGGACGTGGCGGAGCGGATGCCCGGCGACCCGCGCTGCTTCCACACGCTGGTGCTGAGCCCCGACCCCGCCGCCCTGCGCGGCCCATGGCGCACCGTGGTGCTGCTGGACGGGCCGCTGACCCCCGCTGGCGAAGGGTTTTTCGCCCGCAGCCTGCCGGATGCGGCCATCGTGGCACTGCCCCGCAGCCCCGCCCTTCGCGCCATGGCCGCGGCCATCGACGCGGGCGACGATGCCTACCGCGCGCTGTACAGGCTGCTCAAGGGCGGCGCGTTTGGCAGCCTTGCGGCCGCGGCAAAGGCGGCCGGCCTTACCGAGGCGCAGACGCTGGCGGGCCTTGCCGCCTTCCACAGCCTTGGCCTGATCGACTTTGCCGAGGCGCCCTTCCACTACACCGTGCTGGCCCCGCGCAAGTGTTCGCTTGCCCAAAGCCCGCTGCTGGGCGCGCTTCGCGCCCTTACCGTTTGAGAGGAGGCGCGGGGATGCTTACCTACATCACCAATGAGTGTATGCCGCTGGAAAAGATGCTCGCGCGCGTGCAAAAACAGCACCCGGGCGACAGCTACCTGCTGGTCAAAAAAGCGTATGAGTTTGCCGAGCAGGCCCACGCGGGGCAGGTGCGCAAGAGCGGCGAGCCCTATTTTATCCACCCCGCGAGCGTCGCCAGCATCCTGACCGACCTGATGATCGACGCGCCCACCATCGCGGCGGGGCTGCTCCACGACGTGGTGGAGGACTGTAAGTGCGTGTCGCTGGAGGAGATCCAGAAGGAGTTTGGCGAGGAAGTCGCCCTGCTGGTGGACGGCGTTACCAAGCTGGACAAGCTGGACTTTACCGACCGCGAGGAGCAGAAGGCCGAGAGCCTGCGCAAGATGATCCTGGCCATGAGCAAGGATATCCGCGTGGTCATTATCAAGCTGGCAGACAGGCTGCACAACATGCGCACCCTGCGCTACCAGAGCGAGGAGCGCCAGCGCGCCATCGCGGGCGAAACGCTGGACATCTTCGCCCCGCTGGCCCACCGCCTGGGCATGAACGCCATCAAGCAGGAGCTGGAAGACCTTTCCTTTAAATACATGAACCCCGACGCGTACCACGAGATCGCCCAGAAGGTGGGCCTGCGGCGCGCGGAGCGGGAGGAGAACATCCGCATGGTGATCAGCGAGCTCAGCGAAAAGCTGGACGCGCAGGGCATCCACTACGAGATGGACGGCCGCCCCAAGCACCTGTATTCCATCTACAAAAAGATGCAGGAGCAGAACAAAACCTTCGACCAGATCTACGACCTGATCGCCGTGCGCGTGATCGTGGACAGCGTGCAGGACTGCTACACCGTGCTGGGCATCGTGCACACGCTGTGGAACCAGATCCCCGGCCGCTTCAAGGATTATATCAGCGTGCCCAAGGGCAACATGTACCAAAGCCTGCACACCACGCTCATCGGCGGGCGCAAGATGCCCTTTCCGTTTGAAATTCAAATTCGCACATGGGAGATGCACCGCGTCGCGGAGTTCGGCGTGGCGGCGCACTGGCGCTACAAAGAGGGCGGCGAAGCCGAGGGCGACCTGGACAGCAAGCTCTACTGGCTGCGCCAGATACTGGACTGGCAAAACGAGACGCGCGACAGCCGCGAGTTTATCGACTCGCTCAAGACCGACCTGTTCAGCGACGAGGTGCTCATTTTTACCCCCAAGGGCGATATCGTGAGCATGCAGCGCGGCTCCACGCCCATCGACTTTGCCTACCGCATCCACAGCGGCGTGGGCAACCACTGCGTGGGCGCGAAGGTCAACGGCCGCATCGTGCAGCTGGACACCCAGCTGGAAACGGGCGACCGGGTGGAGATCATCACCAACCCAAGCTCTAAGGGCCCCAGCCTCGACTGGCTCAAGGTGGTCAAGACCCAGCAGGCCAAGGCGAAAATCCGTCAGTTTTTCAAGCGCGAGCTGCGCGGCGAAAACATGGTCAAGGGCCGCGAAATTCTAGAGCACGAGGCCAAGCGGCGCGGCGTGCAGCTGCCCGCCATCATGAAGCCGGAATATTACGAGCCCATCCTCAAGAAATACGCCTTTCAGGAGCTGGAGGACATCTACGGCGCGGTGGGCTACGGCGGCATCGCGGGCGTGTATGTGGTCAGCCGCCTTTTGGACGAGCAGCGCAAGGACGAAGCCCAGCAGATGCCCAAGGTGGTCGAATCCACCCCGCAGGAGTTGCAAAAGCAGCTGGGCAAGCCCACTCACGGCGTATACGTCAAGGGCGAGAGCGGCATACTGGTGCGGTTTGCCAAGTGCTGCAACCCCGTGCCGGGCGACGAGATCGTGGGCTACATCACCCGCGGCCGCGGCGTGACCGTGCACAAGGGGGACTGCCCCAACGTAAGCGGCGACGCGGGCGAGCAGGAGCGCATGGTGGAGGTCAGCTGGGCGAGCACGCAGGGCACCTCGTTCAACGCCACCATGAGCATCATCGCCTACGACCACGTAAGCCTTTTGGGCGAGCTGGCGCTGTCCATCGGCAACATGGGCGTGCCCATCATGGCCGTGAGCGCCAAGCGCGACGAGAAGCGCAAGACCAGCATGATCACCATGGTCGTGCAGGTGACCAGCCGCGAGCAGCTCGACAAGGTGATCAAGGCGCTGCAAAAGCGCACGGATATCGTGGAGGTATACCGGGGGATGGCGTGACGTCGGCTCTGCCTCCTTTGGGAATGGGACTTCGTCCCCCTCCCAACCTCCCCCTTAAGACGGGTTGGGCGCGAGAGCCAAGGTGGCGCTAAGTCGTCTTGGTCGCGCTGCGGCGCGGGGTGGGTTTACGCTTTGAGGAAGCGATTTCCCCTCCCAAGTGCCCCCTTGGGACGGGTTGGGCGCGGTAACCAAGGTGGGCGCTATGCCGTCTTAGTCGCGCTGTGGCGCGGGGTGGACGGGATTTGTGCCTCTGCCCTCTCTTTTTTTGTATGTGGTTGGCATGGGGCGATTGGATTGGAATTGATGGCGGCTGGCGTTGCGCGAGGGGCGCGGCGGCGGCGCGTTGAAGGGGGCCGGGGCGTGCGGGCGGTGGTGCAGCGGGTCACGCGGGCGAGCGTGGCGGTCGCGGGCGAGGTGCGCGGCGCGGTGGGCAAGGGCTTCATGGTGCTGGTGGGCGTGGAGGCGGGCGACGGCGAGGCCGACGCGCGCTACATCGCAGACAAGGTGGCGGGCCTGCGCGTGTTTGAGGACGCGGCGGGCAAGATGAACCTCGCGCTGAACGACGTTGGCGGGGCGATCCTCGCCATCAGCCAGTTTACGCTGCTGGGCGACGCGCGCGGCGGCAGGCGGCCCGGCTTTACCGCGGCCGCGCGGCCGGAGGCGGCCGACCCGCTGTACGAGCGCGTGGTGGCGGACTGGCGCGCGCGGGGCATCGCGGTGGAAACCGGGGTGTTTGGCGCGGATATGGCCGTCAGTCTGGTAAACGACGGCCCGGTCACCATACTGCTGGATTCCCGCAAGCTATTTTAGCGATCAAGTTTTTGAGGTGAAGTCATTGTCCATTCTGGTGCATACCCTTCCCGTCGGCGAATTTCAAATGAACTGCTACCTGGTGGAAAACACGGCGACCGGCGAGTGCGTGATCGTGGACCCCGGCGCGGACGGGCCGCGCATCATCGATGCGTGCGCGGGCAAGACGCCCGTGGCGGTGCTGCTCACCCACGGCCACTGGGATCACATCGGCGCGGTGGACGCGGTATGCGCGCGCTTTGACATCCCACTTTTCATCCATGCGGCGGACGCTGCCAAGCTGACCGACTCGCGCCTCAATGTGGCGACGGAGTTCGGGCACGCCACGCGCGTGGTCACCCGGCCCGCGCTGCTTCAGGACAATCAGGTGCTGCCGTTGGCGGGCATGGAGATTACCGTGCTGCACACGCCGGGCCACAGCAAGGGGAGCGTGTGCTACCTGCTGCCGGACGGCGCAGGTCTATTGTGCGGCGACACCCTGTTTAACGGCGGCTACGGCCGTTACGATTTTGCGGACGGCGACTTTTCCGAGCTGAAAAACAGCCTGCGGCGCATCCTGTTCATGCACCCGCGCATACCGGCCTACCCCGGCCACGGCGACCCCACCTTCGCGGGCCGCGACGAGGCCCTATGAAGGTCGCGCTCTATACGCCGCTGCCGCGCTACGCGGGCGAGCTGTGCGATGTGCTGCGGCTCTTCTGGCCGGTGGAAGCGTTCGCTGTGTCGCCCACCGCGCCGCTCAGCGCGGAGGATGCACGCAAGGCGCAGTATACCGCCACGCCCGTGACCGGAGACATGGAGCCGCTCACGCACACCTTTACGGCGGAGGGCGGCGTGTGGCGCTGCGCCTTCGATTTTCGCGGGCAGCGCACCGTGCGAGAAATGGCGGCGGACAGCGAAGCAGCGGCGGACGAGGACGCGCAGTCCGGCGAGGATGATGCGGACGATGCGCAGCCCGGCGCAGACGATGCAGGCAACGCGAAATCCGGCGCAGGCAATGCACAACCCGGTGTGGGCAGCGCGCAGTCCGGCACGTGCAATGCAGGCGATGCACAGCCCGGCGTGGGCAGCGCGCGGTCAGGCGAGGATGATGCAGACAGTGCACAGTCCGGCGCGAACGACGCGAACAGCACCAGCGCCGCCCATACCGCCGCGCTGCGGGAAAAGCGGCTGCAAAAGCGGCTGTGCAAGCTGACGCTTTACGACCTGTGCAAACAGCTCAGCGGCCGGCAGCCGCCATGGGGCTCGCTCACAGGCATCCGGCCCACGCGCCTGCTCTATGAAAATCTGGCGCGCGGCATAAGCCTTACGCAGGCTGCGGAGGCGTTAACCGTCCGCTTTGACGTATCGCCGGACAAGGCGGCGCTTCTGCGCCGCATCGTATCCGTGCAGCTTGGGCTACCCGCCCCGCGCCCGCAGGATGTGGACGTGTACGTGTCCATTCCCTTCTGCCGCACGCGGTGCGTGTACTGCTCCTTCCCCGGCGAGGCGCTGGGCAAGGGCAGGCAGGTGCGGCCCTACCTTGCCGCGCTGGAAACCGAAATGGCGCAGGCCGCGGCGATGCTCAAGGCGGGCGGGTTTTCCCTTCGCGCGCTCTACATCGGCGGGGGCACGCCCACGGCGCTTGGCGAGGCCGATTTTGCGGCGCTGCTGGCCGCCGTTGGCGCATGTTTCCCAGCACCGGTCGAGTATACCGTGGAAGCCGGCAGGCCGGACACCATTACCGAAACAAAGCTTACCGCCATGCGCCTGCACGGCGTGACGCGCGTGAGCGTGAATCCGCAAACCATGAACGACGAAACCCTTGCCGCCATCGGGCGCGGGCACACCGCCGCCGAGACGGTGGCGGCATTCCGTCTGGCGCGGCAAGCGGGCTTTACCGACATCAACATGGACGTGATCGCGGGCCTGCCGGGCGAGACGCCCGCGCACTTTGCCCGCACCATGGCGGCCATTGAAGCCCTCGCGCCGGACAGCCTGACCGTGCACACCCTCGCCATCAAGCGGGCCAGCCGCCTGCACCTGACGGGCACGCCGCTGGCGGACGCCGCCGCCGTGGCCGAGATGACCCACATGGGCGAGGAAGCCGCCCTGCGCATGGGCATGGAGCCATACTACCTCTACCGGCAGAAGTACATGGCCGGGCAGCAGCAGAACGTGGGCTACGCGCGCGCGGGCGCGGCGTGCCTGTACAACATCGGCGTGATGGAGGAAACCGCCTCCGTGATGGCCTGCGGGGCGGGCGCCATCAGCAAGCGCGTGTTTACGGACCGGGAAAAACGCATCGAGCGCGCGCCCAACGTGAGCAACGTGAGCGTTTATACGGAGCGAGTCGCCGACATGCTGGCGCGCAAGCGCGCGCTGTTTGTGCGGGGATAGGCAGCCGGGCGGCGTTTGCTCAGCGTTTGGGTTTTCTCCGCTGCGCTGGCCGCCTCTGTAAAGATGTGGCCGGAGATTATGTGCGGTGCGGGCTGGTATTAACATCACACGAGCGGGCTATACCATCATGCGATGCGGGCATCGGCCTCTTGGGGCTGACCATGCACGAATCGCGTTACGGGCAGGTATGAGCCTTATACGGCTGGCCATATCCGAAGCGCGGGGCGGGCGAGCACGGCTTCGCGGGGTAGGTAATGCCGTCATGCGTTACAAGCAAGCCGTACCGCCGCCCTCATCTTCCCTTGCGTTTCCGGGGTTTACCCCTTTTTAAACGATTCCTTCCGCCGGAAGGGTCTGTTTGCCTATCCGCCGCTAACGCATCAGTATAAGGAGGTATCCGCCATGAACCGCCCCATCCTCGTCGCGCTCGATCAGGGCACCACATCCAGCCGCGCCGTGGTGTTTGACACCCTGGGCCATGTGCTGGCCACGCACGCCATTGAGTTCAAGCAGCACTATCCCCAGCCCGGCTGGGTGGAGCATGACCCGGAGGATATCCTGAACACGCAGATCGAGGCGCTGCAAACCGCCGTGCGCCTGAGCGGCGTAGACGTGGCGGCCATCGCGGCCATCGGCATCACCAACCAGCGCGAAACCACCCTGCTGTGGGACCGGGACACCGGCGCCTGCGTGCACAACGCCATCGTGTGGCAGTGCCGCCGCACCGCGCCCTATGTGGAGCGGCTGGT
>CAZOZO010000020.1:0-51822 GCA_964584315.1 uncultured Oscillospiraceae bacterium
CGCTCGTGAGCAGGATGCCACCCTTGGTGGTCTCCTCGGTCTCAAGGTTCTTGATAACCACACGGTCGCCCAACGGCTTTACGTTCATGATAGTTCCTCCCTATCGCGTATGATATTGTGGTCTTGTTAGCACTCACCAATGCCGAGTGCTAACAACGCTGTTAGTTTACGTCATTTTTCCCGTTTGCGCAAGAGTAAATATGGCCGGATTTGTGTACAAATCATGAATTTTTAAGCGTGTGCGGGCAAAACCGCGCCTATGCTGTCGGAATCTCGCGTTTTCGTCAAATCACGCGCTGATGCTCGCGTTTGGAAAAGTCGATGGGCGGCGGTTTGTGGTACAATATGCTGTAAGGAGATGGTTCTTTGACCGACGCAAGGGATATCGCTGAGCTTCTGCTCACGTGGTACGAAGGAGCGCGCCGTGACCTGCCGTGGCGAAAAACACATGATCCATACCGCATTTGGGTATCCGAGATCATGCTGCAACAGACGCGCGTGGAAACCGTCAGAGAGTATTACCGGCGTTTTCTTGCGGATCTGCCCGATGTGCAGGCACTGGCCCGGGCGCCCGAGCAGGATGTGCTCAAGCTGTGGGAAGGGCTTGGCTATTATAGCCGCGCCCGCAACATGCAACGTGCTGCCAACATGGTCGTGGAACGATACGGCGGCGTTTTCCCTGCCGACTACGAAAAGCTGCTCGCCTTGCCCGGTGTTGGGGCCTATACGGCCGGGGCGGTCGCCAGCATCGCGTTTGGGTTGCCAACGCCCGCCATCGACGGCAATGTGAAACGTGTTGCATCGCGGGTGTTTGGCATTCGTGAGCCAGTGGACAGCAAACCTGTGCAAGCCCAGATAGCGGAAAAGCTGACCGCAATGCTGAAAACTTGCGACGCGGGGCAACTGAATCAGGCGTTGATGGAACTTGGGGCTACGCTGTGTGCACCGCGCGCGTCCCAATGCGACGCATGCCCGCTGAGAGCAATCTGCGATGCAAGCTGCGAGGGCGACGTGGAAAGCCTGCCTATCCTTGCGCCCAAACAGCCGCCCAAGGCGATGGATATCGGCGTTTGCATTCTGACCTTCGATGGAAAAGCATTGCTGATACGTCGCAGCGAGCGCCTGCTTCACGGTCTGTACGTGTTCTGGCTCGCGGAGGGGGAGACGGAAGCGGGCGCGCTGAGAGCCCTTCTCAAAGAGGCGGATTTGCCGTGCTCGCCTGTGAAGGCGCTGGGGGAAGCGACGCATATCTTCACACACCGCATTTGGCACATGACGCTTTGGCACTTTACGCTTGATGCCGTGCCAAGCGATGCGTGGCTTGCCGCCCATGACGCCGTGATGGCGGACGCAGCGAGCATTCGCGCGCTGCCGTTGCCCACGGCCATGAAGGCGGCGCGGCAGGCCGCGATCGCTCTGCTGGAAAACGAGCCGTGACCTCTGCCTCCGCGAAGGCACTGTAAAAGGGAACCGCGGCATTGCGGTTCCCTTTTCACATTCAATCATTTACTTGCTGAGCAGCCAACGTCTCGATATTTGTGCTTTCACAGTCGCTTGGCCTTGCGAGCGCCGCCTCGCGTTCTGTCTTTGTTTGGCTGGAAAGCGCGCGGGCGTAGCTGTGGTCTACCATGGCGAGCACTTCCGTGTCCGGCACGGTGCCGTCGAGCGTTACGGTGTTGTTATAGGGGTGCTGGGGCGGCGGGCAGTGGTAACCGCGCCGGATGGTTTCAGGGTACTTTCCGCGCAACATCTGCCCGTACAACGGGTCACACTTAAGCGTTACCCACGGGCGGCCTATGAAGATCTCCGCGAATATCCGCTTGCCCACCCGTGCGCACACGGGCTCTGGCCCGAAGGGGCAGTACAGGTAGGCGCCCTGCTTCGTAAGGCAATAGGCCATCAGCGCCTGCGTATTCATACCAGTCCAGCTTTGCGGGCGACGCCGGTGCGCACGGCGGCTTCGGCCACAGCCTTGGCCACGGCGGGGCCCACGCGCCTGTCCAGCGCCTGCGGGATGATATAGCGCGGCGTAAGTTCGCCATCCTCGACCAGCGAGGCGATGGCGTAAGCCGCGGCAAGCTTCATCTCCTCGTTGATGCAGCGCGCGCGCACGTCCAGCGCGCCGCGGAAGATGCCCGGGAACGCCAGCACATTGTTGATCTGGTTATCAAAATCGCTGCGGCCTGTGCCCACGACCGCGGCGCCAGCGGCAAGGGCCTCATCCGGCATGATCTCGGGTACGGGGTTCGCCATGGCCAGCACGATGGCCTTGTCCGCCATGGTGCGCACCATTTCGCCGGTCAAAACGCCGGGGGCGGAAACGCCAATGAACACATCCGCGCCGCGCACCGCGTCCGCAAGGGTGCCGCTAAGGTGGCGGCGGTTGGTCACAGCGCACATGGCATGCTGGGCGGAGTTCATCTTTTCGCGCCCCTCCACCAATATGCCATGCCTGCCCAGCAAAATGAGGTCGCCAACGCCAAGGCTCAGCAGCAGCTTCGCGATGGCGATGCCCGCCGAGCCCGCGCCGTTGATCACGCAGGTCACATCCTCCATGCGCTTGCCAACCAGCTTGAAGGCGTTGATCAGCGCTGCGGCAGTCACCACGGCGGTGCCGTGCTGGTCGTCGTGAAAGATAGGGATGTCGCACAGCGCCTGCAGGCGGCTCTCCACTTCGAAGCAGCGGGGCGCGCTGATATCCTCGAGATTGATGCCGCCAACACTGCCGGAAAGCAGGTAGATGGTGCGAACTAACTCGTCCACATCCTTGGTTTTCAGGCACAGCGGTATCGCGTCTACCCCGCCAAACTCCTTCATGAGCACGCATTTGCCTTCCATGACGGGCATACCGGCCTCGGGGCCGATGTCGCCAAGGCCCAGCACCGCCGTGCCGTCGGTGATCACCGCCACCAGATTATGACGGATGGTCAGGTCAAAGCTCTTGTCCACATCCTGCTGGATCACCAGGCATGGCTCCGCCACACCGGGCGTATAGGCCAGCGACAGGGCTTCGCGGCTGTCGATCTTCACGCGCGAGGCGATCTCCAGCTTGCCTTTCCATTCATAATGCTTTTGCAGCGCCTGCGCCCGTATATCCATGCAGCAACACTCCCGCTTCATTTGTCAGGGTATTGTAGCATGTTTCCAAAGCAGGCGCAACGCAGAGCGCGAACGTTTCATGCGCTTTAGCTGCAAAATATCAGGCTGGTCTGTATATCCTTCCCAAAGACGCTGAAATTGTTTGCAAAGAACCGTACCTGTGGTATAATCGCCATGATGTTTTTTCCTACGCTGGAAAGGAGTACGCTGGATGGATAAGATGACCCGCGAACCGATCGTACTGGACGTAAATCACATGATGAGCGACATCATTGGCTTTCAATACGGGATGGATGCGTCCGAGGTGGACGCGATAGCCGACGCCGCCAAGGCGGCGCAGGCAGCCGTGCAAAGAAAGCGCGGCACAGGCTGGCTTGGGTGGATGGAACTGCCCTACAACCAGCAGCAGATCGTAGAAGATATCGAGAAGGTGGCTGCGGATGTGCGCCGCGATTTTGATGCCTTTGTGGTGCTGGGCATCGGCGGCAGCGCGCTGGGCCCTATCGCCGTGCAGCAGGCGTTGAACCATATGCGCTGGAACGACCTTCCCGCCGACAAGCGTGGCGGCCCCAAGTTCTACGTTGAAGACAACATCGACCCCGAGCGCATGGCTTCACTGCTGGATGTGATCGATGTGAAGCGTACCTGCTTCAATGTGATCACCAAGAGCGGCGCGACTGCCGAGACCATGAGCCAGTACCTCATCATTACGGATTTGCTTAAAAAAGCGGTGGGCGAGGGCTGGCAGAAGCACATCATCGCAACGACCGATACGGCCAAGGGCAACCTGATCAAGCTGGCCAAGCAGGAAGAATTTCGCCTCTTCTACATTCCGGACAGCGTAGGTGGCCGCTTCAGCGAGTTTACGCCCGTGGGCCTTCTGCCCGCGGCGGTGTGCGGCATCGACATTCGCGCCATGCTGGCGGGTGCCGCTGCGATGGACGAGCGTTGCAAGAGCGGCGACGTGTGGAAGAACCCCGCGCTCTTGGAAGCTGTGCTGCAATATGTCGCCATGCAGGAGCACGGCATAAACGTGCAGGTCGTCATGCCCTACGCAGACAGCCTCAAGTACATGGCGGACTGGTTCTGCCAGCTGTGGGCGGAAAGCCTTGGCAAAAACGTGACCCGAAAGGGCATGGCAGTGAATGTTGGGCAAACGCCCACCAAATCGCTGGGCGTGACCGACCAGCACAGCCAGCTGCAGCTATATACCGAAGGCCCGTTTGACAAGGTGATAACTTTTTTGAAGGTAGGAACCTTCCGTCAAGAGGTGACCATTGCGCACGGCTGCGAGGAATTTGCGGATGTAGCCTTCCTCGGCGGCAAAACGCTGGGCCAGCTGCTAGACGCGGAGCTGCGCGGCACCGAGTACGCACTGTATGCCGCTGGCCGCATGAGCCAGACCATCACGCTGCCGCAGGTGAATGCGCATACAATCGGCCAACTGATCTACTTCTTCGAGATGGCGACGGCCTACGCGGGCGAGCTGCTCGACGTAGATGCTTTCAACCAGCCGGGCGTGGAAAACAGCAAGCTGGCCAGCTACGCCGTGCTGGGCAACCAGAGCGAGAAGTATCTCAAGAAGGCCGCCGAGATGAAAGGCAGGCCCGACCTGCTCAAGCGCTATACCCTGTAAAGCCCTGTGAGCATCGCCTACACTGCTGTACGTTTGCAAAGGTGTCAAATCGCAGGCACATGGATGGACAACCGATAAGCCAAGGCGCGGTGTCATGCCGCGCCTTTCTGATGGGAAGCGCTGGTGCGCGCTGAAGTATCCACATGGCCGCATATAAGGAGAAAAGTGCTTGCTTCGGCACGGCGACGGGGCGGGCAATATCCTGCCTGTGGCGTATTCTCACGGGCGGCAAGATTGGCGTTCATGTGTGGTATTGTCAGGCCATCCGAGGTCGGTTAGCATATCCCTTGCGATTTGATGCGGTTTCCTGTACAATATGTGGTGTTCATCGGTTTCATTTTCCCAACCGCATCCGTTTGAAGGGAGGCCGTTTATCATGAAAAAGGTTCGGTATTCCACGCTATGGCTGGCCTACACAGGCGTGCTGGTCGCGCTGCAAATCGTGCTGGGCAACCTGGTGCAGGTCGCACTGCTGGAAAAGCAGATGAACCTCGGCTTTTTACCCATCGCCGCAGCCGGTTACCTGTTTGGCCCCGTGAGCGCCATGATCGTCGCGGCGCTGGGCGACATCCTGGGCACGCTGATCTTTGGCACAGGCGCATATTTTCCGGGCTTCACGCTCACGGCGCTTATCGTGGGCTGCCTGTATGGCCTGTTCATGTATCCGCGCATGCAAAAGTGGATCACCAAAGCGGTTAAGAGTCACTATATGGATATCGCCCTGCGTGCTTTGCTGGCTGCCGCTTCCGCCGCGGTCGTTTACATCTTCCTCAACTCGTACTGGATCACGTTCTTCGTGCCCAAGGGGTATTTCGTGCTGCTGCTGGGCAGGTTGCCCTTCAATCTCGCAGAGATACCGATCTTCACGGCCATCATCACCGTTACATGCGTCGCGCTGGATCGTCTGCCACCCACCATGCTACCCCCTTCCCTCGTCAAGGGTAAGGGCGTGGACGTATCCGGCAGTGTGAAGCCGTGACGACAGGAAAGCAGAAGCACAATGGCAACCAAGGCCCAAAAGTCGATGCTGGCAACGCTGGAGGCACTCTACCCTAACGCGAGGCCGGAGCTGAACTTCACAGACCCGTATGAAACACTGGTGGCGGTGATGCTCTCCGCGCAGAGCACCGATGTGCAGGTGAACAAGGCGACTCCCGCCCTGTTCGCCCGCTACCCGACCGTGGAGGCACTTGCCGCCGCCAGCGTGGATGCGGTGTTCCCGCTGGTCAAAAGCTGCGGGTTCAAAAGCAAGGCAAGCAATATCGTGGAGGCCGCGCGGCTCATCATGCTGCGCCACGGGGGCAAGGTACCGGACACCATGGAAGCCTTGACAGCCTTGCCCGGCGTGGGCCGCAAAACCGCCAACGTCGTGCTGGCAAACGCTTTTCAGGTGCCTGCCATCGCGGTGGATACGCATGTGTTCCGCGTGAGCAACCGCACGGGATTGGCTACCGCCAAAACCGTCGAGCGTACCGAGGAGCAGCTGATGCGCGTGATCCCCAAAGCGGACTGGATCGCGGCACACCACTGGCTCATTTACCATGGCAGGCGGGTATGTCACGCACGAAAGCCGGATTGTGCCGTCTGCGCACTGCTGCCTGACTGTCGCTATGGCAAAGGGCTGGCTGCCGGGCTAGCGCCCGAGGACAGCAAGGTGAAAGCCGCACGGGGCACGCCCGCTCCGGCGGGTGCGCAAGGAACCTCCGCCGTCGCCAAACCTGCGCGCAGAAAGCGTGCAGGCAACGAAGGCACGAAATAGCAAACAACCGCACGCAAACTGCCCGTGACGTAAACACGGGCGACGACCCCAGGCAGATTGAAAACACGGATCGAGCCTGATCGAGAAAACGAAGGAGGAACCCATGGCTACGTTTGTGGATCGGGTTCGGATCACCGCGAAGGCGGGCAATGGAGGAAACGGGTGCGTTTCCTTCCACCGAGAGAAATTTGTGCAAAACGGCGGGCCGGACGGCGGCGACGGCGGCAACGGCGGCAATGTTGTGTTGCTGGCGGATCCTAACATGCACACGCTGCTGGACTTTCGCTATTGCAGCAAGTATGCTGCCGAAAATGGTGTGGATGGCAGCGCCGACCGCTGCCATGGCAAAAACGGCGCGGATCTAATCATCAAAGTGCCGGTGGGCACGGTGTTCCTGCGCGAGAGCGACAGCGCCGTGGTCGCGGACATGAACAACCCCGGCCAGCGCAAGGTGCTGCTCTACGGCGGGCGCGGCGGGCACGGCAACGCGCGCTTTGCCACCCCCACGCGGCAAGCCCCCAATTTTGCCAAGCCGGGCATCCGCACCGAGGTGGGGCATTTCCGGCTGGAGCTCAAAACCATTGCAGACGTTGGATTGGTGGGCTTCCCCAATGTTGGCAAGAGCACCATCCTGGCCGCGTTGACGGCTGCAAGGCCGAAAATCGCCAACTATCACTTCACCACCCTCACGCCTAACTTGGGCATCGTCAAGCGGTACGATACCGAGTTTGTGCTGGCGGATATCCCCGGGCTGGTGGAAGGCGCAAGCGAAGGCGTTGGTCTTGGGCACGATTTTCTGCGCCATGTAGAGCGCACGCGCCTGCTTTGGCATGTAGTGGATGCCAGCGGCAGCGAAGGGCGCGACCCCATCCGCGATTTCGAAATCATCAACCGCGAACTGGAGGTCTACGGCGAGCCCGAGGGTAGGCCGCAACTGGTGGTGCTGAACAAGTGCGACCTGATCGAGGACCAGGGCGAGCTCACGCGGCTTACGGAAGCATTCGCAAAGCGGGGCTATAAGGCCTTCCCTGTGAGTGCCGCCGCGCAGACGGGCTTTGACGCACTGGTAGATGAGGTGGTGCGCCTGCTGCCCGAGCTGCCCCCACCCCGCATGTTTGAGGAAACGCCCGTTGTCGCGGAGATTCCCGCGGGGCCGTTTGAGGTCACGCGCGACAAGGACGTGTTCGTGGTGGAAGGGCCCGCCATGCAGCGCCTGATCGACAGCGTGAACTTCGACGACGAGGAGAGCCTGAACTGGTTCCACCGTATGCTACGCGACCGCGGCGTGATCGACGCGCTGCGCACGGCCGGCGCGGGCGAGGGCAGCACAGTGCGCATCGGCGATAT
Organism: uncultured Oscillospiraceae bacterium; assembly: GCA_964584315.1. GTDB lineage: Bacteria > Bacillota > Clostridia > Christensenellales > Aristaeellaceae > CAXXOK01. The sequence goes on from CAZOZO010000020.1 coordinate 7,842, forward strand.
GGAATTTGACTTTATCGACTAAAGGGAGAACCGTATGAACAGCAAACAGCGTTCCATGCTCCGCAGCATGTCCAACACACTGGATACCATCCTGTACATCGGCAAAGAAGGCGTGACCGAGGCGACCGTCAAGGAAGCCTATGACGCGCTGGAAGCGCGCGAGCTGATCAAATGCGCCGTGCAAAACAACAGCGACCTGACCGCCAAGGAGGCCTGCGCGCTGCTGTGCGAGCGCACGCATGCCGAGCCCGTGCAGTGCATCGGCCGCCGCTTCGTGATCTACCGCGAGAGCCGGGAGCATAAGCACATCGAGCTTTGACCGCAGGCGATGCAGAGGGGAGGCCGTGCCGTGGAGAGAACCGTTTTGGAGGCTCTTCGCGCCATGCGGCCTCCTTTTGCGTTGTATGAAGCGGACATCCACGCGATGGTGGGTGAGTGCCTTGCGCTGCATGGCCTTGCCTACACGCACGAGGCGCGCCTCGGCGGCGGTTGCCGCATCGACTACCTCGTGGGCGACGTGGGCGTGGAGATCAAGAAGGGCAAGCCAAACGCGACGCTCTTGCAACAGCAGCTCAACCGCTATGCCTTATGCGACCAGGTTGCGGCGCTTGTAGTGGTGACGTGGCAAAGCGTAGCCGTACCCGCCTGCATCGGCGGTAAGCCTGTGCGCACGCTGGTGTTGGGCCAGTTGTGGGGGGTGAGCCTGCCATGAGCGAAGCCGATCTGCTGCCGCCCTATCTGCGGACGGACGCTTCCTGCGCGCAGGAGGAACAAGCCTGCGGTACCCTGAGCTACAACAAAAAGCGCAACTGCTGGGTGGTCAAGGCTGACCCGAGCATGACCGAGTTTTGCAAGCGGCTGTTTCCCGGCACGGCGGCCAGCAAACGTGGCGAGGCGCGCTTTACGGCGCACAGGCGCATCGTTGGCGATCTCAACTGGCTCATGATGCGCTATCCGCTGGCACTGAAGCCGCAAGATGCGGCCCGCTGGCAGGAAGCCCTGGCAGACGCGCGCGCCTACGCTATCCGGCGTGAGGCGGCCAAACGCATGCCGGAGCGAGTGTCGCCGGAGCCAAGCGTGTTTGCCGGTACGCTTACGCCTTTCCAGCAGGAGGGGCTTGGGTTTTTGCTGCGTACCGACCGCTGCCTGCTGGCGGACGAGATGGGTCTTGGCAAAACCGTGCAGGCGCTGGCGATGCTCGCACAGCTGACGGCTTATCCGGCCATGGTAGTCGCGCCCGCGCACCTGATGCGCAACTGGGCCAGCGAGATCGCCCGCTTTGTGCACCACGCCGATGGGCTGCCCATCGCCGTGCATGTCGTGAAGGGGCTCAAACCTTACGACCTGCCGCCCGCCGATATCTACCTGATGCACTACCTGCTGCTGCGCGGCTGGAAGGAAGCCTTGCCTGAAATGCGGCTGCCTACCGTGATCTTTGACGAGATTCAGGAGCTGCGCCACAGCGGTACCGAGAAATACTCTGCCGCAAGCCTGCTGGCCGAGCGCGCCAGCCGCGTGGTGGGCCTCTCCGGCACGCCCATCTACAACCGCGGCGCAGAGATATGGAACGTGGTCAACACCCTTGACTATCACTTTCTGGGCGATTATGAGAGCTTTACCCGTGAGTGGTGTTACGGATACGGCAACCAGATCGTCATCAAGCCTGAAGTGCTGGGCGACTACCTGCGAAACGAGGGCATGATGCTGCGCCGTACCAAGCAGGACGTGTTAAGCGACCTGCCCCCCAAACGCAGGCTGGTGATGAATATCGACAGCGACGACGGGGTATACCGCCAGCTGATGCAGCCGGTTACGGAAAAGCTGCACCAGCTCAAGCATGACTTGTCGCTCACCGCGGCGCGGCGCGCCATGGTGGCCCTGGAGGTGGAGCAGGGTGAGCGGCAGGCGACCGGTATCGCAAAGGCACCCTATGTGGCGCAGTTTGTGCGCGCCCTGCTGGAGGGTGGCGAGAAAGTGCTGCTGTTTGCCCACCACCATCAGGTGATGGATTTGTACCACCGCGAGCTGCACGCGTTTTCGCCTGCTTTTATCACCGGCCGGGAAACCACCGCGCAGAAAGAACGCTCGGTGGAGCGGTTCATGGAGGGGCGAACCGACCTTTGTTGTGTTTCGCTGCGTTCAGCGGCGGGTCTCAACTTGCAGCGGGCGACCTGCGTGGTCTTCGGCGAGCTGGACTGGTCGCCCGCGGTGCACAGCCAGGCGGAGGACAGGGCCCACCGCATGGGGCAGACGGACAGCATCCTATGTTATTATCTGGTAAGCCAGGGCGGGAGCGATCAGGACATACAGGATGCACTGGGCCTGAAGGTGAGCCAGTTTGTGGCGCTGATGGGCGACGCGCCACCCACGCAGGATCAACTGAACGAGAGCACGCAATACGCCCAGCAGTATGTGGAAAAGCTGGTGCAGCGATTGCTGGAGGAAACGGCGTAGCGGGCGGGGGAATGGAGCCCATGGATCGCCACGCGGACGTAAAAAGAGCGGGGTCGATCATCACCGTTCGCTTGACTGCGCCGGTGCGTGGCGTCACTCGTCGACCGGCTCGTAATGTATCGCTTGCGCTGCTCGTAGATGCCGCTGCATCATCGGTTGGCCAGCGCCATACTGCAACGCCGACAAAGCTTCGCACCTGAAAGGAGCAAAGATGCCCTATAGCAACTATTGTAAAAAATGCAATGCCGAGACACCAACCGTGGAAACCTGCCCCCGTTGCGGCGCGAAGCTGACTCGCGCGGGCGAGCGCCTCGCTTTTACGGTGGATCGCATGCCAGTGCGCGACTGGTTTTCGTGGAACGCCATGCTCCGCATCGTGGTGCCGGTGGTGGGTGTGGTGCTACTGGCCACAGTGCTGGCGGAGTCGATTGCCGAAGGTGCGCGCGGCGTGCAGGCCGTGTTTATACAAGGTTTTTTTTGGACGCTCTTCAGCGCGCTGGGGCTGATGCTGCTCTTTACGCTCGCGTTGCTTGCCATGCAGGGGCGCGAGGTGGTGCGATATGTGCTGGATGGCAAGGGCGCGCATACCTACGTTTATATCAAAGAGCCGCGCACCATGAACCTTTACGCACGGCTGACCACACCGCAGGCTGTGGCAGCGCTGCAGCAGGATGCACCCGAGCCGATGGCCGGATACCAGTTCGTGCGGCGCGCGGATATCGCGTGGGCGCAGGTGCGGCGCGCGGGTTTTTGGCCGGAGACGCGAACCATATTATTGTACCAGCCCACCTTCTGGCTGGCGCTGTGCATTCGCGCAGGGCAGAGCGGCTATGCCGAGGCCGAAGCGCATGTGCTGAAGAAGGTACCCAAGCGAAAGCGCGGCCGCAAGCGACGCAAGTAGAGCATTTGCCCCAAATGTTACGTAAATATGAAATGTTTACCTTGACATGCGTAATATTGTTGCATACAATAGAAACGTTGACAGGAAACCTAAGCGCTGGCATAGCCATGCGCCTTGGAGGGTGAAGGATGAAAACGCACTTTTTGCGCGCCGTGGCCGTGCTGCTCGCGCTTCTGCTTTCGGCCGTGTCGCTGGCGGCAGCGTTTGCGGCTACCTACCCGTATGATACCACCTCCGGCGAGAGCGTCAAGCTGCGCAGAACAGCCAGCACCTCGGCCGTGGTGCTGGCGACCATCGACGCGGGTGAAGCGATCACCGTACTGGGCAAAACCGATCGCTTCTATAAAGTGAAGTATAAAAACTATACGGGTTATGCGATGATCGAATATGTCGACGGCGCGAGTGAGACGCTCGCCCCCGGCACCACGCAGGCCATCATTACCTCGGTCACCAGCTATCCGTACAGCACCAGCACCGTGGCGCGCGCCAAGCTGCGCAAGTCTGCGGATATCGATTCCGACGTGCTCACCGTGGTGCCGCAGGAGGCACTCATCACTGTATACGATGTGACCAGCAACGGCTTCGCCAAGGCGAAATACGCGGGCAAGACGGGCTATCTGCTCACCTCGCTGATCGTGCTGGGTAACATTCCCACGCCGACGCCTGTCGCGGAGGCGACCCTCAGCCCGCAGGCGGCGCGCTACACCAACCTCAAAAGCGGCGCTGCGGGCAGCCAGGTGCGCGCGCTTCAGGAGGCGCTGACCGAGCTGGGCTTTTACACGGCGAAGGTCGATTCCAAATACGGCGCTGGCACCAAAACGGCGGTGCTCGCCTTTGAGAAGAAAAACGGACTGGCGGAGGACGGCATTGCGGACGGCGACCTGCAGCTAATGCTGTTTGAAGGCAAGCCCAAAAACAGCAAGGGTGTGCGCAAGGATGTCAAAACCGTGCCCCTCGTGTCGGGCGTGACCATCAAGAGCGCCGATACGGGCGAAGCGGTCGAAAAGCTGCAGACCCGCCTCAAAGAGCTGGGCTACTATACCTCCGCTCTGACCGGCGTGTGTGACAAGGCGACAGTTGCTGCCATCAAAGCGTTCCAAAGCAAAATGGGCATCATCAGCGATGGTGTCGCCACCGCCGATGTGCTGACCATCCTTTACGGGGCGACTGCGGTTTCCGCTTCGGAAGTGGTCGCGCCCACCGCTTCGCCAACGGTGGCGCCGCCCACCGGTACGCTGCGCAGCGGCGATTCGGGCGCGGAGGTCAAACAGCTCCAGCAGCGCTTGACCGCCCTTGGTTACTATAGCGGCACCGTAGATGGCAAGTTTGGCGATGGCACCGTGAAGGCCCTCAAAGCTTTCCAGAAGAAAAACGGCCTCACGCAAGACGGCGTGTGCGGCGCGCAGACGCGCACCGTGCTCTTTGCCGCAAACCCCATCTACGCAACCAGCACTGCTGCGCCTACGCCGACGCCCACGCTTACGATCACGGAGGACACGACGGTCACCATCCAGTCCGGCTCGCGCGGGTCGGTGGTGCTGAGCCTGCAGCGGCGCCTCAGCGAACTGGGCTTTTATACCTCGCGGCTGGACGGCGTGTACCTCACCGACGACATCGCCGCAGTGCGTGCATTCCAGAAGGCCAACGGCCTGACCGTAGACGGCAAGGCGGGTTACCTGACCCAGCTGGCGCTCTACAGCAGCACGGCCATCCGCGGCGATATGAGCAACACCACCGTCACGGCCACCATGCGCTACGGCGACACCGGCGATAACGTGACCACGCTGCAAAACCGCCTGATCGAGCTTGGCTACCTCGTGGGCACGGCGGACGGCCGGTTTGGCACAAGTACCAAGACCGCGCTGGTAGCGTTCCAAACCGCCAATAACCTCACGCGCGACGGCGTGGCGGGCGCAACGACGCAAACGGCTCTTTACTCCAACTCTGCCGTTAAGAACACGGTCAAGTCCAGCACGTCCCTCAAGCCGGGCACCATCAGCGACGCGGTGAAAGATCTTCAGGAGCGCCTGATCGCCCTCGGCTACTTGACCGGCAAGGCGGATGGCAACTTCGGCACGAAAACGAGCCTGGCGCTGATCGCCTTCCAGAAGAACAACGGCATCTCCGGAGACGGCGTGGCGGGTACGTCCACGCTGGTCAAGCTCAACAGCTTGAATGCCGTTTCTGCGAGCGGCGCCACCTCGTCCACCAATTCGGCCTCCGCACCCACGCTTTCCTCAGCGCCCAACGCGGGCAGCGTGCGCTACGCTAACTGGTTTACTGAGGTGAAAGCTCGTTGCAAGCTATACCCCAACGCGACTATTTACGACTTCTCCACGGGCTTAAGCTGGCAAGTGAATATCTTCAGCCTTGGCGCGCATGCCGATGCGGAGCCCCTGACCGCGACTGATACCGCCAACATGCGCAAGGCCTTTGGCGGCGTGACCACGTGGAACCCCAAGGCCGTTTGGGTGGTGTTCAGCGACGGGCGGGTGTACATGGCCTCCACGCACGATACGCCGCACGGTACGTCCCATATCTCGGGCAACAGTTTTGCCGGGCATCTATGCATCCATTTCCCGCGCACGGCGGAGCAGGTGGCGGCCATCGGCCCATATGCCACATCCCACCAGAAAGCCATTGACCTTGGCTGGGCAGCCACGCTGGCGCGCGCTGGCAGGTAAAGAAAACACAAAAGCGAGGCTCCTTTCAGGGAGCCTCGCTTTTGTGTGTGTCTGTCGTTTCGGTCAGAGTTCGACCGTCATCAGTGTTTTTTCGATCAGCAGCGCGGGCTTGAGCTGCAGTTTGGCATTGCGCAGGTTCTCAAGCCCCATGTCCTCTTCGCGGTTGATGAATTCAAACGGGGCGAGCGAGTGGGCATATTCGGCGTAAGCCTGAATGATGGCGGAATAGACGCCGGTGTAGCCGGGCAGCGCCTTTTCGGCAACAACGTCCAAGAGCGACGGGCGGGGGTGGGAGCCAACGGCAAAGGCAACGGGCTGACCATCCGCGTAGAGCAAGCCGCCGCTCTGGCCCAATGCGAAGGGGCAGCGCACCATCCGCTCGATAGCGACGCGCTCCACCGCGAGCATAGCGCCCTCGTGTGCGCTGTCCCACGCGTCTACCACAGCCAGACAATCGCCTGCGTTATCAGGCGTGAGGGGCGCAAAGCGCCAGTCATACTTGCGTTTGAACTGCGCCACCTGATTGCGCTTGGCAGCGTAGTCATGCCCGGGCATCGAAATCAGGTCCTCTGCTCGGTACACATAGTCGTACAGATCACGGCGCGGCTCGGCGGTAAAGCCGGCGGGGAACCGGCAGCCCTCTTTCTCCACACACAGGAAGCGGAATGCTTGCCCGCCCTGCGCGCGTTCATAGGCCATCAGCGCGTGCAGCAAAGCGTCAAAATCTTCCGTTTCATAAGGCGCGATGTAGCAACTGCAGCCTTGCAAGGAGAAACGAAGTACAAATTGGTTTTGCCAATAGGCGACCTGCGTGTGGTCATAATGCAGCCAGACGTACAGCCGGAATGCGTCAAACTCACTGCTGAGCGCCTTGAGCTTTTGCTGGCGCTCCCAGATCAGTGGCAAGTCCTGGTCGGTCATGGGGTGAAACAAACATCCATCTTCTTTCCTGTCGGTGGGTGTTACGCAAGCGCACCAGTCATACCAATTCGATATGGAATGGCGCGATTCCTCCGGCCAAGTTCAAAAAATGCCACAGGTTGGCACACAGTATACCCAAATGCACACGCTGGCGCAAGCGTTTATTCGTAAAAAATACACCCGAAAAAAACGCACGCAAACGGTGACAAGCTAGCCGAAAAGTGTTATGATAGCGACCGAAAAGGGGTCGCAAGCGCGATGTGCGGGCGGCCTGCCACCGGGGAGGCGCGCATCCTTTGGATGTTGACAGTCTGCTGTATCATTACCTGACGGACGGGATCCGCAGGAACCAAAAAAACCACGTGGGCATCGAGTTGGAGTTCCCGCTGGTGCCCATGCCTGGCAAAGCCTTCGACCCCGCCGTCGCGCATGCTTTGATGGCTGCCATGCTGCCCCTTGGCTACACTGTGAGCCGCACGGGCGCGGACGGCACACCGCTTGCCGCGCGCGACGAGGATGGCAACGTGTTTACCTTTGACACCTGCCTTGAAAACGTGGAGTTCGCCTCCGCCAGTGCGCCTTCCCTGTGGCCGCTGTACAGGCGTTTTCGCGAGACGCTCGCCGCTGCGCAGGCTGCGCTTCAAAAGCAGGGCCACTGCCTGCTGGGCGTCGGGTTCAACCCTTTTTTGGCTAAGGGGCACAACCCGCACCTGATCGAGCGGGAGCTCACGCTGGCCATTGCGGAATACTTTCAGCACCACCGCATGAAACGACGATATGTGAAAGATTTTTATTGCGTCATCTCCTCCGAGCAGGTGCATTTCAACACCAGCGTGGATGAGCTTCCGCTTTTATTTGAACTCTTTACCCGTTTGGATTGGCTTAATATCATGCTGTTTGCCGATTCGCCTGCGCGCATCGGCGGCAGGCACTACCTGTGTGCGCGCAACGAGCTGTACATGCAGTCCTCCTTTCGGGATATCGGGCTGGTTGGCGCGCAGCCGCTGGGCATGAAAACAGCCCAAGAGATCGCAAGCAGCTACGGCGATGCGTGCATCTTCATGCGCAAGCGTGGCGACAATGTGGAGATATTCGACCCCGTGCCCGTGCGCAAGTATTTCGAGCGGGACGACGCACAGGAGGAGGACATTCGTTCGCTTGACCTGGAGCGCAACATCGTGACCACATCCTATGGTACGGTCGAGTACCGCATGCTCTGCGCGCAGCCGTTTTCGCAGGCGTTTACGCCATCCGCTTTCAACTTGGGGCTGCGCATGGCCCTCAAGGATGCGCTGGAGCTGGCGCGCGCGTTCGATGCGCGGCACAATGCCCCCAAGCCCAACGAGCGCAACCGCCAGGCTTCGCTGGGCGTGTGTGCTTTTGCCGATACGGCGGATGTGCTTCACTACGCGCGCGAGCTTTTGATGCTTGCCCGCCACGGCCTGATATCGCGCGGCTTTGACGAGGAGGCGATGCTCTCCCCGCTCGATAGCCGCCTGTCGCTGCTGGATTCGCCTGCCGTCGCGTTGCTGCGGGAAGAGAAGGCGCACGGCGAGATACGCGCCTTCATGACGCGCGCGGAGCTTGGCGAGAGCTTCACACAGCCCTGATACGGGCCTTTTGCTGTGAATATGCCCACCGCGCTTTCGACCGCCCCTGCAAAGGGCGGTTTTTGTTTGCGAACGGGGGACATGTGCGCGCTTTTTTCGCGCGACGGTTGAAAAACCGTGCATGTCATGGTACATTAAGCAAGGAACCCCAGAATGGAGGCACAGGATGGCAACCAGCATCGAACGGCTTTTGGAACGGGTGGAGAAGCCCGCACGATATACGGGCGGCGAGATGAATGCCGCGGTCAAACCGCTCAGCGAGGCGGAGATATCCTTCGCGTTCTGTTTTCCGGATACGTATGAGGTGGGTATGTCGCACCTCGGTCTCAAAATTCTCTACCATGTCATCAACAGCCTGCCATATGCCTTGTGCGAGCGGGTGTTTATGCCTTGGGCCGATATGCTGGCCCTGCTGCGCACCGAGGGCGTGCCGCTTTTCTCCATGGAGAGCCGCACGGCGCTGAACCGTTTTGATATCGTAGGTTTTACCCTGCAATATGAGATGAGCTATACCAATATTTTGGAGATGCTCTCGCTGGGCGGGGTACCGGTCAAGGCTGCGCAGCGCGGCGAAAGCGACCCTATCGTGGTGGCGGGCGGACCCTGCGCCACCAACCCGGAGCCCCTTTCCGCGTTCATCGACGCATTCATGATCGGCGACGGCGAAGAAGTCATCGTCGAAGTGATCGACCTGCTAAACGCCTGCAAGAAGGCGGGCACGCCCCGCGCGGAACAGCTGCGCAAACTGGCCGCCATCGAGGGGGTATACGTGCCCTCGCTCTATTCCGCTTCCTACAAAGCGGACGGGACCATCGAGCGATTTGCACCCATTGACGCAGCGGCCCCCGCTACGGTCAGGAAGCGTTTTGTGCGCGACGTGGATGGCGCTGCCTTCCCCAGCAGTATCCCCGTGCCGTATACGCAGATCGTGCACGACCGCATCATGTTGGAAATCATGCGCGGCTGTACGCGCGGCTGCCGCTTCTGCCAAGCGGGCATGCTATACCGCCCCGTGCGCGAGCGCAGTGTGGATACGTTGCTCAAACAGGCCGAAAGCCTGATCGGCAGTACCGGCTATGAGGAGATTTCACTCTCCTCCCTGTCCAGCGGCGACTATAGCTGCTTGCCGGAGCTCTGCGAAAAGCTGATGGAGCACTTCGCCAAGCAGCGCGTGAGCATATCGCTGCCCTCGCTGCGCATCGACAGTGTGGTCAAGGATTCGCTGGCGCAGACCCAGAAGGTGAAAAAAACAAGCCTCACCTTTGCGCCAGAGGCGGGCACACAGCGCCTGCGCGACGTGATCAACAAGGGCGTGACGGAGGAAGACCTGCTTTCAAAGCTCAAGGACGCGTTCGAGGGTGGGTGGAGCAGCGTGAAGCTCTACTTCATGCTGGGCCTGCCTACTGAGACGATGGAAGATGTCGCCGGCATCGCCGCGCTGGGCGAAAAGGCTGTGCGGCAATACTACGCCGTACCCAAGGGCCAGCGCGCCAAGGGGCTGCGCGTAGCTTGCAGCGCGTCCGTGTTCGTGCCCAAGCCCTTCACGCCCTTTCAGTGGTGCGCGCAGGACACCATGGACGTGGTCAAGCAAAAGCAGCAGGAGCTTCGCAAACAGCTTTCGGCCGTGCGTGGGGCGACCTTCAACTGGCACGACCCGTCCGTCAGCTTTCTGGAGGCTTGCTTTGCCGCTGGCGACCGAAGGCTTTCGGATGTGCTCTACCGCGCGTGGGAGCTTGGCTGCAAGCTGGACGGCTGGAACGAGCACTTTCACTTTGACCTGTGGATGCAAGCCTTTGCCGACTGCGGCGTGGAACCGGCGTTTTTTGCCAACCGCGCTCGCGGGCAGGACGAAGTGCTCCCGTGGGATTTTATCGACATTGGCGTTACCAAGCGCTTTTTGTGGCTGGAGTACCAGCGCGCGCTGAAGGCGCAAACCACGCGCGATTGCCGCCTTGGCTGTAACGGTTGCGGAATCGAGCGGATGGAGGGGCTGTGCGACTATGCGAATGATCGTGGTGTTTGAGAAGGGTTTCGCCCTGCGGCATATCGGCCACCTCGACCTGATGCGCACCATCCAGCGTGCTTTGCGGCGTACCGACTTGCCCATCCGCTACAGCAAGGGCTTTAGTCCGCATATTCAGCTGAGTTTTGCAGCGCCGCTATCCGTTGGCGTCGTGGGCGCGCGCGAGGTGATGGATGTGCCCATGGAGGGCGACGTGACGGGAGATGCTTTTGTTTCCGCCATGAACGCCGTGCTGCCGCAGTGCCTGCGCGTGATGGCCACGCGGCCCGTAGCGGAGGACTTTCCAACGCTTATGGCACTAGTCGCAGGTTCGCGCATCCGCGTGGATATCGAAAGCAGCCCCGAGGCGGACAGAGTGGCGGAAGCCTTTCCGCGCTTCATGACGGACACGAACTGTGTTACCCTTCGCAAAACCAAGGCAGGCGAGAATATGACCAACATCCGCCCCTTCGTGCTGGAGGCGGAACTGACCAAAGCGGAAAACGGCTATACGCTGCGCGCTTTAATCGAAAACCGCAAGGAGGGCTCTCTCAAACCTGCGGTGCTCATGCAGGCGCTGTGCGAGCTGGCCGAAGTGGGAAACGTGCCCTTTACCGCGACCCGTGAGTGCATCCTTGCCAAACAGGACGATGCCTATGTAAGGCTGGAGGACTATGCGCATGGCTGAAGACATTCGCATTCTGGTGCGCGCGAGCGGCGCGCGCCGCCACATCGCGCTTTTGGACGGAAACCGCCTCGCGGAATACTATGTCGAGAGCGAAGCAGAGGGGTCGCTCGTAAATGCCCTGTACCTTGGGCGCGTGGAGCGCGTGGTACCGGGCATGAACGCGGCGTTCGTCGGCATTGGTCAACCGCTGAATGCTTTTTTGCCGCTGGACGAGATGGCGAGCTTCACACAGAACGCCGAGGCAAAACCACTGGCCGCGGGCGCGGAGATCATCGTGCAGGTCAAAAAGGATGCCAAGGATGAAAAGGGCGCGTTCGTCACCCGCGACGTGTCCATCCCCGGGCAGTACCTTCTTTACATGCCACTCAACCGCCATGTGGGCATCAGCAAACGCGTGACTGACGAAGCGGAGCGCGAGCTGCTCAAGGCGCTGGGCGCGGAGCTTTCCGGCGGCGCGTTCGGGCTGGTGATGCGCGGCGCGGCAGCCGAAGCGCGGCGCGAGGCGATCAGCGAGGAGCTTGCGGAGCTGAAAGCGCAGTGGGAAGCCATCGAGAAGAAGGCGACCTTCGCCAAAGCGCCCGCCACGCTCCGCCGCGATACCTCCGTGCTGGCGGGGCTGGTGCGCGACTACGCGCCAAGGTATTCGCTGGGCATTACCTGCAACGATACCATCAACCGTATGCCCGCGCCGCCCACGGGGCTCATGTGGGAGCAGGTGAACGATATGGAGCTGGACGCACAGTTCACCGCCGCGCGAGTGGAGGCACAGCTGACGGAGGCGCTGGGCCGCCTAGTGCCCATCAAGAACGGCGGAACGCTGGTGATTGACGAGCGTGAGGCCCTGAGCACCATCGACGTGAACTCCGCAAGCTTTGTTGGGGATCGGGACGGAGACCTTGCCTTCCGCATGAATTTGGCGGTGTGCGACGATATCGCTCGGCAAATCAGGCTTCGCAATCTCAGCGGCATCATCCTGATCGATTTTATCGACATGAAGCGTGACGAGCAGCGTGCGCAGGTAATGGAACGGCTTGCGGACGAGCTCTCTCGCGAACGGGTCAAGACCGTGCTGCATGGCTTTACCAGCCTGGGCCTTTTGGAAATGACCCGCAAGCGCACCGGCCCCAGCCTGCGCGAGCAGCTGAAAACGCCGTGTGAAAAGTGCGGCGGCACCGGATACCGACTGGAAAGGGACAGGAAACCGTGAGCAAAACCCCCGTTTACGTATCACCCGAGACACTGCGCGCGCAGGAGGACGCCGTCGAGCGCGTCTCTGCGCTGCCAAACCGCCCCGAAACCTACCATATCGTGACCTACGGCTGCCAGATGAACGCCCATGACAGTGAAACCCTGGCAGGTATGCTGGAAAGCATGGGCCTGCGCGAAGCGGCGGACAGGGTGAACGCAGATTTAGTGCTCTTCAATACCTGCTGCGTGCGCGACAACGCGGAGCGCCGGGCGCTGGGCAACGTCAACTGGCTCAAGGAGCTTAAAAAAGGCAGACCGTCGATGATCATTGGCGTGTGCGGTTGCATGGTGCAGCAGCCCGCCATGGTGCAGAAGATCTTGAAGCAGTATCCTTTTATCGATCTCGCGTTTGGCACGCACAATCTGCACGAGCTGCCGTCGATGCTGGAATCGCTCCTTACGGGCGGTGCGCGGCAGGTGAGCCTCGCCGCCGAGGAAAACCTTATCGCTGAGGGGCTGCCTGTCAAGCGACAGAGCGGGCATAAGGCGTTCATCACCATCATGTACGGGTGCAACAACTTCTGCTCCTACTGCATCGTGCCCTATGTGCGCGGGCGGGAACGCAGCCGCCGCATGGACGACATCCTTCGCGAGGCCGAAGGGCTTGTGAAGAGCGGCGTAAAGGAAATCATGCTGCTGGGGCAGAATGTGAACAGTTACGGCGACGGCGGAGCGGAGACATTCCCGCGCCTCCTGACCGCGCTGGACAAGCTGGGCGTGCCGCGTATCCGCTTCATGACCTCGCACCCCAAGGATTTGTCGGGCGAACTGATCGAAGCGATGGCGACGGGCAAGCATATCTTGAATCACCTGCATTTGCCGGTGCAGAGCGGCAACGATGAGATTCTTGCGGCTATGAACCGCCGATATACCCGTGAAGCTTACCTGGAGAAGGTAGAAGCCCTGCGCCGCGCTGTGCCGGACATCGGCCTCACGACCGATTTGATCGTGGGTTTCCCGGGCGAGACGGAAGCGCAGTTTGCAGACACGGTTTCGCTGGTGGATGCGGTCGGGTATGATTCAGCGTTCACGTTTATCTACAGCCCGCGCGATGGCACCAAGGCGGCTACGCTTCCGGGCCAAATGCTGCCTGCGGTGACGGGCGCGCGCATGGAGAAGCTCCTTCGCGCCGTTGAGCGCAGTGCCGAGCGGGCGCACCAGACGATGCTTGGCAAAGCCGAGCAGGTGCTGGTGGAGAGCCTGAGCAAGCGTGACAGTGGCATGGTGTCCGGCAAGGGCACGCGCGGCATCACCATCACCCTGCCCGGCACCGAGGCGGATATCGGGCAGATCATTCCCGTTCAAATCACATCCAGCGCGGTCAACACCCTGCGCGGGACACGACTGTAAAGGAGCTATTTATGGAGAACGTTTTGAATCAGGCGGAGCAGCTGGCCGAGGCCATTTTGGAGAGCGAAGTGTACATCAAAATGCGTATAGCCGAGCAAGCTGCCATGCGCGACGAAGAAGCCGCAGGCCTGATTGCCGAATACAGCCAGCGCCGCAGCGATGTGGAGACGCTTTTGGCCTCCAACGACCTTGACCACAAGGCGCTTGCCGAGGCCGGCGAAAAGCTCGAAGCGGCTGAAAAGGCCGTGGATGAAAACATGCTCATCAAAGTCATGCGCGATACGAACAGCGCGTTTTCTGATATGATGCAGCAGGTGAACAAGATCATCAAATATGTGGTGACCGGCGAGATGGAGCAGGAAGAGGGTTGCTCCGGCTCGTGCGGCAGCTGCGGCGGCTGCCACCACTGAGCAACGGAACGCCCCGCTGCGAACGCTGCGCAGCGGGGCGTAGATCCCTGACACAGGCCGTGCAGGCGGAGGAAAGGAAGAACTGCGATGCCAGTAACCCCCATGATGCAGCAGTACCTTGATGTTAAAAGCAGGCATCAGGACTGTATCGTGTTCTTCCGCCTAGGCGATTTTTATGAGATGTTCTTTGACGACGCACTGCTTGTATCGCGGGAACTGGAGCTGACGCTGACCGGCAAGGATTGCGGCTTGGAAGAGCGCGCGCCCATGTGCGGCGTCCCCTACCATGCGGCCGCCACGTATATTGCCCGCCTTGTCGATAACGGGCACAAGGTGGCCATCTGCGAGCAAATGACCGACCCTGCCCTGAGCAAAGGCCTGGTCGAGCGCGAGGTCGTGCGCATCGTGACCCCCGGCACCGTCGTAGACCCACTGATGCTCGACGAAAAGAGCAACAGCTACATCCTCTGCGCCGCGTTTCACGGCAAGGAGGTATCACTTGCCTACACAGACGTGAGCACCGGCGAGTTCATGGTCAATTTGATCAAGGAATCCGCGCTGCGCGACGAGCTGACCCGCGTGCACCCGCACGAGATCGTGACCGACAGCGAGGAGCAGCTCTCCCCATACCTTGCCGAGACGGTGGCCGTGAGCGTGCTGCCCGCCTCGGCCTTTGCGCGCGCCGCCGCTGAGGAGCAACTGCTCTCGCATTTCAAGGCGGGATCGCTGACCGCGCTGGGGCTGGAACTTCGGGACCGACGCGCTATCGCTGCGGGCGCGCTTTTGCGCTACCTGTCGGAAACGCAGAAGAACAGCCTTGCGCATATCACAGCCATCGCCTATTGCCAGACTGGCGATACCATGTACCTGGACCGCGCCACGCGAAGGAATCTGGAATTGACTGAAAGCCTGCGCAGCGGCGAACGGCGCGGGTCGCTGTTGTGGCTTCTAGACAAGACTTGCACCGCCATGGGTGCGCGACTTTTGCGCAGTTGGGTGGAGGAACCGCTCATCAGCCGCGACCGCATCATGGCGCGCCTTGACGCCGTGGAAGCCCTGCGCGACAACTACATGGCCGCAGACGAGCTCTGCGAAGCCCTGACCGGCGTTGCCGATCTGGAACGGCTGCTCTCCAAGATCAGCTACGGGAGCTTGAATGCGCGTGACTGCCTCGCGCTGCTGCGTTCCCTGCGCAGCGTTGGGCCGATCCGTGACGAATTGACACAGTTCAAATTGCCGCCTGTCGAGGCCCTCCGGCACACGCTGTCGCCGCTGAACGCGCTCTGTGAACTGATCGAGCGCGCCATCCATCCCGATGCGCCGCTGGCCATATCCGAGGGCGGCATCATCGCCGATGGCTATCATGCAGAGTTGGACGACTATCGCGCCGCGTCGGTCAACGGCAAGCAGTGGATCCTCGATTTGGAGACGGCGGAGCGTCAGGAATCGGGCATCAAAAACCTGAAGATACAGTACAACCGCGTGTTTGGGTATTACATCGAGGTTACCAAGAGCAACCTTGCCAGCGTACCTCTGCGCTATGTGCGCAAACAGACACTTGCAAACTGCGAGCGCTACATCACCCCGGAGCTGAGTGAGATCGAGCGCAAGATCACCGGCGCGCAGCAGGCGGCCATGGCGCTGGAGATGCAGCTGTTTAGCGACGTGCGCGACGCCATTGCCCGCGAGATACCTGCCATCCAGCAAAACGCCATGGCGCTCAAAACACTGGACGCATTGCTCTCGCTGGCCCGCGTGGCCCGCGATTATGACTATGTGAAGCCGACCATCACTGACGACGGGGTGCTCTCCATCCAAAATGGCCGCCACCCGATCGTGGAGCGGATGCTCAACGACACGCCCTTTGTGCCCAACGATACCCTCATGGATACCGACCATAACCGTATGCTGATCGTGACCGGCCCTAACATGGCGGGCAAGAGCACATACATGCGTCAGGTGGCGCTGATCACGGCGCTGGCGCACATCGGCAGCTTTGTGCCCGCGGAGAGCGCGAGCGTGTGCCTGTGCGACCGCATATTTACCCGCATCGGCGCCAGTGACGACCTTGCAAGCGGCCAAAGCACCTTTATGGTGGAGATGAGCGAAACAGCCAACATCCTGCGTAGCGCCACCGCCAAATCGCTTATCCTGCTGGACGAGATCGGCCGCGGCACCAGCACGTTTGACGGGCTCAGCATCGCGTGGGCGGTGGTAGAGCACATCCTCGACCCAAAGAAGATAGGCGCGAAAACGCTGTTTGCAACGCACTACCATGAGCTCAGCGAGCTGGAAGGCCGCTTCGAGGGTGTGCGCAACTACTGCATCACCGTGATGGAGCGCGGCGAAGAGGTCATCTTCCTGCGCAAAATACGGCCCGGCGGCGCGGACAGGAGTTACGGCGTGCACGTTGCACGGCTGGCGGGCGTGCCCGCCACGGTGGTCGCGCGCGCCCACGAGATTCAGGCGCGGCTGGAGGCCAGCGACATCAATCAGGAGACCATCAGCCAGAATATTCTCGAGCAGAAGAAGAAGGCCTTGCGCCAGACCGATATGTTCCACATGAAGCAGGACGAGCTGGTGGAAGAGCTGCAAGCCCTCGACGTGCTGGCCATCACCCCGATGGAGGCGCTGAACACGCTCTTCCGCCTGCGCGAAAAGGCCAGAAGGCTGTAAGGAGCGAACCATGGATTTTGAACCCATCCTGCGGCTGAGCGATGAGGTGATCGGCCAGATCGCCGCCGGCGAAGTGGTGGAGAGACCCGCCGCCGCCGTGAAGGAACTGGTCGAAAACAGCATCGATGCGGGCGCGACGCAGGTAACTGTGGAGCTCAAGGACGGCGGCATCACCTACCTGCGCGTGAGTGACAATGGCAGGGGCATACCCGCCGCGCAGATCAAGACCGCGTTTGAGCGCCACACCACCAGCAAGCTGCGTAGCGCGGACGAGCTATTCGCTGTGCGCACGCTGGGCTTCCGCGGCGAGGCGCTGGCCTCCATCGCGGCTGTGGCGCGCGTTACCTGCGTGACCCGCACGCAAAGCGCGGAGTTTGGCGTGAAGATGACGGTGGAGGCCGGGCAGGCAGGCGTCGTGACCGAGGCGGCCAGCCCGCAGGGCACCACCATCACCGTGCGTGACATGTTCTACAACACGCCTGTGCGCCTCAAGTTTTTGAAAAAGCCCGCTGCGGAAGGCGCGCTGGTCAGCGACTACATCATGCGCCTTATTTTGAGCAGGCCGGATATCGCCTTCCGTTTTGTGAGCCAGGGCAAGACCGTGTACCGCAGCGCGGGCGACGGCACGTTGGAATCCGCGCTGTACTGCGTGTACGGCAAGGAAGCGCTGCGCGCGATGCACCGCGTGCACGGTGTGCAGGCGGGCGTGCATGTGGACGGCTACGTGGGCGTGGGGGAGCTTGCGCGCGGCAATCGCCTGCAGCAAAGCTTCTTTATCAACGGGCGCTACTTCCGCGACGAGGCGCTGAGCCGCGCGCTGGAGTTCGGCTGCGAGGGGCATGTGATGGTGGGGCGCTTTCCCATCTGCGCGCTAATGCTCACGATGCCCTATCAACTGGTGGACGTGAACGTGCACCCCAACAAGTTGCAGGTGCGCTTCCAAAACCTGGAGTCTGTAACCCGCGCGGTGGAGGAGCTCGCCCGCGACGCGCTGACGGCTGTGACCATGCGGGAGCGGCTGTGGGCCAAGCAGGGTGCAGAGCAGCAGGTTCCGCCAGATATAGGCGAAATACAGGTGGTAGCCATTGGCGACGAGGATGTGCAAACGAAGGAGTCGCCTGACACAGCGCCCAACCTACCGATGGACGCAACTGTGCCGGAACCTTCCGCGGCGGAAGACGTGCTGACGCTTGGCGATCATGAGCGGTCGGCGCATGTCCCTTCGTTGAACGAGCGAACAGTGTTTGCAAATCGTGCGGAGGATGTACTGCGCGCGCCAACCAGCGGTGCGTGGGCGGGGGAATGGAACATCGAAAGTGCCGGTGAAAGCACGGCGGTACGACCTGCGCAACGTTGGCCCACGCAAGCAGATGCGCGCGCGTCGCTGACGAACAGCGCCCCCGACCTGTCAACTGAATACGCCGGTCAAAGCGCGGCGATCGAAGCTTTTATGCCTGAGTCGCATACCTATACGCAGCCGGTGCAGGATTCGTTCCTCCCTACGGATGGCGAGCCAGCCCTCCACTTTATCGGCACGGCGTTCCATACTTACCTGCTGTTCGAGGCAGGCGAAAGGCTGCTATTGGTGGATCAGCACGCCGCGCATGAGCGCATATTGTACGACCGATTCATGGCCAGGTACGAGAGTACGGCCATCTCCCAACGGCTGCTAACGCCTCAGATGGTTCGTCTGACTGCGCGCGATGTGGTGCAGCTGGAGGAAATGAACGATGCGTTGACTGAGGCTGGCTTTACAGTAGAGGCATTTGACACGACATCCGTTGCGGTGCGTGCGGTGCCGGTGATCCTGGGCGAAAACGAGCCCCTTCGGGAACTGCTGCTGGACGTGCTAGACGAGGCGCAAGCCGCACATGGCAAGCTGACGCGGGAGCGCCTGCGCAGGCGGGTCACGCAGATGGCCTGCAAGCATGCCATCAAGGCGGGCGACACCCTGCGCGCCGAGGATGTGCGCGCGCTGCTCACCCAAATGCTGTTGACCGGCGCGCAGCCCACCTGCCCGCACGGCAGACCCATCGTGAGCGAGCTGACACAGCGCGAGCTGGAAAAGCGCTTTAAGCGAATCCCATGATGGAAGCACACATGCAAAAGACCCCTGTGCTCTGCGTTGCGGGGCCCACCGCAACCGGCAAGACTGCGCTGGCCGTGAGATTGGCCAAGGTGCTTGGCGGCGAGGTGATCAGCATGGACAGCATGCAGGTGTACCGCCGCATGGACATCGGCACGGCCAAGCCATGCCCGGACGAGTGCGCGGGCATCCCGCATCACCTGATCGACATCGTGGAGCCGACCGAACCCATCACGGTGGCACAGTATGCTGCGCTTGCCATAGAAACAGCCCGCGACATTTTTGCTCGCGGGAAGCTGCCCATCCTTGCGGGCGGCACGGGGTTTTATCTGCGGGCACTCACGCATAGCCTGTCACTGGGCGGGGTGCCGAGCGATTCGGCGCTGCGCGAGCGACTGAAGGCGGATGCGGCCACCCCCGAGGGCAAGCGAGCTCTGCATGAACGCCTCCGGCAGGTCGACCCCGAGGCTGCCGCGCGCCTGCACGAGAACGATGTACAGCGCGTATCACGCGCAGTAGAGGTGTTCACACTCACGGGAAAGCCCATTTCCATGCAGGAAACGCAGACGGAGGATTGCCCGTTTGACCTGTGCCTGATCGGCGCCACGATGGAACGAGCCCGCCTGTACGAGCGTATCAACGCGCGAGTGGATGGCATGATGGTAAAAGGACTGCTGCGCGAAGTCAAGGAATTGCTGGATTCGGGCGTGCCGCCTTCCGCGCAGGCCATGCAGGGCATCGGCTACAAGGAGCTGGCGCCCGTCGTGCTCGCAGGCGCGCCGTTGAATGATGCCGTGACTGCCGTCAAGCAGAACACGCGTCATTACGCCAAGCGACAGTGGACATGGTTCCGCGCTGAGCCGCGCTTTACGTGGCTGGACATGGAGAGCTCCGTCAGCGAGGCGCAGGCACTGCGCCTAGGGGAAGCGTTTTGGAAGGAAGCGAAACAATGGACATAAAAGCACTGGTCAGTAAGGCGGAAGCCCGCTGTGCGGATGCGTTCCGTCGCATTGACGATATTGCGCTGGACGGTACCGCCCGTGTTTTGGATGCATTTCAGAACCACCGGGTAGCCGTGCAGCACTTTGCACCCACCACCGGCTACGGCTACGGCGATATTGGCCGCGATACGCTCGAGGCTATTTTTGCGGATCTGTTTGGCACAGAAGCCGCGATGGTGCGCCCGCATATCGCTTCGGGTACGCACGCGCTGTCGCTGTGCCTATTCGGGTTGCTCCTGCCGGGAGATGAGCTTGTCTACGCTTCCGGCGCGCCATATGACACGCTGCGCGGTGTGATCGGCATGGACGGCGGGGCCGCTGGGTCTCTGGCCGAGATGGGCGTTGGGTATCGGCAAGTCGAGCTGGACGCGCAAGGCGTGCTTGACCTTGCAGCCATCCGCGCCGCCCTGACGCCGCAGACGCGCGTGGTGGCGGTGCAACGGAGCCGCGGCTACAGCGCGCGCCGCTCCATCACGCCCGCGGAGATGGCCCCATTGGCCGCCATGTTGCACGCGGAATTTCCACGTGCGGTGCTGATGGTGGACAACTGTTACGGCGAGTTTGTAGAGGCAAAGGAGCCGACGCACTACGGCGCAGACCTTTGCGTGGGCAGCCTGATCAAAAACCCCGGCGGCGGGCTGGCACCCACGGGCGGCTACATTGCAGGCAAACGGGAACTGGTCGAGCGCATCGGCTACCGGCTGACCGCACCCTCCATCGGGCTGGAGGTGGGCAGCTATGCCGCCAGCTACCAGCCGTTCTACCAAGGGTTGTTCCTTGCGCCGCACGTGGTGGCGCAGGCGGTCAAAACCGCGACGCTGGCCGCAGCGATCTTTGAAGAGCTCGGTATGGACACCACGCCCCCGGCGAACGCGCCGCGCACGGATATCATCCAGATGCTCACGTTGGGCACGCCGCAGCGCCTGGTGGCTTTTTGCCAGGGCATCCAGATGGCATCGCCTGTGGACAGCATGGCCTTGCCGGAACCTTGGGATATGCCAGGCTATCAGGAGCAGGTGATCATGGCGGCAGGTACGTTCGTCTCCGGCGCGAGCATCGAGCTATCTGCGGACGCACCGATGCGGCCGCCCTATGCAGCTTATTTGCAGGGGGGGCTCACCTACAGCCACGGCAAGCTGGCGCTGATGCGTACGCTTGCACACATGGAAAAAGCGGGTTGCCTGTAAGGCTGTGCCCACGATGTTATACCAAAGGAGGAATCTCAAATGCCTGCACCCACCAAGCGCAAAGCGACCACCAAGGCGACCGTGACCCGTGTGATCGCGCTGGTCATGGCTGTGCTGTTGCTGGGCAGCGTGCTGCTCGCCGCGCTTTTTAGCAATATCTATTGATAAACGGTATACAAAACAACGCTCTACGTCCGTGACGCTATTACGGCCCCTGCCTTCACATGCACGGCTGCCAATAAGCCGACGAAAACAGGCCGCAGCCATATCAAAGCCCGCCGATGCGTTACCATCGGCGGGCTTTGCGCTTTCTGTTGTTATGTGGAGCCAGCCTGTTTTTTACTGTGTCAGCGGCAGCTCAAACCAGAATACCGTGCCCTCGCCCTTTACGCTTTGCACACCGTATGGCAGACCATGCGCATCCAATATACCCTTGACGATGCTCAGCCCCAGCCCCGTGCCCACAGTCGCGCGCTTGTGGGGCTTCGTGCCGCGGTAGTAGCGGTTCCAGATATGTGGCAGCTCGTCGGTCTCAATACCTTCGCCGGTGTCGCGCACCTCCACATGAACCATGTTGCCTTTGACCATCTGCGATACCGTGACGGTCTTATCCGCACCGGTATAGGTAAGCGCATTGTTTACCAAGTTGTAGACAACCTGCCCGATTTTCATCTCGTCGGCGGTCACCCACAGGGTGTGCTCAGGGGAATAACGGATGCTGTAGCCATCCTTCTCGACCAGCTTCTGATAACGGCTCAGGATGTACTCTATGCTTTGCGTAATGTTGAAGCGGTCTGCGTTGATGCTCATGTGCCCGCTCTGGGCCGTGCTGTATTCCAACACGGCATTTACCAGGCTGGTCAGGCGGCGAGCCTCGTCGATGATCACCTGCATGTTTTCCGGCGTGTTCTCGCCGGGCAAATCGCGAATGGCCTCGGCGTAGCCCTCGATCAGCGTGAGGGGGGTGCGCAGGTCATGGGATATGTTAGCGATCAGCTCTCGTTGCAGTACCTCTACGCGCCGCAGATCGGCAGCGGCTTTGGTGAGCGTCTGGTTCAGCTGTTCGATCTCGCGGTAGCCCACACGGGAGCGCTCCGGCTGGTAACGGCCCAACGCCAGGCCCTTGGCAGCCTCGTTGGCGCCTATGATGGGCTGCGCGATGCGCCGAGACAGCACCAGCGAGAGCAAAAAGCTGAGCACAACCATGAAAAGCGCAATAAACAGGTACTGGCTTTGAAGCGTCTGCACCGTTGCATCCACCGGCGTGATCTGCGTGTCTACAAACACATAGCGCAACGTACCATCCGCCAAGGGCACCGCACGAAAGCCGACCATGCTTTGCCCGCGGTTTGCGGTTTGCGGCGGCACACGGCCGTTGAAGCGGTCTTCTTCCTCCTGGTCGGCGCTCACCTTTGGGCCTTCGAGGCTGAAGATACGGTAGAGCGTCGTGTCGCTGCGCGCCGCCATCGTGATAAAACGATTCAGATCAAACCGGCTCATGCGGAGGATGACGCTGTCCCGCACGGCCTCGGCTGATGCAACCGTGTTGGCACGACCGTCTACGATCAGCACGCATACGTCGCTGGCCTGTGCGACTCGATCCGCCAGTGCCTGAATGCGCGCATTGTCGATGTTGCTGGCCAACGCGTCGATGGCAGAATCGAGCACCCATGTTTTTTGCAGGCGGTAGAAGCTGGGCAGGAGCGCAATCTGGAACACCCACAGCAGCAACAGAAGCGCCGCCGTGAATACCAGAAAGTACGTGAATATGCGCCCGCGTACGCCGATACGCGGCACGCGGGCTTTGGCCGGGCGCGCCGAAGCGTCGCTGGATGCATCCGGCACCGAAACGGCGGCGAGCGCTGCCTTATCCTTTTTCAAAGCGGTACCCCACGCCCCGAAGGGTCACGATATATTTTGCGTAATCGCCAAGCTGCCTGCGCAGCAGCTTGATGTGTGTGTCCAGCGTTCGGTCGTCTCCAAAAAAGTCGAATCCCCACACCTCGGAGATGAGCTTATCGCGCGTGAGCGCAATGCCGCGGTTGCGTACCAAAAAAAACAGCAGGTCATACTCCTTGGGAGAGAGATCCACCGCTGTGCCGTCGATGGTCACGCGGCGGGCGGTAAAATCTACTACCATGCCCTCGATGGTGGCTGTCTGATGGGCTTCAACTACACGTTCGCCGCTGCCTGCGCGGCGTAGCACCGCGCCCACGCGAAGCATCAGCTCTTTGGGGCTGAAGGGTTTGACCACGTAGTCGTCCACGCCGATCTCAAAACCGTGTATCTTATCGTATTCTTCGCCACGTGCCGAAAGCAAAATGATGGGCACGCTCGGGCTGAACTTGCGTATCTCACGCGATGCGGAAAAACCATCCAGTTCCGGCATCATGATGTCCATGACGATCAGGTCGAACGTCTTTGCGCGCGCCACCTCGACAGCTTGCATGCCGTTTTCCGCCTCATCGAAGGTGTAGCCTTCGAAGGCAGCGTATTTCGCGATCAGCTCGCGTATGCGCTTTTCATCATCCACGATCAGCAGCTTCATCGATTTCCGCCTCCCACATCGCGCTCTCATGCACAGTATACCAAAAACCGCCTCAATGCTCAAATGGAATGTGCCGCCATATCCCTAGGCCGCGCCTGTGGCCCGCAGCAGAACACATACCACGCCTGCGCAGAGAACCCAAAGCGCAACTGAGAGTTTGCCCTGCCAATCCGTTTCCATGTCGTTCCCTCCGCCATGCTTTTGCCACAGCCTCAATTTACCCTGCCAAAGTGAAGGTTGCATGAACGGGCCTTGAAACCTGCCTGAAGCAGTGGGTTTGCGCGCATAATCGGCCTCGGAAGTCCGCAAAACCGATACATTGTCGCAAAGCATCAGGATATCACCAGATGCGGTTTGCCTTGTACCTATATCACGCAGACACAACGAACCTGCGCTCCGCTGGGGAGCGCAGGTTCGTTGACATATCATATTAATAGGGGTCGTTTACGTATCGGAAGGTCAGGTTTCCTCGCGCATGTAGCCCAGCGTGCGCAGGTCGTCACGTCGGTTGCGCCAGTCCTCTCGTACTTTGACCCACAGCCGCAGGTTCACGTGCGCGTCCAAAAGCGCCTCGATATCCAGCCGTGCCTCCGCACCGATGGTCTTGAGCATCGCACCATTCTTGCCGATGATGATGCCTTTGTGCGCCGCCCGCTCGCAGTAGATGGTTGCATCGATCTCGGTCAGGCCGTCGCTGATCTTCTTGAGGCTCAGTATCTCTACGCCGATGCCGTGGGGCACTTCGTCCTTAAGGTGCAGCAGTGCCTTTTCACGGATCAGCTCCGCGCAGATAAAGCGCTCGGGCTGGTCGGTGAGCGTGTCGTCCGGAAAGTAGCGCGGCCCTTCGGGCAGCATGGCGATCAGCGCGCGGCGCAGTTCTTCCACGCCGTCGCCGGTCAGCGCGCTCAGCGGCACGATCTCGTCGTAGCCCGCGTCCGCGAAGCTTTGGATGATGGCGAGCAGCCTGTCCTTTGGTAACAGGTCGATCTTGTTGAGTACGAGCGTTTTCTTTTCCTTGCGCGCGCCCATCTCGGCCACGATATCGCGGTCCTGCTTGCCGATGGCAGTGGCATCGACCACGACCATCAGGCCGTCGATGCCTGCCAGCGCGTCGCGCGCAGCCTGCATCATATACTCGCCTAAGCGAGTGCGTGGCGTGTGCAAGCCCGGCGTGTCCAAAAACACGATTTGACTGTTTGCCTGTGTGCTAACGCCCAAAATACGATTTCGCGTGGTCTGCGGTTTGTTGCTCACGATGGCGAGCTTTTCGCCCAGCAGCGCGTTCATCAGCGTGCTCTTGCCCACGTTGGGCCGCCCGACGATGGCTACGAAGCCGGAGCGGAAGGGGGTCTGCTGTTGCATGATTGATCCTCGTTTCTTTCGCCCAAGGTGCGAGACGCTCAGACGGTCACAATGGGGAAATGTTGCAGCATAATGCACCGCAAGCGGTGCAGGCCTTGCGTGTTGGTCGCGTGATGACAAAGCGGCGGTGGGAGCATGACCGCAGTGTGACGCTTGCTTGTGAATCAAGCCACTTACGGCAAGTCCTTGGGGCCGAAGCCATGGGGGAGCAGCTCCGTAAGGGTCGTTTTGCCCACCTGCCCGTCGCCCCAGGTGATCAGCACGCGGATGTCAGGGGCAAACTCGTTGAGCACCTGCCTGCATGCCCCGCAGGGCCACGGCGCGGAACCATCCGCCGCGATAGCGATGGCCGTGAACTGCTTCGCCCCTTCGCTGACCGCCTTAAAGATGGCCGTGCGCTCCGCGCAGTTGGTCAGGCCGAAGGATGCGTTCTCCACGTTGCAGCCAGTGAACACGCGCCCGTCGTCGCACAGCACGCACGCACCCACGCGGAAGCGGCTGTATGGGCTGTAGGAACGCTGCATCGCCTCACGTGCCAGCGCGAGCAGCTGATCGTCGGTGGTCGGGGCCACAGGGGCATCCCCCCGCGTTTCACCTGCAAGTTGCAAAGCTTTTTCCTCCATGGCGCGCATCTCCTTTTGTTCGTCAGGCACGGCATGGTCGTACCCGCAGAGGTGAAAAATGCCGTGCGCAAGCAGGTAGCACAGTTCTCGCATCAGGCTGTGGCCGTATTCCAGCGCCTGCGCCTCGGCGTGCGGCAGGGATATCAGAATATCGCCCAAAAAGCAGGCATTCAATTCCGAGTCGTACTCACGCCGCAGCGCTGGTTGCGAACCTTTCGCGGTCTTGCCCTTCGGGTAGGAAACGGTGGGGAAAGAGAGCACATCCGTCGCCCTGTCGATGCCCCGTTGTTCTCGGTTAACGGCCTGTATGCGTGCGTCGTCGGTCAGCAGCACATGCACGGCGCACGGAAGCGGAAGTGCTTCTTCTGCGGCACAGCAATCGGCCACCAGCTGCAGCTTCTCAGCCATCCCGTCATGCGGCGGCAGGGACAAACCCTCGGCCTGTTCCCACTCAAGTTTCATGAGGGATCGCCTCCTCGCCCGCCTGTGCGGCAGGCTCATCGGACGAAGGGCTGCTATCGGCCACTTCCGCTGTACTTTCCGCAGCGGTGGTCAGCGCGTGCGTGCTGCTCACAGCCTCCTGCGCGGCCAACTCGCCCTCTTTCAGATCCAGTTCCGGCAGGCGCTTGAGTTCCGCGGCTTCCACGGCGCTCTCGAACGCCGGCGTCACCACGCGGCCGCGCAGTGCCTGCGCCTTCAGCTGCTCCAGCGATATGGCGGGGTACTCGACCCGCTCGTGGAACACGCCATTGAGCACCGCGGAGAACGCTTCGCAGATCTTGTCGATATCGGCAAGCGTCACGGGCGCGTGCGAGAGTTGCCCATCCTCTAGCTTGCCGCGCACCAGGCGCTCAATGAACTCCTCGATGGCCTTGGGGCTGGGCTCGGCCATGGAACGCACGGCGGCCTCGACCGTATCGGCCAGCATAATGATGGCGCTCTCCTTCATGTGCGGGCGACGGCCGTCGTAGCGGAAATCGTTGATATCCACTGGCTGGCCGTTTGCCTGTTGCAATGCCTTGTGGTAGAAATACATGACGGGCGTATCGCCGTGGTGCTCAATGATGATATCCTGTATCTCCTCTGGCAGGCGGCTTTGCTGCGCCATCATGAGTCCGTCGCGCGTGTGCGCCGTCAAAATGGCCGCCGATACATAGGGGTTGGTGTGCTCGTGCGGGTTTTCGCCGATCTGGTTTTCCTTAAAATACAGCGGGCGCTTGAGCTTGCCGATATCGTGGAAATACGCGCCCGCGCGTGCCAGTAGTGGGTTGGCGCCAATGGCCTCTGCGGCGGCTTCCGCCAGATTGGCCACGATGATGCTGTGGTGGTAGGTGCCCGGCGCCTCCATAAGCAGCCTGCGCAGCAGCGGGTTGTTAGGGTTGCTCAGCTCCAGCAGCTTGCTGGACGTGGCCAGGTGGAAAGCCGATTCTACGATGGGGTCTAGCCCCACGCACAGGAGCGAGGCCAGCAGCGCACCCGCCGCGCTCCACAGCGAATGGGTGAACACATCGCCAAACGATGTGTTGGTCATGAACCCCACCGTAAGGATGATGGCAATGTTCGTGATGGCCGTGACCACACCCGCCAGCAGCACTTGCTGACGGTAGGGCTTGTGCCGGATGATGGCGACCGCCACCGCGCCGCTGATGAGCGACGTGAGCAGCAGGTTGACCATCTCGGTACCGTAGGTGCTGTTGCCCCCCGCGATCAGCGCGCTTGCCAGAATGCCAAGGGTCAGGCTGGCTGCTGCGCCGCATGCCACGCCGATGAGCCCCGTCATCATCATCGCGCCCAGCAGCACCGGCGGCAGGTAGAGATCGACCAGCCGGGCCGCGATGCACGCCGCGAGCGTAGCACACAGGATGATCATCTGGATGGCGAGCAGCTTGGGGCTACGCAGGTACTTCGACCCGTACAGGAGCAGCGTGAGCACGTAGGCCGCCATCGACAGCAGCACCATCAGTGCGCCGCCCACATACATGATCATATCGATGCTTGCATTGTCCAAAAGGCCCAAGCTGCTGAGCATCGCAAGCTGGTTGGCGGTCACGCGCTCACGCGCCAGCACGATGTTCTGTCCCTGCTTGTAGATAACGGGCTCCACTGCGTCGCGCGCTTCCTGTTGCAGCTTCTGCGTGGCCTCCTGATCGATGACCATGTTGGGCTGCACGACTTTGCGCAGGATGGGTGTAACGACGTTTTGCAGCAGATCCATATCGGTCTTGTAGCCGATGATCTGCTGCAAATATTGAATGGACTCGCTCACATACCCCTCGCGGATGGTGGTGTTCATGGTGTTTTCCACCGCTGTGGTAATGTTGTCGTTCAAATCGAGCATTTCCTGATCGCTGGCGCGCAGCAGGGTGTTGATTTGAAAATCCGCCAGCGGCACCAGCGTGAAGAGAGATTTGGCGTATTCCATCTCCGCGGTGGTAAAGGCATAAGCCTTCTGCTTGTGCAGGTCGCCCGGGGCATGCTGCTCCAGCGTGGTAGCGCCGTACTGCTGCACGGTGTTGGCTTGCGTCAAAACCGAGGTGAGCAGGTGCATCACGTCGGCGGTAACGCCTTCCTTGTACAGGTAGGTGGGCTCCACGCTGCGCGCGGCTTCTTCCCGGTTGCGTTCGGTTGCGATCTCATCCACCACGTCCTTGGAGGCTGTGATGGTGGTGTAGGAGATGTCGCCTACCGCCAGATCATACCGCTCCGGGGTGATGGCAAACCAAAAGAGGCCCACCAGCACCAGCGTGCCTGCGCCGATCACATACCAGCACTGCGCACCGATGGAACGCAGCCTGAGCAGCAGCGCCGCAAGCGACCATTGCGGCTTTCGGCCGCGGCCGTTGTTCGAGCGCTTCTTAGGCGTCATGCCCCGTATTCCTCCCAATTCGGTCCCGTTCATACGCTTCGTAGGCCTTGACCACGGTCTGCACCAGGTCGTGGCGCACCACGTCGGCATTGGTCAGCCGCACCATGGCGATCTCGGGGATGCCACCCAAAACCTGTACGGCCTGCAATAGCCCCGATTGTTTGCCATAGGGCAGGTCGGTCTGCGTATCGTCGCCGGTCACGACCACTTTGCTGCCCGCGCCGAAGCGCGTCAAAAACATCTTCATTTGCTCGGGGGTTGTATTTTGCGCCTCATCCAAAATGATGAAGCTCTCGCTCAGGGTGCGCCCGCGCATGTAAGCCAGAGGGGCCACCTCCAGCACGCCGCGCTCGGTCAGGCGCTGGTAGGCGTCCGCGCCCATCATGTCGTACAGCGCGTCGTAGAGGGGTCGCAGGTAGGGGTCTACCTTCTGGTTCAGGTCGCCTGGCAAAAAGCCCAGCTTCTCGCCGGCCTCCACCGCGGGGCGCGTGAGCACGATGCGCTCGATCTCCTTGTTACGTAGGGCCACCACGGCCAGCGCCATGGCGAGGTACGTTTTACCTGTGCCCGCAGGGCCTAGCGCAAAGGTTAGCTCATGCTCGCGAATGGCCTTGACATACTGGTATTGGCCCAACGTTTTGCAGCGAATTGGTTTGCCGCGATGGGTGATGGCGACTGTCTCAAAGGCGATATCGTCCAGGCTGTCAAGCGCGCCCTCTTTGACCAGCGCCACCGCATAGCGAAGCGTTGTGCGGTCGATCTGCGCATGGCGCTGGCAAAGCGACTTGAGCTTCTCGACCACCTGCGCAGCCATGGACACGTTCTGCGACTCACCTGTGATGCGCAGGTCCGCCCCCCGCATCATGAGCCGCACGCGAAGTTCACCCTCCAAAAGGGGGATGTTGCGGTCGTTCGCGCCAAAAAGGGAAAGGCATGATTCCATGCTCTCCAGTGAAACCAGAGCCAGCGTTTCCTCCGCCAAAAATGTTTCCTCCGTTCAGGACGGCGCTGCGCGCCGCCTTCGGCCATCCGCACGAGCATTCGCAAGCGCAGGAGCCTTTTTCTATCATACAATAATCTATGCGTTTGTCAATCACTTCATTAGTTATGCACATGTCGCGGAGGGCTTCATGAGCTACGTTTTTCGGCATTTTTACGTGCACACGCATTCGCATTGTACCTGCGTAGTACTCTTTGTATCTTTCTATTGCTTTTCATACCAGAGGATGTATAATCATACCGTAGCGCCCCGCATGACGGGGCATTGTAGGATGGAAGGCAGGGATAACCATGAAACTGGTGGTTTTGGTAGCGTATGTGATCATGATGGTGGTGGTGACAGTCTTCACCGCCCGTAAAAACCTGACCCTCAATGGCTTTCTGCTGGGTGGCAGGAGCGTGGGCCCTTGGCTGAGTGCATTTGGCTATGGAACCGCGTATTTTTCTGCCGTAATCATCGTGGGCTATGCGGGCTCCACCGGCTGGAACGTCGGTCTCTCCGCCATATGGTGCGGCGTTGGCAATGCGCTGATCGGCAGCCTCCTTGCTTGGTGGTTGCTGGCCAAGCCGACCCGCCGCATCGGCGAGCGTTTGCAGGTGAGCACCATGCCCGGCTTTTTTGAAAAACGATACCACAGCAAGACGCTCAAGATCATCGCCAGTCTGATTATCTTTGTGTTCCTGCTGCCCTACAGCGCCAGCGTGTACAAAGGCCTTGGGAACATGTTCACCAAGGCGTTCGGGTTCGACTATACGTGGTGCGTGATCGGCATCGCGCTGCTCAGCTCCATCTATCTGTTTGCGGGCGGCTACAAGGCCACGGCTATCACGGACTTTATCCAGGGCGCGATCATGCTGGTGGGCATCGGCGCTGTGGTGTTCTACGTAGTGCGCGCCGCGGGCGGCGTGGGCACGGGGCTTGACCTGCTGGGCACCGCCGAGGTGGGCGGCGCGAGCATGAACACGCTGTGGCCGCCGCAGGGCAAGGAAACGTGGCTGTTCAGCAATGTGATCCTCACCTCGCTGGGCGTGCTGGGCATGCCGCAGATGATCCACAAGTTCTTCGCCATCAAAGACGAGAAGAGCGTCAAGCGGGCCATGGTCATCAGCACCGTATTTGCGCTGATCATTGCGGGCGGCGCCTACTTTGCAGGCAGCTTCGGGCGTGTGGTGCTCAGCAAGATCACCGACCCCGCCACCGGCGCGACCCTTGCCTCCATGGTGAACGACAAAACAATGCCGATGGATCAGATCATGCCGACCATCCTGACGAACAAGGACGTGGTGGGCATCCCGGATGCGATGCTGGGCCTGTTCGTAGTGCTGCTGCTCTCCGCCAGCATCTCCACACTCACAGCGCTGGTGCTGTCATCCTCATCGGTCATTACACTGGACCTGCTGGGCTCCATCGCGCCTAACCTGAAGCCCAAGTCCACTGTTTGGATCATGCGCAGCCTTTGCGTCGCGTTTGTGCTATTATCACTGCTGATCAACTTCACGATGCAGAATACGCCCATCATATCCATGATGTCGCTTTCGTGGGGCACCATCGCAGGCGCGTTCCTCGCCCCGTTCCTCTATGGCCTGCTGTGGCGCGGCGTGACCAAGGCGGGCGCGTATGCGGGCGTGGCGGTAGGCGCGCTGGTGTCGCTGGTACCGCCGCTGGCCACCGGCAATATGACGCTTGCACCCTACAGCGGTGCGGCGGCCATGCTGGTGAGCCTGATCCTGGTGCCTGTCGTGAGCCTGCTGACCAAGAAGACAGGCTACAGCAAAGAGCAGATGGACGAGGTGTTTGGCGAGGCGAAGGCCTGAGCGCAGGAACAAGACAGCAAACCGGCGAAGCCGCCCTTTTCGGGCGGCTTCGTTTTATGCATTTGCGGAGATATGGGCTGATGTGCCCCCCCCGAGCAGACTTTATGAAGCTGGGCGGGGAAAAGCGAACGCCACCATCCAGTCGGCATGTTCAAACACCGGAGACGCGCGACATTGCTTTCACTGCCTCTCGGACGCCAGCGCAGCGATCATTTCCGGCAACACACGCTCGAACTGCACGCCATAGCGCAGCGGCTCGCCGCCTTCCAGCGTCAGACGGATGCACGCATGCGTCAGGCGCAGAGCCAGCTGGGTGGCGGTATCCAGCACGAGGCCGCCCAGCAGGCCGGAGAGCAGAAAGCTGGCAAATACATCGCCCGTGCCGTGGAACACGCCCTGGAACTTTGGCTTGAAATGCAGCTGGAAATCGCCGCTGTCGCGGTGGTACACTGCCACGCCCGTCTCGCGCTCGCTCAGCGACACATCGGTGATCACGATGCTCTGCGGCCCAAGCTCGGACAGGCGCATGGCGAGGCCGCGGATATAGGCTTCGTCGTACCCCGCCGGGCGGTATGCCTCGCCCAGCAGGAATGTGGCCTCTGTCAGGTTGGGCACGATGGTGTGCGCCGTTTTGACCAGCTCGCGCATTTGCGCTGGCATGGTGGCAGGCATCAACGAGTAGAGCCTGCCATGGTCGGCAAAGGCGGGGTCAACGAAAACGTGGGTCTGTTCGTCGCAGAGCATCCGGCGCATGGCGAGCACCAGTTCCACCTGTTGGGGCGAGGCGAGATAGCCCGTGTAGAATGCGTCGAAATGCAGCCCCAGCGAAGCAAGGTGCGTGGCGATGGGCAAAAGCTGCCCCGTCAGGTCAAGGTGCGTATAGCCGGTAAACTCGCCCGTATGGGTGCTCAGCAGCGCAGTCGGCACTACCGCGGTGTTGACCCCCGCTGCCGACAAAATGGGCAGCGCCACCGTGAGCGAGCATCGCCCGAGGCAGGAGATATCGTGAATGGCCAAAGCGCGTTTTTGCATGGTACCGCCTCCGTTTCAAGCCCTGTCCATGATACACGAAAACGGAAAAAAATCAAGCTGCGCATTGACAGCCGCATGGGCTTGCGGTATGGTAACAATCAGTTTTGACTTGGGAGGGACCCGTATGCAAAAGGCGCTGGTATCCGTGACCGGCCAGGACAGGGTGGGCATCATCGCGAAGGTGAGCACATCGCTGTGCGAGCAGAACATCAACATTTTGGAGATAACCCAGACCATTTTGGACGGATGCTTTACGATGCTCATGGTGGTGGATATCCAAAACGCACGCGAGAGCTTTCAACAGACGGCGGAAAAGCTGGCTGCGGTGGGCGAAGCCATCGGCGTGATCGTGAACATCCAACGCATGGACATTTTTGCGGCCATGCACCGCATCTGACGGGAGGAAAACCATGCTCGACGCCAATGAGATATTGCAAACCATCCACATGATCCAGGAGCAGCACTTCGATATCCGCACCATCACCATGGGCATCAATTTGCTGGATTGCCGTGGCAACACCGATGCGGAAACGGCGGAGCGCGTATATGCGAAAATTCGCCGCATGGCGGGCAACTTGGTGCGCATCGGGTGCGACCTGGAGAGTGAGCTTGGCATACCGATCGTGAACAAGCGCCTGAGCGTGACGCCGGTCAGTATGATATCCGGCAGCGATCCCATGCGCATCGCCATCGCACTGGACAACGCCGCCGGCGACGTTGGCGTGAACCTGATCGGCGGCTACGGCGCGCTGATGCACA
Organism: uncultured Oscillospiraceae bacterium; assembly: GCA_964584315.1. GTDB lineage: Bacteria > Bacillota > Clostridia > Christensenellales > Aristaeellaceae > CAXXOK01. The sequence continues at coordinate 41,064 of CAZOZO010000020.1, forward strand.
AGGGCAGCACCGACGCGGAGAACATTCTGGTGGACAGCATGCCCGAGGTGTTTGCCAAAACGCAGCGCCTTTGCGGCAGCGTGAACGTCGCCAGCACCCGCAGCGGCATCAACATGGACGCGGTGCGCAGGCTGGGGCACATCATCAAGCGCACGGCGGAGCTCACCAAGGATACGGACTGCTTCGGCTGCGCAAAGCTTGTGGTGTTTGCCAACGCCGTGGAGGATAACCCTTTCATGGCGGGCGCTTTCCACGGCGTGGGCGAGCCGGAATGCGTGGTGAACGTGGGCGTGAGCGGCCCCGGCGTGGTGCAGCGCGCGCTGGAGGCGGTGCGCGGCAAGCCGTTTGACGTGGTGGCCGAAACCATCAAACGCACGGCGTTCAAGATCACGCGCGTGGGCGAGCTGGTGGCGCAGGAGGCCGCGAAACGGCTTGGCGTGCCTTTTGGCATTGTGGATCTGTCGCTGGCGCCCACCCCGGCGCGCGGGGACAGCGTCGCTTATATATTGAAGGAAATGGGGCTGGATATGGCGGGCGCGCCGGGCACCACCGCCGCGCTGGCCATGCTCAACGACATGGTAAAAAAGGGCGGCGTGATGGCTTCCAGCCACGTCGGCGGGCTGAGCGGCGCGTTTATCCCGGTGAGCGAGGATATTGGCATGATCGAGGCCGCGGCGGCGGGATGCCTGACCCTTGAGAAGCTGGAAGCCATGACCTGCGTGTGCTCGGTGGGGCTGGATATGATCGCCGTGCCCGGCGACACCAGCGCAAACGCCATCGCGGGCATCATCGCGGACGAGGCGGCTATCGGCGTGGTCAACAGCAAGACTACCGCAGTGCGCATCATCCCCGCCGTGGGCAAAAAAGCGGGGGACAGCATCAACTTTGGCGGCCTGTTTGGCTATGCACCCATCATGCCGGTCAATACTTTTTGCAACGATGCGTTCATCGAGCGCGGCGGGCGGATACCCGCGCCGCTGCAAAGCCTGAAAAACTGAACAGTAAAAGCCGCGGGCATCGATACGCCCGTGGCTTTTTTCATTCTTCCGTGATGGAGATGCCTTCGCTTGCCGTTTCCGTAAGCCAGCAGCGCCGCCAGCGCCGCTTGAGCAGCCGATATGCTTCGTTCGCGTTTGCCTCGCTCGCAAACGCGCCAAACACAGCCGAGCCGCTGCCTGTCATGGTAGCAAAATCCGCGCCCAAGGCTTGCAGCGCTGCAACCGCTTCGGCGATCTGCGGGCGCGCCTGCTCGCTGGCCTGCGCCAGCACATTGCCCGCCGTGGCAGAGAGCGTCGCGTAGTCGCGGGTGAGCAGCGCGGCCTCCGCGCGCGCGGTATCGGGGCGACGTACACCTTTCAGCGTGTCATATGCGGCGAACACCTCGCGGGTGGAGAGCGGCCGGCAGGGCTGCACCACCACAAGCGCGGCGCGGCGCTCGGCCTGGAGAGGTGTGATCATTTCCCCAATGCCACCCACGCGCGAGAGCCCGCCCGTCAGCATGAAGGGCACATCCGCACCCACCATCAGCGCCGCGTTTTGTAAACCGCTGGCCGACGCGCCCACATCCCATAAGCGGTTCAGGCCTAAAAGAACTGCCGCCGCATCCGCGCTGCCACCGCCCATACCCGCGCCCGTCGGGATGCGCTTGGTAAGCGTGATGCGCGCCCCATCGTTGCCGCCAAAACTTTGTTGCAGTATACGCGCGGCTTTGAGCACCAGATTGTCCTCGCCGACGGGCACATCCGCGCCGGATACCAGCAAAGAAAGGCCCTCATCCTGATACGCAATGGTCAATTCGTCCGCCAGCGCCACGCTCTCCATCAGCATATCCATCAGGTGGTATCCGTCTTCACGCGCGCCGAGTATATCCAGCGACCAGTTGATTTTCGCCCGCGCGGTCAGCCTCAGCATTGCACACAGCCCCTTCTTGTGCTATATTTACCTATTATATCAGGTTATCCCCGCACGGGGAATAGGGAGGTACTATGGGGGCGATCAAAGGCATGCCGATCCTGATTTCGCTGGATTCGAAAACCAGCACCGACGAGCAGCCTGAGGAAACGATGCGCATGATCACCACCGGCGAGCTGATCGAAAAGGCGGATGAAACCCTGATCCGCTTTGAGGAGACGATGGACGAGAGCGAGCCGCCGCAGAAGATCGAGATTGCCGTGAACGGCAATGTGATCACCATGCGCCGCCGCGGCACTTATGATGTGGATATGGTGTTCCAAAAAGGGCAGCGCTACGAGGGGCAGTACAAGATGCCCTTCGGTGCGATGGACATGGCGCTGTACTGCGTGAAGGCCTCCTACACCCGCGAGGAGGAAGGCGGCGAGGTGGCGCTGCAATACCAGCTGGACCTTTCCGGCCAGTATGCGGCGATGCATGACCTGCGGTTGCACTTCATGCGCAAGCGAGACGCGTGATGGACGCGGCGGAACGGGCGGATGTCAGGCGCCTCCTCGGCGGCGGCGCGTTCGTGCGGCTTGCCGTGGACGATGACGCATTGCTGGTGAGCGACGCGCCGCGGCGCATGGACGCCGATGCGCTCGCGGAGGCAATCGGCCGACTGCAAGCGGAAGGGTATGTTGCATGGGTCACGGAGCGCGGATTGCTCGCCATCGACTGGGGTGAACGCCGCTGGCACATCTGGGAGGAGCGGGGGCGAATCTGCAGTGAGCCGACGCTCCCCAGCGATGAGACGCTTCACGCCCCCTACGCGCTGGCAAGGCTGCTGTGGGCGCACCCCGCGCCGTGGCATGAGCAGCCGCGAACGCTGCTGCGGGAACTGGTGAAGGCTGCGGCACGCAGGGAAGGTATCGTAAGAATCGCGCCCACGATGCTGACTGTCTGTGCGGAGCGCCTGCGGCGGCATGAGACGCTGCCGACCGCCGCCGCGTGGTTGGTGATACATGAATTGGAAAGCTCGACAGACGGCAGGGAGGCGTGCCCATGATCCTTCGCTATTACGGCCATTCGCTGTTCACCATGCAGCTGGAGAGCGGTTACACCATTCTGACCGACCCGTATGGGGCGTTCTACGCCTATCCGCGGAGAACCCTGCAAGCTGATCTGGTCACCGTGAGCCACCACCATCACGACCATGATTCACTGGACATGGTGGCGGGTGTCCAAACCGTGCTGGACAAGGCGGGCCGTTTTGACCCCGCGCCGGGTGTGGTTGCGACGGGCATCGCGTGCTGGCACGACGACGCGCACGGCCAGAAACGTGGCCCAAACCTTATCTTTGTGTTGGAGGCGGAGGGCCTGCGCATCGCCCATCTGGGTGACTTGGGGCATGTGCTGGACGCAGAGCTTGTGAAGTCGATTGGCCCACTCGACGTGCTGCTGACTCCCGTGGGCGGCAACTACACCGTAGACGCGCGCGCCGCTCAGCAAAACATGGCCCTGCTGCGCCCCCGTGTGACCATCCCCATGCACTACCAAACCCGTTACAACCTGGATATGCCCATCACGGACGAAAAACCATTCCTTGCGGTAATGGGCGTGAACCCCGAACCCATGCCCCTTTGCAGGTTGACGAGCGGTGATATCTCCGAGCGTCCGCCTGTGCTGCTGATGCAGGTGACGGCATAGCGTAGGCGCCACGCGCATTGACATTTGGCCCATCGCCCCCTACAATGGAAACAAGACAGGCAAAGGAGCGGTTCGCATGAAGTATGTATTCATTACGGGCGGCGTGGTGTCATCGCTGGGGAAAGGCATCACGGCGGCATCGCTTGGCAGGCTGCTGCGCGCGCGCGGGTATCGGGTAGGCATGCAGAAACTCGACCTGTACTACAACGTGGAGCCCGGCTTTTTGAGCCCGCTGGAGCATGGCGAGGCGTTCATCACCGAGGACGGCACGGCTGCCGACCTTGACCTTGGCCACTATGAACGGTTCGTGGACATGACGCTAAGCGGCGATGCCAGCTCCACTACTGGCAAGATACACCGGCGCATTATTGAACGCGAGCTGCGCGGTGAGTACCGCGGCTCCACGATACAGGCCATCCCGCACGTCGCCAACGAGATCAAGCGCTGCATCCGCGAGGCGGCGGAAGGCGCAGGCGCGGAGATCCACATCGTGGAGATCGGCGGCACGGTAGGCGACATGGAGGCGGCTGTATATCTGGAGGCTATCCGCCAGATGCGCTGGGAGTGCTTGAGCCCCGACGACTGCTGCTATATCCATGTGACGCTCATGCCCTTTATCGTGGCTGCGGGCGAGCTGAAGACCAAGCCCACGCAGAACAGCGTCAAGCAACTGCGCTCGGCGGGCATCCAGCCGGATGTGATCGTGTGCCGCACCGAGGTGCCCATGACCACCGAAGCGAAGGACAAGATCGCGCTGTTTTGCAACGTCAAGGCGGGCAACGTGATCCAGAACATCGACGTATCCTGCCTGTATGAAGTGCCGCTGATCCTCGAAAAAGAGGGCCTCGCGCGGTGTGTGCTGACCGAGCTGGGGCTGGAAAACCGCCCTGCGGAGCTGACCGAGTGGAAAGCCATGGTCAAAGCCGTCCGCGAGCAGACGAAAACAGTCAGCGTCGCGTTGGTGGGCAAGTACGTGACCGTGCCGGATGCATACCTCTCCGTGGCGGAGGCGTTGTTGCACGCAGGCATCAGCGAGGATGTGCACGTGCGCGTGACCCCTGTCAACAGTGAGGAGCTTGTGCCTGAGACGGCGGATCGCCTTTTGGGCGGGTATCAGGCCATTCTGGTGCCGGGCGGCTATGGTGACCGTGGCACCGACGGGCTGGTGGTGGCCGCACGCTATGCGCGGGAGAACCGTATTCCCTTCCTGGCGATTGGCTTTGGGATGCAACTGGCCGTGGTGGAGGCGGTGCGAAGCCTGCTTGGCATCGCGGACGCGAACACCACCGAGGTGGATCCGCAAACGCCCAACGCCGTTGTGCGCATCCCCGAAGATCGCGTGTGCCAGAATGACAGCCGCGGCGCGACACGCATGGGTGGGAGCGACGTGCGCCTTTCAACTGGGCTGCTGCGCACCATCTACGGCACGGATGTGGTGCGCGAGCGCCATAGCAACCGCTATGAAGTGGATCAACGATACGTGCCCCCGCTGGCCCAAATGGGTTACCGGCTGGTGGCCACCAGCCTAGAGACCGGCTACCCCGAAGCGTTCGAGCTGGAGGGCCATCCCTTCTACATAGCGGTGGTCTACCATCCGGAGTATCAATCCCGTCCGAACCGTCCGCATCCGCTGTTCAGCGCGTTCATCCACGCAGCCAAGGGCTGATCGTAGCGCGCGGCCGACCAATGCCCGGCATACGAATTGCGCACCGGGGAGCGGATCCAGTCGCGTGCCGATGTGGAATAGGGAACCAGGCCACGCTACACAGCGACAAGTTCCGGGCCGCTGAATATTGGCGACTGTCCTTCGCCACCACAACCACCCGCCAAATGCACCGCGGGTGGTTGTTACATTTTCATCACGCGGAAAGCCGTTTGGACGACCCGAACGCTGTTCCCAAGGTAAGGGTTTCGTGCTATAATTGTTAAGCGTATGTGTTATGTTTGTGAACGACAGGAGGGAGTGCCCACATGCAGCAAAACGCGCAGCAACAGCGCAGGCCCACCAAGGACTATGCGCCGCGCAAGCGCAAGAGCCGCCTGATAACGGTGCTGCCGCTGATGCTTCTGTTTGTCGCGCTCTTGGGGGTCATGTACTTCGTGTTTCCCAAGGAAGCGGGCATGCACGTCGGCAGCTCGGTGTACGATGGGCTGGTCATCAGCGAGGTGATGGCAGCCAACGCATCCGCCGTGCCCGATGAGAACGGTGAGTTCAGCGACTGGCTGGAAATCTACAACGGCACCGGTGCAGACCTGAACATGGAAGGCGTGATGCTGACCAACCGTACGGACCGCATCACGTTCCCTTTCCCCACGTACATGCTCAAGGCGGGGGAACGGGTGCTCGTGTTTGCGGACAACCGCTATCAGCTCGACCCCGTAAAGCCGTTCCACGGCAAGTTCAAGATATCGTCCGTGGGTACGCACCTGTACCTGTACGACCCACAGATGTACCTGATCGACGAGGTGATAACGCCCACCATGACCGCCGACCAGAGCTACGCCCTGGTTGGGGTGGACGAAAACGGCCTCAAGAAGTACGAGCTGACCGATTTTTACAGCCCCCGCTACGAGAATACCCAAGCCGGTTTTACTGCCTACCGGGCGGAGAACGCCACCAAGAGCGGCGCGCTCATCATCAACGAAGTGTGCCCCGACCCCAAAGTGGGCATCCCGGATGAGGATGGCGAGATCGTCGATTGGCTAGAGCTTCGCAACACCACCAACATGCCCATCTCGCTGGCCGGGTACTGCCTGAGCGACAAGGAGAATCGCCCGCTCAAGTGGCGCTTCCCCGATTCGGCCACCATACCGCCCAACGGCTATTACCTCGTGTATTGCAGCGGCAAGGACAAACTGCAGCAAAACGGCGTTCCGCACACGAACTTCTCCATCAGCGCGGAGCGTGAAACGCTAATCCTGAGCGACAGCGACGGGCGGCTGGTGGATCGCGTGACCATCGAAAACGTGCCTGAGGATTACTCGGTAGGCCGCGACAAGACCGGCGCCTGGGACTTCTTCGCGCTGGCCACTCCCGGCAACCCCAACGATGCTAATGGCCAGAGCAAGACCGACGAGCTGATCCGCGCCTTCAACCCCACGGGCGTATATATCAGCGAGGTCATGGCATCCAGCGACACGGTGCTCACTGGTGCGACGGGCATCTCCAGCGACTATGTGGAGCTGTACAATGCCTCCAGCCAGTCGGTGGACCTGAGCTACTACGGCCTGAGCGACAGCTTAAAGCGCCCGCGCAAATGGCAGTTCCCGCAGGGGACTGCCATTGCGCGGGGTGAGTACAAGGTGATCCTGCTGGACGGCAATGTTGCCGTCAGCTCCTATTACGAGCTACACACCAATTTTAAACTGACCCGCGCGGGCGGCGAGACCATCTCTTTTTGTGACCCCAGCGGCAAGGTGCTCGACCGCATGCCGCTCTCCATCATCCCTACCGACCACAGCTACGGTCGCTCGCTGGGCTATGCGGGCTTCTACTATTACAATACTCCCACGCCCGGGGCCGTCAACGGCACAGGCTATTTTGGCTATGCGAACAACCCGTCGTTCTCGCAACGCGGCGGCGAATATAAAGGTTCCGTTCAGGTCGCCATCAACGTTCCTAAAAATACAGTCGTCTACTACACGCTGGATGGCGCCACCCCTACCGAGAACGCCACGCGCTACAACCCGGGCGACGTGTTCGACATCAGCCGCGTCACGGTTTTGCGCGCGCGCGCCTTTGACCCGGACGGTATGCTGCAGCCCAGTGAAACGATCACACAGACATACTTGCCAAACGTGTATCACGCCTTCCCGATCGTGAGCGTGGTGGCTGACCCCAACGAGCTGTGGAGTGCCGAAAACGGAATGCTGACCATTGGCCCCAACGTGGATAAGAGCAAGGGCATCCCCTTCAAAAACACCGTGTATCGCGAGTTTGGCAAGATACCACGCCCTGGCTATGTGGAGATGTACCTGAAAGACGGTACCCAGCAGCTGAACCAGGGCATGGAGTTTGCTTTGCAGGGCCAGTACAGCCTTGACATGCCCCAAAAGACTTTCAAGGTAAAAGCAAAGGCCAAATATGGCGAAAAGTACTTCGAGGCCAAGCTGTTTGACGACCGTGAATTTACCTCCTTCAAGTGCTTCGTACTGCGCAACAGCGGCAACGACTGCGTCTGGACGCGCATGAACGACGGCTTCCAAAGCCGCCTGATCGATGCCTTCAACGCACAGGCAGCCGTACCCTCCACGGTCATCCATCAGGCGTGGAACCCTGTTGTCGTATACCTGAACGGCCAGTATTGGGGCCACTACAACATGCGCGAGCGTGCGGACCGGTTTTTTATCGCGCAGCACGAAGGGCTGGACCTGAGCCAGGCTGACCAGATGGACGTGCTGGAGGCAAGCGGTAAGCTGGTTTTTGGAAGCGATCAGGAATACAAGGACATGATCAAGCGCATCAAAGCCAGCTCGCCCGGCACCAGCCAGAGCGACCTGCAATACATCCTGGACAACGTCGATGTGGACAACTACATCGATTACATGGCGTTTGAAATGTTCTTTGGCAACTCCGACCCCGGCAACATCCGCTTCTACCGACTCAAGCAGGAGGGCAGCAAGTGGCGCTGGATATTCTACGATGCGGATTACGGCTTGTTCCGCAGCGGCTTTGACAGCATGACCTCGTACCTGAAGGAAACGGGCGCTGGCGAGCAGAAGATCGACAATACCATCATCCGCAAGCTGCTCGAGAATCAGGATATGCTTAACAAGTACCTCGCCAGGCTAGGGGAGATATACCAGTTCTTCACTACCGACAAGATGCTGTCGATCTACAACGCGATGGCGGACACCCTCGCGCCTGAGATGCCGATGCACTTCGCCCGTTGGGCTGAGGAGAACGACAAGGCCATCAATATCGACTCGCCCACCACGCCCGAGGGCGCGCTGCGCTACTGGAACACCCGCCTCGACTATACGCGCAACGTGCTCAAGAAGCGTCCGCGGTATTTCTACGAGATGGTGCAGGAGCGTCTTCAGCTGACCAATGAACAGATGCTGCAATACTTTGGCGTGAAGCCGGAGCTGCCTGACGACGCACTTTACACCGAGGGCAAGAAGTGGGGCTAAGGCACGGGCCGCCCCTGCGGCTTGACAAAGCGCCGCGGGATGCTTATGATAAACCAAGCTGCACAGGGGAGGGGTATTCTCAATGCTGTTTTCTGCACTTGCGCAATCGACCACCGTGTCGAGCATCGTGACGGCCAGCGGTCTGGCGGCCGAGTTCAAGTCCATCGTGCCCGCCGATCTGTTTCTGGCGTTGGGGCTGGGGTTTGTGGTGGGGGCGATCATCGCCATCGTATACCGTAAAACGTACCGTGGCGTGCTCTACAGCCCTACGTTTGCCATCACGCTGATCATGCTCACACTGATCACCACGCCGGTGGTCATGTGTATCAAGAGCGATATCGCGCTGTCGATGGGCATGGTGGGCGCACTGTCGATCGTGCGCTTCCGTACCGCCGTCAAGGATCCGATGGATACGGCATATATGTTCTGGGCGCTCACGATGGGCATTTTGCTGGGTGCAGGCCTGCACCTGGTGGCCATCATCGTGGTGCTGTGTATCAGTGTAATGATGTTCGTGCTGTCCATCGTGAAGTTCTCAAACCCCAACAGCTACCTGTTGGTGGTGCATTACGACGAGTACAGTGAGCAGGCCATCAACGCGGAGCTGCGCCGTTCGGTCAAGGGCTTCAAGCTGCGTAGCAAATCGCTGACCCGCGCGGGCGCGGAGATGACCTACGAAGTGCGCCTGAACGAGCGGCACGAGATCGTGACACGCATGCTGGATATCGACGGCGTGCACGACGCGACGCTCGTGGCCTGCCAGAGCGAAGTGGGCACCTGACCCCCGCCGATTAAAGGAGGCGCCATAGCGTGCCAATTGCCGTACCGCTTCGGCATGAGCTGAAGTATTACATCACCCCGATGGAGTACCACCTGCTGGCCGGTGTGCTGGATAAGGTGCTTGTGCGCGACCCCAACGGCGACCCGGAGCATAACGAATATCACATCCGCTCGCTCTACTTTGATACCTTCGACAACGCAGCGCTGCTGGATAAACTCAATGGCGTGAAAAACCGCGACAAGTACCGTATCCGCATCTACAACTTCTCGGACAGGTTTATCCGTATGGAGTGCAAGACCAAGGTGGGCAGCCTGATCTCCAAACGCTCGGTGCCCATCCCCAAGCTCTTGGCCGAACAGCTGATCGCGGGCGACCCCACGGGACTGGAACGCACGCGCAGCGGCCTCCTGCATGACATGTTCCGCGAGATGACGCTTGATTTTTTGCGGCCCGTGGTGCTCGTGGACTATGTGCGAGAGGCGTACATGCATCCGCTGGAGGAGGTGCGCATCACGTTTGACAAGCAACTGCGCACAGGGTTGGGCTCGGTAGACATGTTCAACCCATATGTGCCCACCATATCGCCCTTCGACCACGAGGAGCTGATTTTGGAGGTCAAGTACAACCGCCTGCTGCCCCCGTTCATCCGCGACCTTTTATGCACGTATGTACGCAGCGCACAGAACAGCGCCATATCCAAGTATGTGTGGTGCAGGCGGTTCGAGGGCTTTGAATAGGCAAGAAATGCACTGTTGGAGGTTCGGATGAAGAAGATCGTTACTTGGCTGCTCGCGCTCACACTGTGCGCCGGCGTGACTAGCGCCGCGCTGGCGGATGATTCCGCGCGCGACGCTTTCATTGATGGCATCATCGCAACCGCGGAGCAGACCTTCACCGAGGCAAACGGTCGCCTGCAGCGCGCTCAGTATGCGGGCGATATCTACGTTTGCAAGAATTTCACGGTTTATCTCTTCCGCCAGAACCGCGACGGCTACCGCATGGCGGAGTTTCCTGATGTGCCGCTGGTGATCCCCGACAACCTGCCCAAGGACGAATGCAAGGATTTCGCCTATGGTATCTATTGGAAGGACGTGCCTGCCAGTGAGGGCAACCCCTTCTACGAGGCCGCGAACTTCCGCTATGACGAGAACCTGAGCCTGGAGGAGAACAGGCAGATCGCCCGCGAGTTCATGATGCAGGTGGAGAAGGGCGAATATTTTCAGATGACCGCGGACTACTACTACG
>CAZOZO010000021.1:0-51761 GCA_964584315.1 uncultured Oscillospiraceae bacterium
CGTTCGTTCTTACGCTCTGTATCATTTTCAAGGTTCGGCGCTCTCAAGCGAGCTTGATAATAATATCATCGAAAGGCATCGGTGTCAACCCTAAATTTCGCGTTTTTTCGATTATTTCTGTCTTATTGGTTACATCCATATAACTATGCAATATAAGCAGTTCTTCGTTCGACCCATTCCGAATGTTCCAGTGCCATTTACCGTCTCGCATCCGGTTTTCACCTTATGTGGTCGCCCGCTCGATCAGCCGCACATCCAGCACGCGATGTGGCTCTGCGATCTTCTCACCCTCCATGCGCCGCAACAGCAGCTCCACCGCCAGCTCGCCCATGCGCTCTGCGTCCTGATGGATCGTGGTGATGGGTTTGCTGCTGAACGTCGCAATGGACACATCGTCGAACCCGACCACCTTGACATCCGATGGCACATGCACGCCACGCTCATGCAAGGCCGCCAGCGCGCCCATGGCTAGCCAGTCAGTGCCGCAAAACAGCGCATCAAACGTACAGCCAGCGCTCCAAAGCTTCTTCACGCTCTCATAAGCAGCGCTGAAGCCCACTTCCATGACCCGCATCTGCAGCGCCGGGTCGATGGGCAGGCCCGCCTCATCCATGGCCTGTTTCCACCCTGCAAAGCGCGTTTCCCCAGCGGTGTGCATACGGCTGTCCATGATGGTGGCGATACGTCGCGCACCCGAGGCCGCCAGTGCGTGCCCCGCGAGATACCCACCGCGCACGTTGTCGCTCTCGATGATGATCGTATCCTTGGTTCTCACATCCTGCGGCCGCCGGTCGATAAACACCGTTGGTAGGCTGCCGCTGGGCTGCACATGGCTGGGGTTGCCGGAAATGAAGATGAGCCCGCTCACGTTTTGCGCCTTCAGGAACTGCAGATGGCTGATTTCCAACTGCTCGTTTTCGTTGGTGTTGCAGATGACCGCGGAAAAGTTGCGCTCAAACAGCTGCATCTGTATCTTGAGCACGATACGCGCAAAAAACTCGTTCGTGATATCCGGAACGATGATGCCCACGATCTGCGACGCGCTGCGCCTGAGGCCGCGCGCCACCATGTTCGGCACGTACTGGTACTGCTCGATCACTCTGAGCACGCGCTCCTCCGTCTCTTTGCTGAAGCGCCCGTTATGGTTGATCACCCGCGACACCGTCGCCGTGGACACGCCGGACAGTTCCGATATCTGCTTGATGGACAGGCCCTTCATGGTCACTGACCGTCACCCTTCCTGTGCATGGCGCGGTATTGCAGCGCAGTCATGCCGGTGTGCTTTCGGAAAACCTCACAAAAGTAGCTCTTGCGCTGGAACCCGCTGGCCTGCGCCACCTCGCCAAGCGGCGCGCCGCCGCGCAAAAGCTGCTGCGCCCGCTCGATGCGCGCGCTGGTTAGATACGCTGTAAAGCGCGTGCCTGTACGCTTTTCAAAAAGTCTTGAAAAATAAGCGGGCGTAAGCCCCAGCCCCTCTGCAAGGTTGGTCTGCGAATACGGCAGCGAGCAATCCCGACGGATGCTCTCGGTCACACGCAGAATGGGGTCGTCCGGCGAGGCAGCCTGTTTGAGCTCTGCGCAGGTTTTTCGCAGCCATGCACCCATCGCATCGGCTTTCTCCTGTCGCAGTGCCGTCATGTTCAGGTGCTTTTTTAGCAGGCCCATTGGCGGGCGCGTCTGCATCCACAGGCTCTCCATCACCAAAGGTATCCAGTGCCAGTATGCTTCCGTGCTCTGCCCTTCGCGCCGCAGGCAGCGCGCCACATAGCCGCTGATGTGCCCGTATTGCCCTTTCTTTAAATAGTTTTGGATGCGCTTGCGGTGTTCGCGCCGTTCCTGTGGGCCGATCAACGAACACGCCGTCCACCATACGTTCAGCTCGCGCAGGTTCGCAGCGGGCAGCTCGGCATAGCGGCGGCAGATATCACCCAGCATAGCCTGCGCCACACCGCCATTCATGCGCTGCAGTTCCTCCGCGGCGGTGGTGGCCGCAACCCAAAGTGTTGCCTGCATCGCAGGGGTGGATAGAGTCTTCGCCATCGCCAGCGCGGATACCTGCTCGCCGCGGCATAGGGGCCATATGTCGCAAACATCCGCAAAGCACGCCGTGACAACCGCCTCCGCTCTCCCCCATGCCGTGCGCTCCAGCGGCTCTGCAAACCGCCATTCCAGCAGCATCATCTCTCCGTCGGTTGGGTATGTGCCCTCTGGCAGCGACAGCTCCGGCTCCCATTGCCCCTGTAATAGCCAAGCGACATAATGCCTGTGCAGGTAGGCCTGCGTGTCTTGCTCCGCCATGGTGACCCCTCCTTCCACGCACATCATCGTATGTTTTACTGTCCCGCTTGCGAAGCATGGATAACAACACGAAGTGTTTTTCTTCTATAGAATAAGAGTATTGCTGCTTCGACATCGATCGCAGCACAGCGCCGCGCGGTTCCCGCTTTTGACACGGATAAACAGAAGAGGGCAAGGCGCTTCGCCTTACCCTGACACGCACTCAGCGCCGAACCATATCTGCCCGTGTGGTTTACTGCATCATTCGATGCTCTCGCCCCGTTCCAGCGCGGCGATCTGCTCCACACGGCGCTGATGCCGCCCGCCTTCAAACGCCGTGGTCAGCCAGATGCGTGCGATCATCTTCGCCAGCTCGGTGCCTACCACGCGCGCACCCATCGAAAGCATGTTGGTATCGTTATGTTGGCGGCTGAGCATGGCACTGTACGGATCGGAACACACCACACAGCGGATGCCTTTGATCTTGTTGGCGGCCAGCGAAATGCCCACGCCTGTGCCGCAACAGATAATGCCGCGCTCGCACTCGCCGCTGGCTACGGCGCGCGCAGCCCGCGCCCCGTAGATCGGGTAATCCGTTCGTTCCTCGGTATAAGCGCCGTAATCATGGTATGCAAGGCCCATCTCGTCCAACAGGGCCTTTATCTCCTCTTTCAGGCCTATGGCCACATGGTCGCTCGCCAGTGCGATCAACCTTATCATCCTCTCTGTTTGCGCATCTGCCGGAAGGCCAGGATGGCCGCGCCGATCACGCCGTTTTCCTGTTTCTCGCTAGAGTAATGGAAGCTGAGCGCCCGCTCTGGGTAGGGCTTGCGCGTGTGCTCGCGTATTGCCGTCTCGAATGCCGACTTGGGGAAACCGTCCATCTGCAAAACGCCGCCGCCCAGAATGATCTCGTCCGGGTCGAGAATGTTGATCTCAGTGGCGATGGGCAGAGCCAAGTCATTGAGCAGCCCCTGCATCGGCAGTTCGTTCGCATGCAGGGCAAAGAGGTTTGCGATGGCATCCTGCGGATAATAACGTTCCTGCAATACCTTCAGCGCCTTACCGGAGGCGATCATCTCCACGCAGCCCGTGTTGCCGCATGGGCAATCCAGCCCCAGCCCACGCACCGGGATGTGCCCCAGTTCCGCCGCCACGCCGTTTTTGCCTACCAGAATCTCCCCGCCGATAGCGATCACGTTGCCAAAGCCCGTGCCCACGTAACAGCCGATCATCACATCGCCGCTCAGGCGGTTCGCAAAGCAATCGTAGAGGAACAGGAGGTTCACGTCACGGTCGATGTATACAGGCAGGCCAAGCGATGCCTCCAACCGCGCCACCATGTCCAGATCATTGAGGCCGTCCAGGTTCGGGGTGGACAAAAGCCGCTTGCGCTCCCGATCCAGCGTGGAGGGAAAGCCAATGGCGACCGCCGCGGGCGTGATGCCCGCTTCCGCTATTTCGCTGCGGATGTAGGCCGCGATCTTCTCCGGTGCGTTGTCTCCACAGATCAGCTGGCTGGAGGAGATGCGAAAGCCGCTCAGCTCGTAGCGGTCGTTCACGAAACCGCTTCGCAGGTTCGTGCCGCCGATGTCCATGCCAAGGATGGTTGGGGCCATGGTCAAGGCTCCTTTACTTTGCGGTCGCCTTCGCAAACGCCGCCAACATCATATCATAGGCCGTATCCAAATCGGGGTGGAGGTTGAACAGGCCGCTGGTGCCTACGATCAGCACTTCCGCGCCTGCGTCCGTCAGGCGCTTGTAGGTGCGCTCGTTGCAGCTGCCGTCGATCTGGATCAGGTACTGGTAGCCCTTCCTGGCTTTGAGCTCCGCCGCTTCCTCGATTTTACCCAGCATTTGTTCGATGAAGGGTTGCCCCGCGAAGCCCACGTCCACCGTCATGATGGTGAGGATGTGCACGCGCTCAATATAATGGCGCACGGTGTCCAGCGGCGTGGCGGGGTTCAGCGTGACGCCCGCCTTGCAGCCAAGCTTCTCGATCAGGTTGAGGGTACGGAAAGCGTCCACGTTGATGGTCTCGGCATGGGGGCTTAAAATCTTGGCGCCCGCCTGCGCACAAACCTCCAGCCAGTCCGACGGGGTGGTGGTCATGAAGTGCACGTCCATCGGCACCGTTGCCACCTTCGCAAATGTTCGTATCATGTCCGGGGACAGGGTGATGTTCTTGCAAAAGTGGCCGTCCATGATGTCCACATGGAGCATGTCGGCACGGCGGTTCAAAACCTCCAGTTGCTGCCGCATGTTCAAAAAATCCATGCACATCAGCGACGGAGCAAAAAGTACCTTGCTCATCAGGATTCCTCCATTTCGTTTGGTTACGCCCTGTCGGTCAGCGCTTCTTGCTGCTTGCGCCAAAGAAGCGGTCCAGCGTGACGGCAAGGATGATCAGCGAACCCATGCAGATCTGCTGGTAATAGCTGCTCAGACCCACCATGTTGATGCCGTTGTTGATGATGCCGATGATCAGGCCGCCCAGCACCACCTTGGGTATCTTGCCAATGCCGCCAAAGAAGCTGGTGCCACCGATGATAGCGGAGGCGATGGCGAACGTCTCATAGCCTGTGCCCGCCGCCGGCTCCGCCGAGGCAAGGCGGGCGATGTTCACCATGCCCGCCAGCGACGCGCACACGCCCGAGATGATGAACGCGAGCATCGTATGCCGCTTCACGTTGATACCGGCGAACCACGCCGCCTGCTTGTTGCCGCCGATGGCGTACAGGTTGCGCCCCGCCTTGCACTTGAACGTGAAGAACGTAAGCGCCAGCGCCACGAGCAGCGCCACCAGGATGGGGATGGGCACGATGCCCAGCAGCTTGCCACCGAACACCTGCGCAAACCCCGTCGCCGCAACGGGCCTGCTGTCTGCCAGAATGACCGTGAGGCCACGGAAGATACTCTGCGTGCCCAGCGTGATAATGAAGGGGTGCAGGTTGGTCAGGTTGATCAGCCCGCCGTTAATGGCGCCCAGCACCACGCCCAGCATCACGATGCCTACCAGCATCGCGGCCCATGTGCTAAAGCCAAGGCCCAGCAGGCGGCTGCTGACCACGCCTGAAAGCGCCATCACCGAGCCCACCGACAGGTCGATGCCGCCCAGCAGAATGGCGAAGAACTCGCCGCACGCCAGCAGAATGGTGATGGCGCTCTGTTCGATGATCTTGACGAGGTTTTTAACCGACATGAACGCCTGCGGCTGTAAAATGCCGAATACGCCGACCATCAGCACCATGATGATGACAGTGGAGTAGCTCGACCAATAGTCGCTGAACGTTTTCTTCTGCTTCGGCTTTTCGCCCATCAGCAAACCCTTGTCCTGCATGTTTGTCCCTCTCCCCTCAGGCTGTCGCCTGCGCGTCTTTTCGGTCAACCGTCGCCGAGTAAACGAGTTTTTCCTCGGTCGCGTCCTCGATCAGGTATTCGCCGTTGATGCGCCCCTCGTAGTAGACCAGGATGCGGTCGCACACGGCCAGCAGCTCCGGCATCTCGCTGGATACCACGATCACGCCTACGCCCTGCTCGCACAACCCGCGCATCAGCTTGTATATCTCGCTCTTCGTGCCCACGTCGATGCCTTTGGTGGGCTCGTCGAAGATGATCACGCGGCTGCCCGCGGCCAGCCATTTGCCCAAAATCACCTTTTGCTGGTTACCGCCGGACAGCTCGGTGATGGACTGCTCGATGGTCGCGCACTTGATCTGCATGGCGCGCACCTGCTCGGCGCTGATCGCCTTTTCCTGCTTGGGCGAAACGAGGCCGTACAGCCCGCCGAGCTTACTGTCCTTCAGCTGTTTGGCGATGGACAGGTTGCGGCGGATGCTGAAATTATGGAAGAAACCCGTTTCGCGGCGGTTTTCTGTGACCAAAGCGATGCCGCTGTTCAGCGCGTCGTAGGTGTTACGGATGCGCAGCTTCTTGCCGTCCAGTAGCACCTCGCCGCCGCTGACAGCCACCGCGCCGTAGATCGCCTCCATGGTTTCCGTGCGGCCGCTGGCGACCAGCCCGGAAAAGCCGAGAATCTCGCCCTCGTGCAAGGTGAAGTTGATGTTCCGGACATACCCGTCGCGGCGCGTCAGGTTCTTAACCTCCAAAATGGGCTTGCCTGACATGCCGTGCCCGCGGCTCTGCGAGTGATACTTGCTTTGCAGCTCTCGCCCCACCATCATGGTCACCAGCTGGTCGATGGTCACGTTCGCCACGTCGTGGGTACCCACATATTCGCCGTCCTTGAGCACGGTCACCCTGTCGCCGATCTCCTTGATCTCCTTGAGCTTATGGCTGATGTAGATGATGCCCTTGCCCGCCGCCTTCAGCCGCCGGATGATGGTGAAAAGCTGCTGTATCTCCTCTTCCGTCAGCGAGGAGGTCGGCTCATCCATGATGATGACCTGCGCGTTGAAAGCCACCGCTTTGGCAATCTCCACCATCTGCTTTTCGCTGATGCGAAGCGCATCCACCTGCGTCTGCGGCTGACACTTGAGGCCGATCTCGCTGAGCAGCCTTTCGGTCTCGCGGTTCATGCCCGCCTTGTCCACAACGGTCACGCCCAGCTTGCGACGCGTCGTCAAGCGGCCCAGAAAGATGTTCTCCTGCACACTGAGCTGGTTGATCACGCTCAGCTCCTGATAGATGATGCTGATGCCCAACTGCTGGCTCAGCTTTGGCGTGAGCCGTGAAAAGCGCTGCCCCGCCACCTCGATCTCGCCGGACGTAGGTTCATACGCGCCAGAGAGTATCTTCATCAGCGTGCTTTTGCCCGCGCCGTTTTCGCCCAAGAGCACGTGCACCTCGCCGGGCCGCAGCGCAAAGCTCACGTTTTTCAGCGCCGTCACGCCCGGAAACTTCTTTTCAATATTCCGCATTGCCACCAAGGTTGCCTGTTCCATCATACCACCCCAGTTACGAAGTCGCTTGTCGATCGTATCCGCCCTGCACAACACCGCCGCGCGAACGGCGGAAAAAAGCCGCCTATGAAAGGAGTAAAAACATACGCGACGCGCGCCATACCCTGCGCCGGTGCTGTGCACGGCGGACAATCCGCCAAGGAAAGGGGGAGGCTTTCGTTTGCCGCAAGCCTCCCCCGGTCTGTTTCCGCCCAGTTATTTCAGGATGAGCTGCGCGGGTACATACTCCACGGGCACATCGGCAGTCAGGTCGATGGGGGTGGCATCCTTGACCATGTTCACCAGCAGCTCGAACGCGCGCGCGCCGATGCCAGCCGGATCCTGCGCCACGGTGCCCGCGAGCTCGCCAGCCTTCACAGCCGCGACCGCGTCGTCGTTACCGTCGGTGCCGTACACCATCACGTTCGCGCCAGCGGCCTTCACGGCTTCCAGCGCGCCCATGGCCATGGTGTCGTTGCAGCAGTAGATGGCCTTGAGTTCCGGGTGCTTGGTCAGGTAGTTGGTCGCCACGTCGTAGGCCTTGGTGCGGTCCCAGTCGGCGGGCTGGCTTTCCACCAGCGTGATGTTGCTCTGCGCTTTGAATGCTTCCTCGGCGCCATTGCGGCGGTCCAGGCCGGACGCGTTGCCCGCTTTGCCTTCGATGATGGCCACTTCGCCGCCGTCCGGCAGCTTGGCGCAGATGTCCGCGCCCGCCAGTTTGCCAACGGCCACGTTATCGGTGGTCACAAAGCCCATCACGTTGCCGCCAAGCGCCTTGAGAGCGTCGATGTCGACCTTCTCGTCGATGTTGACAACATAGATGCCTTCCTTCATGGCCTGCGCGATCACGTTGTTGAGGTTGGTGGGGCTCAGGGGCGCCACGCCGATGGCCTTGTAGCCCTTGCTGACGGCATTCTCCAGAATCGTCAGCTGGCCTTCCACATCGTCCTCGCTGTTGGCGGCGAAGATATCCACCTTCACACCCAGCTCGGCTGCCTTGGCCTCAATGCCGGTCTTCATGGTCTCCCAGAAGGGGTTGCCGAGGGTTTTGAGCACGATGGCGATCTCCGCTCCGCTGCTCTCCGCGCTCGCGAAGCTGACAAGGCTCACGCACATCATCAGGGCCAGTACCAGTGAAATCAGTTTCTTCATGGGGATCCTCCTTACTGTTATTTGCCTTCACGGCTGCTTGTGAAGGATGTCGGCCTCCGCTTTGGGTAAACGATTACTCACCAGCAATAGCGTAAGGGTAATCGTTTACTCACCGGTTGCATGTTCTCCTTCGTTGGGCATATGGTACCACGCAATGTAGCCAAAGTATATATCAATATTTTGCACTTGTCAACCAAGCCGTTTACGGAAGGCGCAAAGATGTGTCAAATAGCGTTCCAAATTGGGTAACAAGATGAGTAAACGATTACTCATCGCAAAATTTTGGTATATATCCGAACATGCGCGGTTAGTAATCTCCCCTTCGCGATCACGGTCATTCGGATAACAGCGGGCGCAAAGCACTGCCAGTATCGCGTGTGGTAGTGCTTGATAAGCCTGAGTGTGTAGAGGCACGAAACATCGCCATGATCGCCACTCTAGTCATTGCCATCGCCAGCCGTGATGCACATTGTTTGAAGGCCATTGTAGTAGCATGGGCCTGCTCAGCCACAGGCACAACCCTGGCCCGGTGCCGCCTTCTCTTCCGTGTTGCACGGGCGATACCTCGGTCTTCCATCCATGGAGACGTCGACCGTAATACCACTGCCAGCATTCTTAAAAATACAGCGTAGAATTAGCCGCGGCCACTGCCCTCTCTTGCCCCTCTACCCGCCCTTTGCTATAATGCGACCATGCCCCAAAATGCGCGAGGAGGCGACCCCATGCACTACACCTTCCGCACTGCCACCCGCGAGGATGTGCCGCTCCTGCTGGCTTTCATCCGTGAACTGGCGGATTATTAGAAGATGATAGACCAGGTCGTGGCGACCGAGGCGCTGCTCACAGAGTGGCTCTTTGACAAGCAGAAGGCCGAGGCGTTCTTCGCCCTTGCTCCTGATGGCGAAGCCGTGGGTTTTGCGCTGTTCTTCCATAACTTTTCCACGTTTCTGGGTCGTTCGGGCTTATACCTCGAAGACCTGTACGTAAAGCCTGCACAACGCGGCAATGGCTGCGGCAAAGCCATCCTGCGCGAGCTGGCCCGCATCGCGCTGGCGCGGAGCTGCGGGCGGGTGGAATGGGCTTGCCTTGACTGGAACGCGCCCAGTATCCGCTTTTATCGCTCGCTGGGCGCCGTGCCTATGGACGAGTGGACGGTGTACCGCTTGGCAGGCGATGCGCTCGTGGCGCTGGCTGCCAAATAGCATCTTGTGGGAGAGGCTTTGCCTGTTGCATGCCGTTTCCCAGCAGGATGCTTGGGTAGGGCATCGGTATCGCCACAGTCAATCAGACCCCGCTTGAAACGGCAGCAAAAAGGGAGTGGCCGCATGTGCCCCTCCCTTTGATGTTGGACGGTTATTTAAGAAGCCTTATGCCGCCGCGCCGTCGAACGTTTTGACGATCGCCTGGAACTCCTCACCCGTGATGGTCTCCTTCTCCAGCAAATGGGCTGCAAGCTTGTCCATCAGCGCGCGGTTGTTCTCCAATATCTCAGTCGCCCGCCTGTGCGCCGTGCGGATGATCTCGCCCACCTCGCCATCGACGCGGGCGGCGGTCTCCGAACTGCACACCATGCTGCCGTCCCCGCCGAGGTAGGGGTTCACGACCTGCTCCAGCGCCACCATGTCGAAGTGCTCGCTCATGCCGTAGCGTGTGACCATGGCACGCGCGATGGCCGTAGCCTTCTCAATGTCATTGCTCGCACCGGAGGTGATGCTTTTGAACACCACTTCCTCCGCCGTGCGCCCAGCAGTCAAGATGGTCAACTGGTTCAGCGCATCCTCTTTGCTCATCAGCACGCGCTCTTCTTCCTCCACCTGCATGGTGTAGCCCAGCGCGCCCGACGTGCGGGGGATGATGGTGATCTTGTGCACAGGCGCCGCGTCCTTCAGGCGCGCAGCCACCAGCGCGTGGCCAATTTCGTGGTAAGCGATGACTTTCTTGTCTTTATCGCTGATTACCGCGCCCTTGCGCTGATAACCGGCCAGCGCCAGATCCACGCTCTCTTCCAGGTCCTGCTGGGTCACGGTATCGCGGCCCATGCGCACCGCGCGCAGCGCGCCCTCGTTGATGATGTTTGCCAGCTCCGCGCCGCTCGCGCCGCTGGTAGCATGGCCGATAACCGTAAAGTCGATGTCCGGTTCCATCTTCACATCCTTGGCGTGCACCTTCAGGATGGCCACGCGGCCCGCCAGATCAGGCAGTTCCACGGGGATGCGCCGGTCGAAGCGCCCGGGGCGCAGCAACGCCTTGTCTAGGCTGTCAGGACGGTTGGTCGCCGCCAGTATGACCACGCCCTTGGTGGCATCAAAGCCGTCCATCTCGGTCAGCAGCTGGTTCAGGGTCTGCTCCCGCTCGTCATTGCCGCCAAAACCGTTCACGCCGTCGCGCTTCTTGCCGATGGTGTCGATCTCGTCGATGAACACGATGCACGGGGCCTTCTCCGTCGCTTGTTTGAACAGGTCGCGCACCTTGGCCGCACCCATGCCCACGAACATCTCCACAAACTCACTGCCGGCCAGCGAGAAGAACGGCACCTTGGCCTCCCCCGCCACAGCCTTGGCCAGCAGCGTTTTGCCAGTGCCCGGAGGGCCCACCAGCAGCGCGCCCTTGGGCAACTTCGCACCGATGTCCTTATACTTTTCCGGCTGGTGCAAAAAGTCCACGATCTCGCGCAGGGCTTCCTTGGCCTCGTCCTCGCCCGCCACGTCGGCAAAGGTCTTGCCGGTCTGGCTCTCGATGTATATCTTTGCGTTGCTCTTGCCAAACGAGAGCGCATTACCCCCGCCCATCCGCTTGGTCATGTAGCGCGTAAGCAGTTGCCCCACCCCAATGAAGAACACCAGCGGCAGCACCCACGATGTCAAAAAATCCATCAGCGGAGAAGCCTGCGTGGGTATCTGCGTGGCAAACGTTGTGCCGCTCTGGTAGAGCCTGTCCACAAGCGTTTCATCAGGAAAACGCCCCGTCTTGTAATAGACGGGTTTGCCATCCGCACCCTTGACGGTGTACACGATCTGCGTATCGTCCATCGATACCTCGGCGATCTGCTTCTCGTCCACCATTTTCAGGAAGGTGTTGTAGCTCACCTCGTTCACCTGTACGGTATTGAACATCGGAAACACGAGCGCGTTGAGCAGCATCAGCGTTACGATGGCGATGGCATAATAGAATATCAGCGGTTTGCGGGGAGATTGTGAAACCTTCACCTTATCCCTTCTTTCATCCATTTGGGCTTATAGAATCGGTTCGGCGGGCATGAACCGTTCCCTGCCTGCCAAACCGCGCCCGATGATATGTTACATCACGTGGGTAAACTGAGCATAAACAAAAAGCAGGCCCGTGAAACACAGGCCCGCATGGTTCGCCGTTCGTTGCTTAGCCCTTCACCGCTCCCGCCATCACGCCGCTCACGATGTAACGCTGGCTGAACAGGTAAAACACGATGATGGGGATGATCGCCATCACCAGTGTGGCCATCATCGCGCCCATATCGACCGAGCCGTAGCCGCCGCGCAGGTACTGCACCGCGATCGGCACGGTCTTGTAACGCTTGATGTCCAGCACCAGATAGGGCAACAGATAGTCGTTCCATATCCACATGGTTTCCAGGATGCCTGTAGAGATGTACGTGGGCTGAAGGATGGGGAGCACGATGCTGAAAAACGTGCGCACAGGCTGACAGCCATCGATCATCGCGCTCTCCTCGATGCTGATGGGGCTTGAGCGCATGAAGCCACTGAACATGAACACCGCCAGCCCGGCGCCAAAGCCCAGGTACACCACCACGATGCCCAGCGGGGTGTTGAGCGACAGCATGTTGGCAGTCTTGCTCAGCGTGAACATGACCATCTGGAACGGCACCACCATGGAGAAGATACACAGCAGGTAGATGGCTTTACTCCAGCGGTTGGTCACGCGGCTGATGAACCAAGCGCACATCGACGTGCACAGGAGGATCACAAAGACCGACAGCACCGTAATGATAAAGCTCCATTGCAGCGCGTCGAAAAAGCCGGTCTTGGCTACGCCCGTCACATAGTTTTCGCCTGCGGCGAACATCTTGCCCAGCGGCAGGCTGAACGGCGCGCGGCTGATATAGGCTCGTACCTTGAAGCTGTTGACCAGCACCACTACGAGCGGCAGAATGTACCCTACCGACACCAGTGCGAACAAGATGGTCAGCGCCGTGTTCACAGCCCGCCGCCGCATCGTCAGGCCCTTCCCTCCGGCCAGTTTTTGCGTGGTCATCACTGCTGCACCTCCTTGGAACGGGTCAGGCGAAGCTGGATCAGCGCGATGCCCACCACCAGCACGCAGAAAACGACCGCCTTGGCCTGGCCCGCGCCTGCCCAGCCTGTGCGCCCGTAGAACGTATCATAGATGTTCAGCGCCAGCAGCTGCGAGCGGAAACTGGGCATGCCGTTGGTCAGCGCCAGGTTCTGGTCAAACAGCTTGAAGCCGTTTGTGATGGTCAAAAACGTGCAGATGGTGATGTACGGCATCAGCATGGGCAGCTTGACCTGCGTGAGGGTCTGCCATGCGTTCGCACCGTCGATGGCGGCCGCCTCTGTCAGCTCACCCGGAATCGCCTGCAGGCCGCTGATATAGATAATCATCATATAGCCCACCTGCTGCCAGCACATCACGACGATCAGGCCCCAGAAGCCGTACCATTCGTTGGTCACGATGGTCACGCCCCAGTTTGCCAGCACGCCGTTGAGGATCACCTGCCATAACCAGCCCAGCACGATGCCGCCGATCAAGTTGGGCATGAAAAACACTGTGCGGTACAGGTTGGTGCCGCGGATGCCGCGCACCAGCAGCAGCGCCACCGTCAGGCCAAACAGGTTGATCAGCACGCTGGAAAGCCCCGCAAACAGCGCCGTGTACCACAGGGCATGCACAAAGTTGCTCGACGTGTCCGTAAAGGCTTTGACATAGTTGGTCAGCCCTGTGAAGGTCGCATCGGTCACAGTGGTAAAATCGCAAAACGAGAGGTAGAGCCCCGCGATGAATGGAATCAGAAAACCGATGGCGAACGCGATCATCGTCGGCAACACAAAGATCGGCCAATAGCGCTTGATGGCCTTTTCCAATCAGATCATCCCCCTTACGAAGGTTGCGCTTCCCGCCGGAAGCGCGGACGAGCCCGCGATATGAAGCTGTGCCTCCCTGTATGGTAAGGATTCTCGCCCCAGTGCAAAAATCCTGCGCGGTGGCACTGGAAAGGCCTGCGCGCGGGTTCGTCGGCGCGCCCGCGCGGCGCGGTGTCGTGGCCGGTCAAAGCAGGCGTGGGCGTTTGCCGCTCCACGGATCTTTGACAAACCAAATGGCATAGACGCACGGATGTGCCGCGAGGGGCGCAATCCGCATGTCGATATGCCGCGGCGCGGCAGGGGGACACCCTGCCGCGCCGGGTATGGTGACTGTTGTGGTTACTTGGCAGCGTTCGCGGCGGCGTACTCGGTGGCCCAGCCATCCACGAAAGCAGTCTTGACAGCGTCCCAGGTGCCGGTGCCCTGCGCGTACTCAAGCAGCGCGGCGCCGACGCCGTTCTTCCAGTTCTCGCTGGGCATGGTGGTGAACGTCCAGCTGACGGCGGTCTTGCCGGCGGCGATGTAGTCGTTGGCGGCAGCGATCAGCGCGTTCTTGGCGGCGTAGCCCTCGTCAAAGGTCTTGAACGGGGTCACGAAGCCCATCTTGTTGGCCAGCGCATCGCGGCCCTCGTCACTGGTGATGACCCACTCCAGGAACGCCTTGGTAGCGTCGATGTTCTCGGGCTTGGCGTTCTTGTTGATGACCCAGTAGTTCTCCGAGCCGGTGCACAGGCCCTGATTCTCTTCGCCCGGCGCGCCGATGTAGATGGGCAGCATGCCCAGCTGCGCATCGGTCATACCGGCTTCGATGCAGGCGCTGTATTCCCACGTGCCGTTCTGGTAGAACACCGCGTCGCCCAGGGTGAAGTCCGCGCGCGCGTCTTCGCCGGTCTTGGCGCCGATCAGCGCGGGCTCGCAGGTCGCGTCGGTGATGTAGAGATCCCAGATCATCTTGTAGTTGTCAAGGTAGGTGCCCTTGATGGCTTCGGTGGAGCCGATGCCGTCCGCCTTGTACTCGTAGTAGATAGGCAGGTTGGCAAGGTGGGTCTTGAAACGCCAGTCGCTGCTGGGATCCATGCCGGCGGAGGTGAAGGCGCCCATGACGCCAAGCTCAGCCTTGCGGGCCTGGATGTCGTCCGCAACGGCCTTCAGGGTGGCGAAGCTGTTGATCTCGGCCACGTCCTTGATAACGGCGTTGGGCAGGGCAATGTACTTGGCCATCAGGTCCTTGTTGTAGATGATGCCGTAGGTCTCGATCACGTACGCGATGCCCAGCACGGCGCCGTTGTCCAAAAGAGCAAAGTCATCGCTCTTGAGGTTGGCATACAACGCGGTATCCTTCAGGTCAAGGCAATAGTCCTTCCAGGTCTTCAGGCCTACGGGGCCGTTCACCTGGAACAGGGTGGGCGCGTCCGCCTTCTCGATCTCGGAGCGCAGGGTGGTCTCATAGGTGCCGGAAGCAGCGGTCACCACGGTCACGGGCACGCCGGTCTTCTCGGTGTAGAGCTTGGCCAGATCCTGCCACTGCTGATCCTGCTCGGGCTTGAAGTTAAGGTAGTACACGGAACCGGTGGCGGACGTAGCGCTCGCGGCGACGGTCACCATCGAGAGAGACAGAACCAATACCAGAGCCAGAGCCAAGAATTTTTTCATACTGGTACTCTCCTTTGTCGAATATCTATGTAAAGCGGTTCTCCGCTTTGCATCGACCCGATACCCTGCAAGGCGGCAGCCGCCGCCTCTGGCACGAGATGTGTGCAGCCCCGAACGATTGGTAGTTATGACCGCACACATGGGCTCAACGCCGTCCATACAAGACGAGGGCAACTCGATTCGTGCCCGTCCGTCGGCCGCGGTCTTTCCCGTTCGTCATCAGATCCCGAAAGATTACGTGGAAATCGCGTGCGCACACATCTCCGGCGCGTATCACGTTGCGTTCGTCACGGCCGGCGTACCATAGCCGCAGGGTCTCCCACAAAAAACCTTCGAGGACGCGACCCCAAACCTTCGGGGAAGGCGCTCGTGCGCTGAGCGCGTGCACAGTCTTCGTGCAAGGACTGTTCCCTTCCATGCTCTGGCGCGAGCCTTTACCGAACTTGCGTGATAAACAGGCGGCATCCTGTCTATGTGCAAACGCTTGCTCGCCATGGCAAGAAAACCATCGCGTATCGTAACGTCCAACCCGCCGGTCTGCGCAAGGAAAACGTTTGCACATGAAAGCAAGGGACAAAACGTTGATTTCTATGCTCTCCGTTTGTCTGTGTGTATCTTACCATGCTGTGCAAACGTTGTCAAGACACCTTATACGAAAAATTGACCGCCTCATCGTCACATTTTCATAAGAAACGCGCTCTTTTTTCGTTGATTGTAAAGGTTATGGCCGTTTTCCACCGTCGTGCCTGCACAAAAGGGCTTTATCCTGTGCAAACCGCTCCTTTTATCGAATGTTATGCGTGCCGTCTGCTTGTTATATGTTATCCGCGAGCGCGTGGCTCTCCTCCGGCAGGCCTATAGCACGCATGCGAATGCCTCACCATGTGCGCAACGGCGCATGCTCCCCTGCCGTACATGGCCGTTACGTTCACGCGTTTCCATATGCGTAGATATCCAGCGTGACCGTTGACCATCGCCGAACAGTTTCGCATCTCCGGCTTTCATACCATGCACGCCCTTCGTTTCGTACAGGGCAGAAGCCATGTGCTCGCAAGCGTACATGGTTAATGCATTCTGTAGGGCTTCCCGGCACTCTTTCCTTGCGCATGTTTGTGCGGCTTATCGTTCAAGGTTTGCACCCGTGGCGCTTTTGTTTCCCTGTGAACGGCGCGGCGCGCTGTTCGCAGGATGCATGGTCGGCGCCGCTGGCGTACGCGCAGGCTGTTCGCCGTGGCTATCATCAACCCAGGAAAGCATCTGTCTTCAAAGGTTCAAGTTGTTACCAATGCCCTGCCTGCCCAGCCGCAAAAGTATTCATCCACCAGTTCCACCATTCTGCTTTTTCGGTCTCCATCCTTCCACTTTCTACATCGTCATGGTCAAACGCGGCAAATCGTGCTATCATACCCCTTATCGAAAGGGGGCGGACAACGGCGTCTCGCCGGCGTGATGAAGACAGGCAAATATGAAATGGACATGTGCAGCGGTTCGATCGTCCGCAAGGTGGTCAGCTTCTCCATCCCATTGATGCTCACAGGCATCCTACAGCTATTTTATAATGCGGCGGATATCATCGTGGTCGGCCAATTCACGGGCAAGGAGGCGCTGGCGGCGGTCGGCTCCACCAGCTCGCTGATCAACCTGCTCATCAACCTGTTCCTGGGCCTGTCGATCGGCACCAGCGTAGCCGTGGCGCAGGGCTATGGCGCAGGCGACCACGCGGGCGTGCGGCGCACGGTGCACACCTCCATCGCACTGGCCCTGGTCAGCGGCGTGTCCATCGGCGCAGTCGGCTTTGTGTTTGCGCGCCCGCTGCTCTCCATGATGGGCAACCCGCCCGATGTGATCGACAGCGCCAGTCTGTATATCCGCATCTACTTTATCGGTATGCCTGCCAACATGCTGTATACGTTCGGCAGCGCGGTTTTGCGCGCGGTAGGCGATACGCGGCGTCCCCTCGCTTTCCTGACCGTGGCCGGGCTGGTGAACGTCGTGCTCAACCTGATTTTTGTAATCGTGTTCCACATGGGTGTGGCGGGCGTAGCGACTGCAACCATTGTCTCGCAGGCGATCTCCGCGGTACTGGTCATCCGTTGCTTGGTACAGGGCACGGGCAGTGTGCGCCTCTCCATTCCGGCGATACGGTTCCACCGCGACAGCCTTGCAAAAATCTTCAAGATCGGCTTGCCTGCGGGCTTGCAAAGCACGCTATTCTCCATCAGCAATGTGCTCATCCAGTCGTCCATCAACACGTTTGGCTCGGTGGTCATGGCGGGCAACGCCGCATCGGGCAACTTGGAGGGCTTTGTATACACGGCCATGAACAGCATTTATCAGGCCTGCCTCACATTTGTGGGGCAGAACGCGGGCGCGAGGCAATGGGCGCGCGTGCGCCGCATCCTGTGGGTGTGCCTGGGCACGGTGCTGACTGTGGGCCTCGTTACCGGCGGGCTTTTCGTATTGTTTGCGGCACAGCTCCTGAGCATCTACAACCCCGACCCGCAAGTGATCGCCGAGGGTATCAAGCGCCTGAGCATCATCTGCGGCACCTACTTTCTGTGCGGCGCGATGGAGGTGCTGGTGGGCCAGCTGCGTGGGCTTGGGTACAGCATCGTGCCCGCCATCGCCACGCTGGGCTGCGTGTGCGTACTGCGTATCGTGTGGGTCTATACGGTGTTTCAGCGCTTTCCCGCCATCGAAACGCTGATGTGGAGCTACCCCATCTCGTGGCTGCTGGCGGCGCTGTTCCATGTGGCTACATATCTGGTGGTGCGCCGCAAGCTGCCTGCGCAGAATGAGCCCATGCCCGATGGCCGCTGCCCCACGGAGCAGTGCGCGGTCGTCTAGCGTACCGCTTGCACGCCCAGCCGGGGTCGCATCCTGCATACCGTCATTTTCCATGAAAAGCCCAAACCGCCGGTACGCTTTTGCACCGGCGGTTTGCTTTGGTTTCCTTTTTTACTGGTGTTATGCTTGTGCTCAGCGCTTGGCCGCACTTTTCGGCAGCCGGTATAGCCGGTATTCCGCGTTGCCGATGCTCCACTGCAAAAAAACCTCGTTTCGCACATCATCCGCGAAATAGGTGTGGAGCACGCGCATCGCGCTGCCGTGCCCCACCAGCAACACGGCTTTCAGCCCGCTTTGCTGCTTCAGCTCCTCCAAAAACCCATAGATGCGGCACGCCACATCCATGGCCGATTCGCCGCCCGGGCAGCGCAGGGCGAGGTTTTGCTTGCAGGTGAGATAAGCGCTCAAGTGGATACCAATGCCCTCGTTCTCGCCAAAGCTCTGCTCCACCAGCCGCTCGTCGGTCACGATGGGGGCCGCGACATACCGCGCGACGATCTCCGCGGTCTGCCGCGCCCGCGTAAGCGACGAAGCATAGATGCGGTCAAGCGTTATTCCTTCGCCCGCCAGGCGCTCGCCCAATGCGTGTGCCTGCGTAACACCCGTCTCGCTCAAGGGCAGGTCGGTACGGCCACACAGACGCTCAACAAGGTTCCACTCCGTCGCCCCATGCCGCGCGATGTATACATCCATCACTTGCCCTCCGGCGACAGGCGGTCTTTCAGCCACAGGATAGCCTCCTCATAGCCCTGAAAGCCGTGCCCTGCGATGGTCTTTTCACACGCGAGGCCCGCATAGCTCACCTGACGGAATGCCTCTCTTGCGCTCACGTCGCTCAGGTGCACCTCCACAGCCGGCAGCGCAACCGCCTTGAGCGCGTCCAGGATGGCTACACTGGTATGCGTATAGGCCGCGGGGTTGATCACGATACCATCCGCTACGCCATAGGCGCTCTGGATGTAATCGACCAGCGCCCCCTCGTGGTTGCTCTGGAAGCACATGACCGAAATCCCTTCGCGCGCGCAAATCTCCTCCACATAGGCCACGAGCTGCACGTAGGTTTTCGCGCCGTATACGGCGGGCTCCCGCACGCCAAGCATGTTCAGGTTAGGCCCGTTGATCACAAAAAGCTTCATCAAACCCCTCCAACACCTGCTGTACGCACCCGGCCATCGAGCCGTCGTTGCGCACGGCAAAATCCGCCATCGCCTCATAGATAGGCCCGCGCGCCGCCAGCAGCGCCTGCAATGCGCCAGGGCTTTGCGAAAGCGGCCTGCTGCCGGTCGAAAGCCGTTCCAGCGGTCGTTTCAGGTAGGCCACCACGCCGTTCATGCGCAGGTGCAGGCGGTTCTCCTCGCGCAGCACCGCGCCACCGCCCGTAGAGATCACAAGCCCGCGCTGCACGCCAAGGTCGGCGATCACCTCGGCCTCCACCGCGCGAAACGCCGCCTCGCCATCCGCGGTGATGATTTCACTGGGGTGCCTGCCCGTGCGACGCTCGATTTCCCCATCGGTGTCCACGGCGGTCATGCCCAGCGCCTTGGCGCAGCGCCGCCCCACAGTGGTCTTGCCGCTGCCGGGCATCCCCACCAGCACGAGGTTGCTCACCTCGCGCCTCAGCGTTTGCTCCGCGCCGCGCGCAAGCGTGTCGGGCACAGGTGTGCCGTCAAACAGCTCCCGCGCGCGCACGGCCTGCCACACCAGCATCGTGAGCCCGCCCGCATGGGGAATATGAAGCGCCTCCGCCTGCTGCAAAAGCCTTGTTCGCAGTGGATTATACACCACGTCCAGCACGGCGGCAAGCTTGGGAAACAGTGCAAGGTCGACCGGCGACGCGTCCACGGCGGGGTACATGCCCACCGGCGTGGTATTGATGAGCACCGTTGCGTCCGTGTGTTTATGCAAGGTATCATAGCCATTCTCGCCTGTGCGGGAGATGACCGCCGCCTGCCCGCCCGCCTGTGACACCACATGGCAAGCCGTGCGGCTGGTGCCTCCGCTGCCCAGCACCAGCGCCTTTTGCCTTGCAAAGGATATGCCCGTTGCCGCCGCCATGTTGGCAAAGCCAAAAGCATCGGTATTGTCGCCATACAGGGTGCCATCCGGCCGCCTCACGATGGTGTTCACGCTGCCGATGGCGCGGGCCGTGTCGCTCAGCTCCGCGCAATAGGGCATCACAGCTCGCTTATAGGGGATGGTCACATTCAGCCCCAGAAAGTCGCGTTCCGTCAAAAACGCGTCCAGCGCCTCGGGCGGCATGGGGCACAGCGTATAGCCAGTATCGCCCAGCAATGCATGCAGGCGCGGCGAGTGGCTATGCGCCAGCTTTTCGCCAATCAACCCGTAGCGCATGTCACACCTCGCTGTAGCTGCCCAGATAGGTGAACGTCTCAGGGCCAGCGTCCAGCTCGCAGAGCAGCTGCAACGCCTCCGGCGCGTAAACCGACGCGTCCAAATCGAAGTAGAACATGAACTCAAAATCCGTGCCCGCGATGGGGCGGCTCTCGATCTTGGTCAGGTTCAGGCCCAGCGCGGCGAATTTTGCGATCATCGCATACAGCGCGCCCGGGGTGTGCCGCACGTTGAGCATCAGGCTCATGCGATTGGCGCCGGGGTAAATCTCCAACCCCTTGGCGATGCAGATGAAACGGGTGAAGTTGCTGTCGCTGTCGCTCACGGTATCGGAGAGCACGGAAAGCCCGTAGATGGCAGCGCAGGCGGGCGAGGAGATGGCTGCGAGGTCATGCCGGTCGCTGGCGCTTACGTACTGGGCAGCCTCCGCCGTGTTGCCAAACACGGTGATCTTGACATCCTTGAGCCCCTTCAAAAACGCGCCGCACTGACCAATGGCCTGCTCGTGCGAGACGATCTCGCGCACATCCGAAAGCTTCACACCGGGCTTGGCCAGCAGGCGGTGGTCGATCTTGAGGCGCACGCCGCGCACGATGTGGAAGCGGTAGCGGCGCATCAGGTCGTACACCTCGGTTACGGAGCCGTAGCTGCTGTTTTCGATGGGCAACACCCCATACTGGCTCAGCCCGCTCTGGATGGCCTGAAACACGCCCTCGAACCGCTTGAAATACATCAGGCTGGGCAATGCGAACAGCTTGTCGCAGGCTTGCTGGCTATAGGCCCCCTCCATGCCCTGACAGGCGACCACCGCGCGCTTGGGAAACACCTTGGGCGTTTCCTCAATAGCGCGCTGGATGCGGTTGGTCAGCTCCGTCTGCACGGTCAGGTAACGCTGCTGGTAGGTACGGCTCAGGTCGAAGATCGTGTTATACAGCAGTTTCATGTTCACAGCCATGGCTTCATCCAGCCCTTCGGTCACGCGGTTGATCACCGCGCGTTCCCGCTCGGGGTCAAACACCGGCAGGCCGTTTTCCTTTTTATAGCGGGCGATCTCCATCGCCGTTTCCATTCGTTTCACAAAAGCCTTGGAAAGCGCGTCGTCGCACTGGTTGATCTGCTCCCGAAGGGTCTGGATATCCATGGGCACCGCTTCCTTCCTATTAATGCTACGTTTCAGCCGATCGCGACTTGCGCAAGGGCTGGCAGATTCTCGACAGGCACAGGATACAGAACGCACTGGCCGATGGCTTTTGGCAGCACCAGTGTCAGCGTACCGCCCGCGCGCTTCTTGTCGCCCAACGCCGCTTCGGCAAGCGCCCCAGCGGCGTAGGGGGCGTTGATGGGCAGGCCGTTCGCTTGCAGCGCGGCCACCACCTGCGGCACGCAGGCCGCATCGCACAGCCCCAGATGCACGGCGATGCGCGCCGCGTATACCATTCCTATGGCTACCGCGTGGCCGTGGGGCAGCGTATAGCCGCTGCAACGCTCGATCGCGTGCCCGAACGTGTGCCCAAGGTTGAGCATCTGCCGCTGCCCACGGTCACATTCGTCCCCCGCGCACACGCCCGCTTTGATGGCCACGCAACGCGCCACCACCTCGGGCAGGGCCTCCGTCGCGCCATGCTGCTTCAGCGCCTCAAACAGAGACGCGTCGCACAACACGCCGTACTTGATGGCTTCCGCCATGCCGTCCGCATACACGTCCGGCGGCAGGGTGGCGAGCGCGTCCACATCGCACAGCACGCCGATCGGCTGGTGGAACGCCCCCACGAGATTCTTGCCCGCGGGCAAATCCACGCCCGTCTTACCACCCACGGAGCTATCCACCATGGCAAGCAAAGTGGTGGGTATCTGCGCGATATTCACGCCGCGCAGGTAGGTGGCCGCGGCAAAGCCTGCCATATCGCCCGTCACGCCACCGCCCAGCGCCACCACGGTATCCGCGCGTGTCACGCGGTTCTCCGCCAAAAAGTCGAGCATCCGGCCATAGGTGGCAAGCGTCTTGCTCTGTTCGCCATGAGGAAATGTAAACCGAAGTACGGCAAAGCCCGCGCTTTCCAGCGCGACCGTCACGTGGTTGCCGTATAGTGCGTCTACCGTATCGTCCGCCACCAGCGCGGCAATGCGCGAGGGGGTCAGGGCGGCCAGCCATTCCCCCGCCGTGTCAAGCAATCCGCGCCCGATGGTCACGTCATAGGCGTTGCCGGTGGCCACATGCACTTTTTTCATGCGTGGTAGTCCTTTCGGTCAGCCTCCAGCTTTTGCTCCAGTCCGGCGCGAAGCAGGTCGCGCATCTCGTCTGCGTTGGCGCGCTGGAGCGCAGCTCTGTACTCGTTCAACCGCGCGATGATGCCGTCCAGCTCACTCAGTAGCGGCTCGCGGTTCTGCATGAACAGTTCCGTCCACATATCGGGATCGAGGCGCGCCACACGCGTCAAATCCTTGTAACTGCCCGCGGAGAAGCCAATGTGGTCAAGCGCTGTAGGGCTTTTGATGTAGGCGCTGCTCACGATGTGCGCCAGCTGCGACGTATAGGCGATTACCCTGTCGTGGTTCTCCGGCGTGGTCACGGTCACGCCGCCGAAACCCAGCGCGCACCAAAACTTCTTGAGCCGCTCCAGCAGCGCGATGTCCGCGCCCTTCATGGGGGTCAGAATCATCGATGCATCCTTGAACAGATCCGCACTGGCGTGAGCAAAGCCGCCCACCTCGCGCCCCGCCATGGGGTGCCCGCCGATGAACGTGAAGCCCCTGTCCCCCGCCACCTGCCACAGCGGCGCACATACGCTCCGCTTTACGCCGCACACATCCATGACTGTCGCGCCGGGCTTGATGCGCTCGGCATTCTCCACCACATAGAGCACGGCGGCGGCGGGGCGCGTGGCGATGATGAGCCAATCGCAGATGGGCAGCCGTTCCGGTGTCAGTTCCCCGTCGATGGCATCCAGCAGCTTGGCCTTGTAGAGCACCTCGGTGTCGGTATCAAACCCCAGCACGGTATGGGGCGTGTACTTCTTGATGGCCTTTGTGATGGAGCCGCCGATCAGCCCCAGCCCTACGATGCCAATCTCCACGGCTCACACCACCTTCCCGCGCACATAGCGGCAGGCAAAGGGCAGCACGGCCGTGACCGCTGCCGATACATCCGTGAACGCCTCGGGCGTGAGCGACTGCGCTCCGTCCGACAGGGCGTGCGCGGGGTCGTTGTGCACCTCGATCATCAGCCCGTCTGCCCCGCTGGCCGCTGCGGCCAGCGCCATGGGCTTGACCACGGCGGCGATCCCGGTGGCGTGGCTGGGGTCGATCACGATGGGCAAGTGGCTCATCTTTTTGAGCAGCGGCACCGCGGACAGGTCAAGCGTGTTGCGCGCCGCAGTCTCAAACGTGCGGATGCCGCGCTCGCACAGCACCACGTCCTTGTTGCCCCCCGCCATCACATATTCAGCGCTCATCAGCAGCTCCTGCAGCGTGCTGGCAAGCCCGCGCTTGATCAGGATGGGCTTGCCGGAATGCCCCAGCTCCTTGAGCAGTTCAAAGTTCTGCATGTTGCGAGCGCCCACCTGGATCACGTCCACATCGCGGAACAGCTCCAACTGGCTCAGGTCCATGATCTCGGTCACGATGGGCAGGCCGGTCTCCTTTTTGGCCTCCAGCAGCAGCTCCAGCCCCTGCGCGCGCAACCCCTGAAATGCGTAGGGCGAGGTGCGAGGCTTGAACGCGCCGCCGCGCAGCATGGTCGCGCCCGCCTGCTTGACCGCTTTAGCAATGGCGATGATCTGCTCCTCGCTCTCCACGCTGCACGGGCCCGCGATCATCGTGAACACACCGCCGCCGATCTGCGTGTCCATCACGGGGATGACCGTATCCTCCTCGTGGAACTTGCGGTTGGCGTTCTTGAACGGCTCCTGGATGCGCTTGACATCCTCCACGATGTCCAGCGCGCGCAGCAGGTCGATATCCACCGCGGTGGTATCGCCCACCAGCCCGAGGATGGTATGGTTCTCGCCCCGTGATTCGTGTATGGTCAGGTTTTGGCTCACCAGCCACGCCTTCAGGTTTTCAAGCTGTTTGACCTCGGGGTCTCTCCGCAGAATGATAATCATTGGATATCCTTCCTTTCGCTGACCGCCTACGTTGCCTACAGTGCCTACTCTGGTCGCGCCGTTCTATATAAAAATCCCCCGCAGCATTGACTGCGGGGGTGTTACGCCTGCTTAAGGCGGTTCACTCAGCCAGTACAACGCAAAACGGCCTTACGGTAAGCATAGCCCGTAAAGCGGTAGCTAAAGTAAAAGAAGGAAGCGCGCACAGTGGTGTACATGGGGCTCCCCCTTTCCCTGCCAGTTGTTGAGGTGATTATAGTCGCTTTTGCGGAGCCTGTCAATGCTTCGGATATAACGGTCATTGTTTTTTGGCTGCTTTTCCATTTTTTTCTTCAGCGACGACCAAAATTACCGTCCAACCATCTCAGCAACATCAGGAAACGCATAGGCAACCAAGCTCGTCGCCCATCCTCGCATCCGTTGCTTTGCCGGATGCCGCAACGGCCGTCGTTCGTCCGAGAATGAAAAATGCAGGCAAGGGCCTTTCGACCTCTGCCTGCGAATGTTTTCCCCCACAAGGAGGGCCGACATCGTTGCCTATTTCTTGGTGAGGTACTTGCGCATGTCGATGGCGCAGGCAACCAGAATCACCATACCTTTGATGATATACGTCGTGTTGCCGCTGATGCCCAGGAACGTCATGCCACTGATGATCAGCTGCATCAAGATCACGCCAATGATGACGCCACTGATCTTGCCGATGCCGCCCACGAACGATACGCCGCCGATCACGCACGCCGCGATGGCGTCCAGCTCGTAGTTGAGGCCGATGGTGCCGGTGCTGGCGCCCATACGCGCAGCCTCCACAAAGCCGGTGTAGCCGTAGGTCGCGCCGGCCAGCGCGAACACGCCGATGATGGTCAGCGTCACGTTCACGCCGGACACGCGGGCCGCCTCTTCGTTGCTGCCCACGGCGAACATGTTCTTGCCAAAGGTGGTCTTGTTCCAGATGAACCACATGATGATGGTCACGATCACCGCGTAGCCCACATAGCTCATGACCGGCGTGTTGCCCAGCTTGAACATCGCCTTCATCACGAAACCGCTGGTGTAGCTCTCGTCAAGGTTGGATATTTGCGCCGCGTTGCTGAGCGTCAGGTATGCGCCGTAGGTCAAAAGCTGCGTGGAAAGCGTCACGATGAAGGGATGCAGCTTGAACTTGGCCACGCAGAAGCCGTTGACCACGCCGACGAGCGCGCCCAGCGCCAGCACCGCGAGGATGACCACGAAGATGCCCTGCGGGCCGATGCCAGCGAGGAATTTGTTGGCAATGCCCGTCTTTTGCAGCAGAATGGCCGCCACAAAACCGCTCAGGCCCACGATTCTGCCGGCGGACAAGTCCGTGCCGGTCAGGATGATCGCGCCGGCGATGCCCAGCGCGATGGGCAGGCGTGAGGCGGTCAGCTGCACGATGTTCACGATGGATGCGATCTGCAGGAAGGCGGGGCGCTGGATTTGGATGTATATACACAAAAGCACGATGATGATGATCATCGCGTGATCCAGCAGCCAGTTGCCCACTTCGCGGAACTGGTCGCCACGGCTCATGGCCTGAAAATCCCGAATGTGCTTTTGAAGCTTCCCTTGTTTTTGCTGGCTCATGGGTTGGCCGCCTCCTTAC
Source organism: uncultured Oscillospiraceae bacterium (assembly GCA_964584315.1). Lineage (GTDB taxonomy): Bacteria > Bacillota > Clostridia > Christensenellales > Aristaeellaceae > CAXXOK01. The sequence goes on from CAZOZO010000021.1 coordinate 26,003, forward strand.
ATATACTTGGCCGCGAGGGTCATGATCTCTTCCTGCGTGGTGCTCGCGGCGTCCACTTCCCCCGCGAGCCTGCCGTTGGACATGACCAGGATGCGGTCGCACACGCCCAACAGCTCCGGCATTTCCGAGGAGACCATCACGACGGACTTGCCCTCGCGCGCCATATCGATAATAATCTGATAGATCTCGTATTTCGCACCCACGTCGATGCCGCGCGTGGGCTCGTCCATCAGGAAAATTTCCGGCTCGGTCAAAAGCCAGCGCCCGATGATCACCTTCTGCTGATTCCCGCCGGACAATGCGCGTATCTTGGTGGAGAGCGACGGCGTCTTGATGCGCATGCGATCCACCGACCACTGGGTCTTCTGCTGCATTTTCTTGTTGCTCAGGTGCGGTAGCTTGCCGGAGCGGCACTTGCGCAGGCAGGAGATGACCGTGTTGCTTCGCACGTCCAGTATGCTGAAAATGCCGGTGGCGCGGCGCTCCTCGGTGACCATCGCCATGCCGTTGGCGATGGATTCGCGCGGGGTGTGATTGTGGATGCAGGCGCCGTTTATATATATCTTGCCGCCTTTGCGGGTGGCGATGCCGAACAGGTTCTCCAGCAGCTCCGTGCGGCCGGAGCCGTCCAAACCGGCAACGCCCAGTATTTCGCCCTTTTTGAGCTCGAAGGACACATCCTTGAGGTGGGAGTACAGCGCGGTCAGGTCGTCCACCTTGAGCACTACCTCGTCACTCACGGTATGTTCCTTGGGTGGGAAGCGGTTGGTCAACTCACGCCCTACCATCAGACGGATGATCTGGTTCATGGTCAGCTCGCTGGCTGGCCGCGTTGCCACCCATTGACCGTCGCGCATGATGGTCACTTCGTCGGAGATGCGAAGGATCTCCTCCATTTTATGAGAGATGTAGATAATGCCGCAACCCCGGTCGCGCAGCATGTTGATGATCTTGAAAAGATGCTCGACCTCCTGCTCGGTCAGCGACGAGGTAGGCTCGTCGAACACGATCACCTTCGCGCCGTAGGATACGGCCTTGGCGATTTCCACCATCTGCCGCTGGGATATCGGCATGGTGCTCATGATGGTCTTGGGGTCTACCTTGATGCCCAAGTCCTCAAAAACTTTGACAGTATCGGCATACATTTTGCGCTCGGACACCAGCGGGATGGCTTTGGCGATCTTGGGGTATCGTCCCAGCCAGATGTTGTCCATGACGCTGCGCTTCAGTGCTTGGTTGAGCTCCTGATGCACCATGGCCACGCCGTTGTCCAGTGCCTCGCGGGAGGATTTAAAGTTGATCTCCTTATCCTCCAGGTAGATGTGCCCGGCATCCTTGCTGTAGATACCAAAGAGGCACTTCATCAGCGTGCTTTTACCCGCGCCGTTTTCCCCCATCAGCGCGTGCACGGTTCCGGCCCTCACGTTCAGGGAAACGTTGTCCAGCGCCTGTACGCCCGGAAAGCTCTTGCTAATGCCTTCCATGCGCAGCAAGACCGTTCCTTCCTTGTGTTGTTCCATGCTCGGGTGCTCCTTCCTTTGGGAGGGTCGATACCCGCTTGCAGCGGTATAAATAATACAGGGCTCGAAATTCAAATCCGCGCGGAGGGGCTCATCGCCCCTCCGCGCTTTTGAGGAATGTTGCGCTTTGCCTTAGCGGCTCACTCGCCGGTGTACACAGCGTACGGGATAGCGACCTTCCAGCCGTCGGTGATCACGTAGGCGGGGTTGAGGCCCGCGAACATATCGGTGCCCGCGATCATGTTGGCGGAGATGGTGGCGATGGCGTCAGCCATGCCCACGGCATCCTGCTTGATGGTGCCGGCCATCGCGCCCGCGGCGATCATGGCCTTCGCATCTTCGGTGGCGTCCACGCCGAACACGGGGATGGTCTTGTCGCCGTTGTTGTAGCCCGCAGCCTGCAGGGCGGTCACGGCGCCGATGGCCATTTCGTCGTTGTTGGCGATCACAAGCTCCACCATGTTGTTATTGGCTTCGCTGTACTGGGCAAGGATGGTCTGCATGTAATCCAGCGCGACCTGACGGCTCCAGGTGCCGTTCTGGTCCACGAGGTACTGCTTGTCGTTGCTCTCGTCGTAGAACTTGAGGGCGGGCTTGCCGGCGGCGGTGAGGATGGTGTTGGCGTCTTCCACACCGTACTTGGTGCGGGCAATGGCTTCCTGGTTGGCTTCGTCGCCCTTGAACATGACGTAGCTGATCACGCCGTCCTTGTTCAGGTCATATTTGTCGTAGTTGGCCAGCAGGTAGTTGCCGATCATCTTGCCCTGCATGATGCCGGCTTCTTCGTAGTTGGTGCCCACGAACACGCACTTGTCGTAGCTCTTGACCACGTCGGCGGAAACCGAGCGGTTGAAGAAGATCAGCGGGATGCCCGCGGTCTTGGCGCTGTCGACCACGTTCTGGGCGATGCCGTCCGCGCCGGTCTCGCAGATGTTCACAACCAGCAGGTTGGTACCGCTGGCAATGGCGGTGTTGATCTGGTCGGTCTGGGTGGCCTGGGTGGCATTGGCATCCTGATCCACAAAGGTGATGCCCTTCTCGGTCAGGGCGACGTCAAGGCTGGTACGCACGGAGGAAAGATACACGTCGCTGAACGTGTACCAGAACACCTGCGCGTTGCCTTCGGCCACCGCGGCGGTGAACAGGCCCAGCGCCATGACCAGCGCCAGCAGCAGAGAAACGATCTTTTTCATGGGTACATCTCTCCTTTTTGTTTGTCCGCATCGGGAACATGGTTCCACATATGCTTGATGGTGTCATGGTACACGATTCAGGGGTGAATTTGAATGCGATTATCCATTGTGAATTGTGGAAATTCTCCTATCATAAAATACAAGCAGACATTTTTCCGAATTGACATTATGCGCGTGGGCTTGCATAATCGATACGGAGGTGTGGCCGATGCACAAGCTCATGCTGGTGGACGACGAACGCGAGATCCTGAATGGATTATTGGAAGTGATCCCCTTTGAACAGCTGGGGTTCACGGTCGTCGGCACGGCGGAAAACGGGCTGGAGGGCGCGCACCTGTGCGAAACGCTCAACCCTGATTTGATCATTACCGACATCCGCATGCCGCTGATGGACGGCCTTGCAATGTGCCGCGAGATACGCAAAAAGTCGCCCACGGTGCATTTCATCATTTTGACGGGGTTTGACGATTTTGAGTTTGCCCGGCAGGCCATGGCGTTCAAGAGCATGGACTATCTCCTCAAGCCCATCTCCTCCACCGAGCTGATCGCCGTGCTCAGGGACACCAAGCAAAAGCTGGACGATGAGTTCGCCATCCAGCGCGATATTAATCGCCTGCGCGCCAACTTTTTCGAGAGCCTTCCGCTGCTGCGTGAAATGCTGCTCACCTCGCTTTTGACAGGCGGGGCCGATGTGGCCGCCGCCGTGCGCGAGGCGCCGCGCTACCAGCTCACGCTCACCGCGCCGCAGTACGCCGTGGCCGTGATGCGCCACCCCACCTCGCGGCAGGAGCTGCCCGCGGACCTGAACGACCCGGAGCTGATGAAACAGGCGATCATAAACATCACGCGCGAGCTGCTGGCGAATTATTATCCCGCGCAGGTGTTTCACTTCGACGGCATGGTGGCCGTGCTGTTCTTTTTGCCGGATACGACGGAGGAGGCGTTCCTGCGCGTGCAGGAGGCGCTGGATGTGGTCAAGAAGACCGTGGCGCGCTTTTTGGACGTGGCGCCTGCCATCGGCCTGAGCGCGCCATGCTTCAGCCTGGGTGATTTGCGCGCCTGCGCGAGGCAGGCGGTATCGGCGCTGGATCACAGCGTGTTGCAGGGCGGCAACGACATCCTGTGCGTAACGGACATCGAGCCCGGCAGCCGTACCGAACAGGTGGCCAATGAAGCAGCGCTGCGCGCGCTGGCCAACGCCATCAAGATGGGCAACCGCGACGAGGCGGAGCACACGCTCGACACCCTGATGGCGGCGCTGGAGAAGCCAACGCCGCACAACTACCGCGTATACCTGTTGGAAGTGATGCTGACGCTCCTGCGCACCGCGCGGGACATGAACGCGGATGTGGATATCCTGGGCGAAAACAACGCGACCCTGAACGCCTTGATGCGGGAGCCTGATCTGGGCAAGGCGACGGCTATCCTCAAGGGGCTGTCCGGCAGGTTGCAGGACGCCATCCAGACCGGCCGCGCCAGCGCCACGGCCAACCTTGCGCATCAGGCGGAAGCTTACCTGAACGAGCACTTCACCGACGCAGATATGAGCGTGGAGCTGCTCTGCCGCGAGCTGCACGTGTCTGCCAGCTATTTCAGCGCCATCTACAAGCAGGAGACGAAGGAGACCTTCCACCAGACGTTGACACGCCTGCGCATGGATCTGTCTATGCAGCTTTTGACCACCACGACCAAAAAGACCACCGAGATCGCCCAGAGCGTGGGCCTTGCCGACCCCAGCTATTTCAGCCATGCGTTCAAGCGGTACTTTGGCGTTTCGCCCTCGCAGGCGCGCACGGGAAAGGGCGTGAGCCCCGCATGAACGCGCGTCTGCATCAGAACGGGCGCAGCCTGCACACGCTCATGATCATCGGGTTGCTGCTGTTCACCGGCATCCTGCTGGCGTTCATGAGCGGCGCGCTGGTGCCCTTCATCAGCCAGCTGCTGTCCGAAAACGCCATCGAGCGCACGAAGGAAACCGTGCTGCAAAGCGTGAACGTGGTCGATCAGTATGTGGATTCCACGCTCTCCACGCTGCACTTCGCCACCTCGCTGGTACCCATGGACCCAGAGACCGATTTGGGCTGGCACGCGCAGATCGACCTGCTGGCGCGGGCCAATTCTGATATCACTGCCATCGCTTTCTTCAATGGACAGGGCGAGTGCCTGTACGCCACCGGCGGCGCGCTGCGCGTGAGTGGCTACGGCATCCGCCAACGGCGATGGTTTACCGAGGCGCTCAGACAGGAAGGCACGCTGACCGTGTTCTCCAACCCCTACGTGCAGGACGTGTTTGCAAATCAGCACAACTTCGTGGTCACGCTCTCACGCGCGGTCACGTACATGTCCGGCGGGCGGCAACAAACGGGCGTGATGCTCATGGACATCGGCTACTCCAGCATTGCCGCCCTTACCGACAACATCAAGCTGGGCGACAGCGGCTACACCTACGTGGTGGACGAGCGCGACGCACTGATCGCCCACCCGAAGCTCCAGCTGATCTACGCCGATCAGGCCAAAGAGGATATGACCGCCGTCCAACGCCAGATCGTGGGCCTTACGCGCGACAAGCAAAGCGGGCGCGAGCGTGTGCTGATCGTCGCGGTCATCAACCAGACGCGCTGGCGCATGGTGGGTGTGGCCTACATCGACGAGATCCTTCAATCACAGATGGCGTTTATCCGCATCATGTCGCTGGTGCTGCTCTCCGCGGCGTTCATCGCGCTGGGCGCGGCCACGCTCATGGCCTACTGGGTCACGCGGCCCATCACCCATCTGGAGCATAAGATGCGCAAGGTGGAGGCGGGCGACCTGAACGTGACCATCACCGAGCGGGGCTTCAGCGAGATCCGCAACGTGGCCACGGCGTTCAACCACATGCTCACCCGCATCCGTGAGCTGATGGGCCAGATCGTACACGAGCAGGAGATGAAGCGCCTCTATGAACTGAATGCCCTGCAGGCGCAGATCAACCCCCACTTCCTCTACAATACGCTTGATTCGATCATCTGGATGGAGGAGCGCGGACGCAGCCGCGAGGCCATCACCATGGTGACCGCGCTGGCAAAGCTGTTTCGCATTTCCATCAGCAAGGGCAAGGGCGTGATCTCCGTTGCGGAGGAAATCGAACATGTGCGTAACTATGTGATCATCCAAAAGATGCGCTTTCATGATAAATTTGATTGCGACATCGAGGCCGACCCCGAAACGCTCAAGGAGCGGACGGTCAAGCTGGTGCTGCAGCCGCTGGTGGAAAACGCCCTGAACCACGCCATTGACGAGGCGGACGGGGCTTCCATCCACATCGCGGTGCGCGCTTTCGTCGAGGGGGACGAGCTGCGCTTTACTGTCTCGGACGACGGCGTGGGCATCGCGGAGGAGCAGCTGGACGGCATCCTGCGTCGCCCGGCAGGCACGGGCGGTATCGGGCTGCGCAACGTGCATGAGCGCATCCAGCTCACCTTTGGCAAACAATACGGCTTGACCATCGACAGCGAAGAGGGCAGGGGCACGCTGGTGACCATCCGCTTACCGCGCGGCAAGGAGGTGGAGCCATGAAACGGCCCGTGATCATCGCCGTGATGTGCCTTATTGCCTCGCTGGTGGTGATGTTCTTCGGTTTTGGCGATACCAAGGTAAGCACGCCGATCCAAACACACACCCTTGCTCTTCTCACGCAGGAGGATACGGGCAGTTTTCTGTTGCAGCTGCGATACGGCGCGGAAGCCGCAGCCGCCGAGGCGGGAGACAAGCTTTCCATCGCAACGCTGAACCGGGATGCCCCCGCATCGCAGATCGAGGAACTGAAGGCCGACGGCGTGGCGGCCATCCTGCTTTACGCGGGCGACGGCGCGCTGGTGCAGACAGCGGCCAACGCATGCGCCGACGCGGGCCTGCCGCTGGTGCTGCTGGATCGCACGGCGGCAAGCATCCCCTACGCCGCTACCGACGACGGCCTCGCGGGTGCGTTGGCGACGCAAAGGGTGCAAAGCCTGCAATTAAGGCGCGTCATCTATCTGGCGGGTGAGGGCACGGTGGTCGAAAGCCGCCTGAGCGGGGCACAGAGGCAGTTTGGCGGCAGCCGCATCACCGAGGCCCGCTGGGATGGCTGGGCCAATGCGCAGGCGCTGCCAAGCGATGTGGAACCCCTCGCAGACAAAGGCGCGGCGGTGGTCGCCCTGACCGGCGAGGCCACGCTGGCCGCCGTGTACATGCGCACGTCAGGGCTGCTGGGGCCTAACTGCCCTGTCATCGGCATCGACGCAAGCCCGGACAGCGTAGCCCTGCTGGAGCAGGGGCGGGTATCGGCGCTGGTGCTGCCCGCGCCATACACCATGGGGTACCGGGGCTGCGGGCTAGCTATCTCGATGCTCACGGGCGCTGGCGCGGAGAGCGTTTTGGTGGAGCCAAGGCTGATCACTCTGGATAACCTGTACAGCGCGGAGAATGTGAGCGTTGCCTTCCCGCTATTGCAATAGCGGCAGGCCCGCCGGAGGTGTTTTACGGCATGAGAAAACGAAGCTTGTCCATCACGATGGCCTGTGCTCTTTGCCTGTGCGCGTCTGCACCCATGCCCGCGCTTGCGGACGCGGCGCAGCCCAAAATCGGCGTATGCATCTATAACGCTGCCGATACGTTCATGAGCAGTGTGGTGCGGCAGATCGAGAAAGAGGCCAGCGGCAACGCCGAGCTGCTGATCATGGACAGCGCCAACGACCAGAATCTGCAGTGCGATCAGGTGCAGGAAATGCTGGACGCGAACGTGGACGCGCTGATCATCAACCCTGTAGATCGCACGTCCGCGGTGTATCTGCTTCGGTTGGCGCAACGCAAAAACGTACCGCTGGTGTTCATCAACCGCGAACCCTCGCCGGAGGATCTGGCCCTGTACGATGGCGCTTATTACGTGGGCACCGACCCCAAGGAAACGGGGTACCTCTGCGGCGAACTCGTCGTGGATTGGTTTTCCGCCCACCCCGAGGCCGATACCAACGGCGACGGCATGATCCAGTATGTGCTGCTCAAGGGCGAGCCCGGCCATCAGGACGCGGAGCTGCGCACTACCTACACCCTGAAGGCCATCACGGAGGCGGGCTTCCGCACTGAAAAGCTGGTTGAGGATACCGCCCTGTGGGAGCGCTCCATCGGGCAGGAGAAGATGGCGGGCTTTCTGGCTACATGGGGCAGCCGCATCGAGTGCGTGATCTCCAACAACGACGATATGGCGCTGGGTGCCATCGACGCGCTGAAGGCTGCCGGGTGGTTTTCTGGCGGGCGGTACATGCCCGTGGTGGGTGTGGACGCAACCGAACCCGCGCTGGGCGCGCTCCGGCAGGGCGCGCTGCTGGGCACTGTGCTCAACGACGCCATCAACCAGGGACGCGCCACATGGAAGCTGGTGCGACTTTTGTATGATAAACAGCCCATCACCATGGAAAACCTCGGCTACACGATGGACGCGTTTCACCGCGTATATATCGCCAGCCAGAAGATCACGCGGGAGAGTGTGCTTGCACAGTAGCCGAGCGTGAAGGAGGAGGAGCTTCATCCAGAGGTAGGCGGCTATGCCACTTGGAGCACACATCAGGCTGCTTTCATAACCAATGGGTGCCACCTGCGCGTTTCCATAGGCACACAGGTAGACGATGCGCTTTTCATGAAGGAGCCAGGCCATACGGGCATCTCTTCCCATGGCAGCGAAGAGTACAATCTATCAGGGGTTTGCCCCGCGTGCAGCTTATGGTTGATGGCCGCCATGTTGTCGTTTTTTTGCTCGCATGAAGAGGTGCCACCCGTGTATCCCGACCTGCTTTGGCTTTCATTGCCGGTATGTCCTTGTTCCTCACGCTGTAAATACTGACAGGCGCACTCCAACGCCTGTTCCCAGTGTAGGGGCGCTTACTTGCGCGTTTACCTTGGGCGCATAATCTGTTTTTGGATAAAACGGCCGTCCACAAACCGCCCAAAAAGCGGCAGCGCGGCATGGTGGAGGAGATGCCCGTCATGGTGAAGGTGCGGGCGAAGGAGTTTCCCCGCACTGCAACGTGATCCGCTATACATTGCGCGTAGACGCAAAGGAGATTCACACCGATGTTCTGTTTCGGCGTTTCAAGCTGTTCCACCCCGGGCAGCGCGTCTATGCCGTGGCTGAAAAGCGCAACTGCCGGAGCGTAAGCTGAAACACATAACCAACTGACCGTATTTTCTCCAATGCATATGTACGACAAATACATAAACAACCAAAGAAGAGGGAAGCGGCCAGCCGCCTCCCTCTTCTTTGGTTGTTACAGGCTGTTTGCGCGGTCTACTGCCTGCCGTATCACATTGGTTTACTTGAGCGTGGAGGCGTCGATCACCTGCACGCCCGTATCCACGTTCTGCTCGGCAAGGGTCTCGCCCGCCAGCGCCTTCGCCGCGGACATCATGCCTTCGTAGCCCATTTTGTAGGGATCCTGCGCCATGGTGCAAAGCAGGCTGCCGTCCTTGATCAGGCCCAGGATGGCGTCGCTCTTGTCAAAGCCCACGCCCTCAACAGTGCCGCCGGCTTCCTTGATGGCGTTGCCCACGCCCACGGTGCCGCCTTCGTTGGTGCCAAAGATGCCCACACAGCCGGAGGTGATGTAGTTGGCCGCGATCTCCTGCGACTTGGTGGCGTTGCCCTCGCCGTACTGCGTCTCGAGCAGCTCGAACTTGGTGCCTTCAAAGGCCTTGCGGAAGCCCGCCTCACGCTGCACGGTGGAGGTGGTGGCGGCGTTCACGTTCACGATGCCGATTTTGCCTTCGCTGACGCCGTTGGCAGTCAGCTTGGCCAGCAGCTGCTCACCGGCGATCTGGCCGGCGTTGGTGTTGTTGGTCGCAAGGGTCTGCAGCGCCGGGTAGTTGGCAGCGGAGTCCACGTAGATGAACTTCACGCCGTCCTTGGTCAGCTGGTCGATGGTGGCAACCTGCGTGTCCGGGCCGTTGGAGGCCAGCAGGATCAGGTCCGCATTGTTGGCATAGGCGTTGTTGATGCACTCGATCTGGGCGGCATCATCCTTGCCATTGGTGGGGGCGTCCCAGTTGTACGCGATGTCGATGCCCTGAGCCTTCAGCTCAGCAACGGCATCCTGGCAGCCCTTGTCCACATTGACCCAGTGCTGATCCATCAGGTCCATGGTGATCAGGGTCACCTTCGAGGCGGCCAGCGCCATCGAGGAGGCGGAGAGCACGAGCATCAGGCACAGTACCAGCGCGAATACCTTTTTCATGTGTGATTCCCTCCATGATTTTTATTCTTAAAACGCCATTCATCAGGCGCTTTAATTCCCGGGTCGTACCACGGTCGCGTTAGCGGCCTTTTCCCTGAGCTTGCGGTTCCACTTGCCGCTGCGCACGATCACGTCCGCCAGCACGGAGATCACGACGATCACGCCGATGATGATATTGCGCAGCGCCACCGGCGCGCCCGCCAGCGACAAGCCGTTCTGCATCACGCCCCATACGCTTGCGCCCACCACCGTGCCCAGCAGGATGCCCTGCCCGCCCAGCGTGCTCACGCCGCCGATCACGCTGGCCGCCACGGCATACAGCTCGTAGCTGAGCCCCGCGTCCATGGTGCCAAGACCCCCCGTGGCACAGGTGATAAGGCCCGCGATGCCGGAACAGAACGCGCTTACCATGTATGCTTTGATGACCACTTTGGCGATGTTCACGCCGGAGAGCTTCGCCGCCTCCAGGTTGCTGCCCACCGCGTAGATATGGCTGCCCGTGCGCGTTTTGCTGAGGATGAAATTAAATACGATCCACAGCACAATGGCGATGAACACTGTCGAATACACGCCCAGAAACTTGCCGTAGTAGAAGAAATCCCGGAACCCCATCGCCGCGTCGCCGATGGCGTCGGTGTTCATGTTGTTGTTTACGATCTGCGCGATGCCGCGCGCAATGGTCATGGTGCCAAGCGTCGCGATAAAGGGCGGCAGCTTGCAGTTGGCCACCAGTACGCCGTTGAGCACGCCCACCAGCAGGCAGCTGAGCAGCGTGATCACGCTGGCGACCCACGGGTTCATCCCCCTGGTCATGAGCGTGGCGGAGATCATGCAGCTCATGCCCAGCACCGAGCCGATGGACAGGTCGATATTGCCGGTGATGAGCACATAGCTTTGCGCGATGCCAACGATCAGGAACGGCGCGATCTGCCGTAGCAGGTTGTTGGTGTTGCGCGGGGAGGTGAAGTTCGGGTTCAGCAGGGCGAATACCGCGCACAGCACGACCAGCCCGATGGTAACGGTGATGACCTGCCCGGCGCCGCGCACCGAAAAGATACGTTTAGGGGCGATGCGATTCCGTGGTGTCTGCATGGCTGTCCTCTCCTGTCCGTTCAAGCTGTCGCGTGGACGATCTTGCTCTCAAAGCGGGTGGCTAAATCCAGTATCTTTTCCTGTGTTGCTTCGCCGATGGGCATCTCGCCTGTGATGCGCCCGTCGCACATCACGATGATGCGGTCGCTGATGCCCAGTATCTCCGGCATTTCAGAGGATACGAACAGCACGCCGATGCCCCTGCGCTTGAGTTCATTCATCAGGTTATAGATCTCCACCTTGGCGGCGACGTCGATACCGCGGGTAGGCTCGTCAAAAATGACCATCTTGGAGTCGCGCGCCAGCCACTTGCCCACGACCACCTTCTGCTGGTTGCCGCCCGAGAGGCTGGCGGCGTCCACATCGGTGTTGGGCAGCTTGATGTGCAGGTCGCGCACGGCCTGATCCGACATGGCGCCCTTGCGGCGGCGGTTGACCACCGTAAGCCGGTTGCAGAGGATATCCAGATTGGGTAGGGCGATGTTGTCGCGGATGCTCAGTTTCACGCAAAGTCCGTCACGCTTGCGATCCTCAGGCACCAGCACGATGCCCGCGCGGATGGAGTCCTCCGGTCTGCGTATCTCCACGCGCTTGCCCGCAAGCCACACCTCGCCTGTCTCCTTGGGGTCCACGCCGAAGATCGCGCGCGTGGTCTCGGTTCGCCCGGCGCCCATGAGTCCGGCGATGCCGACGATCTCGCCTGTACGCACCGTCAGGTTGATGTCGCGCACCAGCCTGCCCGCGTTTAAGTTGGTAACGCGGAAAATCTCCTCGCCCACCTCGCACTGGATACGCGGGAATTTTTCCTTGATCTCGCGACCCACCATGTAGCTGATGATTTCGCGAAGCGACGTGTCGCGGTACGCGAGCGTGGTGATGTACTGCCCATCGCGCAGGATGGTCACGCGGTCGGCGATGTACTGCAGCTCCTCCAGCCTGTGGGAGATGTAGATGATGCCGTGCCCCTCGGCGCGCAGCTTGCGGATGATGGCAAACAGATCGCCGATCTCCTTGGCGGTCAGGGCACTGGTAGGTTCGTCCATGATCAACACCTTGGCGTTCGTGCTTAGCGCCTTGGCGATCTCCACCATCTGCTGCTTGGAGAGCTGAAGCTTGCCTACGATGGTCTCGGGGTCGATATCGATGTTCAGGTGCTGGAGCACCTCCGCCGCGGCTTTGTTCATCTCTCTGCGCGAGAGGCGGCCGCCGCGCACGATCTCGCGGCCCAGAAAGATGTTCTCCGCCACGGAGAGGTGCTGGCACATGTTCAGCTCCTGATGGATGATGGCGATACCCAGCTCCCGCGCCTTCTGCGGCGTCATGTTTTCCACCACGTTGCCGTATACCATGGTGGTGCCTGAATCCTTAGGATAGATGCCACTGAGGATTTTCATCAGAGTGGATTTGCCCGCCCCGTTCTCCCCCAGCAGCGCCAGCACTTCGCCTGCCTGAAGGTTGAGCTGCACATTGTCCAGAGCCTTCACGCCCGGAAAGCTCTTGCTGACGTCCCGCAGTTCCACAAGATACTCCTGCATCCCGCAATCACCCCTGAAGCTTTTCGTAGATGGCTATTTCGTTTTTTGTCGTATTTGTTAAATGTTTTGACTTATTATAGCCCGCCGAGGCCCAGCTGTCAACCGGTGATTTTCACGCGGCCAAAGCATGCGCCGACGGAATGCTGCACACCGATGCGTTTCGTCGGACTGCGCGGCGTATTGTCAGGTAAACTTGGGGCGATAGAAAGGTTTCCTGTCAGTCGTGCAAAGGCGGTCTGCACGGAGTGTTTCCGTAGCCCTCATCAATCACGTGTGCTTTCAACCTTCGGCGGCAGGCAGCACGCCATGTACAGCCTCCCCTGCGGCCGGACAAAGGCCCTGCCTGTCTGGCTATGCGGAAGGAAGAAATACGTGCCCCGCCGCAACGGACGCGCTCCACCCTCCCAGCACAGCTCCCCCTCGCCTTCCGTCACGATATAGATCGCCGGAGCCAGCGCAAGCATATGCTGCCCATGCGTGAGCGTATACCGCAGCACCGAAAAGCAGCGCGTATCCCGCTCGTCGATCAGGCTCTCCGTCAGGCAACCCTCCGCATCCGAAAGGACACGTGGCTGCCTGCGCGCCAGTTGCGCGGCTTGCGGCCCATACACCGAATAGTCGAAGCAGTCCAGCGCTGTATCAGCATCCAGCCCCAAATACATCTCTTGCTCGCTTAAGTGATAATCGCCGCACCAGTATTCCGGCTGGATGGTAAAATCGGTCGGCTCCTGCACCTCCAGCATCAGGCAACCCGCGCCGATGGCGTGCACGCAGCGCGCGGGGATCAGGTACACCTCGCCGGGGTGCACCGGCGTGCGGTTGAGCAGCGGCTCCAGCGCGTCACGATCCTCCTCGCTGTGCGCCACGGCGCGGGCGAACTCCACCTTGGTCAGCTGCTGGCGAAAGCCAAAATAGATGCACGCATCGGGACGGGTCTGAAGCACCAGCCACATCTCCGTTTTGCCAAACGGGCTATGGAAGTGTTCCCTCGAAAACGCGGGGTTTGGGTGCGCCTGTACCGGCAGGCGTATCGCGCTGTCCAGCGCCTTAACCAAAAGGTCGAACCCGCCCGTATGACCCAGCATCTGCACCGGGCAGTGCCGCAACAGCTCCAGAAAGGTAACATCGGTGTTTTCGATCAGGCTCAGGCCCTCGCGCGGGTCGGCGCTGTCGCGGTTCAAAGCCTGCACAGTAGACGCGATCCACTCCTCGGGCTGTTTGCCATCTGCCGGCTCGTCGCCAAAGAAATCCGCGAACAGCTTTCCGCCGTCATAGACACGCGTTACGCGGTTGCGCCGGAAGAATACGGGTTGGTTGCTAAGCGCCTCCCAGTTTATCGGCATCGTCGTTCTCTCCATCCGTCGACTGATATTGGATCAAGGCTTGCGCATCCTGCGGCGCAGCATACAGCCCCATGGCGTGCAGTGTCAGCAGGGCCGCGCCGTAGGCGGCTTCTTCCTCGTAAAGGGGCACCAGCATGGGCATGCCGAACAGGTCGCTGAAAATGTGCCGGAGCAGCGGGTTTCTGCGAAGCCCATTGCCGGAACCCACCATCCGGCTGGCCTGCGCATGCCCGGGTATCTGCTGAAAGCAGCCCAGCAGTTCTTCGCCGATGCCGCACAGCACCCCCAGCGTGAGGTGCGCGGGTGTGAACGTATCCATCGTCAGCCCGGTAACGGCTGCGCGCAAGCCCGTGTCCGCCCGTGTGCCACAAAGGCGCGTATCCACCCTGAGGCCGCCCAGGCGGTCTTGCGTCGCATACAGCGTCGCGGCAACGTCGTTCATGGCCTCATAGGAAACATGCGCCTCCGTGCCCAGCAGGCGGGCCGTCTGTTCAAAGAACCGCCGCAACGCGGCGTATGCATCGCCGCCGCACAGGCTGCACCCCACAGCCAGCCGTTTTGGGCCCAAGTAAGGCCGCAGATCGATGTCCGGCGCGGCCACCGGAACCCCCACCAACATGGATACCTGCCCGCTGGTGCCCACATTGACGGAAACCGTATCCTCACCGCCGCCGGAGCCGAAGAATCCCGCCTGATTGTCGCCAATCGCGATACTAACTGCCTGCCCGCCGGGCGTATATCCCACGCGCACCGCATCTTCCTCGACGGGCGGCAGCAGCGCTGGCGCGATGCCCGCCGCCCGCAGGGCGGCCATGTCGAATGTGCCTGCATCCAGGTTGAACAGCCCAAAGCTGGCGGCGTTCGTCGCGTGCATCCGTGGCTGCGCAGCCCCCGTCAGGCGCATGGCCACATAATCCCCAATGGTCGCAGTCCAGAACGCGTCACCCGGCACAAGGTCGTTTTGTAGGTTATACCAATGTGTGGTCAGCCCATAGCCGGTCGCCATCCGATGCCCCGTGCACGCACTCAGCGCAGCCGCATAAGTCTCGCCGGTTGGTGCAAGGCGCTTCCCCCGCTCATCCTGCCACGTGACCAGCGAGCTCACGGCCTCGCCGTGCGCATTCAGGTACACCAGCCCATGCATCTGGTTGGAGATGCCGATACCGGCGACGTCATCAAATTGCCCAATCCACCCATCGATCAGGGTGTGGCAATGCGCCTCGATGCGGTGGGGGCTTTGCAGGCGCTCCCACGGCAGCACGCTGGGCAGGGCTGCGTCGTTTGGCAGCGTGCGCGCCTCCAGCAGTTGGCCTGTGTTACCGTCGACCAGCACGCCGCAAATGGTCGTGGTGCCAATATCCAGCCCGATCAGTTTCATGCGCGCCCTCCCGCTAGCAGGTGGTGGATTGCAAATCCAGTCGGGTGATGATATCCTGTTGGATCTCCGGCGAGAGATCCAAAAAGTTGACGAAGGTGCCGTGGATGCGCATGATGTAGACGCCGTTGGGCGCGTACTTTTTGGGCTGGCGCAGCACGGCGCGCAGCATGTCCGGGGTGGTGATGTTCAAGTACAGATAGAATGGCCCCACACCGTCCGAAGTGCCGAAGAAAAGCGGCTCCATGATCTTCCTGCGGAATTCCAGCCCCTTTTGACCAAAGCTTGCGCCCTTGAAATAGGCCGGGTCGAGCCCAAAATGAGAAGCATAGCCACCGTTGAACTGCCCGTAGGGGAGCTTGAGCGCGGAGAGCACCCTGAGTCCCAGCCCGTTTTGCGCCTCGCCGTAAAGCGGATCAACACCATAGCCGAGCATATCGCGCGCCATGCGGCCGTCGGGCGTGGCTCCCACCCAGTAGCCATACAGCAGGTGGGTGGAGGGCGTGGACCAGTCCGGCCGGAACGGGTTGCCCAGATAGTTGCGCGCGCCGGAGACGATGCCCGAAACGCGCGCCGCGACCGTGGCCGCCTCGCGATCCACCGCCTCGCTGTTGTTGCCGAACTTCGGCGCTTCCGACAGGAAAGCACGCAGCGCGTCCTCACCCGCAAAGTTATTGCGTAAGGCCACAAGCAGACGCTGCGCGTCCTGCGGGCGTTCCGCCAGCAGGCGATCCACAGCGATCAGGCTGTCCGCCACCACGGAAAGGCCGTGGATCAGGCAGCCGCTGCCGTTGTAGCGCGTACCCTGCCGCGCGGGGTCGCGCACATCCACACCTGTCTCCATGCCGCCCATGAAAGCGGAGAGGAACGGCACCGGCAGGTTGCTCAGCGCCACTGACGCGCCGTTGGCCGCTTCCGCCATGCGGTGGACGTATTGCTCCACGTTTTGGTAGAAAAGCTCGCGCAGGTTTTGCAGCCGTTCGGTAGCGGCCATGCCCGCAGCCACATCTTCACCCATCTTTTCGCCGGTGATCAGCGATGTGCCCCCGCTCAGCGTCAGTTCCATAATCTTGCCCAGATTCAGCCAGCTGTTGGTGGTGTTGCCGTTGTCGCGACCCATGACTAGCGGCTCCTGACATCCGGCCACGGCGTAATCGGGCAAATCCGCCCGCTGCACGCCATGGGCCTCAAGCACGCTGAACAGGGCGTCATCATTGAAAAGCGACGGCGTCAGCACGCCGGGGGAGAAGAAGAAACGTCCCATCTCCTCATACAGAGTGTCCGGCGTTCCCCTGTGCAGCTTGACCGACAGGATGGGCTGGGGCATGTTCATGGCAAAATACGCATCCAGCAGTGCGTAGGATGTCGGGTTGGTCAAGTCGTTGCCATCGCTGTCGCGGCCGCCGATCAGGATATTCTGCGATATCGCCCAGCTGCGATCCCCTACGTTGAAGAACACCAGAAAGTGCGCCAGCAGCGCCATAGTCTCTTCGCGGGAGAGGTTTTCCATCGCCCGGTAGGGTTCAAAGATACGGTCGGCATTGCCCACCGAGAACGCGAAGGGGTTGGGTGCCTGCTCCAGGCACATCGCCTGCCACAGCAGCAGGTACACCTGTATGGCGGCGCGCAGGCTCTTGGCGCCTGTTCGCGGCGCGGTTTCGAGGATATCGACCATCTCCGCGAGCTGCGCGCGGCGCGGCTCCTCCGAGAGTGCATACTGCGCGCGCGCCAGCGCCGCATACCGCTGCGCCAGCCGCAGCACGACATTCAGCGTGATCGCCATGGCCGCATACTGGTCGTGCTTTGAAGCATCGGCCTCCACCGCGATGCGCTTTTCCAGCTGTGCGATCATCGGCTCCAGTCCATGCTGCAGCGCGGCCCTAAAATCGGGGATCAGGTGGCCGGTCACCTGCTCCACGAAGTACGCCACCTCTGCTGTGTCGCGCTCCACGCGGTGGTATACTTCGCTCAGTTCCGTCACGTATGGGGTGCGGCGGAACCACTCGCGCACCCGCTCGATGCGCTCGGCGGGGAACTCACCGTTGGGCTCGATATCGCCAAACACCGCCGTGGGGTCACAGTAGCCGTTGAAGGTGCTCACCTTGAAGTTGGGGTTGATGAGCGCGTAGCTCTTGGCGAACGCATCGCGCTGTGTACCCGCGAACACGGCGTTTTCGCTCAGAGACAGCGGCAGCTCGTCCACCACGCGGCTCAGCGCGTGCGCGGCTTCCAGCACTGTCGGTTCGGTCGGGTTCTCCAACGCAGAGCGCATGGCGATCTCCCGCGCCAAAAACCAGCCGTCCAAACGCTTGATGGCACGCTCCTCGGCAAAAAGCTGCTTGGCCTGTTCCAATATGGCCTCCGGCGAAACCTTGCGGGTGGTCATGGTCGTATCCTCCTTGAGGTTTTGTCAGGTGCGCACCACCGTATGGCCGTCCGCGCGCAGGGCCTGTTCAAACCGGACGCGCGTTTCCTCGGGCACATCCGCGTCGCGCATGGCATAAGGCTTGCCGCACTGCGCCCATTTAGCGGCCCCGTAGGCATGGTAGCGCAAAAACTCAAAACGCGCGTGGTGCGTATCAAAGCGTCTATAAAAGCTGCGGAAGCCCTCCAGCGCCGCATCGTCATCATTAAAACCATGGATGAGCGGCGTGCGCACCAGCAGGTTTGGATGCAACACGAATGCCTCCGCCAGATTGGAAAGCGTGCCTGCGTTCGAGCCGCCTGCGATCGCCTGATGCTTTGTCGCATCGGTATGCTTGCAGTCCATCACCAGCAGGTCGATCAGCGGGAACAGTTCAGGCAGCCTTGCGTGCATGCCATTCGTCTCCATGGCCGTGTGGATGGCGCGCTCCCGAAGGCCGGACAGGAGCGCCTTGACACCCTCGAACTGCAGCAGCGGCTCTCCCCCGCTGAGCGTTACGCCACCCCCGTCGAAGTAGAGCGGCTTGCCCTGCTCGCACTCCACAAGCAATGCCTCCACCGGCATTTGGGTGCAGGACAGCGTGATGCCCACGCGATCCGGATGGCGCAGGCATGGCCTGTCCATGCAGGTATCACAGATGTCGCGTTTCAGGTGCCCGTCCGTAACGCCGCCGTAGGGGCACACATGTACGGGCACAGGCTTGCCGGTTTCCATCAGTGTACCGCCGGGCAGCATGCTCTCCGGGTTGCTGCACCACGGGCAGCGAAGGTTGCACCCCTGCAGGTGGATGACCAGCCGGTTGCCATCCCCATCCTGTGCATAATGAAAACCTCGCCGCAGCACAGCCAATTCCATGGGAACGACCCCCTTCAATGTGAGCACAGTATATAACAGAAAAGACTATTTGTCAATCGAATTGACTAATATAATCACAAAAAAAGTGTTATACTGAACTGGCAAGTTTGGTCAAAGGATGTGCAGCCATGCGCAAAGCCACCCTGAACGCAACCGAAATGAAGCGGCGCAACCGCAGCCTTGTGCTACAGCACATTCGCGAGCGGGGCTGCAGCCGCGTGGAGATCGCGCGCCGCACAGGGCTGACCCGCGCGGCCATCAGCGTGCTGGTGGATGAGTTGCGGGGCGAGGGCATCCTGCTGGAAGGCACGGTGGAGGCCAAGGGCGCTGTCGGGCGACGCGCGACACGCCTGAGCCTGAACCCAGGCGCCTTTCATATCCTGGGGCTGAGCATCACACGCGGCGTATCCGTTTTGGGGGTCACTGATTTTTGCGGTACCCTGCTGCGCGAGACGGAGGTATCCTTCCCCGGCATCAGCCCGGAGGAATCGCTGGCGCGAATCGATGCGGCTGTGCGGGAATACCGCGTCCAGCCTCCGCCGGGGCAACTGCTGGGCATGGGCATCATCGCCCCTGGCCCGCTGGACTCCCGCCGCGGGTTGCTGCTTGACCCCCCCAACTTCATGGGATGGCACAACATGGCGCTGGGCGATCACTTCCACGCGCTGCTCAACGCGCCCGTGCTGCTGGAAAACAACGCGACCGCACTTGCCCTAGCGGAAAAATCCTGCGGGCTGGGGCACCGCTTCTCTCGCTTTCTGGCTGTGGTGGTGGATACGGGTATCGGCGGCGGTCTCGTCACACCGGACGGGCTCTACAAGGGCAGCACGGGGTTTGGCATCGAGATCGGGCACGCCTCCATTTGCTTCAACGGGCCGCTGTGCACCTGCGGCAACCGGGGTTGTGCGGAGCTGTACGCCTCCATACCCAATATCATGCGCTATGCCCACGGCGTTTGCCCGGATCTTGCCACCTGGCGCACGCTGGTGGACGCGGCCGCAGACGGACGAGCCGACGCGCGGGAGGTGCTCGACCGCGAAGCGGACTACCTTGCCTGCATGATCAATAACGCTGTGCAGATGCTGGATGTATCCACCGTGGTCTTCTTTGGGGACGTATGCTACCGTTTCGAGGTGATCGCCCCCCAGCTGGAGGCCGCGCTCAACGGAAGCGGCATGGGCCACATCATCCGGCATGTGCACGTCCACCCTTCGGCTTTGACCGCGCAGGCCACGTTCGCTGCCGCCAACCTGGTGCTGGAAGCCTATATACAGACGGAGCTGCCGGACATGGCGGAGTAGCAATCCGTGGCACAAACCGTCATAAACGTCATGAAAGCTGGAGACTGGCGAGATAAGCCGTCAGAGACGGCAACAAGAGCGGGGATTCGGTTCCCTGAATAAGCCACGATAACAGCAAACGAAAAGCTCGTCAGCCTTCACCCGTGGCTTGGCGAGCTTTTTGCATATGATCAAATATCGTTGCCACAGACTGAGAATCATGTTGCCCTTCTTGCAACGATGCTGAACTCTGCTAGCACTTAAAACATTCATGCAGATAAGCACCGCGCAAGTGCCCGCCCACCCGTCAAATTGGCTCCCACGCCGCCCGATGGCTTTTGTAGCTGAAGTAATGCCGGTCATTATAACCGACGCTGGCCGCGATATCCTGCGAGAGCATATCGGTGGTGGTCAGCAATGTTTTGGCGTTTTCGATGCGCACATGGGTCAGGTATTCGGTGAAGGTCATCATGCTGGTTTGAAATGATACGGTTGGTTTGAGCCGTTACGGCAATGCGAAATGCCGAAAACTGCAAACCAAGCTGTAACGCCCGTTTGCGAAGTGGATAGACCGCCCGTTTCAGCACGTATGCTCGCAGTACCGACGTTTTTGATTGCTATTGCTCCAACCTGCCTACCGGACGTAAGCGCGCGATGGGAGATAACACTCTGCAATGCATTAGGCCCCTGTGTGTCTTCGCATCATGGTTGTCCTGTGCTGGGCAGGCTTCCCACAGCCGAGCCTATGCTTCGCGCTTTGGAGGGCGGCAGCCCGTATCGGTTCTGAAATGCGCGCGTGAAGTAAGCCGCGCTCACAAACCCCAGGCTCAAGGCAATGTCACAAACCGCGCGGTCAGTGGTGCGCAGCAGCGCAAACGCGGAGGCAAGCCTATCCTCCAGCATATATTCCTTGGGTGTTTTCCCCACCACGCGCTTGACCAGCGTGCGGAAGCTACGCTCGCACTGGCAGGCGCGTTTGGCCAGCTGCGCCACCGAAAGATGCTCGCGCACTCCCTGTGACAAGAGCAGGATGATCTCATCCGTTTGCCGTTGCTCCTCGGCCACGTCGCTCATACTGCGGCAGCGCCAGTCCGCCATCCGGCACAGGAAGAGGGCTTGCGCCAGCATTGCCATCGCGCTGCCCGGCTTGCCGCGCAGCATATCAAAGCAACGCTGCAGTTCGTGTTCCTCCCCGATGGCGACAGGCAGCGGCAGCACTGCCTCGCGCTGAAAATCCGGCGGCGCATCCGTCGCGTACTCCATCCAGTAGAACTGCCAGTGCTCCCCCTTGCAACCGTAAAAAGCAATGCGGGCTTTGGGCACCAGCAAAAGGCTCCCCTGCGGCAGCGTGAGCTGCCTGGCATTGGTCAGGCGCATCACGCCTGCGCCACCCAGCGTGCGCAGCGCGACCCAGTCGCCGCCCTGCGGTACCATCATCCGGCGCGTCACCTGATAGGTAGCGTCCGCCTCGACATACCAAACCGTTTGCAGCGTCATCCGCGGCAGTGGAGCGGGTTGCTCCGCCTGCGCGCACCCGTTGCGCATCGCACGGCCTCCTTTCCATGTGTCGATGGATTTGCCGAAAAAGGCAAGTGTTATTCCGAAAAGCGCATCGCCGCCCGCTCACCCCCGCCCTATACTGAAGCAAGGAATACCATGAACAGGAGGGCGAAAAATGAACGACGGAGTCAGTGGGATGATACCGCGGGAGCGGATGTGCGAAGGCGCGCGCCGCTATTGGGATTTTTACAACATGCGCCCGGGCGCGGGGTTTTACCAGAAGGAGTTCGGTTTCTATGTACTGGACAGGTGGCGCGCGGAGGAAGGGCTGTCCGAAACAGAAGACATCGACAGGCTGTTCGGTTTCGACCCGCCGGGACGTGTCGACCTGTACGGGCTGGGGTGGTGCGAAGCAGGCTTCCAGCCCCTGTTTGAGGAAAAAGTGCTGGAGGACCGCGGCGAGTATGAGCTGGTACAGGATTTTGCCGGTCGCTCGGTGCTGTGCTTCAAGGGGCGCAGAAACGGCTTTATGCCGGAGTATGTCGACCACCCTGTGAAGGATCAAAAAACGTGGGAGGAAAACTGCCTCTGGCGCATGAACCCCGCGTCCCCTGAGCGGGAAACCGAGGCCGCGCGCGTTCTTGCGGATGCGGTGGCCAAAGCCGGTCAAGGCATGTTCATCGGGCAGTCGGTCGTGGGCGGGTACATGTACCTGCGCTCGCTCATCGGGCCGGAGGCGCTCCTGTACATGTTTTACGACGACCCTGAACTGATCCACGCGTGTATGCGGACGTGGCTTACGCTCGCGGATGCGGTCATCGCACGACACCAGCGGGAAGTGTGCATCGACGAGCTGTTTTTGGCCGAGGACATCTGCTACAACCACGGCCCGCTCATCTCGCCCGACATGATCCGTGAATTTCTGTTTCCCTACTACCAGCAACTGCTGACCAACATGAAGCGCCGCCAGCTGGACAAGGCGCGTCCCGTGCACTTTCAGCTGGATACCGACGGTCGGTCGGACACGATCATCGACCTGTACCGCACTTTAGGTCTGAACCATCTTTCCCCGTTTGAGGTCGCCTCCGGCTGCGATGTGGTCAGGACGGGCGCGCAGTACCCCGACCTGCGCATCTCCGGCGGGGTGGACAAGCGCGTGCTGGCCACGACGACAGATGCCATCGACCAAATGGTAGACCGCATCTTCCCTGCCATGCAGGCGCGCGGTGGCTACCTGCCCACCTGCGACCACGGCGTGCCGGAGGAGGTTCCGCTGCGCAACTACCTGCACTATCGCAAGCAGTGCCTGGCGTTTCGGTAGTGGTGGAAGATACGACGAGTGGCCGCATCGGTTGATGCGGCCACAAGTTTGTGACAAGGTAAGCTTAGTTGGCAGCGGCGCCCATAATCTCGACATAGTTGGTCGCATCCACCATGGTGGCGCTGAAGGGATACACGCCGAACGCGGCACCATCCTTGGCATACTCGGCGTAGGGCACGGTGCCCTTCTCGATCCAGTCCATGGCGGCGTTGGCGGCGATGGTGCCGTCCAGCACCGGGTCGATGTACGCGGTCGCCTTGAAGCAGGAGAATTCCTTCTTGAACTCGTCCTTGGCCAGGTAGCCGCCCACGCCGATCACGATCGCGGCCTTGTCCTTGCCGGCCTGCTCCAGCGCGCGGGTCGCGCCCTGCGCGCCTTCGTCGTTGGGGGCGGTCACAAGCCACACGTCCACATCGGGGTTGGCGGTGATGGTGGCGGCGGCAACGTTGAAGCCCTTATCCGAGGTGCCGTCATAATCGGCCTTGATGATCTTGTCCGCCGGGAAGGAGGGCACCAGCTCGAGGAACTTATCCACAGCGCCGGTCGAACGCGGCACGCAGGAGGAAACCTCGCTCATGGTCATGCAGATGTAGCCAACCTTGGCAAAATCCGTGGTGCCGGCGGCGATCACATAGTTGCCCAGATATTCGCCGATGCCCAGACCCACTTTATAGGCGTCCAGCTCCAGCGCGGGGGCGATATGCGTGCCGGTTTCGTCGATCAGGCCGTCGTCATCCGCCATCACCTTGATGCCGGCTTCGGTGCAGCGCTCCACCGTGATCTGGGAGAGCTTCTGATCCGGCGGGCAGACGATCAGTACATCC
Source organism: uncultured Oscillospiraceae bacterium (assembly GCA_964584315.1). GTDB lineage: Bacteria > Bacillota > Clostridia > Christensenellales > Aristaeellaceae > CAXXOK01. The sequence continues at coordinate 49,510 of CAZOZO010000021.1, forward strand.
ACCTTCTGGGCAATCGCATTGTCCAGGGCGGTGATGTACTTATCGGGGCTCATGCCGCAGTCAAACATCAGCACATCGTTGGCGCCGCGGGCTTTGGCCGTCTCCAGCATGGCGGTGGAGGTGCCTACGAACCACTCCTGGGACAGATCCTTGCAGATGAAGGCCAGCGTGGGGCCTTCGGCCAGCGCGAGCGTCGCGCTGAAAACCATGACCAGGGCAAGCAGAACGACGAGTACCTTTTTCATGGGGTTGCCTCCTTTATTTATCTCGCTCACCTCAGAGCGATTGGGTTCGGTCACAGGTTCACTTGAGCTTGGAGCGGCGGTTGCGCAGGAAGTCAAACGACAGGGCCGCGATCAGCAGCAGGCCGCGAGACACGGTTTGCCAGAAGGAGGGCACGTTCAGCATCATCAGGCCGTTGTTAAAACCCTGCATGATGAAAAGGCCGATCAGCGCGCCGCCCAGCGAACCGATGCCGCCGCTCATGGCCACGCCGCCCAGCACCGCCGCCGTGACCGCGTCAAACTCCAAACCCTCGCAGCTCATCGGCTGGCCGGAGCTCATGCGTGCGGACATGATGCAGCCGCCCAGCGCCGCCAGCGCGGAGGTCATCATGAACAGCTTAAGCAGCATCTTCTCGCTGTTGATGCCAGTCAGGCGCGAAGCCACCGCGTTGCCGCCGATCATGTACACATTGCGGCCAAACCGCGTGCGCGACAGCACCACCATGAAAAACGCGAAGATGATCACAAAGATGATCACGGGGATCGGTACGCCCAGGAGCCGCCCCGCGCCGAAGGTCAAAAAGCTCTTGTCGGTCAGGAACACGGCCTTGCCGCCGCAGATGATGTAGGCCATGCCGCGGAAGATGCTCATGGTGGCCAGCGTAGCGATGAAGGCCTCCAGTTTGAGCTTGTTGACCAGCAGTGCGTTCAGCGCGCCGATGCCCATGCCCAGCACCATCACGATGGGGATCACCAGCGCCATGCTCAGCCCCTGATTGAGCAGGATGGCCGCCAGCACGCCGGAGAACGCCGCCACCGAACCGGGCGAGAGATCCACCTTGCCGGTAATGAGCAAAAAGCTCTCGCCGATGGTCACCAGCCCCACCACGGCCATGGCGATCATGATGTTGATGAGGTTTGCCTGGCTGAGGTATTTGCCTTCGGTCAGCGTTTGAAAAACAAGGATGATCACCAGCAGGGCCACGAGCAGCCCCAGCTTTTCCGATTTGAAAAAACGGGTCACGATCCCGGGCAGCCCCGCCTTGGGGCCTTCCTGTTTGCGGGTTTGCGTCGCCTGAGTCATTGTTGCCTGCCTCCCAACATATCCGCCATGGCGTAGGTGAGTATCGTGTGCTCCGTCGCTTCCTCGCGCGTTACTTCGCCGGTGATGCGCCCTTCGCACATGACGAGGATACGGTCGCATACCCCCATGATCTCGGTCAGCTCGCTGCTGATCACGATCACGCCGATCTGCTGCTTGGAAAGGTCGCAGATGATCTGGTAGATTTCGGACTTGGAGCCTACGTCGATGCCCTTGGTTGGCTCATCCAAAATGAGCACGGTGGGCTTGGAGGCCAGCCAGCGGGCGAGGATGGTCTTCTGCTGGTTGCCGCCGGAGAGCTCGCCCAGCCGCTTTTCGACATCGGGTGTCTTGATGTTCAGGTCGCGCTTGCCCTTGTTGGCGACCTCCGCCTCCGCCTTTTTATCGATCAGTCCATGCCGCACCAGCGAGGGCAGGATTGCCATGGAAATGTTGTTCTTGACCGACTGCCGGGCCACGATGCCCTGATCCTTTCGATCTTCGGGGCACAGCGCAAGGCCGAGCCGGATGGCATCCTCGGGGTACTGGATATGCACGGCCTCGCCCCTGAGCCACACCTCGCCGCTCTTGAGCGCATCCGCACCGAAGATGGCGCGCATGGTCTCGGTGCGCCCCGCGCCCACCAGCCCCGCAAAGCCCAGCACCTCGCCCGCACGCAGTGTGAAGCTTACATCCTTTACATTGTCCGCCGTCAGGTGGCGGGCCTCTAGCACCACATCGCCCATTTTATCGTTACGCGACAGGTTGTTGAAGATATCGCCCAAATCGCGCCCCACCATCCGGCGGATGATGGCGTGCTCGTCCGTTTCGGCAGTGCGCAGGTGCTCCACGAATTTGCCGTCCTTGAGCACCACCACCTCGTCGGTGATCTGGAAAATCTCCTTCATGCGGTGCGATACATACAGGATGATGATGCCCTTTTGCTT
>CAZOZO010000022.1:0-7626 GCA_964584315.1 uncultured Oscillospiraceae bacterium
CCTTGCCGGAGTAGCCGGTGGTGTAGACGTAGCACACCACGTTGCCGCGGTATACAAGGCTGCCCTCCTGCGAGCGGTAGTCGATGTTCTGCACGCCCTCGTCGCTGTACACGGTCTCGTTGCGCACGATCAGCGCATCGCCGCGGTAGGTAGTGCCCAGCGTGCCCTGCTCGATGATGGCGCTGGTGGCCTGCGTGCCGCGCATGGAGTTTAGCACCAGCACGGCGCCCACCACCACGATGGCCACGATGGCCGCCGCCTGCAAAATACGCGAGAGACGGCTGCGGCTGCGGCGCTTTTCCTTGCGGCGGGCCTTGCGCTCCTTCTTAGCCTTGAGGGCCGCCTTGGCGCGCTGGGTCGCCTGCCACTCGAGCAGCTGCTCCGGGCTCATGCCCAGCTGGGCAGCCTGCCACTGCGCCCACTGCGCCTCGGTCATGCCCTGCGCGGCCGCTGCGCCCTGCACGGGTTGCCCCGGCGCGGGCGGCATTGCCTGCATGGGCTGGCCCGCCACGGGCTGCACAGGTTGCCACTGCTGGGTCTGCGCGCCTGCCTGCATGGCCTGCCACTGGGCAGCCTGCTCGGGGGTCATCGCCTGCCACTGCTGGGTTTGCGCGCCTGCCTGCATGGCCTGCCACTGGGCGGCCTGCTCGGGGGTCATCGCCTGCCACTGCTGGGTTTGTGCGCCTGCCTGCATGGCTTGCCACTGGGCGGCCTGCTCGGGGGTCATCGCCTGCCACTGCTGGGTCTGCGCGCCTGCCTGCATGGCTTGCCACTGGGCGGCCTGCTCCGGGGTCATCGCCTGCCACTGCTGGGTCTGCGCGCCTGCCTGCATGGCTTGCCATTGGGCGGCCTGCTCCGGGGTCATGCCCTGCGTGGCCTGCCAGGCGGCCGCCTGCTCGGGCGTCCATTGCCCGTTGCCTCCGTAGCCCTGCATTGCGTGCCTCCTTCCATGCGGGTGTGCAGTCCGTAAAATGGGTTCAGTCCAAATCATGCCTACCCTGCGTGTCGCCACGGCGGCTGACATGCGGCGACGGGGCCGGAAATGCGGCGACCGCCCCACCGCCAATGCCCTGCCGCGCCGCCCGTCGACGGATGCGCCCGCCCTTCGGGCGCCTGGCGCGGGCAAAAGCCAGCGCGCCGCCGCACCGCCGGGCGAGCACGTTCGTGTACCATCGGCAAAAAAATCAGGGTCAGGAACGAAAATGGCCCGTGCAAATTTACAATTGGTTCGAGATATGATGCGGGCCCGAAGCGCCGCGCGGTCGCCTGCGTTTTACGCGCCGCTCTCCTCGATGGCCCGGAGCCGCGCCAGCACGCGCCGCTCCATGCGCGACACCTGCATCTGCGATACGCCCAGCCGTTTCGCCGTCTCGCGCTGGCCCAGCCGGTCGCGGTAGCGCAGGGTCAGCAGCTGGCGCTCTTTATCGTCCACCTTGCTCAATATCCAGCTCATCCACTGCTCCTGCTCCACGCGCTCGAAGCCGTCGTCGGTCACGCCGAGCATCGCGCCCAGGTCCGCCTCGCTATCCTCGCTCACGGGGGCGTCCAGCGAGGCCACGTCGGTCTGGTTGCGCATATCCAGCAGCATTAAAAGCTCGTCCGCGCTGATCTGCATGGCATCGGCCAGCTCCCGCGCGCTGGGCTCGCGCATGTGCTCGCGCTCGAATTGCTCGCGTATCTGCTGCATCTTGTAGAGCTTCTGGCGCGCGTCGCGGGGCACGCGCATGCCGGAAGCCTTGTCGCGCAGGTAGTTGCGCACATCCCCCGCGATGGTGGGGATGGCGTAGGTCACAAACCGGAAGCCCCGGTCGGGGTCAAATCGCTCCAACGCTTTCATCAGCGCGATGCTGGCCACCTGTTGCAGGTCTTCCCGCTCGGCGCCGCGGCCCTCAAAGCGCCGCGCCACGGCGCGGGCCAGGGGCAGGTAGCTTTCCACCAGCTGGTCGCGCAGCGCAGGCGCGCGTGTGAGCGCAAACTGCGAGAGCAGCGGTACAAGGCGTTCGTCGTTCATCGTGCCACCGACCCTTTACACAGGCAGTGAGAAACCGATAGACCCCACCCCGCACGAATCGCATTCCAGCGACACGTCCGGCATCAGCGTTTCCAGCACGCCGCGGGTGATCTCCAGGTCGCTCACCGGCAGGTCGCTCGGGCCGCCCGCCCGCACCGCGTTCAGGCAGCAGTACAGCCGTCCGCCGTCCACGCGCGCGCGCAGGTCGATGCGGTCGGCCTTGAAGGGCTGGTGTAAAAGGCAGTCGCAGCACTCGTCCACCGCGGCGCGCAGGTCGTCGATCAAATCCACGTCCAGCCCCGCGAGCATGCCAAGGCCGCTCACCGCCATGCGAGCAAGCAGTACAAAATCCCTGTCCGCGGGCAGGCTCAAAGTGATCTCGCCTTTTCTGTAGGCCATTCCCCGTAAACCCCTTTCCAAGCGGCGAAGGTATCCAAATCGGCTTATCCTAACACATCCACAAGCATTTTGGCAAGTAGCAGCCCCAGCACCACGAGCATCACCACCCGCACCACCCCGCCGCCCCGCCGGATGGTAAGCCTGCTGCCTAGCGCCGCCCCCAGCATGGCGCACAGCCCCGCGGGCAGCCCCAGCAGGTACAGCACCTTGCCCTTCAGGATCAGGCTGCAAAGCGCCGCCACATTGCTGGCAAGGTTCACCAGCTTGGCGGTGCCGCTTGCGCGCACCTCCTCCATGGCGAATACTTGTAAAAACAACAAAATGAGAAACGTGCCCGTGCCGGGCCCGATGAGCCCGTCGTAGAACCCCACCCCAACGCCGATGGCCAGCGAGATAAGGCGCGTGGACGCAAGCGACCGCTCCTTGGGCTCGCCGCGCCGCCTGCGCCCGCGCAGGGTGAACACCGCGGCCACAGGGATACATGCGAGCACCAGCACCTGCGCCACGCGCGGGGGCAACGCCACCATGACCAGCGCGCCGACGGCACTGGCGACAAACGCGCCGATGGCCGCGGGCACGCCCACCTTGAAATCCAGCTTGCCCGCGCGCGCAAAGCTGGCCGTGGCCAGCGTCGTGCCCATCATGGCGGACAGCTTGTTGGTGCCCGAGGCCAGTGCGGGCGGTAGACCGGCCAGGTAGTAGGCGGGCAGCGAGATCATCCCGCCGCCGCCCGCGATGGAGTCGATGAAGCCCGCCAGCAGCGCTAGCGGGCAGACGATCAAAAGCATTTCCGGCGTAAGCGTCATGCGGCGACCTTCCCATCCTGCAAAGATTCCGCCGCGGGCGCACGGGCCAGCAGCACCGGCAGTAGCAGCGTGCACAGCAGCGGGCTGTAGCTGAAAAACCGCGCGTCGGACCCGCAGAGCACGCACATGGTGCCAAGGTTGTACAATAAAATGGGCAGGCACAACAGCAGCGCGCGCGGGCCAACGCGCCGCAGGGCTGCCAGCGCGCACACCAGCATCAGTGCCAGCGAAACGCCGATGTTGCCCACATACCAGCTGACCGGCCACACCGCCAGCGGCGGGGCGATCGCGGCGTTCAGCAGCTGCGCGGGGCCGGGCAGGCGCGGCGAGAGGCTTCTGGGCAGGCTTGGCAGGTCGCCGGCGTTGCGCACCTTTACGTTGGCCGCGCACTCGTCCGCCAGGCCCCACACCAGGTCGGTCACGCCGTTCACGGCCTGAAAGGCCACCTGCGGGGCGGATGCGGCGGCATTGGCCGTCATGCGCAGCACATCCGCAAGGGTAAGGTCGCTCACCAGCCCGCGCATGGCCCCAAACTTGATGCTGTTGTAGTTGTGCCACTGGTAGGCTTCCCAGCCGGCCTCGTCCGCCATGCGGTCGGTAAAGGCGCGGGTCTCCGCGTCCAGCGCGTCGGGCGCGGCCTTGCGCACGTCGCACACCACCGTCATGGGCACGCCGATGGCTTCCTCCAGCCCATTTTGCGGATACACCACGCCAAGGCCCGTATACAGCGGCCCCAGCACCAGCGAAAGCGTCGCGACCATTGTTGCGAGTGCGACAAGGCCGCCCTTCCACTGCGCGCGGCAGGTGAAAAGGGCGCAGGCAAGCAGCGGCAGGGTAAACAGCAGCGCATTGTGGCGCACCAGCGTGGCGTACGCCAGCGCAAGCCCGAAGGCCAGGGCGTTTTGCCACTTTGCCAGCCATGCGCCGCGGCTTTGGTAGATGTTCACGGCCTGCGCCGCCAGCAGCACCACGCCGATGGTCATGGCGTTGTCCTTCCAAAGGTACATCATGGTGTTGCCCACGATGGGCGAGGCGGTCAGGAGCCCGCCCAGCACAAACAGCGGAACCGCCTTTACGCCCCACGCGCGCAGCGTGGCCAGCAGGTATCCAAACGCAAGGCTGTATGCGCCGCACTGCACGGCCACGGCAAAGGTATAGTCCGGCTTGATGAACGATATCAGCCTGAGCAGCAGCGTATGGAACGCCGGGTGCCAGTTGACGAACGTGCCCGTGAGCGCCTGCGTCCACTGCACGGCGCTGTCCACCGTCACGCCGCCGGGGTCGGCAGCCAGCAGGTACGAGCCCAAAATGAACAGCGAGAGCCCCGCCCCGCCCAAAAACATGCCGGGGCGCAGCCTGTCGCGCGCCGCGTTAAGCAGCGTGCCAACGCGCAGGTGCGAAACCCACACCAACGCGCACAGCACGCACAGGAAAACCACGGGCAGCCACAAAATCGTGGCCGCCGTGTCCGCGGCGCTCGCAAAGAGCTTGCTGGGCGCGAGGTAGGCGGCATAGGTCAGGTACAGCGCGAGGCACACCGTGCAAAACCAGTACCAGAAGCGGTGCGCCCCGCCCTGCCACGGCAGTGCGCCGCCCGCGGGCATCAAGCGCGCTAGACTGCGTTTGGGCATGTCGGGCCTCCCCATCGGGCCAAAAAGGGGGCCGGGCGCAGCCCGTACCCCTTTTGCGCCTGTTCATTTCACAAACTCATTGTAGATGGCGCGTATCGCCTGCTCAAAATCGCAGCAGTCCACACCCACCAGGATGCTCAGCTCGCTGGAACCCTGGTCGATCATACGCACGTTCACGTGCTCGCGGCTCAGGGCCGTGAACAGGCGCGCCGCTGTGCCAGGGTTGTGCACCATGCCGCGGCCTACCGTCGCGATCAGGCCCATATCGTCGTGGATGGTCAGCGTATCGGGCGCGGTCAGCTCCATGATGCGGCTGACCACCTTGTCGCGCACGGGGGTCAGCTGGCAGGTCTCCAGCACCACGCACAGGGTGTCAATGCCCGTAGGCAGGTGCTCAAAGCTGAGCCCCGCCTCCTCCACGGCCTGCAGCACGCGGCGGCCGAAGCCCTTTTCCGCGTTCATCATGGCCTTTTCCACCGAGATGACCGAGAAGCCCACGCGCCCTGCGATGCCGGTGATCGTGTAGGGGTTCTCGCCGTCGTCCGCGGTGTGGGTGATCATCGTGCCCACATGGTCGGGCTCGTTGGTGTTGCGGATGTTGGTGGGGATGCCCGCGCGGTGCACGGGGAAAACGCTGTCCTCATGCAGCACGGTGGCGCCCATGTACGAAAGCTCGCGCAGCTCGCGGTATGTGATGCAGCGGATGGGCCGCGCGCCTGCAACCAGACGCGGGTCCGCCATCAAAAAGCCGTTCACGTCCGTCCAGTTCTCATACAGGTCGGCAGCCGCCGCGCGCGCGACGATCGCGCCCGTGATGTCGCTGCCGCCGCGGCTGAACGTGCGGATGGAGCCGTCCGGGTTTGCGCCGTAAAAGCCGGGGATCACGGCGAATTCAGCCTCCGCGAGCGCGGCGCTGAGGGCCGTGTTGGTGCGCTCGCTGTCGAACGCGCCCTCCGCGGTAAAATAGATATAGTCCTTGGGGTCGATGAAGCGGTAGCCCATGTAGGCGGAAAGCAGCAAGCCGTTCAAATATTCGCCGCGGCTGGCGCAGTAGTCCTCGCTGGCCCCACTTTCCACATCGCGCCCGATCTGCTTAAGCCACGCATCCAAATCGGTGGCGATGCCCAGATCCGCGGCAATGCCGCGGTAGCGATCCTGAACGCGCGCAAAGATGCCCTGCCAGTCCCCGCCCGCCTTATGGGCGCGGTGCATGGCATAGAGCATGTCGGTCACTTTCTCGTCCGTGCCAAAGCGCTTGCCCGGCGCGCTGGGCACCACGTAGGCGCGGCGCCTGTCCGTCAGCAAAATGTCGCGCACCTTTTGAAACTGGCCCGCGTCGGCCAACGAGCTGCCGCCAAACTTGGCAACGATCCTGCCCATACGTACCACTTACCTTCCGTCCGCAGTGAACCGGCGGCCACAGGCGGAGCTGATAGCGGGGGCGGCCAACGCCTTTCCCTGCAAGGAATCATTGTATCCGAAACGTTGTAAAAAAGTCAATCCCCGCATGGAGAAAACCGCTCCGCACCCGATATTTGACCGGATAGACCATGACGCATGACGTAACGCTTGCGCTCGCCCATTCCCCATGATACCGCCCCGCGTGGCGGGGACGGGGCCGCGCTACTCCGCATCAAAGCTGCACAGGCTTTGCGGCGGCAGCATGGCGATGAAGGTGCGCCCGCGCAGGAGGCGCAGCTCGGCGCCCGTATCGTCGTAAAAAACCGTCCGTTCCGCTATGCTCCGGCGTATCCAGTAGCCTGCGATATAGCGCCCGCCGATGAAGACATCCGCGTTGCCCTGGCCTACCAGCCCCGCGTCCGGCGTTGCTTTGGTGCGGCCCGCCACATCATAGGCCACCCGTTGCACAATCACGTTGGCAAAGGGCAGACTTGCCATATGCTCCTCGATGCGGTCGTCCACGGCAGCGAAGCTTTTGAACTCTGCCCACCGCTCCGGTTTGACCCCCGCGCCACAGTAGCGCAGGTAGTGCCCCGTTTCGGCGTTGTAGACAAAGTGGGATATCCAGTCCTTGCTGCCCCAGTCCAAATGGATAACGGAGGCGGGTGCGTAGCCTTCGCCATAGGTTGTCTCGTCCGTGAAGCGGAAGGCCCGCGGGCGGGCGTTGTGCTCCGCGGGGATCATCGCCCGCAGGGCCGCGATATCTACATTCAGGTTGCCCGGCGCTTTCACACCCTTCACGCGGGAGCGGATATTCGGATCCACGATGCGCAGCACATTGAACAGCACGCCTTGCTGATCCGCATGCGTCTGGTTCAGCAGCTCCGCGGCGCTCTCCGGTTGCCAGCCATAGGAGCCGCCGGCATGGACAAACCCGCCCTGCCACTCCTCCCGCAGCAACAGTTGCGCAACGCGCGTGGAGCGCACCGGCCCCACGCCGCCGCGTGGCTGCCCTTGCGCGAAGCAGTCGCTGAAGAGCATCGCAAGCCGCGTGTTCAGGTCGCTGATCGCGATTTCGTAGATCACATCGGCATACTGCGCGCCCCACGGCGCGGTTTTACCCACACCGGCGGCGCGCACCTCGCGCGTGCCTGCGGTTGTCTTGCCCACCGCGTTGTCCATCTGCACCAGCATGGGCATGTAATCGCCTTCCCAAGGTAGCCCCGTGGTGGGGCTTTCCCCCGCTAAAGCGGCATACGTTTGGTCGGCCAGCAGGGGCGTGATACCGCGATCTGCCGTGTTTTGCAGTACCGTGCCCCGCTGGGGCAGCGTATAGGCGGCCCTCGGCGCAGCCAGCGCCGCGCCAAGGGCTGCCGTC
>CAZOZO010000022.1:7636-27583 GCA_964584315.1 uncultured Oscillospiraceae bacterium
CCGGGGCCCCTCGGGGGGCGTGTTGGGGGGGCGGTGGGGGCGCCCTGGGCCGCGGGGAGGGCCGCCGTCGCCATGGCGAGGCTCAGCAGGCAAAGGGCCATCTTCTTCATGGCATTCGCTCCTTTATGCAGGTTGGCTGCCTCGCCGCGCGCAGGGCCGCAACATGAAAATACAGGCCGGTATGCTCCGGCCTGCTTTTGTGTAAACTTGTCAGCGCAGCCGGAAGGCAGAAGGCACCATGCGCTCAGTTCACGCCGTTTGCGCTTCGCCACTCCTCCGCCAGCACGGCCATCACGGTCAGGTCGCTGTACTTGCCGTCCACCATGAACGCATGGCGCTTGACGCCCTCGACCTGGAAGCCCGCGCGCCGGTAGCACCGTATGGCCCGCTCGTTTTCCGCGGCCACTTCCAGCTCCACACGCTCCAGCCCAAGCATGGTAAAGGCATAGCGCAGCAGCAGCGCAATGGCCTCGCCGCCGATGCCCTTGCCGCGCAGGCCCTCGCGCCCCAGCACGATGGCCATCTCCGCCGAGCGCAGCCGCCAGTTGATCGAAAACAGGTCGATCTGCCCCAGATACGCCCCGCCGTCGCGGGCGGCGATCACGAAATACGCGCCGTTGCTGCCCGCGCGCATGGCGTGGTCCACAAAGTCCGCCACGTCGGCGTGGCTCTGCGGCATCCAGTAGCGGGAGGAGAGGTAGCGCACGGTGTCCAGATCGTTGACCCACTCGCGGATGCCGTCCGCGTCGCCGCTGTGATAGTCGCGCAGGTAAATGCTGTCGCCAAAGAGATGTGGCATGACGCGCTCCTAACGGTTGACCGGCAACCCATACGAATCGCGGAAATTGCCGGACAGAATGGAGATGATATCGACCAGCCAGCCAATGCCGAACCAGCCTGCCGTGAACAGGAACATCAGGCCCGAGCCCACCTTGCCCACGTAGAAGCGGTGGAAACCCGCCGCGCCGAACAGGATGCACAGCACCAGCGCCACGACCCAGCTCTTGCGGGAGGTGAACGTGGCGGGCTGCTCCACATACACGGTGCGCTCCACATACACGGGCTTTTCGATGTAGACGGGCTGCTGCACCACACGGGGCTCGCTCTGCGCATACACGGGGGCGGCGGGCTCGTCATCGGTGCGGAACACCGTACTGCCGCAGTTGGGGCACTTCTGGTTGCGGTTTAAGATACTCGCCTTGCAGTACGCACAGTAGGCCACGGTCATCGCTCACTTTCATCAGGTCGTAGGGGTCATTCCTCGTCCGGCCACTTGAGGGGATACTCGGCCACGGGGTTTTGCAGTGCTTTGCCGTTCTTGCCCAGCACGCTCAGCACGCTTTCGATGTTCTCCTGCTTGGTATAGGGCGTGGGGATAAAGTCGTTGTACTTGCCGTTGCTGGAGATGCGCGCGGGGATGATGATGAACCCTTCGTTCGTCGCCACGCCGTCCTTGACGCGCATCTTGGTCTGGAACACAAAGGTGCTCATATCATCCGGCTTGCTGTTGCCGGCAAAGCTGAAGTTGCCCAGCGAGTATACGATGTACTTGCCGTTGTACTCCTCGATGGGGTTGATGCGGTGACTGTGGTGGCCCACCACCAGATCCGCGCCGGCGTCGATGGCCAGCTTGCCCATCTTCTGCTGGTTGTCGTTGGGGGCGTAGTCCAGCTCCGCGCCCCAGTGGAAGCTCACGATCACCACTTCGCAGCCCTGATCCTTGAGGGCCTTGATATCCTCCGGCACCTTGGGGAACAGCCTGTCGTACTGGTCAAAGGTCTGGTAGGCGAGCATGCCCATCTTGACGCCCTTAAGGGTAAAGATCAGCGGCTCGGCCTCGCAGTAGTAGTTCACGCCCGCGTTTTGCAGGTTCAGCTTTGTCTCGGCCAGCCCATCCTCGCCCATATCCAGCACGTGGTTGTTCTCCAGCGAGACGCACTCCACGCCGTTGGGCCTGAGCATGGCGGCGTAGGCGGGGTCCGCGCGGAAGAGGAACTGGTTGTCAAGCTTTGATTGGTTGCGGCCCGCGGTGGTCAGGGTGCCTTCAAAGTTGATCACGGTCAGGTCGTCCGCCAGCAGGATATCCTTAAAGTTGCGGAAGGGGAAGTTCAGGTCGCCCTTCTGCTTTTCCAGCTCTTTTTCAAAGATGGATTTGCCCTTGCTCTGCAAATTGTCGCCGATGGTGAAGTCGCCCGTGAAGGTGAGCTTCAGGATGATGGAACCGTCCACCTCGTATACGGGGGCGGCGGGGTCCACCGGCACGGTTGCCTCGGTCTGGGCCACGGCGGTATCGGCCGTGGTCGCCGTGCCGTCCAGCACGCCGGCGATGGAAACGTCCTCCTCGTCCTCGGTGGCGAGGGCGAAGGCGGGCACGCTCAGGCAGAGGATCAACAGCAGTGCAACGATTTTACGAATCATGGATTGCCTCCTTACAAGTCGCGGCGGATGCGCGGCGCTTGCCCGCTCACAAACATATAACGAGCGGGGCTGCCCAACGCTTCCCCCTTGCGCCGCGCGGAAAAGAGCGCACGGCCGGGGCGGCGGCGCGGCAGGGTGTTTTGTCCCCGCCGCGCCTGCGGGCCTTGTCTCCGGAGCCCCTGACGCTTCATCAGGGTGCACAGGTTCAGGCTCGCGCCGCGGGTCAAAGTGTGCTTACAAACTCCGCGATGCGGCTGAGGGCGATATCCAGCTTGTCAAGCGCCGTAGCGTAGCAGCAGCGGATGTGCCCCTCGCCGCACGCGCCGAAGGCCGTGCCCGGCACGCAGGCCACTTCCTTCTCCTTGAGCAGCTTTTCGCAGAAGGCTTCGCTGGAAAGCCCGGTGCTTTTGATGCTGGGGAACACGTAGAACGCGCCGAGTGGCTCAAAGCAGTCGAGCCCCATCTTGCAAAAGGCGTTGAACATCAGCCTGCGGCGGTGGTCATAGCTCTGGCGCATCTCGCAAACGTCGGCGTAGCCGTCCTCGCGGCCCTGCCGCAGGGCTTCCTCCGCGGCCACCTGCCCCTGCGTGCTTGCGCACATAATGGTGTACTGGTGTATCTTGACCATCACATCCATCAGCGGGGCGGGCGCGCACACATAACCCACGCGCCAGCCTGTCATGGCAAACGCCTTGCTGAAGCCGTTCAGGTAAATGGTGCGCTCCCACATCTCCGGCAGGGCTGCGATGCTCACGTGCCCCACCGGCGCGTAGGTCAGCTCGCTGTAGATCTCGTCCGTCACCACGATCAGGTCGTGGCGCACGATCACGTCGCGCAGCCGTTGCAGCGCCTCGCGCCCGATGATGGCCCCGGTGGGGTTGTTGGGGTAGGGCAGGATGACCGCCTTCGTGCGCGGGGTGATGGCGCTCTCCAGCTCCTCCGGCGTGAGCACGAAGTTGCGCTCCGCCTCGGTCTTGATGGGCACGGGCACGCCGCCGCCGAAGATCACGCTGGGTCGGTAGCTCACGTAGCTGGGCTCGGGCACCAGCACCTCATCGCCGGGGCGCAGCAGCGCGCGCATTGCCAGGTCGATGCCCTCGCTGGCGCCCACGGTCACCAGCACCTCGGTCTGCGGGTTGTAGCCAAGGCCGTAGCGGGTTTTCAGGTAACCCGCGATCTCGGTGCGCAGGCTCAGCTTGCCCCAGTTGCTGGTGTACTGCGTTTCCCCGTCCAGCAGGCTGTCGATGGCTGCGTTGCGGATGTGGTACGGGGTCACGAAATCCGGCTCGCCAACACCCAGCGAGATAGCGCCGGGCATGGTTTGCACGATGTCGAAAAATTTGCGGATGCCGCTTTTGGGCACGGCGGCGACATCCGGGTTCCAGTACCGGCTGTACTCCATTACGGGTTCACCGCCAGTCGCTTATCCTGCGCGTCGCCCTCGAAGATCACGCCGTCGCTCTTGTAGCGCTTGAGCACGAAGTGTGTGGCCGTTCCGGTCACCGTGTCCAGCACGCTCAGCTTGGTGCTCACGAAATAGCCCAGCTCTTTCAGGGTATGGGCTTCCACCAGCAGCAACAGGTCATACGCGCCGCTCATCAGGTACACGGTCTTGACCTCGTCAAAGCGGTAGATGCGCTTGGCGATGGCATCGAAGCCCTCGCCGCGCTGCGGGGTCACGCGCACCTCGATCATGGCCTCCACGCGCTCGCGCTCGGTCTTGTCCCAGTTGATCACGGGACTGTACCGCAGGATGATACCGCGCTTTTCCAGATCGTCGATCATCGCGCCCACGGTCTCCATCGGCTGGCCCAGCATCACGCCCAGCTTTTCCAGCGGCATACGGCAATCCTGCTGCAAGAGCTGCAAAAGCTCGATCTGTAAATTCTGCATATCGGTTGCTCCTTCCGCCGCCCCTGAAACGGGCGGCTCAAGACATATTCATTTGATTTAGAACAGGCCGAGGATATCGCCGTTTTCGTCCACGTCGATGGTCAGCGCCGCCGGAGCCTTGGGCAGGCCCGGCATGGCGATGATGCCCCCCGCGAACGCCACCACGAACCCCGCGCCCGCGCTGAGCCGCGCCGAGCGGATGGTGAGCGTGAAGCCTTCCGGCGCGCCGAGGCGGGCGGGGTCGTCGCTCATGGAATACTGGGTTTTGGCGATGCACACGGGCACGTGGCCGTACCCGTCTTTCTCGAAACGGGCAAGCGCGCGGCGCGCGTCCTCGCTGAAGCTGACGGCGCCCGCGTGGTACACGCGCCGGGCGACCTGCTCGATCTTCTGGGCGAGGGGGGCGGTATCCTCATAGGTAAAGTGAGGCGTGGGGGCCGCGTTCCCGTCCGCAGCACGACAGACCGCGTCTGCCAGAAGGATCGCCCCCTTCCCGCCCTGCGCCCAGCCATCGCACAGCTCGCAGGCCACGCCGCGCTGGGCGAGGGCCTCCTTCACAAAGCCAAGCTCCTCCGCCGTATCGGTGGCGAAACGGTTGATCGCCACCACCACGGGGGTCTGCCATACGCTTTGGATGTTGCTCACGTGCGAGAGCAGGTTGGCCATGCCGCCTTGCAGCGCGGCCATGTCAGGGCTTGCCAGCGCAGCCTTGGCCGCGCCGCCGTGGTGCTTGAGCGCCCGAAGGGTCGCTACCAGCACGATGGCGCTGGGCCAGAGGCCGTTCATCCGGCACTTGATATCGAGGAATTTTTCCGCGCCCAGATCGGCGCCGAAGCCTGCCTCGGTGACCACATAATCGGCCATGCGCAGGGCAAGCGAGGTTGCTGCCACGCTGTTGCAGCCGTGCGCGATGTTGGCAAAGGGCCCGCCGTGCATCAGGCAGGGCGTGCCGTCGAGGGATTGCACCAGGTTTGGGTCAAACGCGTCGCGCAGCAGCGCCGCCATGGCCCCCGCCGCGCCCACCTGCGCGCAGGTGACGGGCTGGCCCGCGTAGGTGTAGGCCACCACGATGCGGCCGAGGCGGGCTTTCAAATCCTGCAAGTCCGACGCGAGGCAGAACACGGCCATCACCTCGCTGGCGGCGGTGATGTCAAACCCGTCCTCGCGGGGGGCGCCGTTCTTGCTGCCGCCCAGGCCCTGCACGATCTGCCGCAGCTGGCGGTCGTTCACGTCCAGGCAGTGGCGGAAGCACACCTCGCGCGGGTCGATGGAGAGCGCGTTGCCCTGATGGATATGGTTGTCCACCATGGCGCAGAGCAGGTTGTTGGCGGCGGTGATGGCGTGCAGATCGCCGGTAAAATGCAGGTTGATGCCCTCCATGGGCACCACCTGCGCATAGCCGCCGCCCGTCGCGCCGCCCTTCATGCCAAACACCGGGCCCAGCGAAGGCTCGCGCAGGGCCAGCATGGCGTTTCGGCCGCTTACGGTCATGCCCCCCGCCAGCGCGACGGACACGGTGGTCTTGCCCTCGCCCGCGGGCGTGGGGTTGACGGCGGTCACCAGCACAAGCTTGGCGCGCTTGGGCATATCCCGGTAGGCGCGCTGGTTAATTTTAGCCACGTAACGTCCATAGGGCGAGAGGGTCTCGGGCATGAAACCCGCTTTGGCCGCGATGTCCTCAATGGGCTGAAGCGTTGCCGCGCGGGCGATTTCCAAATCCGAAGGCATGGCGCAGTCCCCTTCCTATGGTCAAAAATATGCGTGCGAATAGTATACCCCAACGCGGGGCGAGTTGGCAAGCGCGGGCAGATGAGGAAACGATGAGGAAACGATGAAACCGGCAAACCCGCCGCGTTTTGTTACATCGGCAAAATCGCGCGCCCGCCCGCCCTGCCCCTTTCAAAATGGCAGCCGATGGTGTATAATGAGGTGAATCGCTTTGAGGGAGTTGAAGCATGTGGCTACGGAGATGAACGGGACGACCAAATTCTCCCCCGTGGTGGAGGGTAACAATCGTGCCTGCGACATTCTGGAGCATGTGTACCGGGCGCTTCAGGCCAAGGGGTACGATCCGGTCACGCAGCTGGTCGGGTACATCATCTCCGGCGACCCGACATACATCACCAGCTACAACCAGGCCCGCAGCATGATCTGCCGCCTGGAGCGCGACGAGATCGTCGAGGAGCTTGTGCGCATATACCTGCAGGGGCTTGACCGTGGCCGGTAAGGGCCGCGTTTTGGCGCTGGATGTGGGCGACGTGCGCATCGGCGTGGCCGTGAGCGACGAGGGCCGCATCATCGCCCAGCCGGTGGAGGTGATCCACCGCGTGGGCTACGGGCCGGACAGCCGCCGGGTGCTTGAACTGTGCAAGCAGTACGATACGCGCGAGGTGGTGCTTGGCCTGCCGCTGAACATGGACGGCACCGAGGGCCCGCAGGCGCACAAGGTGCGCGCCTTTGCGGATATCCTGGCGGCGCAGGGCCTGACCATCCGCACCATGGACGAGCGCATGACCACCGTGACCGCAGAGCGCGTGCTAGTGGGCGGCGGCGTGCGGCGCGAGGAGCGCCGCCAGCATGTGGACAAGCTGGCCGCCACCGTGATCCTGACCCAGTGGCTTGCCGCGGGCGAGCCCGACCAGGCATGACACACGCGCCCAAGGGCGCTATTTAAAGGAGCAATACATATGGCGGATATGGATAAGCGCGACGCGCTGGACGAGGACGACGACCACATCGTGATCCTGCAGGACGAGGACGGCAACGACGTGCCTTTTGAGCACATCAAGACCCTGAGCCACAAGGGCAGCACCTACATCCTGCTGGAGGCCCAGCAGGACATGGAGGACTGTTTGCAGGGCGAGTCCATCATCCTCAAGATCGAGCAGGACGAAAACGGCGACGACCTCTACGCCACCATCGAGGACGAGGCGGAGTACGAGGAAGTCATGCAGAAATGCCTTGACGAGCTGGATGAAGAAGACGAGGAAGAGGAAGAAGAGGGCGACGAGGACGGGGACGAGTAAGCCCCTTCGCCGTTCCAGAAAAGAGGGCCGGAGCGCACGCTGCGTTCCGGCCCTCTTTGCGTCATCAAACCTGGCTGTTCCTATGGCTGCCCCGCTTACGGCCTGATCTCCACATCCTCGATCGCGCTGCGGTACTGGTACAGCATCGCCATGTCCTGCGGCAGCAGCGCCACGCACCCCGCCGTCCAGTCTGTATCCACCTGCCCCTCGTGCAGGTGGATCTCGCCGCCCAGCGGCGAGCCCCACGGCGGCCTGCGCCCCTCGGCCACCGCCGTCTCCACGGCGCACAGGGTCAGCTTGTCGATGATACCCTCCGCGTAGGCCATGCGCGCATCCTCGGCATTGGGGTAATTGAGCCCCAGGCTCAGGCCGTACTTGCCGCACTCCTTGGCCAGGCATATCTGGTACACGCCCTCGGGCGTTTTCAGGTCGCCCTCGCGCCGCTTGGGGCCCACGGGCTGCCGCCCCAGCGCCACGCGCGCGCGCAGCACCTCGTTTTCCCCGTCGATCAGGCACAAAAGCCTTGCCTTTTTATGAATCAATACCCGCATACCGTCGCCTCCGCTTTCCCATCCGGCACGCAAATTTGAACATACTGCAACATTCGTCAAACACGGCCAAAAACCCTTGCGCGGGCAGATGGGCTGTGCCATAATAAAACGAGCGCGGCCCCAAACGGCCGCAATCCGAGGCGCGGGCGGCCCACGGCGCCCCTGCTCCCGTTTTCCCAAGCGAAAAATCCTGCACCGCAGGAAGGAAAGGACACAACCCAATGAACAACCTCCGTAAAGCGATCGCCCTTTTGCTGAGCCTGTGCCTGATGGCCGGCGCGGCTCTGTCGCTGGCCGAAGCCACCGCCACCGCCGTCCCCGAGGCAACCGCGGTGCCCGTCGCGACCCCGCAGCTTGCCGCCACTGACGTGGTTGCCCGCGCCAATGGGCAGGACGTTACCTGGGGCGAAGTGGAGCCCTATTACCAGAGCCTGATCAACTACTATGGCGAGCCGGACGCCACCATGGTGGACATGTACCGCGCCTTCGCGATGGAGACCGCCATCGTCATGGCCCTGAGCAGCCAGACCGCCGCGCAGAACGGCCTTGACCAGTACACCGCCGAGGAGAAGGCCGCCATCGAGACCAAGGCCGATACCGACTGGCAGACCGCGCTGGACAACTGGGTGCTGAGCAACGGCAAGCTGAGCGACGGCGCCACCGAAGAGCAGAAGACCGCCGCCTATAAAGAGGCCGAAGCCTACTACCTGACCCTGGGCTACGACCAGGCCAAGGTGCGCGCGGACTATCTGGAGCGCGACATCTACGACCGCGTGACCGCCTTCATCACCAAGGATGTCGTTGTGACCGACGAAGAGGTGCAGGCCAAGTACGACGAGAACGTAGCCAACGACAAGCTCCTCTATGAAAACGACGTGGACGCTTACGAGCAGCAGGTGCAGCTCTTCAACGCCCAGTACGCGACGGAGCTTCCGTGGTACCACCCCGCCGGCTACCGCTACATCAAGCACATCCTGCTGGATGTGGACGAGACGCTCAAGAACCGCTACACCGACCTGGCCGCGCGCCTTGAGGAGCAGATGGACGCGGAGGCCGAGGCGGCCGCCGCCACCGAAGTGCCCGCCGCTACCGATGCCGCCGCCGCGACGGTCGCCCCCACCGATACGCCCGACCCCGCCATCACGCCCGAGCCCACGCAGGAGCCTGTGACCCAGGCCGATGTGGACAGCGCCAAGGCGGACATCCTTGCCTCCGTGCAGGCCAAGATCGACGAGATCAACCAGAAGATCGCTGCGGGCGAAGATTTTGACGCTCTGATCGCCCAGTACGCCGTCAAGGCGGACGGCACCGCCACCGACCCGGGCATGACCGGCGGCAGCTATCCCAATGGCTATGAAGTCTCCCTCGCCTCCACCACGTTCGTGCCGGAGTTCGTCGCGGCCGCCTTCTCCGTGAGCGCCATCGGCGATGTGAGCGCCCCCTACGTGAGCGACTACGGCGTGCACATCGTCAAGTACATGGCCGACGTGCCCGCTGGCCCCGTAGCGCTGACCGACACCCTTAAGGAGACCATCCGCGCGGGCCTGAAGACCGACCGCGACAACGCCGCCATGGACGCGTGGCAGAAGACCGCGACCATCGAGTACACCGGCCTGATCCCCTCGATGGAGTCCCTCCAGGGCGAGACCGCGACCGAAACCGCGGGCCAGTAACCCTCCCCCCTATCAACTCCCAGCGCCCGCCGCCTGACCGCGGCGGGTGCTTCTTTGTGTCCCTTATCTCCTCGCCGCAGCGCCCTTGGCGTTTTCTCATCCATCATCCACCCCGCGCCACAGCGCGCCCTCCAAAGCGAGCGAACAGCCGCGCACCAGCATGGCGCGAGCTTCACAGCACAAACGAAGTAAGAATCCAGCCAACCCGCGCCACAGGGGGCGGTTGGGAGGGGGACAGAGTCCCCCTCCCAAAGGAGGCAGAGCCGACGCGTCCCCTTCCCAAAGGAGGCAGAGCCGACGTCGCAGAGCCGACGTAAAAACCGGAGGGCGACATGCGCTCTCCGGTATGCGGTGGTTATTCAATTAGGGGACCTGCTCGACTGGGTACCCTGAGACACCCGATATCGTAACGGCCCTGCGGCGCCTTGCGCACCGCCGCCGAAAATCCGGTCCGCCATGGGTTGGTATGGTTCGCTTCGTTCGGGCGCGGATCACTCCTCGTCCGTAAGCTCCTCTTCCTTTTCAAAGTCGGTCTGGACTACCTCGATCAGCTTTTCGAGCAGGTCTTCGTCCTCGACGGGTACGAATTCCTCGGTATCCTCGTCTTCGCCGCTGGGTACGACCTTCATGATGTAGAGATTGACGGTCTCGTCATCATCTTCGTCGTCCGTCTCGCAGCTCGCTCCGCACTCGTCGCAGTGGCAGCCGCAGTCGTCGCCATGCTGGGCATCGCCCAAGACAACGTATTCCTCACCGTTGTAAAAGAAGTAGCGAACGACCTCCAATAGAACTTTGTTACCATCCTCATCGACGCCTTCGATGATATCCTGGTCTTCCATGTCCTCTGCGGTCATGCCACCTAAAGCCTGGTCTTCGTCATTGTACAATGGAATCGCCCCGCTTTCTGATCTCGTTTGAACGCTTTCGCGCCGCCCGGCGTGTGCCAAGGGGAATCACGGCATGGGCCTTTGCGTCGGGCGCACCGCCTTCGCAACCGGACTCCGCTCCCGCGGTGACCGCCGTGTCAACACAGCTTGCGGTCTTCCGGCGCTCTGTGCGGCGTGGGATCGTTTACCTTGCCTTACCCTTCTGGCTCGACTTCATTATACCCAAAAGGCGGGGTATCGACAAGCCTTTGCCAAAAGATTTTCCAATTGTGTTTCCCGCGCGGGTATGGTATGATGAATCTGTTGGAGTCCATTCGCCGTGTAACCGGCCCCTGCCGCCCTGCCCTGTGGCTGCGCGGGAGGGGCTTTGCTGTCAGGCGGCGGGCCGCCGCGCCATGCAATGCGGCGCGCGACCGGCCGCGCGTGTCCGCCTCGGGATACAGGCATGCCATACGGTTGCGAGCGCGGCGTAACCTGCCGTCCGGCAGGGGCTATGGAAATATGGCCCGCGAGCGGGCGCTAGGCGTCGCCCTCCGGCTCGCCTTTCCGGCGCAGCTCGGTCAGCGTGCCGTCCTTCTCGCGGATGCGCACGTTTTGCAGCGTCTGCTCCATGCTCTTGCGGTACTCGGCGATGTACTTGCCGCGCAGCACCGCGCGCTCTGCCTGCTCATCGGGGGTCAGCTCCCGCTCGCGGCTCAGGCGCGCAAGCTCGTTGATGCGTTCGATCTGTTGCTGTTCCATGGTGCTCCTTTCACGGTGGGGAGGGTTTCGATGGTCGAGGGTAAATGGTATCCACAGGGTGCGGATATAACGGTGCCACTCAAGGTGCGCGCGGCCGCGCTCGATGCGGGCCGCGACGCGCTGGACGACGTAGCCCAGCAGGTAGTGGTGTTCCAGGGCGGCCAGCCCGTGGGCGCGGCGCGCCTGTGGTGGGCCGACGGGGGCTTTCAAGCGGGCGATGTTGGCGTGCTGCCCGCCGAGCGCCACAAGGGCTACGGCGACCTGCTGGTGCGCCTGCTGCTCTACAAGGCGGCCACGCACGGCGCTCGCTTCCTCACGCTCGCTTGCCCGCAGGGCCTTGCGCCCTTCTTTGCGCGCTATGGCTTCCAGCCCATGGACGACGGCGACCCCGTGACCCTGCGCGCGCCCGTGGCGGACGGCTGCGCGGGTTGCGGCGGGTGCTCCGGCACGGAGGGATGCCCGCAGGGGGGGCACTGAAAGCAACGCGCAAGCCGGTTTGCACTGCCTGGTGGGCTGCTGCGCCCGCGTCCCGTTTTGCATGCCCAATGCGCGTATAACCTGATATGAAAGCGGAGGGGGCGTTGGCCCGCCTCCGCTGCTTTGTGTTCGCACCATGACGGGGTCGTATCGCCGCGCGCGGTTCCGGCCCCTGCGTTGGCCTCGCGGCCCCTTGCGGTTACTGCCAGTTGATCGGGTCCACCGTGGTCGCAAAATAGATGATGTCGCTCACGCTGCGCTCATTGCCGGGCGATTTGTCATTGTAGATGACCCCGCCCAGCACCAGCGTGGCGCTGTTGCCCCCATCCAGGTTGAAGGCCTGCGTGCAGCCCAGCTGGGCCATCACATCCGCGAGCGTCTCCAGCGTTACGCCCGCGCTCTCGTCGCTGCGGCCGTCCACCACCACGCACACGTACTCCAGCTCCCCCACCTGCCCAATGGCCGCGCGGGGGTTTTTGTAGTGGGGCGCAAAGCTGTACTTCTCGGGGATCTCCTGCTTCTCCCCGTCGATCACCAGCGCGGGCCCAAAGCTGAACACATTGCGGATGTCCAGCGCACCCGCGAGGTAAAAGTCGAGCATCTCGAGGTTGTCGCGCTTGACGATGTGGAAGTTGCCCTGCGCGTCGATCAGCAGCATATCATACAGCGGGCTGGTCGTCTCGCGCAGGGTCTCGCCCTGGCGTATCACAAGCCCCGCGTCGCGGTCGCTGAAATAGTCGCCGTTGATGGCCAGCACGGCATGGAAGCCCTCCGCCATGGAAGTGATCTTGTCCGTCTTGCCGCCCAGCGCGCTGGAAACACCCGTGCGCAGCTGGCTTGCGTGCTTGATCTTGATGTGCGCGATGTAAAAATCCGCGTCCGCGCGGCGCTGGGTGCTTATTTCCACCCGCAGAGACGCGTCGTAGAACCCGTCGGCGGAATAATCGTCCGGGTTGGCCTCGTAGCCGGGGCTCATGTCCCACGGCAGGGGCGAGATATCGGTAGTCACCTCGGCGCAGGCCGCGCCCCCCAGCAGGAGGCACGTGAGCCACACGGCCAGCCAGCGCCGTATGTTTGCCCTCAGCAATGCTTGCAACCCCCTTTTGAACCCCGGCGGATTGGCATGCCCGCCGCACCGGAACTGCTTACCCAAAACCCGACCGTATGAATCCGTCTACTGCCCGGTCACGCCCGTGGCAAAGTAGAGGATGTCGCTGATGTCGCGCTCGCTGCCCTCGCTCAAGGTGTTGACCACCTTGCCGCCAAACAGCATGGTGCTGCTGCCGCCGCCATCCAGGTTGAAAGCCACCGTGCAGCCGATGGAGCCCATAAACTCCGCCAGCTGCTTGTGGGTCACGCCGCGGCTGTTCTCCAGCCGTCCGTCCGCCACGACGAATGCGTAGCTCAGCGGGCCGGTCTGCCCGATAGCCGTGCGGGGGCTTTTGTCCTGCGCGGCAAAGCCGTAGTTGTTGTACACGGTCTGCACCACGCCGTCCTCCACCAGCACGGGGCCAAAAGCGAGGCACTGCGCGATGTCATACGTCTTGAGCGCCTTGGACACGCTCTCCTTGGTGGGCTTGCGCACGGCGTGGAAATCGCCCGCCGTGTCGATGATGAGCATATCCAGCTCCGTCGAGGCCGATTTGCGCAACACCTGCCCCTGCCGCACGATGTAGCCCTTGCCGCGGAAGAGGTAGCTGTCCCCATTGACGGCCAGCACGGCGTTGTAAGCGCTGGCGATGGTGCTGGGCACAGCCTTGACCTTGCTGCCCGGCTCGCCGCTTAGAGCGGTGCGCAGCTGGCTGGGGTCCGCGATGGTCACATAGGCGACGTGGTACACGCTGTCGTCGCGGGTCACGTCCTCGATGGTCACATGCAGGGTCGCGTCCTGATACTCGCGGTCGCTCAGGTAGGCCGCGGGGTTTGGCACGGGGGCGGGCGAAAAGTCGAGCGGCAGGGTGGCGGCCAGTGCCGTTACAGGCAAAAGCGCCAACAGGCACAGGGTCAGGCAGAGCAGTTTTTTCATCCTTTGGCCTCTTTCAGGGCTTTATCGCGGTCGGCTTTGCCGCCGAACACCCAGCGCCGCTGGATGTAATAGCTCAGGAAAAACAGCAAGATATCCACAGGCACTTTCACAATGTTGTCGCTCACGCCCAGCCACACGTGCAGGTTGCTGGTCAGCCATGCGGACAGCCCCACGATCACCAGCACGGTGCACGCGTAGCGAAGGAACGTGCTCACGAACCCTTCGCGGCTGGAAAACACGAACTTGCGGTTCACGAAATAGTTGAACACGGAACTTACGATGCGCGCCAGCAGCGCGGCCAGCCCAATGCGGGCGATCACGCGGAAGAACAGCAGGCTCACGTACCCTTCCAGCTGGGGCGTGTGGGCAAGCAGCACGTTGTTCAGCAGCAGGAACAGGCCGTAATCCACCAGAAAGCTGAGCATGGACGCGGCGATGAAGTGGAAGAACCGCGTGAAGATGACCTTGTAGATGCGCCAGCTGTCGCGCACGGGGTCAAAGTGGCTGCCCTCGTTGTTGTTCTCATACACGGTCTCGATGGGCAGCGCGCGGATGGGGATTCGGTCGATGGAGCAATCGATCAGCTGGTTCATCTCATACTCGTAGCGGTCGCCGCCGGTCTGCAAAAAGCGCGGCAGCAGCTCACGGCCGAACGCGCGCAGGCCGGTTTGCGTGTCGACCACCTTTTTGCCGTACAGCGCGTGGAACACCGCCGTGGTGATACGGTTGCCCATGCGGCTCTTGGCCGGCACGTGCGCAAGCGAAAAATCGCGGCTGCCCAGCAGCAGGCCGCTGCCGTCCGTGTGCATGGCCTCGGCCATGCGCAGGCTGTCCGGCACGGTGTGCTGGCCGTCGCTGTCGGCGGTCACCACAAAGGCGCAGGCGGGGCACTGATCCAGCAGGTACTGCATGCCCGTGCGCAGCGCGTAGCCCTTGCCGTGGTTGGGCTCGTAGCGGATCACATGCACCGTGTCGCCGCCATCGGCGGTCAGGCTGTTAAAAATCGTGGAATAGGCCTCGCCGGAGCCGTCGTCCACCACGACGATCTTGGCAAAGCCCGCATCCTTGAGGGCTTTTACGTAGGGAGGCAGCTTCCCGTTGGGCTGGTAGCTGGGGATCAGGATGGCTACGTCCTGGGCGTAATGGTTTGGCATTGGGCTTCTTCCCTTTCGTGCTATGGTGATGGCAGGCGCGCCGCGCCGACCATTCGGGTGTTATCCTTGCGCAAAGCCTTTGCAAGCAGGGGTGGCGCGGGCCGGTGTGAAACGGGTGGGACGCCGTTTCCCCCTCGCCGCGCTAGGCGGGCAGCGGGCCCGCACGGGTTATACGGTTGGCTCCGTCGGGAGCCCCTGCGTCAGTTGCTCAGGTACGTGTCCAGATAGTCGCTCAGCAGGGGCGACCAGTCCTCGCCGGTGTAGCTGCGCAGCAGCGCCTCAAAATCCGCGCGGGTGGCGATGCGGAAGGCGAACGTTTCATAGTAGTACCTCAGAAACGCATCCAGCTTTCCGCCCATGGCCGTGTCCAGCGCCCACAGTGCCGCCGCGCCGCGCCCGTAGACCACCACCTGGTATTCGCTGAAATCGCCGAAGTAATCCAGCGGGCTGCCGGGGGTGACCCCCTGCGGAATGGTCACGCGCATGGCGGTTTCCGCGCGGGCGTAGCGCAGCTCCTCGCGGGCGGCCTGCCCGTAACGTGCGCCCCAGTAGGACAGCAGCGAATACTCGCACATGGCCTCGTCCTGCCAAGCGTCATAAAAGGGGTCGCTGCCTACGACGGCATACCACCACTGATGCGCCACCTCGTGCGCCAACAGCTGCTCCAGCGCATCCCCGCCCTTTGCCAGCGCGTCGCTGGCGATCATCACCATGGCGGGGTATTCCATGCCCCCGAAGGGAAAATCCACTTCGCAGAGCGTGAAGGCCGGGTAGGGATACGCGCCGTACAGCCCGCCATACACCGATAGCGCCTTGCGCGCCGTGTCCAGCATGGCAAGCGCGCCGTCGCCTGTTTTGGCGTAGGCATTCACCAGCACGCCGCCCTCCATGCCCTGCACCAGCTGATAGTCGCGGCTGAGGCACAGCGCAAAATCACGCGCGGCGGGGGCGCTCATGTGCAGCGTGGCGGTTCCATCGGTAGCGGAGGCGACCGTCGCGGCGGTGCTGCCGCCTGCGCTGTAGCCCTCCGGCAGCGTCAGCGTTACGTCGTAATTGCGGCACTCGGTCAAAAACGGGTCGCCGATGGGGTAGTAATCATCGGTGCGGTATGCACCGTCCACATACGGCGCGGGGGTCAAAAACACATTGCCCAGCGCCCAGATGCCGCCGTTTTCGCCAAAGCGGTACGCAGCCTGCGGTATCAGCACCTCATAAGAGGCAGCCAGGGTGAGCATGCCGCCCGCGGGCCAGTCCGCGGGCAGGGAAACACGCAGCACCGTCTGCGCCGCGTCGCCCACCACATAGGTCACGGCCTGCGCGTCGCCGCCCGCTAACGTGGCGGTCAGGCTATTGACGGTCACGCCGCCCGCGGAAAACCCGTTCGGGTAGCAACTGTCGTACAGCTCATCGGTAGCGATGGGCGAATGATCCTCGCTCTGGAAGGCGTTCGCCCACGCGCGCAGGATCAGCAGCCGCTGCGCAGCGCCGGTGCGGTTTTGCAGCGTCATGGTTTGCGATACGGTCAGGGTGCGCCGCACGGGGTCAAACGAAGCGTCTACGCGCACATCGTCCAGCCCCTGCGCGGCATGAAGTAGCGCCTGCGAGGGCGCGGGCGGCGTGAGCGCGCCTTTGGGCGCGGCCAGCACCATGAAGAGAATGCCCAGCCCGACGACCAGCGCGCCCGCCGCCGCAAGCAGCCATAAACGTGCGCGCTTCTTTGCCATGCCGTGCCTCGCCGCCTTTCCTGCGCCCATTATAGCACGAAAGTCGCCCGTTTACACCATCCCGTGCCCAAGGAAAGCAACTTGTAACAATTTAGCGGCATCACATGGAAAACCGCGCGTCGTGCGCGCGGCAAGGGATCGAATGAAAAGAAGGAATCAAGATGCCAAGATTGGGTCAAGAGCAACGCCCCATCAGGGTTGCAACGTGCGAAACCCTTTGCCCACTGTGGGTAAGCCCACGCTCGCACCACAGCGCCAACCGCGCCAGCGTGACAACGGCCACGAAGCGGCTCAGATAGCTGAAAACCCCCGTTTTCGCTGATATCAACCATCAGAAACCCTTACGAATCAAGGCGTTGAGAAAGGGCGTTTTGGGGAAAATAGGCTTTATCAACAGTCTGAGCCGCGACGCGGCTATATCTCGCGCGGCACGAGTGCTCAAGCACCTGAGATGATATCAACCCCGTCGTTCTCAGGGGGAGGTTGGCATCGCAGGGAAGCGTTTGCCCAGTGGGCAACGCCGCGAAGCGGCGAGCGACCCGAAGATGGGAAGTTTGACAAGCGCGGGGCGTGGTAGCGCCCCGCGCGCCGATCAAACTGACGGGACAGGGGACGAAGCCCCATTCCCAAAGGGCGCGTTATGCGCCCGCTCCGATGACCGCCTTGATGCGCCGCACGCCCGCGGACGAGCTCTCTTCCTTCTGGATGGTGAAGGAAACCAGCTCGCCGGTGTTCTCGGCATGGGGGCCGCCGCAGATCTCCTTGCTGAACTCGCCCATGGTGTACATCTTGACCATCTCGCCGTACTTGCTCTCAAACAGGCCGATGGCGCCCCGCTCCTTGGCCTGGGCTACGGTCATCTCCTCGCAGGTGATGGGCGCGGCGGCGGCGATGGATTCGTTCACCAGCCGCTGCACCTCGGCGATCTCCTCCGGGGTCATCTTGCGGCCGAAGCTGAAGTCAAAGCGCAGGCGCTCCGCAGTGATGTTACTGCCCTTCTGCGCCACTTCCGGCCCCAGCACCTTGCGCAGCGCGGCGTGCAAAAGATGCGTGGCGGTGTGCAGGCGCGCGGTCTGCTCGCTGTGGTCGGCCAAACCGCCCTTGAACACGGCGTCCGCGCCCGCGTGGCTGTTTTCCTGATGCTTTTTGAAGCACGCCTCATAGCCCGCCATGTCTACGGTCAGGCCTTTTTCCTTGGCCAGCTCCAGCGTCATCTCCACGGGGAAACCATAGGTGTCGTACAGGTGGAAGGCGCTCTCGCCGTCGATCTCCTTGCCGGTCAGGCGGCTTACGATCTTCTCAAACTCGTGGTTGCCCTGCTTTAAGGTCTTGTCAAAGCGGCTTTCCTCCAGGGCGAGCTGCTCCAGCACAAAGGCGCTGTTGCGGCGCAGCTCCGGGTAGACGCTCTCGTACTGGGCGATGATCACCTTGGCGATCTCGCCGGTAAAGCCCTCCGGCAGGCCCAGCTCCATGCCGTAGCGCACCGCGCGGCGGATGAGGCGGCGCAGCACGTAGCCCTGCCCGACGTTACTGGGGCTCACGCCGCGGTCGTCCCCCAGGATGAAGGTGGCGGTGCGCATATGGTCGCCCACGATGCGGAACGCCTTGGTGACAGCGGCGCTCTCGCCGTAGGTTTTGCCGGAAAGCTCGGCGATCTTGCCCAGAATGTTTGCAAACAGGTCGGTCTCGTAGACGCTCTTTTTGCCGGTGAGCACGCAGATGGTGCGCTCAAGGCCCATGCCGGTGTCCACGTTCATGTGCTTGAGTGGCTCGAAAGTGCCGTCCTGCGTTTTGTTATACTGCATGAACACGTCGTTCCAGATTTCCAGATAGCGCCCGCAGGAGCAGGCGGGCGAGCAGTCCGGCCCGCAGGGCTCCTTGTCGGTGATGATGAACATCTCGCTGTCCGGCCCGCAGGGGCCGGTGAGCCCGGCGGGGCCCCACCAGTTGTTTTCCTTGGGCAGGTAGAAAATGCGCTCGGCGGGCACGCCGCAGCTGCGCCACAGCCCGGCGCTCTCCTCGTCGCGGGGGCAGTCGTCGTCGCCCGCGAACACGGAAAACGCCAGCTTCTCCTTGGGCAGGCCCAGGTATTCGGGGCTGGTCAGAAACTCCCAGCTCCAGGGGATCATCTCTTTTTTGAAGTAGTCGCCCAGCGACCAGTTGCCCAGCATCTCAAAAAAGGTGAGATGGCTGAAATCGCCCACATCGTCGATGTCGCCGGTGCGCACGCACTTCTGCACGTCGGTCAGCCTCGTGCCCGCGGGGTGCTTGGCGCCCAAAAGGTACGGCACCAGCGGGTGCATACCCGCGGTGGTAAACAGCACCGTGGGGTCGTTTTCGGGGATCAGCGAGGCGCTGGAGATGACGGCGTGTCCCTTGTCCTGAAAAAACTTGAGGAACATCGAGCGCAGTTCGGCGGACGTGGTGGGCTTCATGGTTTTCTCTCCTCCATCTATCGGCAATCGTGGGGCTTCCCAGTCGCAGGGCGGCGCGCGGCAAAGCGCGGCGCAATACTTGATTATATCGGAAGCGAAACGGGGCTGTCAATATTTCGGGGGCTATCCGCAGGTTTTCTTTCGCGGGGCGGGCGCGTTGCGTTTTGGCGGCGGATGGGTTATCATGGGCGGGCGGCCACCAAAGCCGACATTTTGATGCTTAAAGGGGGAGCTGCCCGTGCTGGAGTTCAAGTACGATACGCAACTGCTGGTGGAAGGCCATGGGCTGAGCGAGGACGCGATCGGCGATTATATCACCGCGAATATCGAAGGGGATTGCCTGCTGGCCGTTGGGGATGAGGACCTGGTGAAGGTGCATTTCCATACCAATACGCCGTGGAAGGTGATCGAGTACTGCGCGGGGCTGGGCGATGTGTACGATGTGGTGATCGAGAACATGGAGCGGCAGGAGCAGGGCCTGCAAGGATAAAAAGGGGAGAAGGGTCAAGGGCGAAAGCCCTTGTCAGGGTGCAGGGATGAAATCCCTGCCCGCCGGAGGCCCCTCGCCGCAGCGAAAAGCCCCCAGCGCCACGAGCGCCACAGGCGCAATGTGGCGCGGCGGCAACCGCAACCAATGCTTAGGAATAACCGCTTGGCAACCGCTAAAATGCAATCGAGCAGGGCGCGCCGCAACCGTGCGGCGCGCCCTGCTTCGTGCTTGGGTTTGGTTTTGCCGTAGACAGGCCATCGGGGCAAACGGAATAACGCTTGTAAAGCCTGCCTGTCCGCTCCCGTCGCCCGCAAAAGCGCGCCTGCGGCGCTGTTTGCGGGCTTGCGTTTTTTCGCTGCGGCGGGGGGGCGGGGGGGGGGGGGGCCCACCCCCCCCCCCCCGCCCCCCCCCCCGCGGGGCCCCCAAGTAGTTTGAACACCCCACCCAGCACC
>CAZOZO010000022.1:27593-49843 GCA_964584315.1 uncultured Oscillospiraceae bacterium
TTTTTCGCGGCGGCGAGGGTCTTGGGGCGCTGCCCCAAACCCCGCCCAAGGGGCATCGCCCCTTGGAAATCCCATTTTTTATGCCCCCGCGCTGGCCAGCAGCGCTCTGCCCGTCCCTTTTACCATGACCTCCGGCGCTGCCGCCGGGATTAGCGCGCTACCGCCCGCCTTGACCGTAAGCTGCCCATTTGGCCACACCAGCGCCAGCTCCGTAAGCGCGGTGAACATCGTAAAGCTCTTCGGGTTTGCCGCAAGCGCCAGCTCCCCCTTAACACACGCGCACTGCAAGCGGAACGCCTCCACATCCAGCACAGTGTGCACGCCCGCCTCCGCCGCCTCGGGCAGTTTCGCGCGCTGCCCCATAAGCGCGGGGTCGATCACATCCAACGATTTTTCCACATGCAGCTCGCGCTTTTCGCCTTTTTCGTTCGTGCGGTTGTAATCCCACAGCCGGTACGTGACGTCGCTACTCTGCTGTATCTCGTACAGCGTGATGCCCCCGCCGATGGCGTGCACCATGCCGCTGGGCATGTAGAGCACGTCCCCCGCCGTTACCTTGGTGGTGGCGATCATCGGGGCCACATCCTGCCCGCCCGTAAGCGCCTCGCGCAGCATGGCCAGCGTTACGCCCGCCCGCAGGCCGTAGCACAGCTCCGCGCCCGCTTCCGCGTGCAAAATCACCCATGCCTCGGTCTTGCCCAGCTTGCCCTCGTGCGCCATGGCGTAGGCGTCGTTCGGATGCACCTGCACGCTCAGGCTGCTTTTCGCGTCCAGCAGCTTGAGTAGCAGCGGAAACGGATTTTCGTGCCCAACGCCGGTCAGGCGCGCGCCGTAACGGGCGATCAGGGCGGGCAGCGTCTCGCCCGTGTCGTCCACACTCTCCAGCCCCTTGATGCAGCTGATCTCCAGCGCCTCGCCCGTGCGCGCGTCGGGTATCGCTTTGCCGTACAGCGTTTTGAGGCCGTCGCCGCCCCACGGGGTCATGTCCCCGTGGCGGTAGGCGGGGGCCATGCGGAACGGCAGCAGCGGGCAATCCTCGGTCAGCGGGCTTTCAAAGCAGTGAAAATCATCCGTAAAGCGCGGGAAGCGGAACGTGCCCGCCTCCCGCTCGGTGGTATCGCGAAACAGCTTCAGCGCGCGGGCGTTCTGCCCGTACGTATCCACGCGGAAGCAGTCGCAGCCCATCTGCCGCCCCACATCCTTGGCATTGGCCACGATGGCCTTGCCCACGCCGCGGCCGCTCTTTTGCGGCATCAGCGCCACGCGGTGCAGGCACACGGGGTTCACCCCGTAGCGCCAGGGCACGTCCGCATACTCCTCGCCCTGCCCGCGCACCACGGCAAACGCGGCCACAAGGCCCTCGTCCGTATCCACGCGCCACAGCTGGCCCCGCTCGATATCCTCGCGCAAGATGTCCTCGCGGGGGTATTTGCCCCACGTCCACTGCATGAGGCCGCGCGCCTGCATGTCCGCTACCGCGGCCTGGAACAGCGCGCACACCTCCGGCAGCGCCTCCATGGCGACCCGTTCAAAGTTCATCCGTCTACCTCCGTATACATGGCATACAGGCGCGCATACAGCCCGCCCCTGGCCATCAGCTGCTTATGGGTGCCCTGCTCCTCCACGCCGTTTTCCGTGAGCACCCAGATGGTGGTGGCGTTTTTGATGGTGGTCAGCCGGTGCGCGATGGTGAACGTCGTGCGCCCGACCGACAGCTGCTCCAGCGACCGCTGCACCAGCCGCTCGCTCTCGTTATCCAGCGCGCTGGTGGCCTCGTCGAGTATCAGGATGGGCGGGTTTTTCAGAAACACGCGCGCGATGGAGATGCGCTGCTTCTGCCCGCCGGAGAGCTTCACGCCCCGCTCGCCCACATAAGTGCGGTAGCCTTCCGGCAGCGCGCGGATGAACGTGTCCGCCCCCGCCAGCTCCGCGGCGCGGATCACCTGTTCCTCCGTGGCGCCGGGCAGGCCGTACTCAATGTTCTCATACACAGTGCCGCTGAACATATACACATCCTGCTGCACCATGCCGATGTTCTCCCGCAGGCTCTTCTGCGTGAGGGTCGTGATATCCTGCCCGTCGATCAGGATTCGCCCGCCGCTCACGTCATAAAACCGGGGGATCAGGTTGCACAGCGTGGTCTTGCCGCCGCCGCTGGGGCCCACCAGCGCCACGCGCTCGCCCGCCCGCACCATCAGGTTCAAATCCGCCAGCACCGTGTGCTCGTTATCGCTGTAATGGAAGCTCACATGGTCGAACGTCACGTCGCCCCTGACGTTCGCAAGCTCGGTCGCGTCCGGCGCGTCGGTGATGTCCGGTTTTTCGTCCATGATGACGCAGAAGCGCTCGATGCCCGTCATGCCCATCTGGAACTGCTCCGTAAACTCCACGATGCGGCGGATGGTCGACAGCAGCGTGGACACGTAGAGCAGGTAGGCCATGTAGTCGCCCGGGGTGATGCTCCCCTTCATCAGGAACAGCGCGCCCGCCACCACCACCACGATGTACATCAGCCCGTCGAACACGCGCGTGGTGGTGTGGAAGCCCGCCATGGTCATGAACGCCTTGCGGTTGATGCGCAAAAACGTCTCGTTGCCCCGCACGAACTTCTCCATCTCGCTGTGCTCGCCCGCAAAGCTCTTGACCACGCGGATGCCCAGCAGGCTGTCCTGCACCTGCGCGTTGATCTCGCCCAGCTGGTTTCGGCGCTCCTGAAAGGCGCGGCGCATGATCTTGTTGAAGATGCGGGTGCAGATGAGCATGACCGGCAGCACCGCGAAGATGATGAGCGTGAGCAGCGGGTTGACCCCGAACAGGATGATGAACGAGACCACGATCTTGATGATCGCGATGAAGAATTCCTCCGGGCAGTGGTGGGCAAACTCCGTGATCTCGAACAGGTCGCCCGTGATGCGGCTCATGATCTGCCCCACCTTGGCCGTGCTGTAATACGCAAAGCCAAGCGTTTGCAGGTGGCGGAACATATCCACGCGCATGTCGCGCTCGATGTAGGTGCCCATGATGTGCCCGTAGGCGCCCATGTAATAGGCCGCGCCCGCGTCGATCAGGCGCAGCGCCATGTACAGGAGCCCCACGCGCATCACGTAGAGGAAGGTCAGGGCGGCCAGATTATTGGCGGCCAGGTCGGTGATGTTGCGTACGATCAGCGGCAGGGCGATATCGCACAGGGTGGTCAGCCCCGCGCAAAACAGGTCGAACAGCAGCATGGGGATGTACTTTTTGTAGTATGGCATGAATCGCCGAAGAAGCGCCGATGTTTTCATCGTGCGTATATTTTGCTCCATAATGACTCCTATTTCAATTGCATATCAAATTGTGAACCGATGCATTTGAGGGGCGCGATGCCGCCCCGATCCTTTTTTGCTTACGGGTTGCCCGGCTGCATGAGCGTCGCCTGCTTGAGCAGGGCGGGCAGGTCGCCTTCCTTCGCCTTGGGGCACACGACGGCGTAGGCCGCCTCCAGCCCGCGGGCCAGCACCATGACGGTCTCCTGCCCATCCACACGCACGGCGTCCATACCGGCGATGGTATACAGGCCGTCCATGCGCAGGCTGTAGCGTTCGCCGCCCAGCAGCGATACCGCCGCCGTGGGCCTGATGCTCTCCACGGTAAGCGTTTCGCCCGTAGGGAAGGCGTAGATGAGCTGCATCCGCCGCGCATAGCCGCCGCGGTAGGCGGTGTCGAACAGCGTGGCTTTGGCAAGCGTAAGCGGGCTGCCGTTCAGCGCCAGCACGGGCATCCCGAAGTTGGTCGCCAGCGGGTTCAGGTCGGCGGTGCCATCCACCTGCGCGGCCGCGATGGGCACGCGGATGGTCTCCTCCTGCGCGGCGGTCTGCCGCTGCAGCTGGTCGTCCTCCCCGGGCTCGCCCATCAGCAGGAATACGTAGATCAGCGCAAGCGACAGCACGAGGCCGATGGCCGCCAGCACGCGCTTTACGATTTTTTTCCACTTCGCGGGCGGCGACGCCTCCGGCTCGTCGGTGATGGCTTTTTGCACGGGCAGCTGGTCGCGCGCGGGCGGGGGCGCCTGCGGCTTTCTGGGCGGCACCTGCGAGGGCATCCCCTCCGGCGGCCTGCGGCCCGGGGTCACGTCACGGTTTTGCAATGAGTACCTCCTTGGCGGGTATGGCGGCGCGCGGGCGGCGGGCGTTCAGCCCCGCTTGCCGCGGGCGTGCCACGCGGCGGGTCACGGCAGGCGCACGCCGCGCGCGGCCATCTCGGTCAGCAGCCACTGCGTGTCGCCGCTGAGCTGCGAGCTGAACGCGTCGAAGAACGCCTGCATGAGCAGCGCCCGCTGTTCCGTGGACAGTGCCGTATCGTCCCGCATGGCGGCGAGCATCCGCGCGGTGGGCGAAGCCAGCAGCTTGGGCGCGCGGCTATCCAGCCCCAAGCCGAAGATGCGCCGCATGTAGCGGCTGCTGCCGCGCAGGAACAGGTCGATGAACTGGCAGCCCAGCCGGTGTAAGTAGTGTTTGAGGAACGCCTCCCTGTCCGGCGCGAGGGCCAGGCAACGGTCCAGGTCAGGGTGGTTGAACAGCTCGTGGCGCATCGCCTCCACCTTGGCGGGGACCATGGCCTCCGGCTCCAGGTAGATGTTCAGCAGGTAGCACTTGATGACCGAGAAATCCAGCGTGCCCCTGCCGCGCTCGTACAGGCGGCCCAGGAACAGCAGCTCCTCCGCGATGGGCAGGCTCTGCGGATACTTGGCCAGCGCATCGGTCAGGGTGCGGTGCTTTTTCACGGGATCGCTCATGGCCTCGACTTTGGCGAGAATGTCGCGCTCCTCGTCGGTCACGGGCGCAGCGATGGCCTGCTTGAGCGCCTTGCCGCAGTAGGGGCAAAACTGCGCTCCGCCGTTCATATCCAGGGTTTTGCCGCAATGCGGGCAACTGATTTCACTCATCTGTAATCCCTCCCTCAATGGATGCGGTGGCCGCGCGCGGGCGGTGGTTCGGGGGATGCCTCTGCGAATGGGGCGGCCTGCTAGAGCAGGCTTTTCCACAACGCGCCGCTCATATCGGCGGGCATGCGCCAGTCGCCGCGAGGCGAAAGGCTGATGCTGCCCACCTTGGGGCCATCCGGCACGCAATTGCGCTTGTACTGCTGGGCAAAGAAGCGCCGGATAAAGGTCGTAAGCTGCTCAGTGATCTTCGCCTCGTCATACACGCCCGCGAAGGCCTGTTTGGCCAGCAGGCGGAGCCTGTCCGGGCCGGAGCCGCTGTCCAGCATGTGGTAGAGGAAAAAGTCGTGCAGGGCGTAGTCGCCCAAAATTTCCTCCGTGCGCTGGGCCAGCTCGCCCGCCGTAACGGGCAGCAACTCCGGGCTGATGGGCGTGTCGATGATATCCTGACACACGCTGAGCACCGTGCCGCCGAAATCCTTCTCACTCAGGTATTTGACGAGGCTCTTGACCAGCGTTTTGGGCACGGAGCAGTTTACGTTGTACATGCTCATGTGGTCGCCGTTGTAGGTGCTGAAGCCCAGCGCCGCCTCGCTCATGTCGCCCGTGCCCAGCACGATGCCGCCCACCTGATTGGCGATGTCCATGAGGATCTGCGTGCGCTCGCGGGCCTGGCTGTTCTCATACACCACGCTGTGGTCGTTTTCGTCATGGCCGATGTCCTGGAAGTGCTGCCTGACCGCCGCGCCAATGGCAATCTCCCGCGCCGTTACGCCGAGGGCGGCCATCAGCCGGTCGGCATTGGTCTTGGTGCGCACGCCCGTGCCCATGCCCGGCATGGTAACGGCGGTCAGCCCCGCGCGCGGCAGCCCCAGCAGGTCAAACGCCCGCGCGCCAACCAGCAGCGCCAGCGTGCTGTCCAGCCCGCCGGACACGCCGATAACCGCCGTGCGGCAGCCGATGGCATCAAGCCTCGTCGCCAGCGCGAGGCACTGGATGCGCACGATCTCCTCCATGTTTTCCTCGCCCTGCGCGCCGCCGGGCACGAAGGGCAGCGGCTCAAGCTTGCGCAGCAGCGTTTGCTTTTCCGGCTTGTCCGCCGCGTCAAGCGTCACGCGGATCATGGCGGGCTCGGTGCGGCCCTTCTGGTTGAAGCTGCCGTTGCGCTGGCGCTGGTAGCGCAGGCGTTGCAGGTCGATATCCGCGACGGCGCTGTCGCCCGCCAGCTGGAAGCGCTTGCCCTCGGCCAGCACGCGGCCGTTCTCATACACGCCCGTGTAGCCGCAAAACGCAAGGTCGCTGGTGCTCTCGCCGTATCCCGTGCCCGCGTAGGCGTAGCCCGCGTACAGGCGGCCGCTCTGCTGCCTGAGCATCTCGCGCCGGTAGGCGTGCTTGCTGACCAGCGCGTCGCTCGCGCTGGGGTTTACGATGATCTCCGCGCCCTCCATGGCATAGCGGCTGCTGGGCGGCATGGGCACCCACACGTCCTCGCAGATTTCCACCGCAAAGGCGAACGACCCCGTGTCAAACAGCAGATGCGGCGCAAACGGGCAGCCCGCCGCGCGCAGGGTCGAATCCGCCTGCGCGCCGCTGACAAACCATCGCGTTTCATAAAACTCATTGCCGTTGGGCAGAAACACCTTGGGCACCACGCCCCGCACGATACCGCCCTGCAGCACCGCCGCGCAGTTGTACAGCCTGCCGTCCTGCCGGATGGGCAGCCCCACGACCACGGCCATATCGCCCGTTTCGCCGGCGATGCGCAGCATGGCGTCAAACGCCGCCTTTTGCAGCGGCTCGTGCGCCAGCAGGTCGCCCATGGTGTAACCCGTCACGCACAGCTCGGGAAACACGCAAAGCTCCACGCCCTGCGCTTCCATCTCCCGCATGCGCGTCAAAATCTCGGCGGTGTTCTTTTCCACGTCGCCCAGATGCACCCGCACGCTGGCCGCAGCCACGCGCGCAAAATCACTCGGCATAGAAACCTCCAAACCTTAAAACAATACCATGATAGCACAGCCCACCACGCACCCCCTCGCCCGAAGGCGCGAGCCAAGGAAAAGGCCGGGATTTACACCATCCCGCCGTCCCAGACCCCAAGGGGGTGGTAAGCAAGCCCCGGCGAACGCCCCGCCCGTCCCAACCCCCAAGGGGGTGGTTGGGAGGGGGACCTCAGTCCGCCCTCCCAAAGCGAGCCCTGGCGAGCGCGTCCGCCCTCCCAAAGCGAGCCCCGGCGAGCGCCCGTCCCGCGCCCGCAGGCGCGGGCTGGGGAAAGGTTGGGGAAGGGAACGCCCTTCCCCAAAGTGCGCGTTATGCGCGCGCTCAGGGTACCTTGATCAGCATCGTCTTCTGCTCGTCCATCTCCACCTCGAGCAGCTTATCCTTCTCCAGCGTCTTGAGCACGTCGCTGAAGCGCTTGAAGCCCAGCGCACGCTCGCTAAAATCCGGGTAGGAGGCTTGGATGTCCGCTTTCAGAATGCTGGGGTTGATGCGGTCAAACCCGCCGTCCTTGTAGCGCTGGAGCTGGTCGCGGAACGCGTCGCGCCAGTTGTCCTTGGTCAGCTGCACGACCGTCTCCTTGGGCGGCTGACCGACGGACACCATCACGTTAAAATTATCGTTGCGGATGCGCAGATTGCCGTACTTGTGAGCCAGCTTGTCCAAAAGCTTCAAGAACGTGGCGCAGCCGTAGGCGCGCTCGTTGAAATCCGGCCGCAGGCGCAACAGAATGCCCTTGAGCTCGCTGGCGTAGAGCTCGTCCTGGTCGGTCTGCTCGCTCAAAACGCTCTCGATCAGCTTGTTGAGCTCCTGCTCGTCCAGCGGCTCCTTGTCGGCGGAAGCCGACTTTTTCTTGTCCTCGGGCTTGCCCCGGATGTGCCCGCCCACGTTTTCCAAAAACTGAAACTCGTTGCAGGCGTTGATGAAAATATTGCTGGCGGCCTCGCTGCGGCTGATGCCCAGCACAAACTTGCCCATGCTCTTGAGCCTGCCTACCAGCGGCACATAGTCGCTGTCGCCGCTCACGATGCAAAAGCTGTTGATGAGCGGGTTGGTGTAGGCCACCTCCAGCGCGTCGATCACCAGCAGGATATCGGCGTTGTTTTTCTGGCTGATGCCGTAGCGCAGGCTGGGCACCACGGTGAAGGTGTTGCTCAGCAGCACTTCCTTGAGGTCGCTGTACTGGTCGGTATAGCCGTATACCTTGCCCAGCAGCACATCGCCGCGGATCTTGACCTTTTCCAGCACGCTCAGCAGCGTGCCCACCTTGGCGCCGCAGTTTTCCAGATCGACAAACAGGGCGAATTTTGACGTTTCCAGCGGTATCTCTTCTTTCTGTCGCTTCAAAAGCGCGGTCGGGCAGGTGAGGAGCGCCTGTCAGATGCGGAAGGTGAACTTATCGCCGCGTATCCACTGACGGCTCAGGTGCAGGGGGCGGTTCTGCTGGTCGTACACGGTCTCGTCCAGCAGCATGAGCGCCTCGCCGCTTTGGGTGCCCAGCAGGCGGCTCACGGCGGGGGTGGCGTGCCCCAGCGAGATATCGTGCGTGGCGCGCGTGGGGATGTACCCGTGCGCGCGCAGCAGGTCGTAAAGGCTGCCCGCGAGGCTTTCCTTTTCAAGGAACGAAAGCTCGCCGGAAAAGCGGTTGTACTCCAGCATCACAGGCTCGTCGTCGCACAGGCGCAGGCGACACAGCTCCAGCACCTCGGCGCCCTCGGGCATGTGCAGGCGCTCCACGTCCTCGGGGCGGGCCGCCTCGCGGCGCAGTTCCACCACCTTGCTGGTGGCGGTGCGGCCCATGCCCGCGCATGCGTCCGAAAAGCTGGTGATGTGCGCCAGGTCGCGCTTCAGGCGCGCATCGGCTACAAAGGTGCCCTTGCCCTGCCTGCGCACCAGCAGCCCCTCCTGCACCAAATCGAGCATTGCCTTGCGCACCGTAACGCGGCTGACGCCGTAGGTGTCGCAGAGCACCTGCTCGCTGGGTATGCGGCCGCCCGCGGGGTATACGCCCGCGGCGACGTCGTTTTGCAGCCTGCGCATCAGCTGCTGGTATAGCGGGCTCTGGCTCTTCTTTTCAAGCGGCGCGTCCGGCATAGCCCCCACCTCCTCGCCAATGGCATCAGTATAACGCAAAAGCCCGCAAACGGCAAGCGGGCGCATTACGCGCCCTTTGGGGAAGGGTGTTCCCTTCCCCAACCTTTCCCCAGCCCGCGCCTGTGGGCGCGGGACGCGGTGTGCCAGCAGAATGGGTTCCTCCATCAAACCTCGCTGGCGGGGCGTGGAGAGTGACGGGGCCAGATGTCGGAGAATAAGCCACGAGGCCTGGGTAAAAACCCAAGCCCCGCGGGGACGGGAGGCCGTGGCCGCCTGCTATTCGACGAGGGACACGAGGATGTCGTTCTGCGTCGCAAAGGTGTACAGGTCGTTGATGACGCCTGCGGGGGTCTCCAGCAGGATGGGCGCCAGCTTGAGCAGCAGGGGTTTGAGCAGGCGATCCTTATAATCGTTGAGGAACGTCTCGTTCAGGTTGAAGAAGTCGTTCTGCGGGTATTGCCCCTCCACGAACACGCTGCGATCCACCGTGGTGAACGTGCCGTTGAAGTCAAGCGACACGGCAGGCTTGGCCGTGTAGGGGTTCAGCCAGCTAAGGGTCAGCCCCAGCGTGTAGGGCTTCTCCTTGGCGGTGCGCGCCCAGTCAAAGGCAAAGGTGATCGGCTGCGGCGCGTTTTCTACGCTCGAGCCGGACACCGCGAGGCTCACCTGCCCCTTGCCGCTCACATCGCCCTCGCGCGGCAGGCCTTCGCCCGTCAGGGTCAGGGCAACGGAATCCTCCCCGTCCATCACGATGGCGGCTTTGGAGGCCAGCGCCGCACCCGTCTCGCCCGGCGCGTAGCGCCACGACAGGTCGATGTCGTACTCATCCGCGGTGGGCAGGGTCAGGGCAAAGTCGGTCGCGCCGCCCTCCGTGCTCAGGCGGAACACCTCCGTATCGCCGAAGGAGCAGGTCATGCCCGCGGCCGTTTCCACCACGGTCATGCCGGTCTGGTCGGGGTCAAGGTAGTCCAGCGTGTCCTCCAGGCGGCCGAGGGTGTCCACCACCATGTCGCTGGAGAGGTTCTCCGCCAGCAGGCAGGTAAAGAAGAAGTAGACGCGCTCCAGATCGGGGTCGTCATTGGTCACGTTGTCGAGCGTTTCGCACAGCTCATAGAGGCGCTCGTAGGGCACGGTGTAGACCGTCGCGCCCTCGGGCACGTCCATCGCGGCACCGTCCGCCTCCAGCTCCGCTTCGTTCGCGTAGGCGTCGTCGCCCACATCGGTAGCGAAACCGGTCGCAGTCAGCACGCTTTGCAGCTCGCCGTCGCTCATGCTGTCGCCGTTGGCAACGGCATCGTCCAGCACGGCCAGCGCGTCGGCCAACGCGGCGATGCGCTGGGCAAGCGCGTCGCGCTCGGCCTGCAGGGGCACAGCCGGGTTCTCGGTGGGCGCGGGGGTATCGGTGGGGGCGGCGGTCGCCACGGGCGTGGCGGTCACCTCCGGGGTAGCGGCGGCATCGGCCGCGGCTGCGTCCGGCGCGGCGGTCGCCACCTCGGCCACGACCGGCTCGGGCACGGCGGTGGGCGCAGGGGTCGCCTCCGGTACGGCGGTAGCGGCGGCCAGGGCGGCAAGCGCCGCATCCAGCTCCGCAAGGCGGGCTTTCGCACTGCTCAGGTCGGCGGAGACCGTCGCCTGCGCATCCGCGATCGAGGCGAGCAGCGCCTCGCGCGCGGCGGCGGCGCTGTCCGCGGCATCCTGTTTAGCGGCGGCCAGCGTGTCGCGTACGGGGGTAAAGAAGCTGTCGCCGATGTAATAGGCGGCCTCAGGGTACATCAAAAGCCCGAGGTACTGCGTGGGCAACTCCATGTAGTAATAGGGCTTGAGCATGAACTCCAGAAAGTTATGCATCTGGAAGAAAAACACCTCGTTGCCCAGCGCGGGGGAGGTGAAGTAGCGGTAGCTGTGGTAGCCGTCGTAAGTGAAGGGGATCTGCTCCACGCCGCTGAGGCGCAGCGCGCCCTTCATGTACACGCGGCTCTGCGGGTTCAGCAGCGCCAGCGCGTCCATCGAACCCTTGATATCCAGCTTTTGCAGGAAGGCAGCCCAATCGGCCGGGTGCGCCTGCGTAGCGGGGAAGCCGTCCGGGTGCACGGCGGCGCCGAGGGTGAACTCCACATGGGTCACCTCGCCGTCGGGCAGGTAGGTGTCCGCGGTGGAAAGGGCGGGAAGCGCGGCCAGGCATAGCGCGAGCACCAGCGTGAGCGCGCGGCGGATCGCTTGCTTCATAGGGGTACCTCCTTTGCTTTCAGGCGGGATCGTGACATGCGAAGCGGTGGGTACTGGGCAGCGATGGATAAGGGAGCATTGCCACGCTTGGCGGGCGCATTACGAGGGTGGAATGACCGGACTGCGGCAAGCGACGGCTGCCGCCCCCCATCCGTCACGCGGCAGGGAGAACGAAGCGCTCCGTCGGGTGCGCCCGCCGCCCATCCTTCATGCAACGCGGGTGAAAGGCGAAACCCTGCAGGTCATACGGTTTCCAATCCCTGATACGTCAAAGGTCTCGCTTGCTTTGCTCTTTGGCGATACGCTACGGCGCAGCGGCGCTGCGCGGAGACTTCGCGGCAAAGGCAGCGGTCAAAACGCTGCGAGCTGAAAGCATCAAGGTTTTGAAACCGTGTCAATCCGCTTTGGCGCGGCTGGCGGCGCGGGCGCGATCCTGATGGCTCAACTCGCGCTTGCGCATGCGCAGGCTCTGGGGGGTCACCTCCAGCAGTTCGTCGTCGTCGATAAACTCCAGGCACTCCTCCAGCGTCATGGGGTGCACGCTCACGAGCTTCAGGCTGTCCTCGCTGGCGCTGGCGTTGCGCATGTTGGTCACGTGCTTTTGCTTGCACACGTTCACGACCAAATCGTCCGGCCTTGCGTTCTGCCCGCAGATCATGCCCTTGTAGACCTGCGTCTGCGGGGTGATGAACAGGGTGCCGCGCTCCTGCGTGTTAAACAGGCCGTAGCTGGTGGCCTCGCCGGCTTCAAAGCACACCAGCGCGCCCACGTTGCGGTGGGGTATCTCGCCTTTGACCGGCTCGTACTTCTCAAACACGCTGCTCATGATGCCCTCGCCGCGCGTGTCGGTCATAAACTCGCTGCGGTAGCCAAACAGCCCGCGCGAGGGAATCAAAAACTCCAGGCGCACCCGCTCCAGCCCGTGCATGGACTCCAGCACGCCGCGGCGGCGGCCGATCTTCTCAATCACGGCCCCGGCGTAGGCCTGCGGCACGTCGGCCACCATGCGCTCAATCGGCTCGCACTTCTTGCCGTCCAGCTCTTTGTAGATCACCTGCGGCTTGCTCACCTGAAACTCGTAGCCCTGCCGCCGCATGTTCTCAATCAGGATGCTCAGGTGCAGTTCGCCGCGGCCGCGCACCTCGAAGGCGTCGGGGCTGTCGGTCTCATTCACGCGCAGGCTCACGTCGGTCTGCAGCTCCTTAAACAGGCGGGCGCGCAGGTGGCGGCTGGTCACATACTGGCCCTCGCGCCCCGCGAACGGGCTGTTGTTGACGCTGAAGGTCATGACGACGGTAGGCTCGGTGATGCTGACAAACGGCAGCGCCTCCACGGCGGTGGGGTCGCACACGGTGTCGCCGATGCCGATATCCTCCAGCCCGCTCATGGCCACGATGTCGCCCATGGAGGCGCTCTCGGCGGGCTGGCGCTTGAGGCCGTCGAAGGTATACAAGCTTGTCAGGCGCAGGGGCTGGCTGGTAACGCCGGTGTCAAAGTTGGTCTTGACCACGCTCATGCCGGTGGACAGAGTGCCCCGTGCGATGCGGCCGATGCCGATGCGGCCCACGTATTCGTTGTAGTCGATGGTGGAGATCAGCACCTGCGCAGGCGCGTCCATCTCGCCCACCGGCGCGGGGATGTGGGTCAGAATGGTCTCAAACAGGGGGCGCAGGTCCGTGCCCGCCTGCTTGGTATCCAGCGTGGCGGTGCCAAAGCGCGCGGAGGCGAACACAAACGGGCGGTCGAGCGCCGTTTCGTCCGCGCCCAGCTCGATAAACAGATCCAGCACCTCGTCCACCACCTCGTCGCAGCGGGCGTCGGGCCTGTCCACCTTGTTGACGACGACGATCACCGGCAGCTTCAGCGCCAGCGCCTTGCGCAGCACGAAGCGGGTCTGCGGCATGGGGCCTTCGAAGCTGTCCACCAGCAGCAGCACGCCGTCCACCATTTTGAGCACGCGCTCCACCTCGCCGCCGAAATCGGCGTGGCCGGGCGTATCGACAATGTTAATCTTGGTGCCCGCGTAATGCACGGCGGTGTTCTTCGCCAGAATGGTGATGCCGCGCTCGCGCTCGATGTCGTTTGAGTCCATGACGCGCTCGGCCACCTGCTGGTTTTCGCGGTATACGCCGCCCTGTTTGAGCATCTCGTCCACGAGGGTGGTCTTGCCGTGGTCAACGTGGGCGATGATGGCAATGTTGCGGATATCGGTACGAAGCATGTATTCAGTACTTCCTTTCTGTTTAGGGGGAGGATCAAAGAAGAAAATTGAAAGCTTATAGTCAGTGCGCCCACATGGTCAACGGAGCGCCACCCCACCCACAGCGAGCGAACAGCGCCGCAGGCGCTATGCCGCGAGCGCCGCCTTCCGCCAACCAAGCATCAGCACCCAACCCGACTCCCCAAGGGGGTGGTTGGGAGGGGGACCGCAGTCCGCCCTCACAAAGGAGGCCTTGGCCGACGCAGGGGGTGGTTGGGAGGGGGACCTCAGTCCGCCCTCCCAAAGGCGCGGACGCGCCGTCACTCGTAGGTAACGCGGCTCGCCGTCTCCGCCAGCGAAAGCCCCGCGTTGTTCTCGGTCGCCAGCCGGATGCTCCACTCGTTTTCAAATAGCAGCACGTCGCGCCCGTCGCCGTCCTTGGCGCGGCCGCTGGTGGAGGTCAGCTTGAGCTTATCCACGGGCTGCGCGGCCTTTTCCACCCAGCGCACGAAGCGGAAGGGCATGTTGTCCATCAGCATGGAGACGCCGTACTCGCTGCGCAGGCGGTGCTCCAGCACTTCAAACTG
Source organism: uncultured Oscillospiraceae bacterium (assembly GCA_964584315.1). GTDB lineage: Bacteria > Bacillota > Clostridia > Christensenellales > Aristaeellaceae > CAXXOK01. The sequence continues at coordinate 41,620 of CAZOZO010000022.1, forward strand.
CAGCATGCCCACCACGCCCACCAGCAGCTCCTCAAAGCCTGTTTCCGTGCGGGTGAAAAGCTGAATCGCGCCTTCCTCGGCCAGCTGGGTGAGGCCCTTTAAGAACTGCTTGCGCTTCATGCTGTCCTCGGGCCGCACGCGGGCGAAGTGCTCCGGCGCGAAGATGGGAATGGCGCTGAAGCGCAGTTTCGGCCCGCCGCAGAGCGTGTCGCCCAGGTGGAAGAACCCGGGGTCGAACAGGCCCACGATATCGCCGGGGTAGGCCGTCTCCACGGCCTCGCGCTCGTTGGCCATGAACTGCTGGGGCTGCTTGAGCTGGATCATCTTGTCGTCGCCGCTGAGCCACACGGTCATGTCCTTGCGGAACTCGCCGCTCACCACGCGGATGAAGGCCAGCCGGTCGCGGTGCGCGGGGTTCATGTTCGCCTGAATCTTGAACACAAAACCGCTGAAAAATTCCATGTCCGGCGTTACGGTGCCGATGTCCGCGGCGCGGGGCAGCGGCGGGGGCGTAATCGTGAGAAACGCTTCCAAAAACGGCTCCACGCCGAAGTTGGTGATCGCCGAGCCAAAGAACATGGGCGTGAGCTGGCCGGATAGCACGGCGGGCTTGTCAAACCCGTCGCCCGCCACGTCGAGCAGCTCGATCTCGTTTCGCAGGCGGCTGAGGTAGTGCGCGGCGATCAGCCGGTCCGCCTCGGGGCTGCCCAGCGCCACCTGCGTTTCGGTAACCATGCTTGCGCCGTGGTTGCCGCCGCTGTAGAGGCTAATGAGGCCGCTATCCCGGATGTACACGCCCTGAAAATCGCCGTCCACGCCGATGGGCCAGTTCATCGGGCAGGTGCGGATGCCCAGCACGTTCTCAATCTCCTCCATCAGCGCGAAGGGGTCCTTGGCGGCGCGGTCCATCTTGTTGACAAAGGTGAAGATGGGGATGCCGCGCATCCGGCACACCTTGAACAGCTTGATGGTCTGCGCCTCCACGCCCTTGGCCGCGTCGATGAGCATGACCGCCGCGTCCGCCGCGACCAGCACGCGGTAGGTGTCCTCGCTGAAATCCTGATGGCCCGGGGTATCCAGTATGTTGATGCGGAAGCCGTCGAACTCAAACTGCATGGCGCTGGACGTGACGCTGATGCCGCGCTGTTTTTCGATGTCCATCCAGTCGCTGGTGGCGTGGCGCTCGGCCTTGCGGGCCTTGACGCTGCCCGCCTGCCGGATGGCCCCGCCGTAGAGCAGCAGCTTCTCGGTCAGCGTGGTCTTGCCCGCGTCGGGGTGGCTGATGATGGCGAATGTGCGGCGTTTGTCGATCTGCTGCCGGTATGCGTCGGTTACGGGGAGTTGCGTCATTCAGTGCGTGCCTCCGCTTCGGTAGGTGGGTTAGGGTTCCAAACAAAATATTGTACAATGGCTGCTTTATGCTTGTCAAGCATTGACGTCGCGTGAGTTGGCGCCGCCGGGTTTGCCCGCGGTGGGGCATGCGTGCCATTTGCAGCGCGCCCCGCCGCCATGCCAGACCGGCCATTGGGCATGGGCACCCTTTTCTGCTATAATGCCTGCAAGACCCGCCGCCGCGGTCGCGCGGCACGTGGGCAAGCCCTGCCAAAGGGCCAGGCGGAGGTGTGTCTATGTCCATACGGGACGAGGTTTTGCAGTTCAACCACGCGTTTGTCGCCGGTAAAAAGTACGAGCCCTATTTGACCACCAAGTACCCGGACAAGCACATCGCCATCCTGTCGTGCATGGACACGCGGCTGACCGAGCTTTTGCCCGCCGCGCTCAACTTTCGCAACGGGGATATCAAGATCATCAAAAACGCGGGTGGCGTGATATCCCACCCCTTCGGCAGCGTGATACGCAGCCTGCTGGTGGCCGTGTATGAGCTGGGCGTGAACGAGATACTGGTGATCGGCCACTACGACTGCGGCATGCAGAACATCGACCCGCAACGGCTGATCGAAAAGATGAAAGCGCGCGGCGTGCGGCAGGAGGCGCTCGACTTTATCGCCTATTGCGGCATCGACGCGCAAAAGTGGCTGCGCGGGTTTGACGACCCGCTAGCCTCGGTGCGCGAATCCGTGCGCATGATCCGCGAGCATCCGCTGGTGCCCGCGGACGTCACGGTGTCCGGCTACCTGATGGACCCGGAGACCGGGCGGCTCGACCCCGTGGATTGAGCAGGGCGGGCAAGCGTCGCGCCATGCGCGCCCTCCCGACAGACGCACAAATGGCACCGCCCCAAAAGGGGGCCGTGCCATTTTGAATTTGCTCTGAAACGGAGCGCGCACCGCAGGAGCGGTTCCCATCAGCCTCACAGCTGCCCGCCCTGTCCGTCCCGCGGCCTCACCGCGCCGATTCCCCGATGCGCTGATACGGTGCGACGAACGCCTTGAGCCGTTCCCACGTGCCGCGGTTCGCCTCCAGCAGCAGTCGGGTGAAGGCGTCGCAAAGCTCCGTATCCGGCTTGGGGCCCGCGCTATACATGGCCAGCGCCTCCATCAGCGACAGGGTGCAAAGCGGCAGGGCGATATCCACCAGCGTGCCGCCCGCATCGTAATAGTTATCCGCGGCCACGAGGCGCGCGGCCACTGCCGCCGGTACAGGCATGGCGAACAGCGTGGATATCTCTTCATTAAACGGCGAGGTATACTCCGCGTAGCCCAGGCAGGCGAGCTTTGCCCCGTCGATGGGGTAGGGCTCGACGCGCATCGCCTCCAAAGACCCATCCGCGCGCCGCGTGTGGATGGTTTTTTGCCCCGCGTCGCCCGCGCCGGGCAGCAGGGCCAGCTCCTCCTCCAGCTCATGCAGCATGCAGGCTCGCATCTCCGCCTCACCGATGGTGTGGCACACATCGCCCACGGCCTGCGTGTCAGGCGCGGACAGGTGCCCGCCAAACAGGTTCAGGCTGCGCAGGGGATGCGCGCGCAACTGTTCCGCCTTATGGGCGGCGGCAGCGTCTTTGGCCGCGCGGGCCTCCGCCTTGCCAAGCAGCTTGAAGTATCGGTCGTGCACAAGAATTTTGCCCGCCTCCGGCCCATCCGCGATGACCAGCGCGCAGATGGTGGTGGCGTGCCGAAGGCCCAGCCTGTGCGCCGCCTCGCGCTCCGCAACGCCGATGGCATCCACGCCGCCGTTTTCGTTCCTGGTCACGATGTACAGATGTTCCATCGAACCCCTCCCTTATTTCGTTGTGCGATGCCTTATGTTTCCATTTTATACCTGCGCGGGTGTGCCGTCAACGCCCGTGTTCGATGCCTTGAACACAAAAAAGACCGGCAGCCCAATGGGCCGCCGGTCTGTGCGCATGCGAAAGTTTTTTACTGCTTCGCCATCTGGGCGATCTCGTCGGCCAGGTTCTCCTGCCGCTTCTGGATGCCCTCGCCGCGCTCGAAGCGCTCGAATTTGACGGGCGCGATGTTCGCGCCGATCGCCTTGGCCACTTCCTGCGTGTACTGGGTGATGGTCTTGTCCGGGTCCTTCACGAAGGGCTGCTCGACAAGGCACACTTCCTTGTAGTACTTCTCGATGCGGCCTTCGACCATCTTGTCCACGATCTTCTCCGGCTTGCCCTCGTTGAGCGCCTGCGCGCGCAGGATTTCCTTTTCCTTGTCGAGGGTGTCGGTGGGCACTTCGGCCTTGGTCACGCTGGTGGGGCGCGCCGCGGCGATTTGCAGGGTCAGGTCGTGGTAATAGGTGCGGAAAGCCTCGCTCGCGTAGGTCTCGGGCTTGTCGTTGTTCACTTCCAGTAGCACGCCGATCTTGCCGCCCATGTGGATGTACGTCTCCACCACGCCCGCCGTGGCCTCGTACCGGGCGAAGCGGCGCACGTTGATCTTTTCGCCGATGGCGACGGTCGCGTCGCTGATCAGGTCGGTGATGGTCTTGCTCGTGTCGCCGGTGAAGGGCTGGGTGAGCAGCTCTTCTACGGTCTGGGGGGCGGCGGCGGCGATGTGGGTGGAAATCTTTTTGCAGAAATCCTTGAAGTTGTCGGTGTTGGCGACGAAGTCGGTCTCGCAGTTGACTTCGACGATCACGCCCACCTTGGCGCCCTCGGCCACGTAGCCCGCGACCATGCCTTCGGCGGCGATGCGCCCGGCCTTCTTGGCGGCGGCGGCGAGGCCCTTTTCACGGAGCCACTCGATGGCCTTTTCCATATCGCCCTGCGCTTCGATCAGCGCCTTTTTGCAATCCATCATGCCCGCCTGCGTCATCTCGCGGAGCTCTTTTACCATTTGGGAAGTGACTTCAGCCATAGGAATCTCTCCTTACACTCAAAGCGTGGGCGGCGTAAACAGCCGCCGCTATCATTTCGCGGGGGCGAGCGGCATTTGGCTGCCCGCCCGCGTACTTTTTACTCTTCGTCCTTATCGGCCGCGGGGGCTTCGGCTTCGTCGGGCGCGTCCTGGTGGCCCTGCTTGCCCTCGAGCACGGCGTCGGCCATCTTGCCGGCGATCAGCTTGACCGCGCGGATGGCGTCGTCATTGCCGGGGATCACGTAGTCGATCTCGTCCGGGTCGCAGTTGGTGTCCACGATGCCCACGATCGGGATGCCCAGCGTGCGCGCTTCGCTGACGGCGATGTGCTCCTTGCGGGGGTCCACCACGAACAGGGCGCCGGGCAGGCGCTTCATCTCGCGGATGCCGCCCAGGTTGGCTTCCAGCTTTTCGCGCTCGTGGCCGATCTTGATCTGTTCCTTCTTGGGCAGGGCGGCCAGCTGGCCCACCTGCTCCATCTTGTCGATCTGGTTCAGGCGGTCGATACGGGTGCGGATGGTGCGGAAGTTGGTGAGCATGCCGCCCAGCCAACGGCTGTTGACAAAGTACATGTTGCAGCGCTGCGCCTCGGTGGCGATGCTCTCCTGCGCCTGCTTCTTGGTGCCCACAAACAGGATGCTCTTGCCCTGCATGGCCACGTCGCGCACGAACGCGTAGGCTTCGTCCGCCTTGCGGACGGTCTTTTGCAGGTCGATGATGTAGATGCCGTTGCGCTCGGTAAAGATGTACTGCGCCATTTTGGGGTTCCAGCGACGGGTCTGGTGGCCGAAGTGTACGCCGGCCTCCAGCAGCTGTTTCATAGAGATAACTGCCATGGTTGGTTCTCCTCCTTGTTTTATCCACCCTTTGCGTCTACCCGTGCGGCCGCCCGTGTGCGCGGGGCGCACAAAGGCACAAACGCACGGTCGACAAAGGTGCGTAATCGGGTAGAAGTATAGCACAGGATAGCACAAAGATGCAATACAATTCTAAAACTTCTTCAAGTAGCACTTGCGCACACATAATGAATGGTATATAATTCCATCAATAGTAAATTTATCTATTTTCGGAGGATGAAATGTGTAAGTGGATTGTCGACGCAGATTTACTACAGGGAAGCGATTTTAATAAAGATTTGCTCTATCGAACCGACGTGGTTGACTCGTTTATAATGAACGATCATAAGTTAGGAATTAAAGCCCCCAAAGGATTAGGTAAGACCTTTTTACTGAAATGCAAAAGAATGGAATCACAGAAATCTGGAGTAATATGCCTGCCGCGTGATTCGATGCTTGATATTATGGAAAGAATAATCCCAAGCGATTCGATGTATCGGTACTTACTCGATTATGCAAATTGGGTGGATTTATGGCAAATATCAATTTGTATTGCTCTTATTAAAGCAGTCATACCAAACGTAGTTAATTATCAGTGGCAACAATTAATACAAAATAATACTCTGCTTCGTAATATGATGAGTAATGAATTAATCGTCAGTGCATGTCAAGCGATGAATTATCTAGTTAACAGCGATAGATCACTAGTAAGGGATACGCAGAAGAGCATTCCCGAACTAATGAGTATAGTAAAGACAATTCGACAACCCGTACATCTATTCATCGATAAAACGGATCAAGCTCTACGCGATCAAATCCAAATTTCTTTGGGTTCTTCATCAATGTCTCATGGTCCTAACAACAAACTCCTATGGATTTATGGTCAGCTGTCATTAGCTGAAGCCGCGTATAAACATCTCGTCCAAAATCCTCATGTTAAGGTATACTTTGGTATTAGGAGCGAGGTGTTTTCCGATGCAATGTCTATTACAGACATATACTTACAAGTAGCCAGCTATATTGTCGACCTTGATTATAGTTTCTTTGATTTAAAGGGAATGTTTGAACATTACGTCTCTATTGAAGATGACAAGTGGCTTGTGATACCAAATCTGCGAAATGAAGACGCCGCACAAGCATTTATTGGTTTGAATAAGATACGACATGGTTATGTGACTGAGGTCGATCAATCGCCTGTATTTGAAGCCTTCTTTCCGTATATGTATCGACACACATTAAAAAGACCAAGAGATATAATGCACATTTGCTATAGGTTGTGTTATAGCCAGATAAAGTTGAATGAGAATAAGGAAAGAGTAGTAAGGCTAATTGTAAACGGCGAGTCTAGAATGCTGTTACAATCCTATATGCGCGAGATCGGCCCATTCGTTTTTGATCAGCACCCAAAAGCATGGGATCTTCTATGGCGAACTATCGATACAAATGTATTCACATTGTGCTATGCAAAGGATATATGTTGTCGAATTAATGAGTCTCTCGACCCTAATTATATATGCAAGAAAGAATGTTTATCATGTCCTTGTTTTAAACCGTTTAGTACTCTATATAATGCGGGTTTATTAGGACAACTTGTCCGTAATCACATTGGTGGTGAAATGCCAACGATAAATTTTAAGTCAACAGGTAATATAATCCATAATCTTACCGAAGATGGACTGCCTAATTCAGACTTGTACTTTTTACACCCCATGTTAACAAATAAGATTGAAGCATGTCGCAATGATAATAATCTAAAATTTGATATCTGCACGTCGTTTATAGTGGGCGATGATTTACCAATTGACAATGAGATGGTGTGGCGTATTCGGCGTAATGAAGAGGATGCGAGAAATCTTGAACATAGACGACGCATCTTTCTCAGCTCAACTTGTCATGATCTTCATGATTGTAGGATGCTCATATATTCTGAACTCGGCAGGTATGATTATCACGTTGTTATGAGTGAAAAGAATTCATTTCTTTTACCGGATTCCGATATAAGTTCTTATGACTATTGTCTCGACAATGTCTCACGTTGTTCACAACTAATATTTGTAATTGGGGAGAGATATGGTTGTGAATATAAAGGTTCAAAGTATACCCAAATTGCAAACGAAATTACACAGCTTAACTCCAAAATCGATATCCCATCGATAAGCCTTATGGAGTTTTACCTTGCAAAAAAACTGGGCATACAAACATACGTTTTCACGCGTAAGGAGATTTACAATGAAAGGATTACTTACGAAAAAAACAAAGACCGATTTGACTTTACCCCTGCATTTGTTAAGGATAAACGTGTCTTTGAAATCATAAATCTCATTACTCGTCTGGATACTGGTAACTGGTTTAAATGTTATGAAGACGTTAGAGATTTGCTCGAAATCATCAGAATACAATTCGGTGGTCATGGGCATCAAGAGTGATTATTTTATATTTCAATATTCATCAACCCAAACCAGCTCACCTGACTCGTCTCCGCCAGCCCCTCCAGCGCGCCTTGCGCCTTAAGCTGCTCCACCGCCGCGACGCCAATCTTCCCCCTGCTTTTCAAATCCTCCACGCTCAAAAACGCCGTTCCTCTTGCCTCAATGATCCCATCCGCCGCGGCTTCGGGGAAACCGTTGATGGACAAAAACGGACATCTTAAATCCTTGCCCTCCGGCAAAAACTTCTTCTTGTCGCTCTTGTACAAGTCCACAGGCAACAGCCGTATGCCGCGCTCCTGCATTTCCAAAATCATGTGCAGGGCGTTTTGCTCCAGCTTTTCCTTCTGGTTCAGCTTCTCGTCGCGCACGTCGTAGTCCCGCAGGCGGTCGCGCAGGGTCGCGCCGGAAAGGATCATCGTGCCCGCGTCAAACCCGTCCGCGCGGATGGTGAAATACGCCGCGTAGTAGGCCAGCGGCCGGTACACCTTGTACCACGCCACGCGCAGCCCCATGGTCACATACGCCACGGCGTGCCCGCGGGGGAACATGTACTTGATTTTTTTGCAGCTGTCAATGGCCCACTGCGGCACGGCGTGGCTTTGCATAGCCTGCTCCCACTCCGGCTTTAGGCCCTTGCCCTTGCGTACGCTTTCCATGATGTCAAAGCTCATCTTGTTTTCCATGCCCATGGAGATCAAAAAGTTCA
>CAZOZO010000023.1:0-47554 GCA_964584315.1 uncultured Oscillospiraceae bacterium
AGCTCTCCACCACCACGATGGTCGGCTCGCTGACCACGATGCCCTTGCCTTTGACATATACGAGCGTATTGCTGGTGCCCAGATCAATGCCCAGATCATGCGCTACGAAGGCCATTTACCACACATCCGTTCTTTATGTTCAAAGGGCGGCCGGAGGCGGCCCCTGTATTGCTCACTCGCCCTGTAAAAGCCCTGCCGCCGTAAGCAGCGCGGCCACGGCGGCCAGCGGCAGGCCGATCACGTTGGAGGGGCTGCCCTCGATGCGCTCCACAAAAATGCCGCCGATCTCCTGAATGGCATACGCGCCGGCCTTGTCCATCGGCTCGCCCGTGGCTACATAGCGCGCGATGGCCGCATCGCTGAGCGTGGTAAAGCGCACCCGCGTGCTCTCGACCCGCTCCAGCACCGCGCCGCCCGGCAGGTGCAGACAGATGCCCGTGTGCACCGAATGCCAGCGACCGGCGAGCGCGCGCAGCATGCGACACGCGTCTGCCGCATCCAGCGGCTTGCCCAGCACCTGATCGTCCAGGCACACCAGCGTATCGGCGGAGAGCACCGGCAGCGCCCCGTGGCGCGCGAACACGTCCGCGCCCTTGCGCCGCGCCAGCTCAGCCACCTGCGTAAGGCCTGTGCCCGCTGCCGTTTCATCAGCGCCGGAGGGCACCACCGCGAAGGGGAGGCCGAAATGTGCAAGCAGCTCGCGCCTGCGTGGCGAGCCCGATGCCAGCACCAGCCTGGCCTTCGCCAGCGACGTTTCCATAGCGAGTACGGCTCCCTCCCGCATGGCGATCCATGACACCGTATTATAGCATACGGGGTCAACAGGCGTACAGCGGTCGCGGAATTTTGTTACGCATCTTGCGCGCGGACAAACGGGTACGCGCTTACCGTGCCTGGGGATACACCTGACGACAGCCGTTTGCAGGGGTGCCTCGACCGCCGGGCGTATGTGGCAGGGGAGGCCGTCCGTGCTGACCCATCGAGCCAGACCGGCGGCACAGTGCCGCGCCCCGCATGGCAATACCTAAGGCAAGCGCGCGGAGAGCCCGCCCACGACTGATACCGTACCGTACCATGCCCACCGGATAAAGCCTCCTCCGTGCCGTACTTCAGCCAATGCTTGACTTCCAAGGCAAAACATCGGATAATAAAAGGTGCTGCCATCCGGCGGCGCGGATAGGGGGTGCTGCGATGGAACATGAGATCACCGGCGTGGAGGCGGGCTCGGTCGCCGAGGCGCACGGCGTGCGTGCGGGCGATTGGCTGCTTGCAATGAACGGCGAGCCCGTAGCCGACCAGATCGACTATCAGGCGCACAGCGCCATGACCGACCTGACCCTGACCGTGCGGCACGCAGACGGAAGCACGGAAAGCCTGCCCATCCATAAGGAGGACTGGCAACCCCTCGGGCTCACCTTTGGCAACAGCATGACGCTCACCCCACGCACCTGCCACAACAAGTGCGTGTTCTGCTTCATCGACCAGATGCGGCCCGGCTCGCGCGAGAGCCTCTATGTGAAGGATGACGACTGGCGCTTTTCGCTGATGATGGGCAACTTTGTGACGCTGACCAACGTGAGCGAGGCCGAGTTTGCGCGCATCATCGCCCGCCGCGCCTCGCCGCTGTACGTGAGCGTGCACGCCACCGACCCGGAACTGCGCTGCCGCATGATGAACAACCGCTTCGCGGGGGACATCCTCGGCCGCCTCACGCGGCTCAGCGACGCGGGCATACGCTTCCACTGCCAGATCGTGTGCTGCCCGGGCCTGAACGACGGCGAGCAGCTGATGCGCACGCTGCGTGACCTGCGAGCCCTTGCGCCCGCCACGCTCTCGGTGGCGGTGGTGCCCGTGGGGCTGACCAAATACCGGCAGAAGCTCTACCCCCTCACCCTGTTTGACGCGGCGGGCGCCAAGGCGCTGCTGGAGATGCTTGCGCCCTTTCAGGCGGAATGCCTCGCCTCGCTGGGTACCAAGATGGTGTTCGCCAGTGACGAGTTCTACTGCCTTGCGGGCGAGACGGTGCCGCCCTATGACTGGTACGAGGGCTTCCCGCAGATCGAGAACGGCGTGGGCTTGCTGGCGCAACTGAGCGACGGTTTTGCACAAGCCGCCGAAAGCGACGCGACAGCGACCAATCGGGACTGGCCACGCCGCAAATACGTGGTGGTGAGCGGCGTGAGCGCCACGCCCCACATCGGCGCGCTGGCAAGCAAGTACGCGCCTCCGAACACCGAAGTGCGTGTGGTGACCATCCTGAACCGCTTCTTTGGCGAGACCATCACCGTGACGGGGCTTTTGACCGGAGGCGACACGCTGGATCAACTGCCGCCGGACGCGCTCGCGAAGGCGGATGCGGTGCTCGTCAGTTGCAACATGCTGCGCCATGAGCGCGATATGTTCCTTGACAACATGACGCTTGCGGAGTTTGAGCGCCGCCTGCCCGTGCCCGTACGCATCGTGGAGGACGGCTACGACTTTTACGAGGCGCTGCGCGGGCGCTGAAAAGCCCCTTAACCGACTGAGATAAGGAGAATACCTATGGCAAAGCCGCTGGTGGCCATCGTGGGCCGCCCCAACGTGGGCAAATCGACGTTTTTCAATAAGATCGCGGGCAGGCGCATCTCCATCGTGGAGGATACGCCGGGCGTGACGCGCGACCGCGTGTATGCGGATGTGGACTGGATGGGGCGGCGCTTTACGCTGATCGACACCGGTGGCATCGACATGCGCAGCGACGATGTGCTGCTCTCCCAGATGCGCCATCAGGCGCAGATCGCGATGGACACAGCGGATGTGATCTGCTTCTTTTGCGACGGCCGTACGGGTATGACCGCCGAGGACGCGGATGTGGCCGCCTATCTCAGGCGCACGCACAAGCCCATCCTGCTGGTCGTGAACAAGGTGGATCACAAGGGCCAGATGGATGACCTGTACGAGTATTACAACCTGGGTCTTGGCGACCCAATCGCCATTTCCAGCACCAACATGCTGGGCCTTGGCGACCTGCTGGAGGAGATCGTCAAGCTCCTGCCCCCGCCCGAGCCGGACGAGCAGGAGGACAGCGACCACGTGATCCAGCTGGCGGTGGTGGGCAGGCCCAACGTGGGCAAGAGCTCGCTATGCAACCGGCTGCTGAGCGAGGAGCGCACGATGGTCAGCGACATTCCCGGCACCACGCGCGACGCCATCGATACCCCGCTCGTCGATGCGGACGGCACGCCCTACAATATCATCGACACCGCCGGTATTCGCAAAAAGAAGGCCGTGGAGGACGAAAGCCTCGAAAAGTACAGCGTGCTGCGCTCCATCGCAGCCATTGAACGCTGCGACGTGGCGCTGCTGCTGATCGACGCCCGGGAAGGCGTGACCGAGCAGGACACCAAGATCGCAGGCCTCATCCTGGACGCGGGCAAGGGCGTGATCGTGGTGGTGAACAAGTGGGACGCCGTCGAGAAGGATACCAACACCATGGAGGAGATGCGCAAGCAGATCCTCAGCGACCTGAAGTTCATGAGCTACGCGCCGGTGCTGTTCCTCTCCGCGCTCACGGGGCAGCGCGTGCAAAACGTACTGGGAAAGGTCAAGGAAGTGTTTGAGAACTACCGCCGCCGCATCCCCACGGGCGTGCTCAACGAAGCCCTTGCAGACGCGCAGGCCAGCCTGCAGCCCCCGATGCAGGGCGGCCGCAAGCTCAAGATCTACTACGCCACCCAGCAGGCCGTGTGCCCGCCCACGTTCATCTTTTTCGTGAACAACCAAGAGCTGATGCACTTCGCCTACGAGCGTTATCTGGAAAATCACTTCCGCAAGAGCTTCCAGCTCGCCGGTACCCCGCTCAAGTTCATCCTGCGCGAAAAGCAAAAGGAAGACGCCCGCCCCTGACAACCTCCTAGTACATGATCCAGCCCTCTGTATTCAATGCAAAACCCGGCTTAGGTTATACCCCGAGCCGGGTTTTTTGTTCTTATCCCCCGTCCGTCCCTTTGGAACGATTTGGTTTCAAACCTTGTCATGATCCCAGCATCGTTTCTTCGTCCGCGCCCGCAGGCGCGGCTGGGGGCAGGTTGGGGAGGGGAACGCCCCTCCCCAAAGGCGCGCTCCTAGCGCGCCGCTACCATGTCGCTTTCGCGGCGACGTTCACAGCCTTCTGGTGGTCCGCATCCACCTTCTCGGTGCCGTGGGTCTTGCTGTTCTTGAAATGGATGCAGAAGTGGCCTTCGAAACCGTTGTCGATGGTGGTAGTGCCGTGGGGCATGCCGTTCATCGAGGCGGCATACACATGCCCGCGGTAGAGGATCAGGATGGGGCGGCGGTTCCAGCTCCACGCCCCTCCGTAGATGCTCTTGAGCTTCGCGGTGTCGTCCGCGGTGGCGGGCTCGGCGTCCAAATGGTTCACACCGCTCCAGCGCACGGCGGTAAAGGTTTTGCCCGTGCGCACGTCCTTGATGGTGAACTTCGCCTTCTTAGGAATCACGGAGGTCACGTTGTCCGCAAACCAGTCGAGCACCTCGGTCTTGTAGGATTGGTTGCTGCTTGACGAAGAGGAGGACGAGGAACTGCTCTTGCTGCCGGCGGTGGAACCGAACAGCACGCGGATGGTGCCCGAGCCCGCGATGCCGTCCTGCTTCATGCCGCGGTTCTTTTGAAATCGCTTGACGGCTTGTACGGTCTTGTCGCCGTAGTCGCCGTCGATATCGCCGCTGTAGTAGCCCAGGAGCCGTAGCGCCTGTTGCAGCTTCTTGACGTTGGTGCCGCTGTCGCCCGCCTTGGTGGCGCTGGGTGCGGAGCCGATATCTTCCATGGTGGATACCGTATCGGCATCGCTGCTCTTGGCGCTGCTGCTGCTGCTGTCGCTCTGGCTCTCGGTATCGGCATCGGCGGTAGTCGCATCCTCGCCGGACACGGTGATGTCCGCCTTTTTAGCGCAGCTGCCGAAGATGGCGGTAATGGTGGCCTTGCCCGCGACGCCGTCCGGCGTGAGGCCCTCGGCCTGCTGGTAAAGGGCCACGGCGGTCGTGGTTCCGTCGCCGTACTTGCCGTCCGCACGCAGGCTGTAGTAGCCGAGGATGTCCAGTGCCTTCTGGAGTTTTTTAACATCGTCGCCCTCGTCGCCCACATGCAGCGGGCCGGGGACATCGCCCAGCGCGCTGATCTTGTCGGCATTGGCGACCACGGAGTTGCCGCTCACCTTAACGTACTTTTTCATCACGTAACCGGTGAAGCTGCCATAATTGACCTTGTACCAGCTGCCGGAAGTGCCCAGCACGACCACATCGTCGCCGTCGGGCAAGGTTTGCAGTGCTTTGGCGTCCGCGTCGGGCGACTTGCGCAGCACGACCTTGGCCGTCAAAGTGCCCACGGTCTCGGCGCGCGCCGCCGCGACAGGCCAAACACCGGACAGCAGCATAAGCGCCACCAGCAGCGTCAGTGTGTTTAGCCAAAAGCGCGAGACCGCGCGAAGGGGGCGTTTCCAAACCATGGCACAGAACCTCCTTATGGAAAGAGCGACGATATCGCCTGTCCCTAATATATTACAAAATTATTACGTTGTCAACATACATTTGAGATAACGTTACAGGCATTACATCCCGCCCGCGCAGGGCGATTGCGGAAGCGGCACAGGAAAGATTTTCATTCCCCCATCGCGTAACCTATTGACGAAAACGCTTCCGGCGATTACACTATTTCATGATTGTTCATGCGATCGTCACCATTTGGTCAGCAATTATACATAGGCTTTGGAGGTTTGTGGACTGATATGAAGCATATCAATGGCACGGTCACGCTCTCTTTTCTGGAAGAGGATAACCAGCAGCGCGTGATCTTTCGAGTCATACCTCTTTGCACACGCGAAGGCGTGGCGTTCCGCGACAAGCCGGTCGACTTCCCCGATGCGGGGAGCCTACGGATCGTGCCGGACAAGCGCGAACAGAGCACCTTCAAGGAGCGGATGCGCTCCATGGGCAGCCTGTGCGCCATCCATCTGGTCAGCGAGGGCAAGGAACTCGCCAAGGTACGCCAAAACCGAAATTACGACCCGGGCCAGGGCGAGGTGAACCAGTTTGCCATCTACAGCGATGTGATCTGCGAGTTTGCGGAGGAGGGCATTTTCGAGGTTTTCGCCGAAGGTGCGGAGATCGCGGGCGCGCTTTCACCCCGCGTGCTGATCCGTCGCGGGCAGGTGCTCTACGGCCCCGCCGCGCGGGATGCGGCGGTCGATATGGCTGCGCTGCGCCCGTTTGGCAACGACAGCTACTTGCTGCACACCGCCCAGATGCCGGGCGGCGAGGATCGTACCTTTTACTGGAACCCGGAGCTGACCGTAAGCTGGCGGCAGCGTCGCGGCACGCTGCGCCGCGGCAAGGGCAGGCCGGAGGAGATGGACGACGCCGCTGAGGTCGAGGCAGAGACCGCGCCCAGCCAGCCCGCCGCCGAGCGGATGCCTGAGCGCCCCCGTGCGGAGGCGCCCCGCCCCGTGGAAGCGCCCACCGAGCAGCGCGAAGCACAGGTAAGGAAGCCGGAGCACCCGCAGCAGCCAACACCCGTGCCCGAGGCACGCCCCGTGCCGGAGCAACCCCGCGTCGAGGCGCCGCGACGTGTGCCCCTCAATGAGCGCCGCCGCGATGCGGAGGGCGACGCGCCCCTGCCCATCGGCAAGCGCCTTGCCATTCTGGACAGCAGCATGAGCTTTGAGGAGCAGATCGAGCGGCTCGACCAGCCCCTGTCGAACGCAGCCAACCTGCTGGGCCGTGGCGCAGGCGCCAGCATGGGCGATGCGGAGCACACTGCGGCGCGCGTCAGCGGCACGCCCCTCACCCGCGCGGTAGCCAAAACACCGCAGCCCATCCGCCAGGGCGAGGCGCTGCACTATGTGGTGGAAAAGCAGATACGCACCGCGCACCGCGAACACGCGGGCCGCGAGTCGGAGTACCGCCATGTCGAAAACCCAATCGAAAACCTGAACGTGGCGCTTGCCCACGCATGGGAGACACCCGAAACGCGCGAGCAGGCCATATTGAGCCTGTCCGCCAACGAAGCATTCATGCAGGCGTTTACGCGGCACCTGAACGCGCAGGGGCGCGAGGCGCGCGCGGTGGCGGCGGCCCAGGAGCAGCTGCAGGATATCGAAGCCGAACGCCTGAGCCTGCTCATGCAGCTGGAGACCGCCCGCAACGATTGCAAGCGCGCCATGGAGGCCATGCACGCGGAGCTGACGCACAAAAAGCGCGAGGAGCTTGCGCATCTGGAAAGCCAGCTGCACGCCGCGCGCGAGGAGCGCGACGCCCTGATGATGGCCGTAGCCGAGCTGGGCGAGCAGGCGCAGGTCAAGACGCTCAGCTGGGTGAGCCAGTGCGGGCTGCAGGTGTGCACCGCCAGCGGCGATACCGTATCCATAGCGCCGGTGATTGGCACGCACCGCGCCGCCGCGGAGATGATCACCGCCATCCGTGTGGCGATGAACCGGCAGGGCTTCGCCTGCAATGAGGACGACGCGACCGAGCTGCTGCTTCACTTTGCCCTGAACGACGAGTTTTGCATCTGTGGCGACACCATCTCGGAGGCGGATCTGTGCGCGCGCACGATGCTAGAGGCGCTGGGGCTGCAAAACGTGGCCGCCCGTACCTATGCCGATACGCTCTTGAATGTTGCCAGCCTGCTGCCCGCCAACGGCCTGCGCACGCCCACCGTGGAGGTTTGCCCCATGGGGCGGCCCGCGGTCAACAGTTTCGGGCACAAGACCATCCGTCTGATCGACGCGCGTACGCCCATGGGCGACGAGCCGCCCCTGCCGGTGGTGTATGCCCCCGCGTTTCGCACCGGGCTGCGCGATCCGCGGCCTGCGGAGCTGGCAAAACCCGCGGCTCTCTCATCCTTTGCGGCACTGCGCGAGGAGGCCAAGCCCCTGTGGGAGCAGGGCGAGATGTGGTTCAGCGAGCTGGACAAGCAACTGAGCGAGCAGGACAGCGCCCTGTACGGCATGGCGACCCAGCAGATGCGCCTGTTCGTGAGCGCGGCGTCGGGCAGGCTGCGCGGCGGCTTCCTCGCCGCGGCGGACGCGGCCGTGCTGGGCTGGGTAGTGCCCGCCGTATGCAGGCGCACGCTGAACCCAGAGCCGCTCCGGCATACCATCGCTGGACTGCCCAGGTGCCTCTCCGCGCTCGGGATACAATGAACAGGGTTCAATCGGGCGAGGCATAACATCCACGGAATTTAAAGCCGAAATGACGGCTCTCCCATATGCCAAACAACATGTTGACCGATGTCAAGCGTATGGGAAACGGGCGTGATAACGGCTCGCACATCTCAAATGAGTAACATCAAAGCCGTCCGAACCCCTGAAGGGTTCGGACGGCTTTGGCGCTGACGGGGCAATTCGCTTCCATATGCTGTGCCGAATTGTATAATCGGCATTCGTGCGGCAATGGTACGCCGCAGGGGCGACCGGGCGGGGGTTTCTCTCCCCCCGCGCTTTCGGTGCTAAAGAAGGCGCGACTGTTTACCTTCGCCATTTTCCGCTGTCACGGCGATGGCCGGCTGTCCGGCACAGCCAGCCGCGACGCCTCACTCCCCGGTCCCAAGGGTGGTAAAGTAGTTGAGCACATAGCCGGTGCGGTTGTTATATTTCACCTTCGTCCAATCCGGCCCGGGCGCGACCACGATGGCCTGCGCCCCGTCCGGCACGCGCGCCACCACGGAGGCGGCCAGCGAGGCTGCACTGCGCATGTTCACGAATGATCCCTGCGGGTGCACGATGGTCAGCTTGGGCGTCACGGGCAGGTTGTAGAGCGACAGATATTTGGTGAGCACATAGCCCGTAGCGGCCAGCGTATCGGCATAAACCCTGCTCCATTCTGTGCCCTGCGTGATCACCGACAGGCGGTAGCCGTTGCCCAGCTGGGCAATGATCGTGGCAGCCGTGGAGGGCAGCTCCCGCAGGTTCAGCTTTTGCGCGTTGACGGGGTTATCCACGATTGCATAGCTTTCGCCATCTCCACCGCCGCTGCTGGAGGCGTTGTCGCGCGCGGCGTACAGCCCTTCCACCAGAAAATCGCTGCTGATGAAGCCCAGGTAGCGGTCGATGCACACGTACCACCAACCGTTGCCCTTATACAGCACCGATACATACCGGTCGCCCGAAAACTGCCTTCGAACGGTGGCGCTGGCGCTGGGGCCTACGCGCATGTTGACGGAGGTGTTGTTGGGCGTTTTGATGGTGGCGACCGCCGTGCCGATGGGCTGGTAGGAGAGCGTGGTATACTCGCCCCGCACGTAGCCCACCGTGCCGCCCAACTGCACGCGGTACCAGCCGCCTTCATCGCTCAGCACGGTCAGGGGCACCCCGTTGTAGAGGATCCCCAGCACCTTGGCAGAATAGCCGGGGTAGGCGCGCAGGTTCAAGAAGGCAG
Source organism: uncultured Oscillospiraceae bacterium (assembly GCA_964584315.1). GTDB lineage: Bacteria > Bacillota > Clostridia > Christensenellales > Aristaeellaceae > CAXXOK01. The sequence continues at coordinate 9,411 of CAZOZO010000023.1, forward strand.
TCTCCTTCGGGTTGCTGACGATGGCGACGTTACCGTAGGTCAGCTGCTCGGTGGTGCTCAGGAAGTTTTTGCTCATGTAGCCGGTTTGTCCATCGGCGGTATTGACAAAGTAAAAGTTGTTCTGGCTGCCCGTCACCGTGACCCACGAGCCCTTGGGGTACGCACCCAGCCACTGGCTGGAGGCGCTCGCGCCCGCGCGCAGGTTGAGCGAGTTGGTGCCGGTCACCACCGCGTAGGTCTCCGCCATGGCGGCGCCCGCGGCGGGCAATACGATCACCAGGGCAAGCAGCGCCGCGCACAGGCGGGCGCGCAGGCTTAAGCGGATATGCTTCATGGTTCCTCGTTCCTTTCGCCTGTCGATGGTACAGAGGGTTTCTCTGTAACAGGTAAACGCGCGGAGTATGCCGTTTCATCCCCATATGAGACGGATTTCACGCACTGTCCCCCGCTCCTCGTTTACCTCGATGCATGCGTCCAAGCCATGCCGTGGTATCGGAGATACGTACCATCAGCGCCTCGCTTGCCGCTGACATGTGCGACCATACCGCGCGCACTGGCTATGGCAAACAACCCATCCCACATCGTTTCAGGAATAGGATACACGCTTCTATGCGAACGGAAACCATCGCCTGCCATCTTTACCACACGTCTTCGAGCGTTTCCAGCTTCAGCCACGCCAGCACGCGCTGGATGGCCTTGTCCCAGTAGTCCCACGTGTGGGCCGCGTCCGGCTCCCGCTCGTAGGTGATCGCAAACTTCTCGCCGTATGCCTTGATAAACTGCTCGTTCGCTTCGTAGAGAAAATCGGCCGTGCCGCAGCAGGCGTACATGCGCGGCGCATCCGCAGGCGCAAGCCGATCCGCAGCCAGCGCAAGGTTGCCTTCGCCCGTGGCCAGACCATCGCGGCTGCCGAAGATGTTGTTCAGTTCCTTTACCATGCCCGGATCTTGCACATGGCCGTCCAGCGCGGCATGCAGCCACAGCGGCGCGCTGAGCGAGGCGATGGCCGCGTAGCGTTCGGGTTTGAGCAGCCCAAGCTTCATTGCGCCATATCCGCCCATGGACAGGCCCGCCGCGTAGCGATCCTCGCGCCTTCCGCTCAGGGGGAAGCACGCCTCCATCACACGGGGCAGCTCGTCGCTCACGAACGTCCAGTAGTTGGCACCGTGCACCATATCGGCGTAGAACGAGCGGTTGACCGCGGGCATCACCACGGCCAGCCTGTACTTGCGGGCGTACTGGGCAATGCGCGTGTTGCGCAGCCAGATGGTATGATCGTCGCTCATGCCGTGCAGCAAGTAAAGCGTAGGCAGCTTCGCCCCGTTCAGCGCCTCCATCTGCGCGTATTCCGGCAGCAGTACATACGCCGCCGTCTGGATGCCCAGCGACTCGCTGTAAAAATGAAAATCACTCCAAATCATAAGTAACGCCTCCCATTTCCGTATGCGGTCATTATAGCACAGGACGTGTTTGCGCTCAATCCGGTCCGGTCAGCCTTTACAGCCCCCTCCCGTTGCGCTATAATGCACCTGCGAAGCCTTGCGCCACACTCGGCGCACCATGGACAACTACACCCCCCGCCCCACGACAGGCGCGCCACCCGTCCAGCCATACCTGCGCCACCCGCGCAGGCTGTGCGCGTCGCCGGTTTGCGCCCCCCCTATTGCCCCGCCGAGGCTTTCACATGTCAGACGTCCTCATCGCGCGGTACCACTTTGTCCCAATCCCCGCAGAACGGAGCGTGCCCATGTCCAGTATCGTTGCCATCCTGCTCATCGTGTTCCTTCTAAGTGCCCGGCTGCGCAGACGCTTTGAGCAGGTGTTGCCCGCCGTCACGCTGGGCGCGATGGTCGTGCTCACGGTGCTCGCCATGGCGGGCCGTCTTGCGCTGGCGGATGCGGTCGCCGTCACGGCGTGCGCATTGCTCGTGCTTTGGCTGCTCTTTGATCTGCTCCGCCGTAAGACCACGTCCGCAGCACTGCTTCAAAATATGCTGCGCTACGGGGTCACGCCGGGGCTTCTCCTGTTTGCCCTGCTCGCTGTGTTCTACTGGTATGTGTCCGCACCCATGACCGTATGGTGGCGCGACGATTTGGCCCACTGGGGCCTTCAGGTCAAAACGCTGTGGTATTCCGGCGGGCTGGTGCGCGGCGCGGAGAGCCTGAACCCACGCTTTGGCGATTATCCGCCCGGCGTGCAAGTGCTCCAGTGGCTCACCATGCACGCGCAGGGCGCGTGGAGCGAGCAGGCGCTGTACTTTACGCTGTTTTTGCTGTACACGGTGTTTCTGCTGCCGTTGGCCTCGCAGCTTCGGTGGCGGCGCGCGTGGCTGCTGCCGCTGCTGCTTGTGGCTTTTATCGCCTTGCCCACATGGGGCAATGTGCTCAGCTATGTGTTTTTGGGGGTCGATACCGCGCTGGCACTTTGCTTTGGCTATGTGCTGCTCACGGTTTGGAGGCATGAGCGCGGCGACGGCCTGAGCCTCACAGCCATCGCGCTGGGGCTGGTCGGGCTATGCCTGATCAAGCAGATCGGTGCGCTGCTGTGCGTATTTGCGGCGATCCTCTACCTGCTGCGGCGGGCGGACAAGCCGCTGCGATCGCTATTCGTACTGCTTGCACCTGTGGCGGCGGTGGGCGGCTGGTTCCTCTATTGCGGCGCGATGGGGCTTTCCGGCTTCAACACCGGCGGCGCGGGCGACCATCTGGTCGCGATGCTCACGGGCACGTATCAGATGCCGGAAAACGCGGCTGGCATTTTGCCCGCGTTGCTCAACGCCCTGTGCGTGCGCTATGTGGGCGACATCACGCTGTACACCGCCGCGCCGCTGGGGCTGCCGTTGATCGTGTGGCTTGTGCTGTTCCCGCTGCTGGCGCTGGCGCTGGGCGTTTGCAAGGCGATCCCCATGGCAAAAGCCCGCTTGGCTGCCGTATTCCTTGCGGGCACGACGCTGCTCTACCTCGCGGTCATGTACCTGAGCTTCTTTACCACCTTCTACTATGAAACGAGCGTGTATACCGACGCGCAGGCTGGCAATATGGTGCTGCTGATCGAGCGGTACATGGCCCCGGTGATTCTGGGCGAAATGATGCTGCTGCTGGCGCTTTTCCAGGAGGCCGCGCAGTCGGGCAAACTGCCCCTGCGGAAGCCGCCGATTCTGGCGACGCTGGCCGCTGCCGCGCTTCTGCTGGCCGCCACCACGAACTGGGCCGTGATGGCCGGTGTGCTGGTGCCTGACAACTACTATCAGGGCGAGCACGCGAACGGTTCCGAGGCGACGGTGCGCGATCAGGAGACTTGGGGCTCCGCGCTGGAGGGCGATACGAGCGCTCGGGTGCTGATCGACCTGCCCGCCACATCGGACTATACCAAGGAGATCGTCTACAGCTTCGCGCCCGCCAAATTCTTTCAGGAAACGCCGCAGAACACCGCCTCGCCCGAGGCGCTGGCCGCCTACCTGATCGAAAACAACATCGGCTACCTCGTTTGTCTGGACGAGACATCCGCATTGGCGCAGACCGCCGCGCCGCTGGCGGGCGAGGATGGCTTCTATGCCTACACGCTGTTTGCGGTGGAGGCGGATGGGGGCACAGTCACGCTGTACGAGTACTGACGGTTCCATTTGAGCGATGCGCAAAAGGCGTGGGCAAATGCCCGCGCCTTTTTTGGGATGCCCGTGTCGCTCAGGCGAGCGAATACGCTGCGATGCCGATAAAAAGCGCGATCGATAGCAGCGTCTGCACGGAGAGCGTGGTGGAGATGTAATCCGCATGGCCCGTGACATCCGCGTACAGGGGAATGATGAACGGCGCGGGCATGCTGAAGGCCAGCAGCATCGCCACAAAAATGGGCTTGTCAAACGGGATCACGCTGAAGACGACCAGCGCGCTCAACGCCATCAGCGTCCACATCACCAGAAGCCGCAACCCCACGGTCTTGAAAACAGGCTTGAACAGCGCCTTCTCAAAGCGCAGCTCATACCCCACGATGATGAGGATCAGCGCGCTGGTGGGCGCGGCGATGAAATGGATGGTATCGCGCACGACCGGGCCAACGGGCGTGGCCAGCAGCCAGCCCCCCACGCCCAGTGCGCCCAGCAGGGCGCCCAGCGTGATGCACACGAACACCACATTGTGCAGCATGTTGCGCACCAGCGCGCCCGCGCCCACCTTCTCGCCGCCCACCGCCTTGAGCGCCGCTAAAAACACCGTAAACGCGCAAAACGTCTGCCCGATATCCACCATGGCGAAGGTCTGCGTCTGCCCTGCGTACAGGAGCCCGTACAGCGCATACCCCAGCATGCCGCCCTCGAAGTTGGTCACCAGAAAGGGCAGAAACTTGCCGTAGGGCTTCACGAACCGCCGCAGGGCAAAACCCGCCAGCAGCCCCAGCACGCAGCTCACAAAAACGGTGATGAACGTGAGCGCGATACGTCCGCTGTATTCGGCGGTAAAGAAGGCGAAAAACAGCACCGCAGGCAGCGTCACGTTGCCCACCACAGCCTTGAGCCCCTTGAGCCCCTCTTCGCCGAAAACGCCTTTGCGCTTGCACAGATACCCCAGCCCGAATGTGACCAGCACCGGCAACACCATTTGAATGATCGAAAGCGCCATGATTCCGCCTCCTCCCATGTTGGTCAAGAACCCGCCGCAGTCATTGTAGCCGTAGCGGGCGCGCGGGTCAAGCGCCCGCGACCGTATTCAAACCGCTGATGCTCGAAGGTGTGCAGGAGGTGCCCTGGATCAATAGCGAAGGCACGGTAGGGTTGCGCCGCGTTTCCCTGCAGGTCTCGCAGCAAAAGTCCTGTAAGCTCAATACGTTCGTGGTTTGAGTGCTTTGAACATGACCACAGCCAGCGCTTGCGCACTGGCTGTGGATAGGGGTTTTGGGCACGGCCTGGCGGCGAAAAGAATGCACGGCACGCCGCGCCCGGGGAGCGTTTGGGCTCAGTGCTTCTCGTTGGACAGGTCGGTGTAGAACTCGAAGGCCTCCTTGTCGGTATAGCCCTCGTGCACGATCTTGCGAATGGCCTGCGCCATCGCTTCGCTATGCTCGCTCTGGAAGATGTTGCGGCCCATGTCCAATCCGCGTGCGCCGCCCTGCATGGAGCGGTAGGCAAGGGTCAGGGCCTCATCCTCGGGCAGCTTCTTGCCGCCGGCCACCACGATGGGTACCGGGCAGGCAGCCACGACTTCCTCAAAGTTGTCGCAGTAGTAGGTCTTGACCAGCTGCACGCCCATCTCGGCCACGATGCGGGTCGCCAGCTTGAAGAAACGGTCGGTGCGCTCCATATCTTTGCCCACGGCCACCACGCCCAGCGTGGGGATGGAGTAGCGCATGCCGGCGTTGATCACGCGGCTCAGGTTGTCGATGCTGGAAAGCTGCCCGTCCGCGCCGATGAAGGTCTGCACGGCCATGCAATCCGCGTTCATGCGGATGGAATCCTCGATGTCCACGGCCACCACTTCGTGGCTCAGGTCTTCATTGAGCATGCTGGAGCCGCTGGACACGCGCAGCGCGATGGCCTTGCGGTTGTCCGCGGGCACGCAGGTGCGGATAGCGCCGCGGGTGCCCATCAGGCAATCGATGTGCGGCATCAGTTTGGGGATCACGATATCCAGCCGTTCCAGGCCCGCGGTGGAGCCCATGAAGTAGCCGTGGTCGAACGCGAACATCACGGTGTTGCCGCTCTTGGGGTCAAAAATGTTGGCGAGGTGCTTTTTCATACCCCAGTCAAGGCTGCCCGCGCCCTTTACGTAGAACGCGCCCTGATTGGCGAACGCTTCCTCGGTGTGGTAATCCTTTGCGACTTTGAGCCCATCCTTATCCGGCATGGGGATCGACCTCCTTGGCTGATTTTACGGCTTTTGGCAAAGCGTTGGTGGCTGGCCGTCGGGGTGTCCGCTCGGCCTGGCCATACGTGGAGGCCGCGCTCTGGCACGCGGCCTCCGTTGGGGGTAAAGGAGTGTAGCTTAGAAGTTGTAGTTGTCCATGTTCTCGGCGGTGAACACGGCGCGCTCCGGCAGCAGCACGACGCCGCTGGTCTCGGACGTGAAGGCGTTCGGGTCGAGAACGGTGTTGGGCTCAACCTTCACAGTGCCGATGCCAGGCACGTCGATGGAGTCGCCAACCTTGATTTCCTGGCCGCTGGCCAGCAGGTACGCCATGTAGCAGCCCAACGCGCCCTGGATCTTGCAATCCCACAGGCCCCAGCGGGTCAGGATGCCAGCGCGGCAATAGTCCTTCATGCTGTTGGGGGCGGCGAAACCGGTGATGGACACCTTGGTGGCGTCCAGGCCGAGGTTCTGGGCGGCCTGCGCCTGGCCGGGCAGCGCGGTGGAGTCGTTGCAGATGATGCCGTCGATGTCCGGGTAGGTGGTCAGGATGGACTCACCCACGGTGATGGCCTTTTCGGCATCCTGCTCGGAGTAGTAGTTGTCCGGGAACACGTTGACCCAGTTGGGGTACTTCTCGGCCACATAGGCCTCGCCGGCCACGTGCCAGCTGTTCTGGTCGGTCACGGTCGCCTGGCTGTAGTGCCACACGTACTTGATGGCGTCCTTGGTCACGTCCTTGCCGCGCTCGGTCAGGCTCGTGGCAAGCATGTCCACCAGCATCTGGCCCAGCTGCTCGGGCGTGCCCTGGCTGACCATGATGCTGCGGCTCTCGGGCAGCGCGTCGGAGTCCCACGTGGTCACGACCAGCCCGGCCTCGGCGGCTTCCTTGAGGGCGTCGTTCACGCCGGCGGCGTCAACGGTGGAGATGCAGATGGCATCCGCGCCGCTGGTGATAGCGTTCTGCACGATGGCCACCTGGTTGGCCGCAGACGCTTCGGGGTTGCCGTCGTAGGTCACAGTGAAGCCGTTCTTGGCGGCGAAATCCTGCGCGCCCACGTTCGCGCTCTCAAAGAAAGCGTTGCCGGAGAGCTTGGGGATAAACACCACGTTGATGCCTTCCGCCGTCGCGACGGTCACCATGGCCACACACAGCACAAGAGCCATCATGGCAGCCAGGATCTTGGAGAACCTTTTCATAGTATACCCTCCCATTTTGGTTTTATTTCTTACGCGCGCTGTGCGCGCAAAGAATCAGGTTTGGGCGCCGTGGCCTAGCGGGTCACGACCGTTTGCCGCCGCTTGTGGGCAAAGAGCTTGCGAAGTTTGGGGTTGGTGCCCGCGAAGCGGAAGGCCACCGTGACCACCAGCAAAATGCCAACGGGGATGTCAAGGTACTGGGTTGCAAGGCCGTTTAGGCTCAGGCCTATACGCAGCAGGCCTACCGCCAGCGCAGCCAGCGCGGAGCCCACCACACCGCCGCTGCCACCCAGGTTGCTCGTGCCGCCCAGCACCACCGCGGTCACGATGGGCAGCGTATATTCCGCGCCCATGTCCGCCTTGGCGGTGCCGAGGTAGGCCGTGAGCAAAATGCCCGCGATGGACGCACTCAGGCCGGAGAGCGTGTACGTGCTCATGATCACCAGCCGGGTGTTGATGCCGCTGTATTCCGCAGCGTGCTGGTTCACCCCGCACAGGAAAATCTTACGGCCGTAGTTGGTGCGGTGCAACAGGATGTAGCTGAGCACCACCAGCACGAAGAAAATCACAAATTGCAGTGGAATGGCGTCGAACAGCTCGGTCTTGCTCAGGGCGCGGAACGCGGCCGGAAAATCGCTGATGCCCTGATACGCCTCGTTCTTGCTCAGGTTGGTCACCGCCAACGCGAGACCGGAGTACAGGAACGAACCGCCCAGCGTGACCACCATCGGCTGCACGCCCGTATACGCCACAAAGAAGCCGCTCAGCGTGCCGCACAGCGCACCGGCGATCAGCGCCACGATGCACGCCACGAAGATGTTCATGCCCGCGTCGTTCCACAGCACGCCCACCATGATGCTGGTAAGTCCCACGATGGAACCGGCCTGGATGTCGATGCCGCCGGTGATCATCACAAAGGTCACAAACAGGGAGATGATGCACACCGGGATAAACTGGTTGAGACCGCTGAAGAGGCGCTTGAGGTTCAAAAACTTGGGGCTGAGCGTGCCGAAGATCACAAACTCCAGCACGATTACCAGTATCAGCAGCAGCTCCCAGCGCTTCAGCAGCTTTGCGATCTTACTCACCGGCCAGCGCCCCCTTCCCCTCGACCGCCGCATGATGCGTCTTTGCGGACAGTCGCTCACGGCGCGCCTTCTCCACCGCGCGGCGGCGGATGAGCGCATCCGACACCACGATGATGATCAGCAAAATGCCGGTGATGGTATCGTCATAATCCGAACTGAGGCCTACGAACACCAGCACGCGGCTGATGGAGGCCATGATAGCCGCGCCAACGCCAGCGCCGATCACCGAACCTACGCCGCCGGTCAGGCTGATACCGCCCAGCACGCACGCCGCGATCACCTTCATCTCGTAACCGTTGCCCGCGATGGGGGTCACAAAACCCACGCGGCTCACATACAGCACGCCGCCGACCGCAGCCAGCAGGCCGCACAGCGCAAAGGCAGAAAACTTGGTCGCGTCCACCGGGATGCCTAGCAGCGTCGCGCCGCCGATGTTGTCGCCCACCGCGGCAAGGTAGCGGCCGCGTTTGGTGTGCCGGAGGATCAGGTGCACCACGACGATCAGCACCAGCGAACCCAGGTAGAACAGCGTGATGGCCCCAAACAGCTTGCCCTGCGAGAGGTTCTTGTAGTCGAAGGGGATGTTTTCCACCCATTTGCCGTTGGTGTACACGTAGATGAGCCCACGAACGATGCCGTTGATGCCCAGTGTCATGATGATGGAGGGAATCTTGAGCACCGTGACGCCGAAGCCGTTGACCGTGCCGATCAGAAGACCGATGAACAGGGCGGCGGCGATGGCCAGCGCCCACGGCTGCCCGTCGCGGATCATGGTACCGCTGATGGTGGCCGTGATGCCCAGCGTCGCGCCCACCGAAACGTCGATCTCACCCGTGAGGATGACCAGCGCGATGCCCACCGCCACGACCGTGTATACCACGCTGCTGTTGAAGCATAGCCAGATGTTCGCGGAGGAGAGGAAGTTGGGGTTGATGGCGCCGACGCCCAAAAACATGAGTACGATGAACGCAAACGCCGTCGTCTCGCGGGAATGCAGCAGTTTCTTAAGCACCCTGCGCACCCCTTCCCGTTACGCCAAACGCTGCGGACATCAGGTTATCCTGACAGATATCGCACTTGGCAAACTCGTTGTTGATGTGGCCGCAATACATGGTCACGGCCCGGTCGCTCAGTTCCACGATCTCCTCCATGTCCGAGGAGATCAGGAGGATCGCCAGCCCCTGCTCCTTGAGCTGTTCGATGATGGTGTATACATCGCCGCGTGCCGCCGCGTCGATGCCGCGGGTAGGCTCGTCCAGGATGAGCACCTTGGGATCGGTCGCCAGCGAGCGGGCGATGACCACCTTTTGCTGGTTGCCGCCGGAGAGCGAGCCGATGGCCTGGTCGCGCCCCGTCACCTTGGTGCGGAAGGCCTTGACAAACTTATCGGTGATGACCCGCTCTTTCTTGAAGTTGATAAAGAAGCGGCTCATGCGGTGCAGGTTGGCGGCAGTGGTGTTGGCGGCCACGTCGCTCAGGCGGAAGATGCCGTTGAGGAAGCGGTCCTCGGCCACGTAGTTGAGGCCAGCGTCCAGCATTTGGCGAGTGGAAAGGCCCGTCACATCGCGCCCGCAGATGCTCACCTTGCCGCCCTTGACCACATCGCGGCCGAAAATCGTGGTCGCCAGCTCCGTGCGCCCTGCGCCCACCACGCCCGCAAGCCCCAGCACCTCGCCTGGGAACACCTTGAGGCTTACATCGCGGAAGCCGTAGCCCGTCAGGTGCTCCACCACCAGCGCGGGCTGCGTGCCCTCGTAGTTGACCGGTTTGCAGCTGGCCCCCATGGAGCGGATCTCCACATTCGGGGGTAACAGGCCTGCCACCAGCATCTCGCGGGTAAAATTGCTCACCGGCCCGTCCAGCGTGATCACGCCGTCTCGCATGATCAGCACCTGATCGGCGATCTGGAACACCTCGGTCAGGCGGTGGGTGATGTAGATGATACTGATGCCCTTGGCCTTCAGATCCGCAACGATCTTAAAGAGGCTCTCCACCTCGTTGAAGGTGAGCGAGCTGGTCGGCTCGTCCAAAATGAGCAGGCGCGCGTCGCGCATCAGGCCGCGGAGCAGCTCCACCAGCTGCTGCTCGGCAATGGAGAGCGTGGCCGCCTTGCGGCTCAGGTCCATGCTCCACCCCAGATGCGCAAGCAGCTCAACCAGCCTGCGGTGCAGGTCGCGCGTTTTCTCCTTAAAGCCCATGAGCACGTTTTCTTCCACCGTCATGTTGGGGAACAACATCGGCTCCTGCGGCACCAGGTAGATGCCCGCGGCCAGCGACGCGGAGGGTTTGCCCAGCTTGGCGGGCTTGCCCTCCAGAAAGATTTCTCCGTCATCGGGCTGGTAGATGCCCATAATGATCTTGACCAGCGTGCTCTTGCCGGCCCCGTTGCCGCCGATCAGCGCCACCACCGAGCCGCGGGCGATATCCATATCGATGCCCTTGAGCACGGAGTTGGAGCCGAAGGCTTTGGTGATGCCGCGCACCGAAAGCATCGCGTCATCGGGAAGCCGTACCGATTCGTTCATCCACCGAACCCCCAATGGTCTAAACAAATGTTAGATCAATGTCGTTTTTGTTCCTGCGAACATGATACCCTCTCTCGCCACATTTGTCAACGGCATCGACAAAAAAATTTAGAACCCACCCCTATGGACGAGAAAATCGCCCCATTTTGTTGTACACTTCCACCATTATTGTCACGTGATATTTAGTCGTAAATAGCGCCATGGTCTTGTTTCTTCCATGTTGGACAAGTTTTCCGAAATACAATTGACACCGTCACGAACAGGTGATATACTATCCGCAGAAATTACTTTTGTTTGTGGCTGTAACTTATGCAAGCTCGCGGCGGGAGGAGTACCATGGACTACGAAGAATCGCTGATGATCAAAATCGCGTGGTACTATTATTTTGAAAACATGACGCAGCAGAGCGTGGCCGATACGCTCGGCATCAGCCGCATGCGTGTGATCAAGCTAATGGAGAAAGCACGCCAGACCGGCATCATCCAGTTCCGTCTGCGCAAGGACGGGGAAACGCGCATGAAGCTGGAGCGCGGCCTGATGGAGGAATATAAGCTTCAGGATGCGTTCATCGTGCCCAGTTCGCTCAACAAAAGCCAGGTGAACGCGGGCATCGCCGAGGCTGCCAGCATGTACATCACCGAGCGCCTGACCGAGAACAGCTTCATTAACATGGGCTATGGCGACACGCCCAGCCGCATCCTCAATAACCTCGCCACCATGGCGGAGCGCCCCATCACCTGCGTTTCGCTCACCGGCGGGGTCAGCTATTACCTGCCGGATACGCGCAGCAACGTGTTCAACGCCAAGCTGCACCTGATCCCCACCCCGCTTCTGGCCAGCAGCAAGGAGATGGCGGACGCCATGCGCCACGAGGCCAGCGTGACGGAGATCAGCCGCATGATCAGCCTTGCGCAGCTGACCGTCGTAGGCATCGGCGCCATGCACGAGTCCGCCACCATCTTTAAATCAGGCATCCTGAACCGCAATGATTTCCTTTATTTGCAGATGCAGGGCGCGGTCGGCGATTTACTCAGCCATTTTATCGACCGCGACGGCAACCTGATCGATACCCCGCTGGAGGGGCGGCTCATCAGCACCTCGCTCAACAAGATCAAGGCGCTGCAGAACGTGATCGGCGTGGCTGCGGGCGACGTCAAGGTGAACGCCATCCGCGCGGCGCTGCGCGGCGGCTACTTGGATGTGCTCATCACCGACGACAACACGGCGGCCCAGCTGTTGGGCAAGGATGCCGCGGAATAGACCGGCCGCCCCCGCGCGGCCCCATTGTATCGCATTGAAAACGGAGGCGACCCTATGGCAAAGCAATACCTCATGGCCATCGACGCGGGCACGGGCAGCGTGCGCGCCGTGCTGTTCACCCCGGAGGGCGAGCAACTGGGCTGCGTGCAGCGGGAGTGGACCCACGGGCAGGATCCGCGCTACCCCGGCAGCATGGATTTTGACTGGGCTACCAACTGGGCGCTGGCGTGCGAGTGTGTGCACGGCGTGCTAGCGGAAACGAAAATCGCACCCACGGACATCGCCGCCATCAGCACCACGTGCATGCGCGAAGGCATCGTGCTCTACGACGCGCAGGGCGAGGAGATATGGGCCTGCGCCAACGTGGACGCGCGCAGCACCGACGAGGTGGGCGAGCTGATCCGCCTGAACCCGGAGCTGGAACGCGAGATATATGCCATATCCGGCCAGACTTACGCGCTGGGCGCGCTGCCCCGCATCCTGTGGGTCAAAAACAAGCGCCCCGATCTGTACGCAAGGCTCGCCAAGGTGGGCATGTTCAACGACTGGCTGATCAAAAAGATGACGGGCGTGCTTGCGGTGGAGCCCAGCAACGGCAGTACCACCGGCATCTTCGACCTGCAGCAGCGTGCGTGGGACAAAGCCATCATGCGCAAGGTCGGCCTGAAGGACGATATCTTCCCCCCCGTGGCGGAATGCGGCACTGTGGTGGGCACCGTGAATGCGCGCGGCGCTGCCGATACGGGCCTTGCCGAGGGCACGCCCGTGGTGGCGGGCGGCGGCGACTCGCAGCTGGGCTGCGTGGGCGTGGGCGTGGTGGATGCCGGGCAAGCCGCCATTTTCGGCGGCAGCTTTTGGCAGTATGAGTTCAATACGGACAGCGGCAAGACCGACGCGAAATGCCGCGTTCGCGTCAACTGCCACGCCGTGCCCGCCCTGTGGCAGTACGAGGCGCTGGCGTTTTTACCCGGCCTTGCAATGCGCTGGTACCGCGACGCCTTCTGCCAGGACGAGGTCAAACGCGCCAAAGAGCTTGGCACTGACCCCTACGCCCTGATGAACCAGGAAGCCGAAAAGATCCCCGCGGGCTGCTACGGCATGATGTGCACGTTCAGCGATGTGATGAACTTCATCAGCTGGAAGCACGCCTCCCCCACGTTTACCAACTTCGCGCTGGACGCGCAGAAATTCAATAAATACACCTTCTACCGCGCCATCATGGAAAACGCCGCGCTGGTCACCAAGGGCCATCTGGAACTGGTGCGCGAAGCCACCGGCCACGCCCCGTCCGAGGTTGTGTTCGCGGGCGGCGCCAGCAAGGGTGACATATGGTGCCAGATCGTCGCGGACGTGCTCGGTTTGCCTGTGAAGGTGCCCGTGGTCAAGGAAGCGACGGCGCTGGGTGCGGCCATCCTGGCGGGCCACGGCGTGGGGCTGTATCCCGATATCTCCGGCACGGCGCGCAGGCTGGTCAAGTGGGAGCGTACCTTTACCCCCAACATGGAAAACCACAATGTCTATGAGGAGATGTACGCGCCCTGGCGCGAAGTATATCAAGCCCAGCTTGCTCTGAGCGACCGCGGCCTGACCCGCTATATGTGGGTCGCGCCCGGACTGTAAAAAACGGAGGGATCGACTTATGTTCATCGTCAATGAGGCCGACCGGGAGTATCGCTTCGGCAACAGCGGCCCCAAATACCTGATGCGGGGACCGCGCCTGAATTTTGCCATCGTGCAGTTTCAGGCCGGGGAAGATTTTAAGGCACATTATCATAACATCATGGAAGAGAATTTCTACATCCTCGAGGGTGAGGTGGATATCGTGGTGGACGGCGTGGTGCACCATTTGACCGCCGGCCAGCTGATCCACATCGAGCCCTCGGAGGTGCACTATGTGATCAACAACTCCAACGGCCCCGTGAAGATGATCTCCACCCTCGCCCCCTATACCGACCCCGACAAAGTGGAAGTGGATGATTATACCTATTGATAACGCCATTTCACTATATAAGCCAAGGCCGCACGCCTGCATCGCGCAAGCTACGGCCTTGGCTTTTCTTTGTGTAGGAGCAATCCTGCATCCATGCGGGGTGTGCCAGTCGAGCAAGCGAAACGCTTCGCAGCTTCGGCGATCATTCGGTGGCCGTTGCCACGCGCCGCCTTTGCCTTCTTTGCTTCTTCATACATCACACCGCGTCAACGAGAAATGCTCACCGTGGCACACCACGCTTGCTCACATAGGTCTTGTTGTACTCAGGAGGACGGTTGGAAGAGAAACAGAGTCCCCACCCGAAGGAGGCATCGCCTAAGTCCTAGTTTTTCCCGTCCGCCTGCTGCGCCCGCAAGCCACCGGACACCCTGCCTTTCAGCCAAAGGCCTAACAGCAACAGCAGCGGGAACGCGATGGCTACCAGCACGCCCACGCGCAGCTGGCCGCCCGCCGCCTCCGCGACCAGCCCGACCACCGCGGGGCCGGACGCACAGCCCAGGTCGCCCGCCAGCGCCAGCAGCGCGAACATCGCCATGCCGCCCGCGGGCATGCCCGCCGCAGCCAAGCTGAACGTACCGGGCCAGAACACACCCACCGAGAAGCCCACCATGGCGCAACCCACAAGGCTCAGCGCGGGCAAGCCCGAGAGCGCGGCCAGCAGATACCCGCCCACGCAGAGTACAGCGCTGGCCGCCATCACGCGGCCAAGCGATAGGCGCTCGCTATGCTTGGCGTGCAGCGCGCGCGCAAGACCCATCATCGCCGCAAACAGGCAGGGGCCGGTCAGGTCGCCCAACGTTTTGCTCACGCCTAGGCCCGCCTCTGCAAACGCGGACGCCCATTGGCTCATGCCCTGCTCGCTGGCTCCCGCGCACACCATGAGCGCCGCCAGCACCCAAAACAGCTTATTGCGCAGCAACGCCTTCAGGCCCATGCCGCCGTGCTCGCCGGTCAGGCTGCGGATGGGCACCAGCGAAAAGTACACCGCGTTGCCCAGCGGCAGCAGCGCCCACAGGCAGGCCATGACCGGCCAGTTCGCAATGCCGAACAGCACGAAAAACGCCGTGGACAGGAGCACCACAAACACATGCCCCCAGCAGTAAAACGAGTGCAACAGGCTCATGGCCGCCGCCTTGCGCTCTGTGGGGCAAGCCTCCACAATGGGGCTCACCAGCACTTCCAGCAGCCCCCCGCCGATCGCATAGAGTACCACCGATGCCAGCAGCCCAACGAAGGGTGCGGGCATCAACCGCGGCAGGATGCCCAACCCCAGCAGCCCCAACCCGCTTGTGACGTGTGCCGTTACAATCCAGAAACGGTAACCCAGCCTGTCCACAATGCGGGCGGCCAGCGCGTCCACCAGCAACTGCACGGTAAAGTTCAGGCTCACAAGCACCGTAATCTGCTCCAGCGGCACATGCAGCTCCCGCTGAAAGGTAAGAAACAGGAGGGGCGCAAAATTGTTGACGACGGCCTGCGTAACGAAACCGAGGTAGCTGGCATACAGCGTATGGTTGTAGTTTGTACGGATGCTCATGTGGATTCTCCTCTCGCATTGCCAACATTGTACCATGGCCGAGCGCGGCTGAAAACCCATCGCTGCGGCGATATTTGGGCATTTACCGCACTGTTTTTCAGGATTTGTGCACCCCGACGAAGCGCCTGTCCGGGCAGGACAGGGCTCGCGCTTTTGATTGTCACCCAAATATACAATTTTGGTTGACATTCTATCTTCGCTCTGGTATCATCAGCCGCGTAACGCTGCAAACGCGAAAGGATGTTGCCCATGAAACCCGCCAAGCCCTTTCTCTCCACCGTCGATATGGTCCTGATCGCTCTGTTCGCGGTGCTCATCGCCATCTGCGCGTGGATATCCATCCCCGCCACCGTGCCCTTTACGCTGCAAACCTTCGCTGTGCTGTGCGCCATGGGGCTGCTGGGTGGCA
The DNA here is from genome assembly GCA_964584315.1 of uncultured Oscillospiraceae bacterium. Taxonomy (GTDB): domain Bacteria; phylum Bacillota; class Clostridia; order Christensenellales; family Aristaeellaceae; genus CAXXOK01. Next base: position 25,254 of record CAZOZO010000023.1, read on the forward strand.
AGCGCGGCACGGTCGCCATTTTGCTGTACCTGCTGATGGGCGCGGTCGGCCTGCCGGTGTTCAGTAATTTCGGCGGGGGGCTTGGCAAACTGCTGGGCGTGACAGGCGGCTATCTGGTGGGCTTTCTGGCCGCAACGCTCGTCTATTGGCTGTTTACAAAGCTCCTTGGCGAAAAGTACTGGGCGCGCCTGTGCGGCATGGTGTTGGGGCTGGCGGTGTGCTATGCGTTTGGCACGGCGTGGTTCATGGTGGCCTACGCGCCCGCCACGGGGCCGGTAAGCCTTGCCGCCGCGTTGGGCATGTGCGTGGTGCCCTTCCTGATCCCCGAAGCCATCAAGGTGGCGCTGGCGGCGTTCATCGTGCGGGTGATTCCCGCGCGCGTCAAAGCGCTGCGGTAAAGCGGAACCAGCGACCCCCGCCCTGGCCGGGCAAAAAAACACGGCACGAAACCGCCGCCCCTTGCAGGGTGCGGCGGTTTCATGCCGTACGGATGCCTTTCCTTATTGCTGCTTCAGCTTCTCATAAATCGCGACATAGTCCCGCGCGCTGTGCGCCCAGCTGTAGTCGCCCTCCATGCCACGCTTTTGCAGCTTCGCCAGCACATCCTTATCCGTGGCGTACACTTGCAATGCCCGCTTGATCACGGTCAGCATGTCGTGTGCGTTATAGTTTAGGAAGGTAAATCCGTTGCCGTCGCCCGAATACTCGTTGTAGCTGAGCACCGTGTCGCGCAGGCCGCCCGTCTCGCGCACGATGGGCACCGTGCCGTAGCGCATGGAAATGAGTTGGCTCAGCCCGCAGGGTTCAAACAGCGACGGCATCAGGAAGAAATCCGCCGCCGCGTACAGCTTGTGCGCCAGCGCGTGATCCATCGCGAAGCGCGCGGCCAGCCGCCCTTTGTACTGGCCCTCCGCCCAGCTGAACAGGTTGGTGTAACGCGCGTCGCCCATGCCCAGCACGGCCAGCTGCACGTTCTCGGCCATGATGTCGCTCAGCACACAGTCCACTAAGTCGAGGCCCTTCTGGTTGGTCAGCCTGCCCACCATGGCGACAAGCGGCACATTCGCATCCACGGCAAGGCCCAACTCCGCCTGCAGGCGGCGTTTGTTCTCCGCCTTGCCGCTCAGGTCGTCGGCAGTGTAGCGCGCGTAGATCAGCGGGTCGTTCGCCGGGTCGTACTCCACGGTGTCGATGCCGTTGAGCACCCCGTAGAGCGTGTCGCGCCGCGCGCGGATCAGCCCGTCCAGCCGCTCGCCATAGTAGGCGGTGGTGATCTCCTCCGCATAGCTGGGGCTCACGGTGGTAATCGCGTCGCTGTACACCAGCCCGGCCTTCATGAAGTTGGCGCAGCCGAAGCACTCCAGCTTGTCGCTGGACCACAGCCCGTCGCCAAGCCCCAGCACGTCCTGCACCTCGCGGATGCCGAAGATGCCCTGGTATTGCAGGTTGTGGATGGTAAACACGCTCTTGATATGGGCGTAGAACGGTAGGTGCGCGTACTGGATTTTCAGCAGCGCGGGCACCATGCCGCTTTGCCAGTCGTGCGCGTGCAGGATATCCGGTGTAAAGCCCAGCAGCGGCAGCGCGTTGAGCACCGCGCGGCAGAAGAACCCATAGCGCTCGTACTCGTCGCCGCCCAGTCCATAGATGTACGGCCTGCCGAAGTAATACTTATTATCCAGAAAATAATAGGTGACGCCGTCCTTTTTGAGCATCATCACGCCGCAGTACTGCCTGCGCCAGCCCAGCTGCACGTCAAAGTGCAGCACGAACTGCATTTTGTGTTGCCAATCCAGCCCGATGGCGGTGTACATGGGCAGCATCACGCGCACGTCGTGCCCCTGTTTGGCCAGCACGGGCGCCAGCGAGCCCACCACGTCCGCCAGGCCGCCAGTTTTCACAAAGGGTACGCATTCGCTCGCCGTAAAGAGGATGTTCATGGTTCCACACTCCTTACCCGGCCGCCGCGGCGGCCACGGTTAGTCCGGCTCCGCCGGTATGCCGCGCCGTGCGGGGCTATATGCTCATATCCTTGCTGATCACGATGGGGTACGAGTTGGGGCCGATCAGCTTGCCGTCCCGCTTGATCACAGCTTGCTTGTCCAGGATGCAGTTTTCCAGCCACACGCCCTCTTCGATCTGGCTGTCCTGCATGACCACGCAGTTCTTGACCGTCGCGCCCTTAGCCACCTTTACGCCGCGGAACAGCACGCTGTGCTCCACCGTGCCGTCTACGATGCAGCCGTCCGCCACGACGGAGCTCACCACCTGCGCGTTTTCGAGATAGCGGGCGGGCAACTCGTCACGCACCTTGGTATACACAGGTCGGTCGTCATTGAACAGGGCATGCCGCACGCGGGGGTCGATCACGTCCATGTTGAACTTGAAGTAGCTCTGTACGCTGTCCATCCGGTAGCACACATCGTTGTACTCGTAGCCCGCCACGCGCATGCCGGCATCGCGGATCATCCGCTGGAACACATCGCGCACCAGGTCGTGGTAGCCGTGCGCCGCGCCGCGATCCACCAGATCTATCAGCAGGCTTTTTTTGAGCAGGAAGGCTTCCATGCAGGTGTTCTCGTAGCGGGGGCGCGTGGGGTCGATCTCCACATCGGTGATGATGCCGTCTGCGCCGACGTCCATGTACACGCCGTACTCGGGGCGGCGCATATCCGGGTTTTTGGTGTACATGATGGTCACGTCCGCGCCGCTCTTGTGGTGCGCTTCCATCATGTCGTCGAAGTTTGCATTGTAGACGATCAGGCTGTTCAGCAGCAGCACATACTCCTGCTTGCTGCGGCGGATGTAGCCGAAGTTCGAGTGCAACGCATCCAGGCTGCCGCTGTATACGCCCACGTTTTCGCGGGTCAGGAAGGGCGGCAGGATGTACAGGCCGTCGTTCTTGCCGTGCAGATCCCACTCCTTGCCGCTGCCCAGATGATCCATCAGGCTGTGGTAGTTCTTCTGCATGATCACGCCCACGTTTTTCACACCGCTGTTGACCAGCCCGCTGACCAGAAAGTCGATCACGCGGTAACGGCCCGCCACCGGCATGGCGGCGATGGCGCGCATCAGCGTCAGTTCGCGCAGGAAGCTGTCCTTTTCGCCGGTATAGATGATCCCCATCACGTTTTTCATAGCCATGGCGCTTACCCTCTCTCCTGTGCGTACTTGCCTATTCCTCGCGCTGCTCGCCGGCCCTGACCTGCGCGCCCGCGGGCAGTTTCACGCTCTGGCCTACCACAGCGATATCGCCCGCCTCCTCGCCTACGTTTGCGCCCGCGCCGATCACCGCGCCCTCTGCCACGATGGCCCTGCGCACCTGCGCGCCCCGCTCGATCACGGCGTTGGGCATCACGACGCTGTCGATCACGCTGGCGCCCTCCATCACGGTCACGCCAGCAAACAGCACGCTGTGCTGCACTCGACCGTACACCTCGCAGCCCTCGGTGATCAGGCTGCTCTTGGCCACCGCGCCCTCCGCCATATAGTGGGGCGCCTCGCCGGGATTGCGGCCGTAGATGCGCCACTTTTTGTCATACAGGTCAATGGGCATGGGCATGTTCAGCAGGTCCATGTTCGCCTCCCAGAGGCTCTCGATGGTGCCCACATCCTTCCAGTAGCCGTCAAAATCGTATGCGAACACGCGCTGCCTGTCGCGCAACATATTGGGGATGATGTTTTTACCAAAGTCGTTGCTGCTTCCCGCGTCTGCCGCGTCCTCGTCCAGGTACTTGCGCAGCTTGCTCCACGTAAAGATGTACACGCCCATGCTGGCCTTGTTGTTTTTGGGCTTTTTGGGTTTTTCCTCAAACTCCGCCACAGCGTTGTCCGCGGTGGTGTTCATGATGCCAAAGCGGCTTGCTTCCTCCCATGGCACCTCGCGCACGGCGATGGTCACGTCCGCATCGTGGTCGATGTGGTAGGCGAGCATGGCATTGTAATCCATCTTGTAGATATGGTCGCCGCTCAGGATCAGCACATACTCGGGGTTGAACTGCTCGATGAATGCGGTATTCTGATAGATGGCGTTGGCGGTGCCGCTGTACCACAGGCCCTGCTTGCCCTTCACATAGGGCGGCAGCACATACACGCCGCCGTGCGCAAGGTCAAGGTCCCACGGCGAGCCGCTGCCGATGTAGGCGTTCAGTTCCAGCGGCTGGTACTGGGTCAGCACGCCCACCACATCGATGCCGCTGTTGGTGCAGTTGCTCAGCGGAAAGTCGATGATGCGGTATTTACCGCCGTAAGGGATGGCGGGTTTGGCCATGGTCGCAGTCAGGATGCCCAGCCTGCTACCCTGCCCACCCGCGAGCAGCATGGCGATACATTGCTTCTTCTTCAGCATAAAGGTACCACTCCTTCAGTATGATGGCGGATCTCCCACGCCCGCGGCGGATGGAACTATTTGCGCAGCGCGCGTCCCTTGGCCAGCTGTTTTTCGTCTTTCTCCAGCGTCTTTTTCGTCGGCTTTTCGGCCGCTTCCTTCGCCTTGGCCTTGGCGGCCTCGGCAGCGGCTTTCAGGGTAGTGGTCGCGGATGCGGGTTTCGCCGCCAGGGCGCTGACCTTGTGCTCCTGATGCATCGTATATCGCCTCCTGTTTTGATGAGTGAGCCGCGCAGCCAAAGTGCCTCCGCGTCGCCTTGCGGCGGGCGCGGGCGCAACCCGTGCGTAGGTAAAATAACAGCAGCTCAGCGGGGGCACGCAGATCTCCGCGCTGTAGGGAAAGCCGTTCATCTCCTCGGGACGGGCGGCGATCTCATAGGCGTTGTACTGGTTGCTTCCGCCAAACTCCGCGCGGTCGGTGTTAAAGATCTCCCGCAGCGTGCCGCCGGATGGCAGGCCGATGCGGTAGATAGGGTGGAAAACGGGTGTGAAGTTGACCACACACAGGACGGACGCGCCGCGTGCGTCGCTGCGCAGGAAAGCCAGCACGCTGTTGTCCGTGTCGTTTGGCGTGATCCACTGAAACCCGTCCCAACTCTTATCGACTTCAAAAAGCGCAGGCGTGCTGCGGTAAAGGTGGTTTAGGGTGCGCACACAGGCCTGCACCTGCGGGTGCCGGTCGTACAGCAGCAAAAACCAGTCCAGCTGGTCGTCATACTTCCATTCGATAAAATGGGCAAACTCGCTGCCCATGAACAGCAGCTTCTTGCCGGGGTGAGCCATGGTATAGCCGTACAAGGCGCGCAGACCCGCAAACTTCTGCCACAGATCGCCGGGGTTCTTGTCCAGCATGCTTTGCTTGCCGTGCACCACCTCGTCATGGCTGAAGGGCAGGATATAGTTTTCGTTGAAGGCGTAAAACAGGCTGAACGTCAGCTTGTCGTGGTGGTACTTGCGGTGCACCGTTTCCTTTTTGATGTAAAAAAGGATGTCGTTCATCCAGCCCATGTTCCACTTGAACCCGAAGCCCAGCCCGCCGATGTAGGTGGGCGCGGTGACCATCGGGTAGGCGCTGCTCTCCTCGGCGATCATCATCACGCCCGCAAAATCGTGGTAGATGGTCTCGTTCATGCGGCGCAAAAAGGCGATGGCTTCCAGGTTCTCCCGCCCGCCGTAGCGGTTGGGCAGCCACTGGCCGTGTTCCTTGCAAAAATCATAATACAGAAGGCTTGAGACTGCATCCACCCGCAGGCCGTCCACGTGGTAGACCTCCAGCCAAAAGCATGCGTTGCTTAAAAGGTAGCTGCACACCTCGCCGCGCGCGAAGTCGAACAGCATCGTGCCCCATTGGGCGATCTCGCCGCGGCGGGGGTCTGGGTGGCTGTAGAGGGCAGTGCCATCCAGCTTGTAAAGCCCCGCCTCATCGCGCGGGAAGTGCGCGGGCACCCAGTCCAGGATCACGCCGATGCCCGCTTGATGGCAGCGGTCGATCAGCGCCATCAGTTGCTTGGGCGTGCCATAGCGCGAGGTGGGTGCGTAAAAGCCCGTCACCTGATAGCCCCAGCTCATGTCCAGCGGGTGCTCCATCACGGGCAGCAGCTCCACGTGGGTGTATCCCATGTCCAGCACGTAGGGGATCAGCTGATCGGCAAACTCCTCATAGCTGAGGTATGTGCCATCCTCGTGCCTGCGCCAGCTGCCCACGTGCACCTCGTAAATGTTCACGGGGCTTGTGTACGGGTCGTAGGTGGCGCGGCGCGCCAGCCAGTCCGCATCGCCCCACGCGTAGCCGTCCAGGTCATACAGGCGGCTGCCCATATCGGGCCTGAGCTCGCTCCACGCGCCGTAGGGGTCGGCCTTCATGCGCCATACGTCGTCAAAGCCCCACACGGCATATTTGTAGGCGGGGTACCCGCCCTCGTGGGTATTCTGCCACAGCTCGGCCTCATCCACCCGCAGCTCCCACGTGCCATCGAACTGCTTTTTCATCGGATGGCGGCTCTTAGCCCAGCGGTTGAAATCGCCCACCAGCGCAACATGCTTGGCGTTGGGCGCCCACAGGCAAAAGTGCCAGCGGCGCACGCCGTTCTCGTCGCAGGGGTGCGCGCCCAGCATCTCATAGCTGCGCCTGTGCAGCCCTTGGTGGTACAGCTCCCGCTGCTGGTCGGTCGGCGGATCATACCTCAATCGGGAGACCCCCTCGCTATTTGCTTTGAAACGCCGGTAAGCGGAGATGTAGACAATCCCCCTCCGACCCCTTCGGAGGGTGTGGAAACGCAAGCGGCGCGGAGAAACGGCAAGATATGCCCGCCGCGTTCGCGTGAGCGGTAATGGTATTTACATTCCACAACTGAACTTACTTGTATTCCTATTCTATGCGCAAAGCAGGTGGTTCGTCAAGATGGCGGAAAGGTTTTTTTCGCCGGCCGCGCGAAGTGGCATGCAGGCGCCGCCGAGGCCATCCCCTCTGCCGCGTCTCCGCCATTCGGGTTTTTCCGCATCCTTCCGCTGTGCACAGGTACAGCGACCAAGGTATACCATCCGCGCGCTGCTGCTAAACCACTTTTCAGTTTTGCAGCGCATGTCACACAGCGATGCTCCCCCTTCGTCTTTGCGTATCATCGCGTGTTCCTTTCATCAGGCCGTATGGTGATGTAATCGTAACCTTCCCGCGTAGCCCTGTCCGCTCCTGTGTGCCTTGTGCCGCCTGTGTTTGGCAGCCCTCTGCACAGCGCGCATGCCCGCACGATTTTTCTTTACATTTAGGCACAGACAGGGTACAATGGCTAAGAATTTTACATACCTCACACAGATGCAGGAAGGTGCGCAACATGATCGCTGTGATCGTCAATCCCGTGGCGGGCTCCGGCCTGGCCCAAACCATCGGCCAAAAGGTGGAGGCGCTGCTCACGCAGCGGGGCGTAGCGCACACCATGCTGTATACCGAGCGCGCGGGCCACGCGACCGAGCTGGCGCGCGCCGCGGCCGCGCAGGGCGCGGATACGGTGCTCTCCGTGGGCGGCGACGGTACCCTGAACGAGACGGCCGCCGGTTTGGTGGGCGCCAAGGCTGCGCTGGGCATTATACCCGCCGGTACGGGCAACGATTTTATCAAGGCGCTGGGCACCCCCCGCAAGTGGGATGAGGCGCTGGAGTATGTTCTGAACAACCCCGCGCACCCACTGGATACCGGCATGGTGAATGACACCTTCTTCATCAACGTATGCGGCGCAGGCTTTGACGTGATGGTGCTGGACTATGCCAATAGGGCCAAGAAGCACGTGCGGGGCATCTGGCCGTACCTCTACGGCGTGTTTGCGGCCATCCGCGCCTTCAAGCCCTTTGAGATGACTGTGGAGATCGGCGACAAGCTTAAGCTGCACGGCAAGTACATGATCTGCACCATCGCCAACGGCACCACCATCGGCGGCGGCATCCCCATCCTGCCCATCGCCAACGTGGAGGACGGGCTGCTGGACATCATGGTGGTAGACACTGTGCCCTCCTGGCGTATCGTGTTCTATCTGCCCGCCATCCTGGGCGGCACGCTGCTCCGCAAGAAGATCGCCCACCACTACCGCGCGGATCGCTGCACCCTTACCTCGCACAATATGCGCCTGAACATGGATGGCGAGATCGTGCCCATGGAGAGCGCACGCTTCACGGTGCGGCCCGCTTCGCTTCTGGCGCACTGGCCGGGCAGCGCTCCGGCGCAGGCCTGAGCAAACGGCAACACGTCAATATTTCCGCGGGCCGCACCCATGCGGCCCGTTTGTTTTGTGCGCATTTGTGGTATACTGGAGGCAGGCGCAGCGTGACAAGGGCATCAAAGGTTGTTGCCATGCGCGGGATAACCCTGCCGCCCGCACGCCATCGCGGCAAATCGACGGAAACGGAGTGAGGCATATGGGCAGATTCACCCACAAAGTACGTATCGCCATCCTCAAGACCATGGAGGCGCTTGGCACCTCGGCCGCGAACCTGGCCAGCAGCGCCAAGCTCCGGGTGAACGAGCTGACGCTGGAGACCCGCCGCCGCGAGATTTTGACCGATTTCAGCCTGCAGGCGTTCGAGCTGTGGCAAAAGGGCGTGGAGCTGCCCGCGCCGCTGGGCGGGATGCTGACCGAGCTCAGCGACATCGAGAGCCGCCTGAGCGTTCTGCGCGCGCAGAAATATGCCAAGGTGAACGCCGATACAACGAAGGACAGGAAGGCGAAGTCCTCAGACCCCGAAGCACCCGCGCCTTTGACGCTTACCCTCGAGCCCGATGCGGCAGCCCTCGACGGAGACGCGGAGGATGCAGAGACCGCCGTGGAGCTGGCCGCCACCGAGGACACCTTTGCAGAAGAGCCCGCCGAAGAGCAACCGACCGGTGATAAGCAGGCGGAGCAAGGCGAGTAAGGGCGCATGCCCACAGCCACCAGGCATCCCTTCCTCCACCCGCACGCGGCATACCCTTCGGATTGGGCATGGTATACGCAGGCCGCCAGCTTTCCGCCGGCGGCCTTTCGCCTATGGCAGCCATAATGCGCAGGCTTGGGTATGCAGGGTCACCGCCCATTGTACCAAAACGGTTTTTCCGCTGTACCCGTCGCCCGCGTTATGCTATGCTGTTGCCAACGCAAGCACACGGAGGGGTCACGCCATGTTTGAGCTGGTACAGGTCGCCGCACACACCTACTATATCCAGAGCCCCGCGAAGATCGGCGTCTACGTGCCGGATGGCAGAACAGCCTACCTGATCGACAGCGGCAACGACAAGGACGCGGGCCGCAAGGTGCTCAAGGTGCTTGCGGAGCAGGGCTGGCAGCTTGCCGCCATTTTGAACACGCACTCCAACGCCGACCACATCGGCGGCAACCGCTACCTGCAAACGCAGACGGGCTGCGCCGTGTACGCCAGCGGCATGGAGAGCGCCTTTACCCGCTGGCCGCAGATGGAACCCGCCTTTCTATACGGCGGATATCCGTGCGAGGATTTGCGGCACAAGTTTCTGCTGGCGCAGGAGAGCGACGCGCTGGATCTGACGGCCGAAAACTGCCCCGCGGGCATCCTGCCCATTCCCCTGCCCGGCCATTTTTTTGACATGGTGGGCTTCCGCACGCCGGATGATGTGGTGTTCCTCGCGGACTGCCTGTGCAGCGAGGCCACGCTGGCCAAGTACGGCGTCACCTTCCTGTACGACGTGGCGGCCTACCTTGGCACGCTGGACAAGGTGACGGCCATGCGGGCGGCCCTGTTCGTGCCCGCGCATGCCGAGGCGACCGACGATATCGCGCCCCTCGCCCATCGCAATATCGCGCAGGTGCATGCTGTCGCGGATGTGCTGCTTGACATCTGCCGCGCGCCCATCCCCTTTGAGGAGGCGCTCAAGGCGGTGTTCGACCATTACGGCCTCGTCATGAACTTTGAGCAGTATGTGCTGGTGGGCAGCACCGTGCGTAGCTACCTTGCGTGGCTCAAGGATACCGGCAGGCTGCGCGTATCGTTTGAGGATAACTGCCTGCTGTGGGCGGCGGTGTAGGCGACTCCCCTCCAAAACAAAAGGCCGGCGACGGGCGTTTGCCCGTGCGTCGGCCTGTTTGGCTGGGTCTTTTCCTACTTCTTAGCCCGTTCCTTGAGCTTGCCGAACACCGCCTGCAGCACGATAAAGAAGCACAGCAGGATCGCCGTGACCACATTGCTCCACGAGGAGATCAGCTTGCCGTTCGTCTTCACGATGCTCGATATGGTGCCGTTGATCAGCACCCCAAAGAACGAACCCAGCACATTACCCACGCCACCTGTCAGCAGCGTGCCGCCGATCACCGCGGAGCTGATGGCGTCCATCTCCAACCCCGCTGCCTGTGTGGTGGTGCCTGCCATGGTGTTCAGGCAATAGCAGATGCCGCCGATGGAGCACAGGAAGCTGGAGAGGATGTACGCCTTCATGCGGGTCTTTTTCACGTCCAGGCCCATCAGCGCCGCGCTCTGCTGGTTGCCGCCCACCGCGTACAGGCTGCGCCCAAACCGTGTGTACCTGAGGATCAGGAACACCGCCACCAGCACGCAAAGCGCGATGATCACCGGCAGGCGCAGGTAGGGCAGCATCAGCTTTCCCTTGTTGTTGATGTATGCGCCGATGCCAAAGGGGATGTAGAACTTGAGGTTTGCCAGCCCCACAAAAAACTCGTCCGACTTGATGGTCACCTGCTGAGTGCTGATCATGGCCGTCATGCCGCGCGCGAAGAACATGCCCGCCATGGTCACGATGAAGGGCTGGATATTCAGGTACCCCACGCACAGCCCTTGCACCAGGCCGAACGTGATGCCGATCACCAGCACGAAGAACATCAGCAGCGGCGCGGAATAGCCCCAAAACTCGATGCCAACGGCCATGAACATGCAATCCATGGCGATCAGCGCGCCTACAGAGATGTCGATACCGCCGGTCAGCATCACGCAGGTCATGCCGCATGCCACGCAGATGAGGCCGGAGTTGCTGATGAGCACGTTCAAGAACGTCTGTAGCGTGGCAAAGCCCTTGCCGGAGTAGGCCACGCAGCCCGCTGTGTACATGACCGCAAACAGGGCGATGGTGATGACGAGCAATACGCTGTTGTTGTTCATGGTCCGGCGCTGCCGCCGGAGGGGCGATGCGTTGTTCATACGGTGGTCGCCTCCTTATGCGCAGCCAGCGCCTTGGCCGCGGCGCGCCTTGCCAGCCAAGCCTTGACCGCGGGCGCCTGTATGGTCACGATCAGGATCACGATGATGGCCTTGAACACCGGCGCCTGCGCGCTGCTCACGCCAAGCGCATACAGCGTGGTGGTGATGGCCTGTATCGTGTATGCGCCGATGATGCTGCCCGACAGGCGGAACTTGCCGCCGCCCAGGCTGTTGCCGCCCAGCGCGACCGCGAGGATCGCGTCCAGCTCCAGGTTCAGGCCGATGTTGTTGGTATCGGCACTGTAAATACGGCTGGTGGCCACCAGCCCCGCGATGCCCGCGCACAGGCCGCTGATCACAAACGCGGTAAAGATGATGCGCCGCGACTGATACCCGGCGATACGGGCGGCGTTTTTGTTGATGCCGACGCTCTGCACATAGATGCCCAGCGCCGTATACTTCAGAATCAGCGAGATAATCAGCACACAGCCCAGTGCCACAAGGATGGGCGTGGGGAAAATCCACGCATAGCCGCCAAGGAACTGGAACGAAGGCTCGCGGATGTAGACGATCGTGCTGTTGCACAGCAGCAGGCCGATGGCCCGCCCCGCCGAGAAGAGGATCAGCGTAGCCACCATGGGCTGTATGTTCAGGTAGCTGACCAGAAAGCCGTTGAACGCGCCGCACGCGCAAGCAACCACGATGCCCGCCAACAGCCCGACCCAAAGCGGATTTGCATATTCTGATACGTTCGCGTTTCCAAAGCCCGCCAGCACCATGGCGCACATGCCGCCCGCCAGGCTCATGACCGAGCCCACCGAGATATCCGCGCCCGCCGAGGCGGATACCACCAGCGTCATGCCGATGGCGAGGATGGCCGCCTCGCTGCCGCGGTTCATGATGTCAATGATGCGGCCGTAGAGGATGCCGTTCTTGATCGAAATGGTGAAGAAGTTGAAAATCGGGTTGCCGTTGGCCAAATCGAACACGATGTTGACCGCCATCACCAGCAGCATGCTGAAGATGGGCAGAAACAGCCGCATCTGCGTGATCTTCTTCATTCTTGTCATGCCTGTTCACCTCCGGCGATCGCGTGCATCACGATTTCCTGCGACATCTCCCCATCGATCTCGCCTACTTTTTCGCCGTCGCGCAGCACCGCGAGGCGGTTGCAGGTGCGCAGCATCTCCTCGATCTCGCTGGAGATGAACAGCACACCCTTGCCCTCGTCCGCCAGCTTGATGATCAGCTTCTGTATTTCCGTTTTGGTGCCGATGTCGATGCCGCGGGTAGGCTCGTCCAGGATCAGGAAATCCGGGTCGGTCGCCAGCCAGCGGGCAATGATCACCTTCTGCTGGTTGCCGCCGGAAAGCTGCCCCGCCAGCGTCTCGCGGCTGGCCGTTTTGATCGAAAGCAGATCGATGAACCTGTCCGCGATCTCGCACTGCTCCTTCATGGGGATCTGCCGCAGCATCCCGCGCAGGGCCTGGATGCCCAGCACGATGTTCTCGCGCACGGACAGATCCGCGATGATGCCCTCAGCCTTGCGGTCGTCTGGCAGCATACCCATGCCCAGCCGCATCGCGTCGATGGGGTGGCTGATGTGCACGGGCTTGTCCTTGAATTTGAGGGTGCCTGTCTGCGCCCTGTCCGCGCCGTAGATGGTGCGGGCCAGCTCGCTGCGGCCGGAGCCCAGCAGCCCCGTCAGGCCTACCACCTCGCCGCGCGCGATGCAAAGGTCAAAGGGCTTGATCTTTCCCGCGTGGCTGATGCCCCGTGCCTCCACCAGCGGCTCGTCGCAGCCCTTGTCGCAATTTTCGGGTTTGATCTGCTTAAGGTCGTCGATGTCCTTGCCCATCATGGCGGCGATCAGCTTGACGCGCGGCAGCTCGCCAATGGGATACTCGCCCACCAGCTGCCCATTGCGCAGCACGGTGATGCGGTCGCACACCGCGTAGACCTGCTCCAAAAAGTGCGTTACAAAGATGATGCCCACGCCACGGTCACGCAGGGTGCGCATCAGCGTGAACAGCTTGGCCACCTCGTTGTCGTCCAGCGAGGAGGTAGGCTCGTCCAAAATGAGGATCTTGCAATCCATATCCACCGCGCGCGCGATGGCAACCATCTGTTGCAGCGCGAGCGAGTAATTTTCAAGGTTTTGCTGCACGTCGATGGCCAGGTCGAAGCTCTCCATCAACTGCTGCGCGCGCTTTACGGCCGTCTTGCGGTCGATGGTGTGCGCTTTGGTCAGCGGCTCGCGACCGATAAACAGGTTCTCTGCCACGCTCAGGTTGGGGCACAGGTTTACCTCCTGGTACACCGTGGAGATGCCGTGCCGCTGGGCGTCGAGCGTAGAATGGCAGATCAGCGCACCCTCGATGCCCTCGGTGTGGATCTCGCCCCTGTCAAACTGGTGCACGCCCGTCAGGCACTTGATCAGCGTGGATTTTCCGGCGCCGTTCTCGCCCATCAGCGCGTGTATCTCCCCCTTGCGCAGGGTAAAATCCACGTCGCTTAACGCCAGCACGCCCGGAAAGGTCATGGTGATCCCGCGCATGGTCAGGACGACCCGATCCTCCATCGTTATCCATTCCTTTCTGTACACGCGTGCGCCGCCCGCGCCAAAAGGCGTGAGGCGTGCATGCGCCGCCTGGGGGCGCGAGCGTCGTGCCGCAGGCACCCCCATAAGAGAAGAAGTGGGAGGAGCTTGAGGCCTCTCCCACTTCTCCGCATAACCTTGCTTACGAAGCGTAGTCGTGTTGCTTAGTAGGGGCGGGCCGCCAGCAGTTCCGGCGTCATGGTGGTGGCATACTGCGAGGTGATGCCCGGGGCGACGAACGCCTGGTCAACCACCAGCGTGAAGGCATCAACCGTCTCGCCAGCCTGCAGCTTCTCGATAACGGTCTTCACGAAGTCCGCCTGGATGGGGTTGCACTCCACGTTCGCGGTGATCTTGCCATCGAGCGTGTAGGTCAAGCCGGCCTTGGTGGCATCGTAGGAAATCAGCACCACGTCGCCGCCCACGCCGTAGGTCACGCCAGCCGCGTTCATCGCGTCCATCGCGCCGTAGGCTTCGTTGTCGTTCTGGCAAACCAGCACGTTGAACTGGCCGGGATACGATTTGAGGAAGCTCTCCATCACCTGCTGGCCACCAGCCTGGGTGAAGTCGCCGCTCTGGCTGTCGATGATCTTCCATTCGGGATGATCCTTGGCGATGTTGTTGAAGCCTTCGCTGCGGCCCAGCGCGGCGGAAGAGCCCACGGAACCTTCGATCACGAGGATATTGGCTTCTTTGCCAGCCATGTACTCGGCAAGCCACAGGCCGGCGGTTTCGCCTTCCTTGACCATGTCGGTGCCCACGCGGGTGGTATACTCGGAGGGATCGGCATCCACGTTACGGTCCGCGATGATCACGGGGATACCGGCTTCCTTCGCCTCGGCCAGCACGGTGTTCCAGCCCGCGGTCTCGATGGGGGCGATCACGATGTAGTCCACGCCCTGCTGGATGAAGCTGCGAACGGCTTCCAGCTGCACGGCGTTGTCGTTGTCGCAGTCCACAAAGCTCAGCTCAAAGCCGTTCTCGGCGCTGAACACGGCCTTGTAGTTCTCGGTGTTGGCGTTACGCCAGTCGGATTCGTGACCGACCTGCGCGAAGCCGACTTTGATGGGATCGGCGGCGAGGGCGGCGGTGCACAGAGCGAAGACCATGACCAGCGCCATCAGCAGGGCAAGCAGTTTCTTCATGAATGGGAACCTCCTCGATCAATTTTATTGGAGGGAAGCTGTCCGTACTTCCCTCGTATAGCGTAATTGTATCGGAGGCGGTTCAGGAAAGAAAGACACTGTTTTCCCATTTTGGTTGATAATCTTTTGAACCTGCGGCTGCCCTCCTTGAGGGGCCGTAAAAGGGGGCGCTATTTTCCGGCGCGTGGTAATTTTTTCCGAAGTCAAAGGCCCGCGCCTTTGCAGCCACGGGCCCTTAACGCCTTGATTTTACTCGCCTTTACGGTAGTCGCGGGGTGAGACACCGGTGTTTTTCTTGAACAGGTAGCTAAAGTAGTGCGGGTCGTTGTAGCCCACCGCAAAGGCCACGTCAGAGGTGCGCATCTGCCTGTCGCGCAGCAGTTCGCGCGCCTTGGCCATGCGGACGGCCGTCAGGTACTCGGTAAAGGTGACGCCCGTTTCCTGCGAAAAGACCGTACAAAAGTGGTTGTTGCTCAGTGCCACGTGGCTGGCCACATCACGCAGGGTCAGATCGGGGTTGCGGAAGCTCTCGTCTATGAAGCCTTTGGCTTTGCGGATGACCACGCCATAGCGCGCGGAGCCCTGCTCGTCGCGGAACGCGAGCGCGCGGGAGAGCAGCTCGCGCGCCAGCGCCATGGCCTCCGGCAGCGAAGCAGCTGTGGCGCTCTTGCCCTCCGGCTCGAACGCCGCAGGGATCACCTCCTGCGGGTCACCCCCCAGCTCGCGGATGATGCGCGAGGCCGCGAGCACGATATCCACAAAGACGTAGTTGATCAGCAGCTTGCTCTGCGCAGCGGTCTGCCCGATGGACGCCACATACTCGCTCAGGATGGGGTCGATCTCGCCCTGCCCCGCGTGGCGCAGCCGCTCATAGATCTGCGGCACCTTGACGTTCACCAGCGACAGGCTGGGCGCGATGTCCAGCGCGCCCACGATGCGCCGGTCGCGGTGGATGCTCTCGGCCGCGTGCAGGGTCTTGAGCAGCGCGCACGCGTCGGCGTAGGAGCTGGGCACCTCGCGCAGGGCTTTGACCGTGGTGCCGATGCCCATCAGGGGCTTGAGCTCCGTGTTGCGCTCCACGTCGAACTTGACGGCCTGCGCCAGCCCGTAGGTACGCTCCTCGATGTCCGCGTCGTCGTCGCCCATCACCAGCATCACAAAGCGCCCCTGCGCCTGCCCAAGGCACACGGTGCCGCCGCTGCTGTCCGCCAGGCGGCACAGCAGGCTCTCGGCGGCGCGCGTCTCCTCCGCGCTCACCTGCTCCTGCCCCAGGTCGATCACCATGGTAAGGTAGCGCCCCGCGGTCAGGCTCATGTGCAGCGCGCGGGCGCGCTCCATCACGTCCACCTCGCTGGCGCCGGAAATCAGGTCGGTGAGCAACCGCTGCTTCAAAAGTTGTCCGGACGAGGCGAGCTGGTCGCGGTATGTGCGCAGGTAGGCCTGTTGGCGCTTGTCCTCGCGGATGCGCTCGGCGATGTGGTTCAGGACCTGAAGCAGCTCCTGCCCGCTCACGGGCTTCAAAAGATACTCCTTCACGCCCAGCGAGATGGCCTCCCGCGCGTAGGCAAAATCGTCGTAGCCGCTCAAAATGACAATGTACATCCACGGCATGGTGGCGCTGACCACGCGGCACAGCTCCAGACCGTCCATGAACGGCATGCGGATATCCGTGATCAGGATATCCGGCTTGATGTCCTGCAGCATCGACAGCGCCATCTCCCCGTCCGGCGCTTCGCCCGCGAGCACAAAGTCGGTCGCCTCCCAGGGAAAGTTGCTGCGGATGCCCTCGCGCACCACGATCTCATCATCCGCCAGAAACACTTTGTACATCGTCCATCCTCCCAAACGGCACGCTGAAGCTCACCGTGGTGCCGCTCTCGCCGCTTTCGATCGTCACGCCGTCCGGCTGGTTGTAATACAGCTGGATGCGCTTGTTTACGTTGAAAAGCCCGTAGCTGCCGTGCCCGCCCTCGCTGGGCGCGTCACTTCGCAGGGTTTGCCGAACCTGCTGGAGGCGCTCCGCGCTCATGCCCGCGCCGTTGTCCGTTACGCTCAGGTGCAGCCTGCCATCCTGCTCCTGCCCGCTCACGCGCACGAAGCCGCGCCCGCGCCGGTGCTTGATGCCGTGGTAGATGGCGTTTTCCACCAGCGGCTGCAACAGCAACTTGAGTATCTGCATGTTGCTCAGCTCCGGCGGGATGTCGATCTCGTAATCGAGGATGTCGCGATAGCGCACCTTTTGGATGGTCAGGTAGCCCTGCAGGTGCTTGATCTCCTCCGACAGGGGGATAAAGTCGCGCCCCTGCGACAGCGAGATACGGAAGAAGTCGCTCATCGCCCGCGTGATGTGGATCACCTCATTGGTGCGCTGCGCCTCCGCCAGCCACACGATGGCGTCCAGCGTGTTGTAGAGGAAATGCGGGGCGATCTGCGCCTGCAGCGTCCTCAGCTCGCTGCGCTTGAGGTTTTCCTGCTCGCGGCGGTTTTCGTCGATCAGCATCTGCAGCTTCATGGCCATTACGTTCAGGCTCTCGCCCAGCCCACGCAGCTCGGTCACCTCCGGCTTATCCACGCGGGCCAGCAGATCGCCTTCCGCGATGGACCCGGCAAATCGCTCCAGCTCGGCGATGGGGGTGCGGATGGTGCGCGAGAGCGACTTTTGCGCCAGCAGCGCAAACACCAGGGTCATGAGCAGCAGCAGCACCATCAGCCACACCACGAGGGTCAGCTGCCCCTGCAAAAGGCGGCTGGTGTCGGTCGTCTGGCTGATCTCCACGGTGATGTACTTCTCCAGCATGTCGCCCACCAGAGAGGCCACGCTGCGAACCTCTTCCAGCAGGGCCTGGTTGTCCGCCACCAGCGCGCCCGCGGCGATCTGCTTGCCCATGCGGTCGATGTAGCGCTTGAGAGTGTCCATGGTGCGGCGCGCCACCGCCAGCTCGGTGGAGCGGCCGCCGGGCGCGGTTTGCATCAGCTCCTCCATGGTCTGGTTCACCTCGTCCAGCATCAGGTACTGCCTGCCCTGCGCAAACGTGGTGCGCCCCGCAACGATGCTCCACATCTCGTCCGGGATATCCGTATTCACGCGCGGCTTGAGCGAGGCCGCCCGCTCCACCTGCATGATGGCCTGATGGTAGGTATCGGCATAGGTGCGCATGGTGTAGATGCTTACCAGCGCGGGGATGAGCATCAGGCACAGCACCACCACGAAGCTGAAACGCAGGCGCTCGGCCAGGCTGTTGCCCCAGTGCAGGCGGCGGAAGATCCGGTCAAACATCGCGCGCATCGCTCAATACTCCCTTGGCGGCAGGCTTTGCAGATCGGGCGTAAACTCGCTGAAAACCTGCTCCTCCGTGTAGGTGTCGCGGGGGATGGTCTCGCCTGCGGCCAGCTTTTTGGCCAGCTCCATGATCTTGTCGCCGATCATGGGGTTGCATTCCACCACGCAGTTGATCTTGCCCGCCTTGAGCAGGTCGATGGCCGCCTGCTCTCCATCCACGGTGATGATCACGATATCCTTGCCCGGCGTGAGCCCCACGGCCTCGATGGCCTCGATGGCCCCCAGCGTCATGCCGTCGTTGTGGGAGTAGAGCACGTCGATATCCGGGTGGCGGATCAACAGCCCCTGCATGCACTCCTTGCCCTTGCTGCGCAGAAAATCGCCGGAAACGCTCTCCAGGATGGTAAAGCGCGTGTCGCCGTCCAGCACCTCACGGAAGCCCTCGCCGCGTGCGCGCATGGGCGTGGAATCCACCGTGCCGGATATCTCCACGATATTCACATGCTGCGCGTCCTTCATCTTCTCCAGCAAAAAGCGGCCCGCGCGGCGGCCTTCCTCATAGAAGTCCGAGCCCACGAAGCCGATGAACAGGCTCTCGTCCTCGGTCTTGATGCGTCGGTCGGTAATGAGCACGGGGATGCCCGCCTGTTTGGCCTCGCCCAGCACGTTATCCCACCCGTCCTCCACGTTGGGCGAAAAGGCGATCACATCCACCTGATAGGCGATGAACGAGCGGATAGCCTTGATCTGCTTTTCCTGCTTCTGCTCAGCGTTTTCGTACATCAGTTGAACGCCTGCGCGTTTGGCCGCCTCCTGCACGGATTTGGTGTTGCCCAGCCGCCAGGCGCTCTCGCTGCCCAGTTGTGAAAAACCCAAAATGACCTGCGCCGCATCGGCGGCGGGCGTGGCGGTCTGCCCCTGGGGCGCGCAGCCCGTGAGCAGCGTCAGGCAGGCAAGCAGCGCAATCAGCAGCGCGCGTCTGTTGCGTCGGTTGTGTTTCACGGTTCCCCTCCTATAATCACGCAAATGTGAATGCTGAATGACACGGTGTATGGAAAGGTGCTTTGCTCCACGGCGCAGCAAGCATCCCTTTTCAAATGCATAAATACGGAACGGCCGCCCTGAACAGTGGCAAAACGCTCACCTCGGATGCGTGTTTGAAAACCGCCGGTGGCCCGCCGCGTATACGTGCAGAGCATGGCCGCAAGCGGACACGCCATACAGCGCGCCCTTTCTGTAAGGCGCGCCTGACCGATTCTGCTGTGCTCTGCCTGCGCGTCACCGCGCGCCGCGCGGAGGCGGACATCCTCCGTCGGCGGCAAAGGAACCATGGTTCGCTCTGTAATGGTCGCCTTATTGTAGCATCTTCCCACGGGCAACACAAGGGGAGCGGCGCACGGCTCCCCCTCCCGTCAGGGTGTCGTATCCGGCCGCCTGTCCCGCTCCTGCCCGGCGCTGGCCCAAAAATCGTGCCACGGCGCGCTGGGCGGTAGCGAGGCGAAATCCTCGCGGCCATAAACGGCCTGCACCTTACCGTCTCGCACACGGATGAGCCTGTCCGCCAGCGAGAGCGAGTCCGCCAAATTGACCGCCAGAATCAGCACCGCGATGCCCTTTTCCAGCAGCCGCTCCATCAGTGTCCATATCTGCATCCGCTGCTCCACATCCGCGTTCATGAAGGGTTGCACGCATACGGCCACGCGCGGGCGCTGGAGCAACACGCGCGTATAGACCAAATCATACTTTTCCTTCTGCGTCAGGGTTTCCACGGGTTTGTCGAACACGCCCGTGCCCAGCAGCGGCGCAAGCTCGTGCCGCACGCTATGCCGCGGAGCGATGCGCCGCCAGATGTTCTTGAGCCGGTGGTCAAGGGTAAAGCAGAGGTTATCCATATAGCTCAGGTCAGGGAAAATCATGGTCTGCGCGGGCTGCTGCTGGATCACCGCGATATCCCGCCCGTTTCGCTGCGAAAAGGCCGCGCCGCCCACGGTGATGCCGCCCGCCTCGGGCTGCCTGCCGCCGCTGAGCAGCGCGATCAAATCGTTCAAAATGTGGTTGTTCAGGTCCTGCAACACAACGCACTCCCCTGCGTTCACCCGTATGTCCAGCGCGCGGATGTGCCCGTATTGGAGCCCTGTGAGCAGAAGCGCCGCGGGGGCGCCCGCGTCCTGCGGCTTGCTGCGCTCCTGTTTGCGCACCATCTGCGTGTACGCCTCCACACCGAAGCATTGCAGCGTCTCGGGCGGGGTGTCGGCGGTGCGCACCACCTTGGCGATCTGCCCGTTCACCATGACGGCGGCGCGGGTGCAGATTTGGCGGGCTTCCTCATAATGCCTGCTCACATACAGAAACGAAAAGCCCTCCGCCGCGTAGTGCCGCAGGATGCGTTGCAGGCTTTCCAGCCGCGCCTCGCTGATCACGCTGGCGGGCTCCATCAGCACAATCAGGCGACAGCCCGCCACCACCGCCTTGACCAGCTCGGTAATGAAGCGCGGAAACGCCGATAGGTCGCGCGCGCACATGTCCGCGGAGAGGTTCACGCCCGTTTCGCGCAGGAACGGCTCCAACTGTCGGTTGAGCACCTTGCGGCGAATCACGCGCTTTTTGAAGCCCTGCCTAAGCACAAACACATTGTCCGCCACGGTCAGGTCGTCCGCGAGGCCGCTGCGGCTCTCGATCACCCCGATGCGGTTGTAGCTCATGTCGCTCTCCTGCCAGTGGTTCACCAGCTTGCCGCGGTAGTACACGTAGCCATAGTGCAGCGGCAGGTTTTGCCGCAGGAGGCGTATCAGCGCCGCCATGCCCGTGTCGTTGATGGGGATGAGCCCCACGATCTCGCCCGCGTCGATATCCAGGCAGAAGTGGTTCAGCTCCGTGGCTCCCTGCTCGCGGTAGGTGATGCGGTCCATGCGGAGCACTTCCTCCTTCATGGTAGCACCTCGCTTTGGGGCAGTTCACGGTTGCTGCGGATCATCGGCAGCGTGATGCGCACATCCGTGCCCGCCATGGGGATGGAGAACACATGCAGCCCGTACTCCTCGCCGAACAGCAGATGGATACGGTTGTTGACGTTCACCAGCGCCACGCCGCCGGTATGCTCCTCCTTGTCCTCCTGAAAGGCGCGGCCGCTCTGATCCAGCCGCTCGTTCAGCTGGGCCAGCGCGTGCTCGTCCATGCCCACGCCGTCGTCGGATACCAGAATGGTGAGCAGCTTCTCCGTGCGCTCCAGCCGCACGGTCAGTTTGCCTGCGCCGATTTTGAACTCCGTGCCGTGGATGATGCCGTTTTCCAATATCGGCTGCAGGGTGAGCTTGGGGATACGGCAGCGGTAGATGGCCGCCTTGTCCTCCGGCGCGCATTCGATGTTCAGGCGCAGGCGCGGGCCAAAGCGGTACTGCTGGATGCGAAAGTACGTCTCGCAGTTTTGTAGTTCTTCCTCCACGGTCACCAGGTTTTCCACTTTGCTGATGGTATAGCGGAAGAACACCGCCAGCGCCTCGGTCATATCCGCCACGCTGGAGAGGCCCGCCACCAGCGCCTCGCTGCGGATGCTCTCCAGCGTATTATATAGGAAGTGGGGGTTGATCTGGTTTTGCAGCGCGCGGTACTGTGCCTGCCGCTTGCTCAGCTTGAGCAGGCGGTTGGCGTTCAGCTCCTCCTTGACGTAGCCGATCAGCCGCTCGGTCACCGGGCTCAGGTTCATCTCGCGGTTGTCAAGGCTGGAAAGGGAGTAGCCGTCCAGAAACAGGGCCACCATGCGCTCCGTGCGGCGGTAGGGTCGCACCACCCAAAAGTAGAACACCACGCACAGGCCGATCTGCAGCACCAGCGTAACGGTCAGCAGCATAGGCCACGCGCCCTGCCTGCTGGCCACTACGCAGCTGGCGACCAGCAGCAGCACCAGCAGCGCCTCGGCAGCCAGCAGCCCCGCCATAAAGTGGCTCAGGTAGCGGTATTTCCATTTCACGGCCACGCGCCCCCTTTCCTCAGCCGTAGAGCTTGCGGTACTCGCCGGGGGTGAGCCCGGTCTCCGCCTTGAAGGTGCGGGTGAAGTGCTTGAGGTCGCCATAGCCAACGGCCTTGCAGATCTCCGCCACTGAGGAAGCCGTATCGCGCAGCAGCGCGCGCGCTTCGTCGATGCGCACACGGGTCAGGTACTTGACAAAGCCTTCGCCCGTCTCTTTTTTGAACAGGGTGCTGAAGTAGTTTACGCTGAAGCCGATGGCCGCGCTCACCTCCTCCA
>CAZOZO010000024.1:0-46382 GCA_964584315.1 uncultured Oscillospiraceae bacterium
TGGCCGTGCTGTTTGGCAACCTGTGCGAGGGCGGCGCGGTGGTCAAGCAAAGCGCCGTAGCGCCGGAGATGCTCACCCACAGCGGCCCCGCAAGGGTGTTTGACGGCGAGGAGGCGGCGGTGGCCGCCATCTATGCCGGAAAAATCACGGCGGGCGACGTGGTGGTGATCCGCTTTGAAGGCCCCGCGGGCGGCCCCGGCATGCGCGAGATGCTCTCGCCTACCAGCGCCATCGCCGGCATGGGGCTGGACAAACAGGTGGCGCTCATCACCGACGGGCGCTTCAGCGGCGCTACGCGCGGCGCGGCCATCGGGCATATCAGCCCTGAAGCGGCAGCGGGCGGGCTGATCGCGCTGGTGCGCGAGGGCGACACCATCGACATCGACATTCCGGGCAAGCGCCTGAACCTGCGACTATCCGAGGACGAGCTACGTGCGCGGCGCGCCGCCTACGTGGCGCCGGAGCGCCCCGCGCTCACGGGCTACCTGAAGCGGTACGCCGCGATGGTCTCCTCGGCGGATCAGGGAGCAGTGTTCAAGGACTGAAGGGAGCGGTAATGTCATGGCACAGTTGAAAATTTTCGATACCACCCTGCGCGACGGCGAGCAGGCACCCGGTTGCAGCATGGACCTCGCGGAGAAGATCGAGATCGCGCAGGCGCTGGAGCGCATGAAGGTGGATGTGATTGAGGCGGGCTTTGCCATCGCCAGCCAGGGCGATTTCGTATCGGTGCAGACTATCGCAAAGACGCTGAAAAACTGCACGGTGGCGAGCCTCTCCCGCGCGACAAAGAAGGACATCGACACCGCCTGGGATGCGGTCAAGGACGCTAAAAGCCCGCTGATCCATACGTTTCTGGCGACGTCGCCCACCCATATGCAATATAAGCTCAAGATGAGCGAGCAGGAAGTGCTGGACGCCATTGCGCAGATGGTGGCCTATGCCCGCAACCTCGCCCCGCAGGTGGAGTTTTCCGCCGAGGACGCGATGCGCAGCGACCCCAAATTCCTCGCGCGCGCGGTGGATACGGCCATCCGCGCGGGCGCGCAGGTTATCAACATCCCGGACACGGTCGGCTATGCCACCCCCGCCGAGATGGCGCAGATGATCGGCTACCTCAGGCAGAACGTGGAGAAGATTGACACGGTGAGCCTGTCCGTGCACTGCCATAACGACCTGGGCCTCGCGGTAGCCAACTCGCTGGCGGCGGTGATGGCGGGGGCCACGCAGGTGGAGGGAACGATCAACGGCATCGGCGAGCGCGCAGGCAACGCGGCGCTGGAAGAAATCGTGATGGCAATGCATACCCGGCCCGACCTGTACCCCGTGCAGTGCAATGTGGACACCACGCGTATCTCGCCCACCAGCAGGCTGGTGTTCAGCGTGCTGGGCGTGAACGCGCCCATCAACAAGGCGGTGGTGGGGCAGAACGCCTTCGCGCACGAGGCGGGCATCCACCAGCACGGCGTGATGGCCAACCGCGCCACGTATGAGATCATGACCCCGGAGAGCATCGGCCTGCTCCAAAACAAGATGGTGCTGGGCAAGCACAGCGGCCGCCACGCGGTGGAGGAGCGGCTCTCCGCGCTGGGCTACACGCTGGAGAAGGAAGAGCTGGACAAACTGTTTGAGCAGTTCAAGGCGTTGTGCGACCGCAAAAAGACCATCAGCGACCACGACTTGGAGGCGCTGGCGGTGCATCGGCTGAGCGACGTGAGCCGCACCACGGGCTACAAGCTGGAACGGTTTACCGTGAACAGCGGCAACTACGTGACCAGCAACGCCGTGGTAAGCGTGCTGCACGACGGGGAGCGGTTTGAGGAAGTGGCGCTGGGCGACGGCCCCATCGACGCGGCCTTCAACGCTGTGGACAAGCTGATACCGGCGGAGGCGCACAGTTTGGAGGATTACTCGATCCAGACCATTTCCGAGGGCAAGGACGCGCAGGGCGAAGCGATGGTCAAGATACGGTGCGGCGACAGGGTCGTGACCGGGCGCGGCCTGAGCACGGACGTGATGGAAGCGAGTATACTGGCGTATATCAACGGCATGAACAAGCTGTAACGGCAAGGCAGAAAAGTGGGATTCCAAAGGGATGAAATCCCTTTGGCAGGGTCTGGGGCGGCGCCCCAGCGTACCCATGGGCGAAGCCTAAAGCCTGCCAAAGAGCGCGAACAGCCGCGAAGCGGCGCTTTCGCGCCATTGGGTGAGGGCGGTTGCCTGACATGGACTTGACTGCCCGTAAAGGCAGCATGGGGATGGGGGACTTTGTCCCCCTCCCCGCCACCCCCTTTGAGCTGCTTGGCTTATGAACCCAAACTTCTGTTGTTACCCGTTCGCATGGCAGCGCGCGGCGCTGCTCGCTCGCTGGACAAGGATGGCGCTGCGGCGCAGGCGTGGGGCTTTGCCCCACACCCCATAAGGGGTTTCACCCATTAACCCTGACAAGGGGCATTCTCCGGTCGGTTTGATCGTCGCACACGGCACTACCGTGCCCTGTGCTCGTCAAACCTCACACCTACGGGTCGCTCGCCGCTACGCGGCGTTGCCCACTGGGCAAACGCTTCCCTCCGGTGCCCTTGACCCGTTTCCGTTTACCTTTCCCACTCTACCCATGAGGTGAAGCATGACCACCATCGAAATCTTCGACAGCACCCTACGCGACGGCGCACAGGGCGAGGGCATCTCCTTCTCCGTCAGCGACAAGCTGGCCATCGTTCAGGCCCTCGACGCCTTTGGGGTCGATTATATCGAGGCCGGCAACCCCGGCTCCAACCCCAAGGATATCGAGTTTTTCCAGCGCGCCGCGGGCCTTGCCCTGCAAAACGCCCGCCTGTGCGCGTTCGGCAGCACCTGCCGCAAGGGCTCCGCCCCCGAGGATGATGCGAACGTGCTCTCCCTCCTGAGCGCAAACACCCCCGCCGTTGCCATCTTTGGCAAAACGTGGGATCTGCACGTCACCAAAGTCCTCGGCACCACCCTGCCGGAGAACCTGCGCCTCGTATCCGATACCGTCCGCTTTTTCAAGGTGCACGGCAAGGAAGTGATCTTTGATGCGGAGCACTTCTTCGACGGATACCTGAACAACCCGGCCTACGCCATGCAGGTGCTGGCCGCCGCCGCGGATGTTGGCGCGGATGTGCTGTGCCTGTGCGACACCAACGGCGGCACCCTGCCGGACGATATCCGCCGCATCGTGGAAACCGTGTGCGCTGCGTACCCCGCCGCGCGCGTGGGCATCCACTGCCACAACGACACCGGCTGCGCGGTGGCATCGTCCCTGCTGGCGGTGCGCGCGGGCGCGACGCATGTGCAGGGCACCTTCACCGGCATTGGCGAGCGTTGCGGCAATGCGGATCTGAGCATCACCATCCCCAACATCCGCCTGAAGCTGGGCCTCGCCTGCAAGGGCGACCTGCAAACCCTCAAGCATACCGCCGCCAAACTGACCGAGCTGAGCAACATGACGCTGCCCAGCGGCAAGCCCTACGTGGGCGCCAGCGCCTTTGCCCACAAGGGCGGCATGCACATCGACGGCGTCAGCAAGCTGAGCCGCTCCTTTGAGCATGTGCCGCCGGAATCGGTGGGCAATGAACGGCGCTTTTTGATGAGCGAGGTATCCGGCCGCACCACGGTGCTGGCCAAGCTTTCCACCGTCGCGCCGGAGCTGACCAAGGACAGCCCCGAGGTAAAGCAGATCGTAGACACGCTCAAGGCACTGGAGCACGACGGCTTCCAGTTCGAGGCGGCGGACGCGAGCTTCGAGCTGATGGTGCTCAAAGCCCTCGGGCGCTTCGCCCCCCACTTTTCCCTGAGCATGTACCGCATCAGCGGCGAGTATCCCTGCCCGGACGGCGACCAGAGCGCCAGCGCGATGCTCTCCATTCAGGTGGACGGTACATCCGAAACGACTGCCGCCATGGGCAACGGCCCCGTGCACGCGCTGGATACCGCGCTGCGCAAAGCCCTGAGCGTGTTTTACCCCAGCGTGGCACGCGTGCGCCTGACCGATTACAAGGTGCGCGTGCTGACCGGCTACGAGGCCACTGCCTCCACCGTGCGCGTGCTGATCGAGAGCAGCGACGGCGACACCAGCTGGACCACCGTGGGCGTATCCACCGACATCATCGCCGCCAGCTGGCAGGCGCTGACCGATTCCATCGAGTACATACTGCACAAAAAGGAGGCGCACACCTGATGGCCATGACCATGACCCAAAAGATACTGGCCACCCACTGCGGCAAAACGAGCCTTGCCGCCGGAGACATGATCCTTGCGGATACCGACCTGGTGCTGGGCAACGACATCACCGCTCCCGTCGCCATCAACGAGTTTCAAAAGGCCGGATGCGACTGTGTGTTCGACTGCGATCGCATTGCGCTGGTGATGGATCACTTCACCCCCAACAAGGATATCAAGGCCGCCGAGCAGACCAAAAAGGTGCGCGAGTTTGCAAACGCCAAGGGCATCCCCAACTTTTTCGACGTGGGCGAGATGGGCGTGGAGCACGCCCTGCTGCCGGAGCGCGGCATGGTGACCGCGGGCGATCTGGTGATCGGCGCGGACAGCCACACCTGCACCTATGGCGCGTTGGGCGCGTTCTCCAGCGGCGTGGGCAGCACGGACATGGCGGCCGCCATGGCCTACGGAAAGGTATGGCTGCGCGTGCCCGCGGCCATCAAGGTAGTGCTCACCGGCAAGCTGAAGCCCTATGTATCCGGCAAGGACGTGATTTTGCACCTGATCCGGCTGATTGGCGTGGACGGGGCGCTGTATGAGTCGCTGGAGTTTACGGGCGAGGGCGTGGATGCCCTTTCGATGGACGACCGCCTTTGCATCTGCAACATGGCCATTGAGGCGGGCGCGAAAAACGGCATCTTCCCCGTGGACGAGCAGACCCTCGCCTTTTTGCAGGCTGCGGGCGCGAAAACACCCAAGGTGTATACGGCGGACCCGGACGCGGAATATAGCCGCGTGATCGAGATCGACCTGGACACCCTCACGTCGGTCGTGGCCTTCCCGCACCTGCCGGAAAACGGCAAGACGTTTGACGAAATCGGCGATATCAAGATCGATCAGGTGGTGGTGGGCTCGTGCACGAACGGGCGCATCAGCGACCTGCGCGAGGCGGCGGCTATCCTCAAGGGCCGCAAGGTGGCCAAGGGCGTGCGCGCCCTGATCATCCCCGCCACACAGAAGATTTGGATGCAGGCGGTCAAGGAAGGGCTCATGGAGATTTTTGTGGACGCGGGCTGCGCGGTATCCACGCCCACCTGCGGGCCGTGCCTTGGCGGGCATATGGGCATTTTGGCGAAGGGCGAGCGTTGCGTGGCGACCACCAACCGCAACTTTGTAGGCCGCATGGGCGACCCGCAGAGCGAGGTATATCTCGCCAGCCCAGCGGTGGCGGCTGCTTCGGCGGTGCTGGGCAAGATCGCCAGCCCCGCGATGCTGTAGGCTGTCCATACCGAACACCCCTCCACTTCCCACCATGGAAAGGAGCATCCCTATGAACCTGAACGGAAACGCCCTGTGCTATGGCGATAATGTCGATACGGATGTCATCATCCCCGCGCGGTACTTAAACACCGCCGACCCCAAGGAGCTTGCCGTCCACTGCATGGAGGACATCGACCCCGATTTTTTGACCAAGGTTAAGCCCGGCGATATCATGGTCGCGGGCAGGAACTTCGGCTGCGGCTCCTCGCGCGAGCACGCACCGCTCGCCATCAAGACCGCGGGCATCAGCTGCGTGGTCGCGAAGAGCTTTGCGCGCATCTTCTACCGCAACGCCATCAACATCGGCCTGCCCATCATCGTGTGCGACGGTGCGTTTTCAAACGGCGATAGCCTGACCGTCGATTTGACAGTCGGCACCCTCGAAAACAAGACTACCGGTAAGCGGTATACTTTCCCGCCGTTTCCGCCGTTCCTGCAAAAGATCATCGAGGCGGGCGGGCTGATGAACGCCATGGCCGAGGGGGATATCGCATGAGCAGCTACCGCATCGTACTGGTGCCAGGCGACGGCATCGGGCCGGAGATCGTGGGCGGCGCATTGCAGGTGCTGAAGGCCGTGGGCGCGAAATACGGGCACGACTTCCACTTTGACACGGTGCTGGCTGGCGGCTGCGCCATTGACGCCTATGGCGTGCCCCTGCCGGAGGAGAGCCTGAAAGCCTGCCTCGCGAGCGACAGCGTGCTGCTGGGCGCGGTGGGCGGCCCCAAGTGGGATACGCTGCCCGGGCACCTGAGGCCGGAGCGGGCGCTGCTGGGCATCCGCAAGGAGCTGGGCCTGTACGCCAACCTGCGCCCCGCAAAGCTGCAGCCTGAGCTGGCCGCAGCCTCGCCCCTGCGCGCGGATATCGCCGCCAGAGGCGTGGATCTGCTGATCGTGCGCGAACTCACGGGCGGCATGTACTTCGGCCCCCGCGGGCGCGGCATGGACGACATGGGCGAGAACGCCTACGATACCGAAATCTACAGCGTGGGCGAGATCGAGCGCATCGGCAGGGTGGCGTTCGACACGGCGCTGAAGCGCGGCAAAAAGGTGTGCAGCGTGGATAAAGCCAACGTGCTGGAGAGTAGCCGACTGTGGCGCGAGACCATGCACCGCCTGGCCGAGCAGTATCCCGATGTGGCCTACAGCGACATGCTGGTGGATAACGCCGCCATGCAGCTGATCCAGAACCCCGCGCAGTTTGACGTGGTGGTGACCAGCAACCTCTTTGGCGATATCCTGTCGGACGAGGCTTCGCAGCTGACCGGCTCCATCGGCCTTCTGGCCTCCGCGTCGCTGGGCGAGGGCAAGCGCGGCATGTACGAGCCTATCCACGGCTCCGCGCCGGACATTGCGGGGCAGGGCATCGCCAACCCCATCGCCACCATCCTCTCTGCGGCCATGATGCTGAACCTCTCCTTTGGCTTGCAGGAAGAAGCCAAGGCGGTGGATGCGGCGGTGGAAAAAGTGCTGGCCAGCGGCGCGCGCACGCGCGATATCGCGGCGGGCGGCGCCTACATCGGCGGCATGGAGATGACCGCGAAAATCATCGCGGCGCTGTAAGGCGGCGCTGATCAGGCGGCCGGCTGCATCGGCGGGCGAGCCGCTACGAAGTCCATAGACAAAAACCGGCGGATGTTCTCCGCCGGTTTTCGTATGCGCATCGCGCGCGGCGGGCTTACCGACCGCCGCCGTATCGCAGGTAATCGTCGCTCACCACGGGCTTGCCGTCCTTGTCCAGCAGCGGAGTCATGCCGCCCGCGTATCCGCTCTGGTGGAACAGGTAGTGAACGCCCGTCGCCTTGTCCACCCATATCTCCATGGTCGTGACGGCGCCCTGCTGAAAGATGCGCTCGAAACGCTTGCCATCGTCATTGCCCCACATGATGTTTCCCTCCTGTGCCCTTTCGTGCGGTTCGTAACACACGCAGCATACCATGGCGCGCGGGCAAGGGCAAGCGGAAGCGGCCTATCGCCGCGCGGCGTGTGCCGAGGCATACGTTTTGCACGCCGAACGGTACAGGGCGTCCAAATACACGTATCCTCACGGAGCGAGGTGCGAGTCTGTCTGTCCGACGCCTGAACGGAAGCCTTTCAGCTGAGCGCCCGTGCGCATCCGTGGCTGCGTGGGGCTGCCTGCGCGGTGCGCTGCCCGGCCAAGCCTGAGCGACGCCTTGAAACACAAGGATTTGCGGCGTGCGCGAAAACATTTCACTTTCGGTTGAAATTTATCCTTGACAACCCAAACCGCTTCGTGTATGATGTGGTTACTGAAACGGTTAAGTAAACATGCGGGAAATGGGGGCGGGGTCGTGCGGCGCGTCAGCATCAAGGATGTGGCAAGGGAAGCAGGCGTTTCCACGACCACCGTGAGCTATGTGCTCAACCAGAAAACGGGCGAAACCATCAGCGCCGAGACGACTGGCCGCGTGTGGGATGCGGTGCGCAAGCTCAACTACGTGCCCAACCTGAATGCCCGCAGCCTGACCAGCCGCCGCACCAACCTGATCGGCGTGGTGATA
The DNA here is from genome assembly GCA_964584315.1 of uncultured Oscillospiraceae bacterium. Lineage (GTDB taxonomy): Bacteria > Bacillota > Clostridia > Christensenellales > Aristaeellaceae > CAXXOK01. The sequence continues at coordinate 8,022 of CAZOZO010000024.1, forward strand.
CCGCAGACCGAGCCGGGCAAGGAGTTCATGTTCGCAAACCCGTTCTATGGCGAGCTGCTCTCCGCCATCGAGTACACGGCGCGTCGCAGCGGTTACCACCTGCTGCTCTCCGGCCCGGATCCGGACCAGAGCTATGTGGGCATCGCGCGCAACCGCGGCGTAGACGGCATCATTATCGTGGGCAGCTACCCCAGCCAGAGCCTCACGGAGCTGCACCAGCTCTCCGTGCCTGTGGTGCTGGTGGATACGTATGTCAAGGACCCCGTGTTTCACACCATTGGCATCGACGACAGGCTGGGCGGCCAGCTGGCCACCCGCCACCTGATCGAGATGGGGCACAGGCAGATCGCGTTCGTGTCTGGCTCGGTCAGCGAGCAGGGCGTTATCCAGAAGCGCTTTATGGGCTACATGGATGCGCTCAGTGAGGCGGGCCTGGCGCTGAACGAGCGGCACCTGTACCTGGGGAGCGTATCGTTCGGGTTTGCACAGTCGGTCGCGGAGGAGATGCAGGCCCGCGGCAACCACGAGACCGCCGCCTTCGCCACCGCGGACATCCTCGGCATGGGGCTGATCAAGGGCTTGCGCCGCCTTGGCCGCCGCGTGCCGGAGGATCTGTCCATCGTGGGCTTTGACGATGTAGACCTCGCCTGTATGAGCGACCCCAGCCTGACCACCGTGCATCAGGACATCGCGGAGAAGGGCAAGAGCGCCGTGCAGATGATCTTAGACGCTGTAGATGGGCGCGAGGGCAAGCAGGAGCGCATTTTGCCCATCCGGCTTACGGTGCGCGACTCGGTGCGCAAGATCGAAACAGATTGATGGACTTCGGAGGAACGCCATATGCTCAAGCACCTCGGGGAGGAACTGGTACCCTTTACGCCAAGCGGCTTTGCGCGTGAGCCGGAGCGCCCGCTGGCGGGCGAGCCCGTGACCGTGCGCTGCCGTGTGGATTTTACGGGCGAAACGCCCGTGCTGCTTTTGCGCGCCCATGGGGCGGAGCGCACGCTCGCGCCCGATACCGGCGACGGGCGCTTTTACGCCTTCCGGCTGGGCGCGTTTGAAACGGGCGACACCGTGGAATACCAGATCAAGGCAGGCGAGGAGGCCACGCCGTGGTTCCGCTTCGCTGTGGACAGCGTGGAGACCATCGAAAAGCCCCTTGCCTTGTACCGCCGCGGGGATGCGGTGGTGGTGGCGCTGGCGGCGGATGTGTGCCTGACCGTGACCGGCGGCGAAACCCTGACCATGTCGCTTGCGCAGCAGGCCGCGCAGGGTGCGCCCGCGGAGGGCGCGACGCTTATGCTGCCGCAAAATTTCACCTTTGTGGCGGGCCGCGATTTCATTTGGCAACTTAACCGCTTAAGCGATGCAATCTGCACTTGCCTCGGCTACACGCTTCGCCGTGACCCCGCAGGCCGCGTCACCAGCGTTGCGATGCGGATGCGCATGGCCGCCAGTCATGTGCTGGGCACGGGCGAGCGGTTTGAGGCCGTCGATATGCACGGGCACGCCACCAACGGCCGCGTGGTGGAAAAGTTTACCCATCAGGAAACGGACACGTACCTCCCCATCCCGTTTTTCATGACCGAGCAAGGTTTCGGCTGGTACCGCGCGGGCACCATCCCCGCCGCGATGCGCTTTGGCGAGGTGACCGAGCTGGAACAAGAGACGGAAGGCACGCTCCTGACTGTGGACGAGATCACCTTCGGAAAGCCGGCCGATCTGCTCAGCCGCTTTATCGCCCGCACGGGCAAGCCGACACTGCCGCCGGAGTGGGCGTTCGGCCTGTGGATCAGCGCGCACGGCTGGAACACCGACGCCGAGGTGGACGCGCAGCTGGCGGCGCTGAAACGCTTCAATTACCCAGCCACCGTGATGGTGCTGGAGCAGTGGAGCGACGAGCGCACCTTCTACCGCTGGCATGACACAAACTGGCGCGACCCCGCCGCCATGGTGCGACGCGTGCGCGAGGCGGGCCTTCACCTGGTGCTGTGGCAGATACCCGTGGTCAAGTACGAGTGGGACGGCGAGGCGGGCGAGCAGCTGCTCGCGGACGAGCGCGAGGCCATCGAAAAGGGGTATGTGATCAAGGCGGCGGACGGGTCGCCCTACCGCGTTACCGAGCGGTGGTTCCACCACAGCCTGATGCCCGATTTTACCAACCCCGCCGCCGTACAGTGGTGGTTTGGCAAGCGCAAGCATCTGCTGGACATGGGTGTGGAGGGCTTCAAGACCGACGGCGGCGAGTTCCTCTTTGACAAAAGTGCGCGCCTCTTCGACGGCACCAGCGGCCTCGCGGCGCACAACCTGTACTCCGGCCAGTTTATCGGCGCGTATCATGACTTCTTTGAGCGTGAAGGGGTCCAGGGCGTCACCTTCAGCCGGTCGGATTTCGTGGGCGCCCAGTCGCGACCCATCCACTGGGCGGGCGACCAGATGAGCGAGTGGGGCGAGCTTCAGGCGTGCCTGAACGCCGGGCTTTCGGCGGGCCTTAGCGGCATCCTGTACTGGAGCTTCGACATCGGCGGCTTTGCAGGGCCCATCCCCAGCGCCGAGCTGTACCTGCGCGCCACGGCCATGGGCTGCTTCTGCCCCGTGATGCAGTGGCACGCCGAGCCCCGCGCGGGCCAGTTTGACGCGGGCAAGGGCGAACTGTACAACAACGAACGCAGCCCGTGGAACTTGGCCGAGAAACACCACGACGAAACCATTTTGGCCATCGCGTGCGATTTTGCGCACATCCGCGAGGGCCTGCGGCCCTACCTGTGGCAGGAGGCGCGACACAGCGCCGAAACGGGCCGCCCCATGATGGCCCACCTCTGCCTCGACTGGCCGGACGACCCCCGCTGCTTTAGCGTAAGCGACCAGTACATGCTGGGGCGCGAGCTGCTGGTGGCGCCCCTCACCCGCGAGGGTGAGGACACGCGCGACGTGTACCTGCCTGCCGGTTCGTGGGAGGATTACTTCACGGGCGAACTGCTGGGCGGCGGGCGCACGGTGCGCGTCACCTGCCCGCTGGACCGCATCCCCGTATACCGCAGGAGGTAAGCTGTGCAGCATGTGAACATCGAGCCGTGGCAGGTATGCCGCGTCTCGCCGGTGGATGATTTCAGCGAGACGGTGTTTTTCACCGGCAACGGGTCGCTTGGCGTGCGCGGCTACGGCGCGTGGGCGACAAAGCGCACGCCGCAGGCGCACGCGGTGTTCCGCGCGGGGCTGTTCAGCGAGCTGAAACCCGGCATCACCGACATGGTGCAGCTGCCGGACGCGCTCACCCTGCGCGTGCCGCAGGCCGAGCCGCAGAGCGTAGCCCAGACGCTGGACATGCGCGCGGGCCTTGTGCGCCATACGTGGGAAACGCCTGACGCGGCCATCGTGATGGAACGCTTCGTCAGCATGGCGGACAGCCAGCTGATCGTGCAGACCCTGACGCTCACGGCGCGGCGCGCGGGCGCGTACACCGTGGAGGCCGTGGCGGACACGACCGTCAAAAACCTGCCCGTACATGACGACCAGACCGTTGCCGCCACTCAGCTGGTGCCGCTGCTGCGCACCGCGTCGCTTGGCGAAACGGAGATGCGCCTGCGCACCGTGGCGGAGGGCACGCCAATCGACATCCGCTGGGCGGTGGAGAGCAGCCGCGAGGCTAACCGCCGCGTGGGGCTGGAGGGCGAGGCCGCCGTGACCGCCCTGACATGCGAGCTGCAGGAAGGCGACGTATGGCTTGTCACCAAGCGCGTGCGCGTGCTGGTGGGCGGGGAAGCGCCCCACGCCGACGCGGCTGATCCCTTCGCCGCGCACGCCGAGGCGATGCTTGCCCGCTGGCGCGACGCGGATATCGAGGTGGACGCGGACGACCCCCATTTGCAGGGCGCGATCCGCTACAACATTTATCAGCTGATGGCCAACAACGCCGCTAGCGAGCGGGGCGTGTCCATCGGGGCGCGCGGGCTCAGCCACGGGCGCTACAAGGGCAACACCTTCTGGGATACGGATGTGTTCATGCTGCCCTTCTACCTGTGGACGAGGCCTGAAGCGGCCAAAAATTTGCTGCTCTACCGTGCGGACAGGCTGCCCGACGCGCGCAGGCTGGCCGCCAGGCAGAACCTTGCGGGCGCGCGCTTTCCGTGGATGTGCAGTGAGACAGGGCTGGAGCAGTGCGAGAGCTGGGATATCGGCCTGTGCGAGGTGCACATCACCGCGGACGTAGCCTACGCCATGCAACGATACGTCGAGGTGACGGGCGACGCGGCTTTTGAATCCCAGACCGCCGCCGAAGTGTATGCCGAGACAGCCTGCTACTGGCTGAGCCGCTTAACCTACGAGCCCGCGAAGGATCAGTATTCCAGCTTTTTTGTCAAAGGGCCGGACGAGTACTGCGGCGCGGCGGTCAACAACACGTTTACCAATTACATGGCGCGCAACAACATCCGCCTTGCGCTGGCGGGCGATTCGATCACCGGTGCGGAGCGGCAGGCCATGGAGCACGCCCAGGCGCGTATCGCCCTGCTGTACGACCCCGCGCGCAGCCTCTACTTGCAGGATGAAACGCTGGAGCGGCTGGAGCCCCTGCCCCCCGCCGCCAAGGACACGGACGAGCCCAGCTACAAACGCTACTGCTTTGACCGGATGCAGCGCTACCGCGCCCTCAAGCAGGCGGATCTGGTGCTGCTGATGCTGCTGTTTCCGGGCGATTTTACACCCGCGCAGCAGCGAGCGGTGTTCGATACCTACGAGCCCATCACCCTGCACGACAGCACCCTGAGCTACGGCCCGCACGCGCAGCTGGCGCTGCGCCTTGGCCTGTGGCAAAAGGCAGAGGATTACCTGCGCAAGGCCGTGTACCTTGACCTTAACGACGTGATGGGCAACACCGGCCACGAGGGGCTGCACATGGCGGCGCTGGGCGCGGCGTGGCAGGCCGTGGTGTTCGGCGCGGTGGGCCTGTGGGCGGATGGCGGGCAGATATCCGCAGCGCCCATGCTGCCGCCTTCCATCCGGCGGGTGAAGCTGCACGTATACCACCGCGGCAAACGCTGCGCGGTGGAGGCGACGCAGGCGGGCGCGACCATACGGGAGGAGGCCTAGGCATGTACTTACCCAAGACGGCGGGGCGGCGTGTGGCGACGGCGGTGTTCATCGCGCCCTCGCTCGTGGGCATGACGGTATTCCTTCTGATCCCCATTGCGGCCACGCTGGTGTTCAGCCTGATGGATTACGACCTGCTGGCGGGCACGGCCACGTACACCGGCCTTGGCAACTATGTGCGCATCCTGACAGGGCGCGAGTTTCCCGCGGTGGCGTTGCACACACTCACGTATCTGGTGCTGTACCTGCCGCTGATCCTGATCCTGTCGCTGGGGCAGGGGATGCTGCTGAACCACGACTTCCGCGGGCGGCAGGTGTTCCGCGCTATCTTCTACCTGCCGGTCATCACCTCGTGGGTGGCGGCGGCGGTGGTGTGGCAGTGGGTGCTGAGCGGTAAGTACGGGCTCATCAACCAGTTGCTCTCCGGCGTGGGGCTGAGCGGGCCGCCGTGGCTGAGCAGCAAGCAATGGGCCATGCCGGGCGTGGTGATCGCCGCGGTGTGGAAGGATACCGGCTACTACGCGCTGATGGTGCTGGCGGCGCTCAAATCCATCGACCCCGCGTATTACGAGGCTGCGGCCATCGACGGCGCAAGCCCGTTCAAGCGGTTCACGCGCATCACGCTGCCGCTGATCTCGCCCACGCTGTTTCTGCTGGTGGTCATCAACGTGATCTACGGGTTGCAGGTGTTCGAGTCGGTGCTCATCATGACGGACGGGGGGCCGGGCGGGGCTACGCAGGTGTTTCTGGAGCGCATCTTCAAGTATGCGTTCCGCCAGTACAAGATGGGCGTGGCCTCGGCCTATTCGTGGATCATGTTCATGGTCATCCTCGTGTTTACGCTGGCGCAGTTCCGCCTGCAAAAAAAGTGGGTGAACTACGATGCGTAAGGGGCTGAAAATCACGCGGGGCGTGCTGTTCTACGCGGTGCTCCTGCTGCTGGCGCTGGTCACGCTGATGCCGTTTTTGTGGATGCTCTCCAGCTCGTTTAAGAGCGCGGAAACCATCCGCACCATTCCCATCCGGTGGATACCGGAGCACCCGTCGCTGGAGGGCTACCGGCGCGTGTTCAATATGCAGGGCTTCAGCTTTGCCCGCGCGTCATTCAACAGCCTGTTTGTGGCGATCGCATGCACCTTTGTGCAGGTGATGAGCGCCAGCATGGCGGCCTTTGCCTTTACCAAGCTGCCCTTTAGGGGTTCCGGCAGGCTGTTTGGCCTGTATATCGCCACCATGATGATCCCCGGCACGGTCACGATGGTGCCCAACTACGTGATCCTGCGGGTGCTGGGGCTGCTGGATCACTACACCGGGGTGATCCTGCCGTTTCTGGCCAATGCGTTCGGGGTGTTTCTGATGCGGCAGTCGATGCTGACCCTCAGCGACAGCTATCTGGAATCCGCGATGCTGGACGGCGCGTCGCTCTACCGTGTTTTCCTGCGCATCGCGCTGCCGATGGTCGCGCCTACGCTGTCGACCATGGTGCTGCTGGCCTTCATGGGCAGCTGGAACAGCTACCTGTGGCCGCTGATCGTGCTGACCAGCACCGACATGCAGACGTTGCAAGTGATTCTGGCCAACATGAACGGCATGTACAAGAGCAACGAGCATGTGATCATGGCGGGCGCGGTGCTCACGATCCTGCCCATCCTGATCGTGTACGTGTTTTCCCAAAGCCGCGTGGACAGCGGCATCGCCCTGGGCGGGCTGAAATAGAGCGAAACGCGGGTGCGCGTTAGCGATACGAGAACCAATTTGATAAGGAGGAACCCATTCATGAAAAAACTCGTTGCGCTGGTACTGACTCTGGCGATGCTGCTGTCTCTGGTGGCCGTCGCGCAGGCGGAGGACGTGACCATCACCTACGCCACCTTCTCGGCTTCGGGCGCGCAGGAAGAAACGCTCAAGAAGATGGTGCAGGTCTTCGAGGAGAAGAACCCGGGCATCAAGGTGGACGTGCAACTGACCGGCTATGGCGACTACTTCACCACGCTGGCCACGAAAGTCGCGGGCGGCAACGCCCCGGACGTGTTCGAAGTGAACATGGAAAACTACCTTGCCTACATGCTGCGCGGCCAGTGCCAGGACCTTAGCGGCCTTGGCATCCAGACCGGCAACTACAGCGAAGGCACGCTGGCGGCGGTCAGCAACGGGGGCAAGCTCTACGCCGTGCCGATGAGCTTCTCCACCTGCGTGCTGTTCTACAACAAGGCGCTGTTTGACCAGGCGGGCGTTGCTTACCCCACCGACACCTGGACGTGGGCGGACGCGCAGGCCGCGGCGGCGAAAATCCGCGCGCTGGGCGACGATACCTGGGGCTACTTCCAGCCCATCAGCTACCATGAGTTCTACAAGTCCATCAAGGGCAACGGCGGCAGCCTCCTTAATAGCGACTACACCGCCTTTACCGTGAACAGCCCGGAGAACGTGGCCGTGCTGGAAGCGATGCTGGGCCGCGTGCGCGGCGACAACCGCGTGATGCCCAACACCGAGGATATGGCTGGTCGCGGCGACTGGGATATGTTCACCGAAGGCAAGCTGGGCATGATCGTGACGGGCATCTGGGCATTTGCGACCTTCACGGAAAAGGCCACCTTCGACTGGGACATCGTTGTGGAGCCGGGCTTCAAGGACAAGAGCACGTTCTTCTTCGCGAACGTCAACTGCATCTCGCCCACCAGCACCAAGCAGGAAGCGGCTGCGAAGTTCATCGACGCGATGGGCTCCGATCCGGACATCGTGAAGCTCCGTTTGGATGCGAGCTGGGAACTGCCGACCATCGCGGATCAGGCGCAGCTGGCGCAGTACCTGACCATCACCCCGCCGGCCAACCGCGCGGCCGTGTTCGCGAGCATGGACTTTGCCGTGGCGCCGCCCGCGCTGGTGGATGCGAGCGTGGCCGCCGAGACGGTGAACGCCCTGTTTGGCGGGCTTGACCTGAGCGACATGACCGCGCAGGAAGCGCTGGACGAGCTGCAGGCCACGCTGACCGACACGGTGAAGATCGAGAAGTAAGCGGGTAAAAGGAAATTGCATTCGCGGGAGGAGGGCTTGCCCCCTCCCGCGAATTTGCATAGGTAAAGGAAGAAGAGGGAGAGAGGTCAAGGGCACCGGAGGGAAGCGTTTGCCCAGTGGGCAACGCCGCGAAGCGACGAGCGACCCGAAGGTGAGAGGTTTGACAAGAGCAGGGTACGGCAGTGCCCTGCGCGACGATCAAACCGACCGGACGATGGCCCTTGTGGGGTTTGGGGCAGTGCCCCAAGAACCCCCGCCGCAGCGGGAAACCGCGAGCGCGACAACAGCGCCGCAGGCGCTATGTCACGCGCGGGCGGTAACAAACTGCATGCTTCCTGCAAGTCTTGCCCCATGTGTCCCACTTGCTGTCAATCAATATCAAACATCCAACCACGCGAAAGGAACCACCCGCCATGCCAAACTATCAGGTGACCGGTAACGAGTACCTCTCCCTGCCCACCATCCGCGAAACCGACGGCGCCGTCGAAGGCGTCACCTTCCTGATGATGCAGCTCAAGGGGCTTCTGGAGCTGCGCGGCGATCATGCCATCGCCGCCCCGTACCTCACGGTGAACGGCGCGCCCGCGACCCTGACACCCGTGTGGCAGCGCGAGCACTGCTGGATACCGTCGTTTGACGCATCCTTCGGCGGCGCGTCGCTCCGCTGCACGTACCTGACGCCCGTTGGCGAGCGCGCCTTCGGCCTGCGTATGCGGGTTACGAACGAAGCCGCCAAGCCCGTCGCCGTTCGCTTCGGCGCGCGCGGCCAGTGGGACAGGACGCTGCACGAGATCAACGAGACCACGGAGTTGCCCCTTGGCCGCGAGGTCAAAAAAAGCGGGTGGAACGGCCTGTTCGTGTGGAGCCAGAAGCCCGGCACGCCGCTGTTTGCGTTCGCGCCCGTCGTGTCGGACAATCAGCCGTTCAGTGAGTATGACCAGCAGGCCAAGTGCGACTGGGCGGATCTCCACTACGACCTGTACCGCGAGGCGACGCTTGCCGCGGGCGAAAGCGTTACGCTGGATATCTTCTACGGCGTGGGGTATGAGGAGGTGGCGGCGGCCACCAGCGCCAAGGAGCTGCTGCGCCAGGGGTTTGACGCGCTGCACGCCCGCACCGCCGCGTGGCTGGCCGCGCGTGAAAAGCCTGTAGGCGACCCGGCCCTGCACACCCTGCTGAACACCAACCTGTTTTTTGCTTTTTTCTATGCCTCGGGCCGCACGGTGGATACCGAGGAGCTCTGCCTGATGACCTCGCGCAGCCCGCGCTATTACGTGAGCGCCGCCTATTGGGATCGCGACAGCCTGCTGTGGGCGTTCCCCGCCATCCTTGCGGCGGACGCGGCCTACGCGCGGGAGATACTGACCTATGTGTTCACGCGGCAGGCGCGCAACTTTGGCGTGCACAGCCGCTACATCGACGGCACCACGCTGGAGCCGGGCTTTGAGCTGGACGAGCTGTGCGCGCCGGTGGTGGCGCTGAGCCGCTATACCCAGGCGACGGGCGACGCGGCGTTCGCGGCCCAGCCGCATGTGCAGGCGGCGCTTGCGCATATCCTGCGCACGCTGGAGGGCAAGAAGCACCCGACGCTTGCGCTGTATGAAACCTTCCTGCAACCGACGGACGATTTGCGCCTCTACCCATACCTGACGTATGACAACGCGCTGGCGTGGTTCACGCTGCGGGCGCTGGAGGGGTTCCTTGATCGGCCGGAGCTGGATGGGCGCGCGGAGGAAACGCGGCGCGCCGTGCTGACCCACTGCGTGAAGGACGAGGGCGACGGCCCGTTTTTCGCGTGGTCGGTGGATGGCAACGGGAAGTACGACATCTACGATGAGCCGCCGGGCAGCCTGCAACTGCTGCCGTTTTACGGCTTTTGCGCGGATACCGACGCGGTGTGGCAAAACACGGTGCGCATGATCCGCGACGAGCGCTACCCGCTGTCGTTCGCGGGGCAGCCCATCGCGGAGATCGGGTGCAAGCATGCGCCGCACCCGTGGGTGCTGTCGATGTGCAACAGCCTGTTGAGCGGGCATACGCAAAGCGCGCTTGCGCACCTTGCCCGCACGCGGATGGATAACGGCGTGGCGTGCGAGAGCGTGAACGAAGTGACGGGCGTGTGCGAGACAGGCGAAGCGTTTGCGACGTGCGCGGGCTTCCTTGCCTATTCGCTGTGGACGGCGCTGGAAAAGCAAGCCTGACGGCGGAGCTCACTGGCACGGACTTTTGCGGTTGCAGGACGGCGCTCTGCCCGCCGGAGACTGCGTTTTGGCAAGCTGGGCCTGTAAAGGGGCCGTAGCCCAGTTGGTCTTTATGCGTGCAGGGCAGTGCACCGCCAGCGGTCGGTCGCGCCATAGCGAGGCAGGCATGCCGACAGCGTGTTTCGCGCAAAATGCCCGCCAAACATCCGTATACAACGCATCAAGCGAGCCTGCGCCAGTCGCAGGCTCGCTATTCGCATCTGCCCGCAGGGACCATCGCCCCATGCCGCGCGTTTTCCGCCAACGGGAAACGCGCGAAAGCAGCGCACAGTCCATCAAGCAAGCGGCAACTGCCGGTTTCCTTTGCGTGCCTAAACCGTCTTGCCCGTGTGTCACTTGCTGCCAAACGGGGTATATACATTTCGATGGGACATGGCGGGCTGGCCGCGACCAGCGCGACCCCCGCCCTTAGGAAGGGATGAGGCATTTGAACCGAACGCACAGCCGCAAGGCTTTGCTCATGGGCGCATCGCTGATGCTGCTGCTCGCGCTGCTGACCGCCTGCGCCGCGCCGCAGGCCCAAACCGAGCCGACCGCAGCGCCCGCCGCGGCGCAAACGCTGCCGGCGGCGACGGACGAAACGCAACCCGCGGCATCCACGGTACCCGAAACAATCGAAAAGGCAGGGGAATATCAAGTGATTACGGCGCAAAAGGCAAAGCAGATCATGGATAACGAGCAGGGTGTGGTGATCGTGGACGTGCGCGAGCCCGACGAGTATAAGGGCGGGCACATCCAGAACGCGAAGCTGCTGCCGCTGGGCAACATCGCCAAGCTGGCGGCCACCGAGCTGCCCGATAAGAACGCGACCATCCTTGTGTACTGCCGCAGCGGCAGGCGCAGCCGGATGGGCGCGGAAACGCTGATCTCGCTTGGCTATACGCATGTGCTGGACTTTGGCGGCATCATGGACTGGCCCTATGAGGTGGTCAAGTAAACCGGAGAGCGTGCCAACCGCCGCCCTCCACGGGCGGTACGCAAAGCGCCGGAGCGAATGGCTCCGGCGCTTTGCGTGGTTTTTGCCTACTCCGTGTAGCGTTTCATGGCCTCGCTCATCAGCTGCGCGGTGCCCGGGCCGTAGGCGTCCAGGTTCTTCTGGAAGCGCTCGTCCACCAGGTACATCTCGCCGATGCCCGCGAGCATCTCGTCGCTGCAAGGATAGAAGCGGCGGGTAATCAGCTCTTTCCACTGCTTGACCATCGCGCGCACCTCGGGGCTCACAGGGTCGTGGCCCACCAGCGCGGCAAAGCCGCTGAACACCGCGTCCTGCTCCGCCTTGACCGCGGCCCAGTCCTCCTTGGTGTAGCCCTTGGTGCGCCGCTGGCTCTCGCGGTATGCCTCGGTGTGGCCCCAGCGCTGCTGCGCCTCCTCGGCGTACTGGTCCCGCATTTGCTCCACATCGTTTTGGTTGAATTCCTGCAAGCTTATCTCATCCTTTCCGTTTAGCACACGCCCGCACAGGTCGATCAAGCCCTGAAGGCGCTCCATTTGCTTTTGGAGCAGCTCGCGATGCCGCTCCACGGCCAGCCGCCGGTCACGCTCCTCCGCCTTTAGCATGGGGGCGATCTCCTTGAGGGGAAAGCCCAGCTCCCTGAGGAACAGAATGCGCTGGAGGCGTGCCAGGTCCGCTTCGCCATAGAGGCGATAGCCAGCCTCGGTGGCGGCTGCGGGCGGCAGCAGACCCAGCTCGTCATAGTAGCGCAGGGTACGCGTGCTTACGCCCGCCAGGCTGGCTACCTCGTGCACGGTCATCATGGGCGCTTCCCTCCTCCGTCTTGGCTGCGTGGCTGACCACAAAATGATGATATACCTTTCCGTAACGTCAAGGTCAATACCTTTTTTATAGAATTTTTGGAATGAAAATGGCAGGGAGGGATGCTCCGGCACCCGCCCGTATGAAAGAAGGACGACCCGTCGAGGGCCGCCCTGTTGCAAAGTATGGCGAATCTGGCGCGACCGGCGCCGTTCATGCGCTATAAAAGACTCCCCATGGTGCTCATCAGCGCGGTGATCGTGCGCATCGCCGAGGCCATCAGCGTGCCGCCGACCAGCTGGATAAACAGCGCCTTGACCACAATGGATATGCACACCACCGCCAGCTTGACCAGCGTGGAGTGCTGCTCCGGGATGCCCGTGATGTGCGCGATCATCAGACACACCAGCACATAGCTGGCTACCTCGCCCAAGGTAAGCATCAGCACCCCCAGCACCGGCGACAGCAAGCTGAACACCATGCACAGCACCGATGCCGCAATGCTCGGCAGCGTGGTGATCGCCACCATGTTCGAAGCCAACAGGAATGAAAACCGCACCCTGCGGATGGTGCACAGGTAGATCAACGCCACCGCCGCGGGCAACACCAGCGCAAACAGCTGGCACAGCGCCGCGATGCCGCCGATGGATGCGGCGATCTTGCCAGCGATGTAGCTGATGCCCTGGTTCATGCTGGCCGCGTCGCCCGCCAGCGAAACGCCAAACAGGCTCGTGACACCGCTGAACGCCATCGCGATGGCCCCGCGCGTCATGACCATCGTGCACAGGAACGTGAGCAGCAGCGAAAGCCCCGCCACCACGCCGCCCGTGTACAGGTCGGCGCGCTCCATCATGCCCTGCAGGGCATCGCCCGGGTCGCGCAGCATGCCGCTGAGCACCCGTGGCAGATAGCTGAGCGCCCCCAAAAACGCGCCGCGTTCGCTGCCCGCGCGGTAGCTGTCATATGCCGGCTGATAGCCGTTGGGGAACCCGCTGAAGCCCTGCTGGCCGTAAGCTGCCTGCCCATAGGCAGAGGGGTCGAAACCCTGCCCGTACTGGGGCTGTTGCGGTGCAAAGCTGCCGGTGTTGTAGTTTTGCGGATAGCCGTAGCCAGCCTGCGGGTAGCCCTGCGCATACCCCTGCCGGTAGGCTGTGGGATCAAAACCGCCGCCATAGCCGCCCTGCCCCGCGTAGCCGGTATAATCCGGCATGGGGGAAACGGGCGTGCCGCAAGTGGGACAGAGCTGCGCACCCTGTGGCAGAACGGTTCCGCAACTTGGACAGTTCATCGGTTTCCTCCTTACGCCGCGTCTGAAAGGACGCTTTGTTCATGATACCATGCGCCCTTCCCCCGCGCAAGTGCCAGCGGGAATGCCCTGCCGGGAAGCAAGGCGCGCGGCGGTTTGCCGGGGGAGGGAGCGAATGGAGCGCACTGGTTGTACCAAGCGGATGGTACCAATTCGGAAAAGGAGCAACGGGAGAGGTGCGCAATGGTCGTTGCGCGGAACTGGATCGACGGAGACACGAAGAACGCGGGATATATCGATTTCCATACCAAATGCTACGGGGCACGACCGCTGCGAATGACGCATAGGAGCGGCTAACAGGGGGAGCGGACTGGCCAGGGTGTGGCATGCCCGCGAAATGGGATGCACCCGCGCCCGAGAAAACGGATGCTGATCGCGTTGGCGCACGCCAAGCAGTACGGCGCATCCGTTGCCAGCGCGCCGGTAAAAAACCGAAGGCGGCCGGGTGCGTCTGCCGTGGTGCCTGCCAGCTGGCATAGATTGGATGCGTTCTCCGTCGCCACCCACATTCGCGCGTCAAGCTTCGACCGTCGACCGATACCGAAGGGCACATCGCCTGTCGGTACCAATGACGGTGCCACCCGCGGGGGTCATTCCGCCGTTTTGGGCTCCGGTAGCTTCAGCTTGCCGACCAGTGACTTGTCCACCAGATAGATGCGCATGGCTCCGTCGTCCACGATCTGCTCCGGCGGGAGGCTGCTCAGATATTCGCTGAGGGTCGAGCGCGAGAAGTAGCGCCCGTCCCAGAAGTCCGGCTCGGTGCAAAGGGCGGCCACCTGTATGGCCTCCAGCGCGGGGCCTACCTCCGCCAGGGACAGGTTCATCAGCGGCACGATGGGGTTGCTGGTGAGCACATAACCCTTGGCGTGCAGCGCGTACTGGTAGCCCGGGCGCGTTACGAGAATCTTTTCGCCGTCCGGCACGATGTCCTTGAGCTGCAAAAGCAGGCCGTAGCGTGCGGTAAAGCTCGCGTCCTGCGCCATCAGCGGGTCGGTCAGCATGGGCCGCCCATAGCGGTAGAAGCTGTTGGCATAGCCGCTTTCCTGCGTGCCCTGCACAAAGGCCAGCACGCACAGGAGCGCGCACAGCCACGCGGGTGCGCGCCGTGCCCACGTCGCAAGGGCGGGAAAGCGGCACTTGAGCCAGAGTATGGGCTTTGCAAGCCGCTTGCCCAGCCACGCGAGCAGCGCGGGCCACTCGCCCTCCAGCGCGGCAAGCACCGCCACGATAGCCGCCGCCGCGAACATGAACCATTGCAGCGTGTAGCGCTGCATGGTCAAAAACGAGCCGGAGAAGCTGTACAGCTTCGTATCGAGCAGCCCGCTCATGGGCGCGAGGGTCAGCAGCGTGAGCAGCGAAGCGCCGAGCACCGCCGTAACCCGCGAGCCGCGAGCCGCCCCGGACTCGCCGTCGGTCACGGCTACGGTCACGGGGCCGCCGCCTGCGGGCATCTCCCGCAAAAGCGCGCCCGCCACCTTGCGCCCGCGCACGCGGCGGTAGACCAGCGCGACCAGCACGCAGAGCAGCCCGCCCAACGCCAGCCGCAGGCCCCAGATGCCCAGCGGCGTGGCGTAGGCCATCACGATGTCGTTATAGGCCTTAAAAAAGTCGAGGTGGGTGGTGGTCACTTCCAGCTTGTACTCGCCCTGCATGTACATGGCGTACCACGGGGCGCTGGTATAGGTGGTCATCAGCCGCCAGGGGCTCATCTCGCCCCACTTGAAATAACACCACAGGTTGCCCGCGTAGGCAGCCAGCGTGCCCGCCGCGCCGCCAAGCGCCAGCCCCGCTGAACGCAGCAGCGTGCGGCCTGCCCGCCTGTCCCGCGCATAAAGGGAGCCAAGCCACCGCGTGAGCACCCACGCCGCCACGATAAAGGGCAGCACCACAAAGCCCACCACATGCGCGCTCATGGCCGTAAAGCAGAGGAGCGAAACAAAGAGCAGCTTGCCCAGGTATTTCAGCAGCTTGCCATCCGGGGTCAGGCCCCACAGCGCCACGGCGGCCGTAAGCAGTGCAAGGCAGCGCCACGTGTCGCGCGGGGCGGAGGAGAGCGAATAGACGAAGTTGGGGATCAGGTTGAACAGCAAAAGCCCCAGCAGCACCCATCGCCGGCGCCCGCCCGAAGCCTGCAAAAGCAACGCGGCAAACGCCATCAGCAGGAACGGGAACATCATGCCAAGACCGGCAAACATGGGCTTGTCGTTGGGGTAGCCGTAGGAGCCTGAGGTGTGCATCAGCCCATAGGCCATGTACAGCTCCATCGACGGAAAGTGCGAATTGCCGCGGAAGTGGCCGGTGGTATCATCCTTTTCGAGCAGCTCGCCCAGGTCGCGATGTTCGCAGTACCTTTGGCCCAGCGCCATGTACTCGGCGGAATCCGCCTGCGCGGGGTAGGCGCTGGTGGCCGTGCGCACGCAGACGGGCGCGAGCAGCACCGCCATGGCCAAGGCAAAGCACAGCGACACGAGCGCGGGTTTATCCAGCCGCAGCACACGGCGCACAAACTGCGCACTCTTCGCCCAAAGAGACTTTACATCCTTCAGGTGGCGCAGGAGCAGCCACAGCAGGTACAGCCCCGCCAGCGCGGGCAGCACCCCGATATAGACCAGCTTGGGCGCGTGCGGCCATAAAAACGCCAGTGCCAGCATCCACAGGTATTGCCACAGCGGCGTGGTGGCCGCGCCCGCCAGGAACGCCCCCAGCCCGCCGCGCTTGACCCACAGCTTGTGCTTACCAAAGAACAGCCCCAGCGAAAGCGCCTGCAGCGCCGTGGAGAGCAGATACAGGTTCCGCCAGCCGTTGCCCACTGAGAGCCAGTCTGCCATCAGCCGCGCCTCCCCGCCTTCGCCAGCCGGTCGGCCTCGGCGATGTAGTAGTCGTTCACATCTACTTTTTCGCTCAGGAGTTTTACGCGCTTCTGCTGCCCAAGGGCGGTGAGATTTGGATCCTTGAGCAGTGCAAGCGCCTGCGTGAGCGCACGCTCATACCGGTCGTCGCCGTCGTTGAAATTGTAGAGCAGGCCGTAGCGCGCGCTCTGCTCCTGCGTGCTGCCGCTCTTGATCACGTTCACGTACAGGGCGTGCACACCCAGCACCACAGCCTCGCTGGCCATGGTCGCGCCCTCGCTGTACACGAGCTTTGCAAAGGCCAGCACATGGTGGGCCAGGTGGAAGGGTGTGCGCAGGCGGTAGGGCTCCAGCGCGGGGGCGAGCTTCTTTTCGCTGCTGACCCACACGCGCACGCCCGCGGCGGTCAGCCGTTCGACGAGGTGCAGCTGCTCGGTATCGGAAAGGCCGTGCTTGCCAACGTCGTGGCTGGCGTTCCACGCCACAAAGCGCACGACCACGTAAGGCTCGTCCGGGTCAAAGCCTGCGTCGCGCAACACCTGCCTGTCCGGCGTGAACACGCTGGGGTGCAGGTAGAAGAGCTCCTTGTAGGTGTCCACACGCTCCTGCCGTGGGCCCAGATCGGTCAGGAAGGTGCGCGGCGTCAGCATCTTGGTGCTCAGGCGTTTGCAGATATTCAGGCTGAAACGGCTCACCTCGGTATCCTCATACAAAAGGTGAGGCTTGCCGGTGAGCCACGCAGCCACGGCCATCATGGGCGAGGCGCGGCCGATGAGGATATCAGGCCTGAAGCGCGCGGCATGCAGCGTATGGTTGAGGCACAGTCGGAAAAACAGCCAGCCCTTCTCCACCATGTTTTTGCCCGTGCCTTTGGCGCACAGCGTGTAGGGGATGCCGTAGCGGTCGAGCAGCTCCGGCGCGCCGTCCTTGTCGATGGCGAGGGTAAACACCTCGTCGCCGCGCGCGCGCAGCTTTTCGACGATGTTGTGGAATTGGTGCGCCCACGCGGGATGATCGACCGAGAACATGACCTTCATGCAAACACCCTTTCCGCCGCGGTGCCGCGGACGGGTTTTATTTGAGAATGATCCGCCTTTCGCCCTCCGGCTGGATGGGCGCAAGCCGCCGCTGCTGGTAGAGGATGCGGTTCTCGTTGCGGTTGATGCGCACCATGCTCTCCATGGCTACGCCGAAGGAGAACATGAGCACCGCGATGAGCAGGCAGAACGCCGCGATGAGTCCCGCAAAGAGGTAGCCGCTGAAATAGCCCACGCGCAGGTAGTGGATCAGGAACATGAGGCCAAACAACAGCGCCGGCGCCATGAAACACCCGCCGATGAAGCCGAAGAACTTCATGGGGTAATAGTCGCGCATCAGGCCGATCAAAATGCCCACAGTGCGTTTGAAATAGTTCCAGATGCTGCCCGCCACACGGCTCTTGCGCTCCGGAAAGTAAGTTACGGCGATGGGTTGCTCCGCCATGGCGAGGTTGTTGAAGCGGAAGCATACGAAGCTCTCCTGCGTGTAGGTGAAGCGGCCGTAAAAGTTGATGTTCAGCAACGTTTCGCGGCTGTAGGCGCGAAAGCCGCAGCTCACGTCCGAAAAGCGCTGCCTGCACAGGCGGCTGACGAGGCGGTTCATGCGCGCGTTGCCCCAGCGCTTGACGACTGGCATGTGCTGGATTCGGTCGCCGGTCAGAAAGCGGCTGCCAGTCACAAAATCGGCCTGTCCATGCAAAATGGGGTCGATGAGGCGCTGGATATCGGCGGGGTCGAACTGACCGTCGCCATCCATATTGACCATGAGGTCGAAGCCGTGGTCGATGGCATAGTCCACGGCGGAGCGGAAAGCCTGCCCGAGGCCCTTGTTCTGCTTGTGGCGCACGACCATGGCGCCCGCAGCGAGGGCGAGGGCGGAAGTATCGTCGCTGCTGCCATCGTCCACCACCAAGAGGCGATGCTCGGTGATGCCGGTAAAGGCGGTGGGGATGGAATGGAGGACGGAGGCGATCTTTTCGGATTCGTTGAAGCAGGGGAGGGCAATGAGGAGTTTCATGAAGGGTGGGCTCCTTTCGGGGCGGAAGTAGGGAAGAATGCAAAAAGGGTCAAGGGCCAATGGCCCTTGCGGGGTTTGGGGTGCAACCCCAAAAACCTCGCCGCAGCGTACACAGCGTAAGCGAGCGGTCAGCCGCGAAGCGGCTGTGATGCGAGCGAATAGCGCAAATGCTGCTTGGTAAGTACGCTTATCTGCGATGGGTATACAGATGCATAGGGCCGCACCACGTTGCGCCTGCTACGCTTGGGATGCTCGCGCTTGTCTGCCGTGAAAGGGGGTCTCCGGCACGCAGGGATTTCATCCCTACACCCTTCCCCTGTAGCCGCTCGCTAACCCTTGCGCCAGCATCGCAAGCAGCACCGGCGCCACGCAGTACAGCGGCATCGCATACCGGAAATACCCGTTTACCGCCGATAGCATGCACCCGGCCAGCACCACCAGCGCGGGCAGCATCGCCACGGCATACCGCCGCTGACGCACGCCCATGGCCCCCGCCAGCGCCAGCAGCACGACCCACCCGTATGCCCCCGGCGCTACCAAAAGCCGGAACGGGGGATACGCATACAGCCCTTGTAAAGTGCTCTTCAGGCCCTGCGCCAGCGGGTTAACGGTAAAGTTGAACGCACCGCCGAGCAGCGTGGCGCGGCCTTCCATGCCCATGAGCAGCGTGGGCTTGATTGTGCTCACATACCCGGGCAGCAGATAACCGTATGTGTTGTGGAACGTGGCGCTCAGGTAGGTGGCGGGGTGCTTGAGGCCAAGCCGCAGCCACGTGGCAAAGAACGCCGTGCGTTGCTCCGGCGCTGTGCCCTCTCGCCACAAAGCCTTAACGGGGTCGCTCAGCTCGCCGTTGTAGGCGGGCTGGATCTGGTCAAAGGGCATCACGGCGTCGATGGCGGCGCGCTCCTCCGCGGTGACCGGCTCGCTGGCCACCACGCGCGCCACCTGCTGCAGCGGAACAGACCAGCTCTCCGTGTCGGGGGTGGGCAGCGCGCCGAGGGCGGGCACCACCAGCAGGTTGAGCGCCAGCGCGGCCAAAACGGAGGCGGCCAGTGCGGTGAGCGGCGCGCGCCACTGGCGCGTGCGCACCGTCAGGCTCCAGATAAGCAGCGCGCCCAGTGTGACGACGGCCACGCCCAGCCCCGCGTTGCGCAGCAGCACGCACGCCACGCCGCTGAGCGTGAGGCCCACCAGCGTGCGCAGCGGCGGCCAGCGGCTCTCCAGCACGCGCCATACCATCAGCGTGAGCCAAAGCACCGCCATGGCGAAGTTGGTATCCTTACCCACGCAAAACGCGAAGGTGGGAAACACGGGGTTGAGCGCGAAAAACGCCGCGGCCACCCAAGTGAGCCAGCGGGGCGCGCGGGAACGGTGTATGCGGCTGAGCGCATAGCCGAATAGCCAGGCCATCAGCGCCGCCTGCACGCATACGTACAGGGCCACAGCCGCGTCCGCCGTGCCAAAGATGCCCATGCCCGCCTGCACGAACAGCCAGATCAGGCCCGTTTGGGCAAGGGGGTTGCCGTTGCTCAGGGGGGTCAGGCCCAATGCCTGCGCCAGCTGGGCGATGCTGTCGTTGCTCACGGTGCCCGGCCAGACGGCCACCAGATACGGCAGCCAGCAGGCGAGCAACAGCAACATGAACGCGACGGTGGGCACACCGCGACGGCGGCCGGTTGGGTAGCGGTATGGGGGCTCGGCCTCCGTGTCGCGGTAGGCCTGATAGGCGGCGTCGCGCCCGCCCTGTGCGGCGGCCATGTGCACGGTCGCGGGCCTGCGCGCCCCGGCGGCCATGGCGCCGTGCCTGCCGCTGCCGACCGGCCGGGTCGTGCCCTGCCGTGGCCCGTTGCGCCGGTCGCCCATGGGGCTGTCCACCGGCGCGGCGCGGCGATCCGCGGGCGGCGCGGCGAACAGCGCCCCGCTCTCCGAGGCGGCGGGCAACGGGCGTACGTTGGACGCGCCCGCACGCGCACCCGTCAGGCGGGCGCTGCGCAGGCGGGGGCGGTCGTCATTCCATTCTTCATTCGTGGGATCGGCAAACAGGCCGCTTTCCTCGGCATCGTGCCGCGCGGGATGCTCTAAGCCGGTGGAAGGCTTGCGCAGCGCGTCCAGCAGCAAGGCAAAGCCCAGATAGTACGCGGGCACGCGACCCGCGAAATAGAGCAGCGCAAGCCACTTTTGCGAGGTGACCAGCGCCGCCGTGCCGGTGTTTGCAAAGCTCTCGCCCAGCGTGCTTACGCCTGCCAGCAGCAACGCCAAAAGCCACAGACGGGGCCGCGCGAACAGGCGCGGCTGGCGGCCCGCGTAGCGGTAGCCCAGCCCCAGCGCCAGCGCCGCTAAAAACCATGCGCCCGTATCCGGCAAGGTGCGCGTCCAGCCGGGGGCATCCGCGGGCAGCGCCTTTTGCGCCAGCGGCACGCACAGCGCGGCCAGCGAAAGTGCCCAAACGAGCGTGAGCAAGAGCGACGGACCCTTTCCGCGGGCTCGGTGCACGGCGGTTCCCCCCTTGTGTGGCATCTGTTTTGCATGGCCTCAAACGCAGGCTAACGCTTGTATCTTAGCCTTTTTTGGGGGGGCTGTCAAGGCAAGGGGCAGAAGGGCGGGAGGCAGGCGTGGATGGATGCGCAACGGCCCCCGCCGCCTAGCGGGCGACAGGGGCTTTCGATCGATGTCAAGGCTGCTTAAAAGCCCTAGGAAGGGCTTACTTGAGCACCATGCCCTCGCCGGGCTTCAGCGTTACCTCCGTGAGCCCGCGCCATACGGGCAATGTGCGCTCGCCATACAGGTCGCGCACGGCCGCCTGCGCGCGCATCGGCTCGGGCAGGGGCAGCTGGGCGGTCACATCCTCGCGGCCGGTGTTCAGCACGCACAGCAGGCGCTCGCCGTCGGTATAGCGCTGGTAGGCATACAGACCGTTTTCCTCTGCCAAATGGGTGCGGAACGCGCCCACGCGCAGGGCCTGATGCGAGGCCCGCAGCTTGGCAAGCTTCTGGAAATGCGCGCGCGTCGGGTTATTTTCCACATTGTCCCACCGCATGGGGCGGCGGTTGTCCGGGTCGGCGCCGCCTTCCATGGCCAGCTCGTCGCCGTAGTAGATGATGGGCGTACCCATGAACGTGAACTGGAAGAACGATGCGCCGTGCAGCATGCGCACGTCGCCGCCCGCGCGGGTCAGCATCCGCTGGGTATCGTGCGAGCCGAGGAACGTCCACAGCACGTCCTGCGTGCGCTGGGGGTAGAGCATGGCCGCGCCGTTCACCGCCGCGTCGAAGGCGGGCAGCGAAATGCTGCCGTGTGCGAAGCGCTTCCACAGGTTGCGGCTCAGCACA
The DNA here is from genome assembly GCA_964584315.1 of uncultured Oscillospiraceae bacterium. Lineage (GTDB taxonomy): Bacteria > Bacillota > Clostridia > Christensenellales > Aristaeellaceae > CAXXOK01. The sequence continues at coordinate 29,678 of CAZOZO010000024.1, forward strand.
TAGTGCATGGTGGAGTCGAACATGTCGCCGCCGGTCAGCCACTCGCGGCTGTCGTCCCAGCACTCGGCGACCATCAGGCTATCCGGGTTCATGCGCCTCATCATGGCGCGGTACTGCCGCCAGAAATCCGGCCATACCTCCGGGCTCACATCCAGCCGCCAGCCGTCGATGCCGCAGGCTTTCAGCCAGTATTCGCCAACCTGCAAAAAGTAGGCGGCGCAGTCCGGGTTTTTCAGGTTCAGCTTGGGCATATAGGCCTCGTGGCCAAACGTGCGGTAGCCGCACTCCTCCACGCCGTCAAAGAAGAACCAGTCGCGGTAGGCGCTGCTTTCGCCCTTGTCGCGCGCGTCCACAAACGGGGCGAAACCCAGCCCGCAGTGGTTGAAAACCCCATCCAGCACGATGCGCATCCCGTTTTGATGCAGCTCGTCGCACAGGGCTTTCAAGTCGGCCTCGGTACCCAGCAGCGGGTCGATGCGGTAGTAGTCGAAGGTGTTGTAACGGTGCGCGCTGTCGCTGAGAAAAAGGGGCGTGGTATACACCATGGTGACGCCCAGCTCTTTCAGATAGGGGATGGCCTCGCGGATGCCGCTCAGGTTGCCGCCGAAGCGGCACTCGCTCTGCACGCGGCAGCTGTCCCACGGCTCCAGCCCCGCCTCCTGCCCACCCGCGCGGCGGAATCGGTCCGGGAAGATCTGGTAGCCCACGGCCCCGCGCGCCCAGTCGGGCATGGGGTCGGGCGGGTAGGCATAGGCAAACGCGAAGCACTCGCTGATGTCGTCAAACGTGTTTTCGCCCGCGCGCAGGCCCGTGCCGTCCAGCTTGAACACACGGCCACCGTCCGCGTAGAGCAGGAACAGGTACTTGAACCGCGGGTCGCGCAGGGGGAAGATGACCTCGTAATAGTCGTGCAGATCGTCGCGGTAGGCTACGGCCATGTCCAGCGTCTGCCCGCTGGCGAACGGGTCGGGAAAGTTATACTGGTTGGCGATGCGCACGGCCACGCGCTCAAAATCGCCCCGGCCGGTGCGCAGGCGCAGCACGATATGGCCGTCGGGCGTGGCGTGGCGGTATTCAAGCCAGGGCATGTGGTAAATGGAACCGAGGGTGAGTTGCTTCAAAATGGAACCTCCTTGCGGCGTCGGCTCTGCCTCCTGTGGGAGGGGGACTCTGTCCCCCTGCCCCGTCAGTTTGATCGGCGCGCGGGCTGCTTCCGCACCCCACGCTTGTCAAACTTCCCATCTTCGGGTCGCTCGCCGCTTCGCGGCATTGCCCACAGGGCAACGCTTCCCTTCGATGCCAACCGCCCCCTGGGAGACGAGGTTGGGGGCGCTTGATTGAATTGGTCGTTATTGTCGCGCGAGCCATAGCCGCTGCGCGGCTATTGTCACGCTTGTAGGGTTTCGCTGCGGTGAGGGCCGGCGGCGGGGTGGGTGCTGCCCAAGCCATGCAAAGGCCGGCGGCTCGTGACCTTGTTTGTGTTATCCGTGCCGGATGGCGGCGACCGAGTCGCGCTCCACCAGCGTGAAGGGCACGTCGATGTGCGTGGGCTCGGTCACCTTGCCTTTGATGATGTTGATCAGCAGCGTCATCGCGTGCATGCCCAGCTCGCGCGGGTGCACGTCGATCGACGTGAGCGCCGGTGAATGATACTGCCCCACCTGCGTGTTGTTGAAGCTCACGATGCTCACGTCCGCGGGCACGGTAAGCCCCAGCGTGAGCAGGAAGCCGCTCAGGCCGATGGACAGCGGATCGTCCATGCTGACCACTGCCGTGGGCCGCACATCCGCGCGGAAGATTTCGGCCAGATGCGTAAAATCCGGCGCGTTTTCGATCATGCGCACCGGCACGATCCAGTCCTCGTTCACCTGCGCGCCGTAGGCGGCCATCGCCTGCCGGAAGCCCTTCAGGCGGTTTGCCATCATGAAAAACCGCTTGTCGAAACCCAAAAACAGGATGCGCCTGTGCCCGCGCGTCAGCAGGTACTGCGTGGCCTCGTACCCCGCCAGCACATTGTCGTTATCTACGTAAAAGCTGTGCGCGGGGTCCAGCGGGTGGCCGATCTCCACCATCGGCAGCGCGATGCGGTGCGCGCTCTCGTCCGGGCTGGTCAGCGTGGTCAGGCAGATCAGGCCGGAGGCGAAGCCGCTGTCCGCCATATCGCGCATGGCGGCTTCCTCGCTCATGTTCTCCGCGCCGGTGGAGAGTAGCATGTGGTAGCGCCGCTCGCCCGCCACCTTGCCCAGGCCCTGCAATACCGCGGGGTAGAACGGGTGGCCCATGCTGGCGCTGGCCGATTCGGCAAACAGCACGCCCACGATGCGCGTTTCACGTTTCACCAGGCTGCGCGCCATCTGGTTGGGGTGAAAATCCAGCTCGTCCGCCACTTTGCGCACACGCTGGCGCACCTCCTCAGAGATGCGGGGGTTATCGCGCAGGGCGCGGCTGACCGTGGAGGGCGATACCTCCGCAAGCCTTGCCACATCCTTGATGGTCGCCTTTGCCGCCATGGGCGCACACTCCTTTGCGGGGCTGTTCGGGCGGTGATAGTGCAAACGTTTGACCGATTGCATCATACCGTTTTCCGCGCCTGTTGTCAAGGGCGGCAAACGGCAGACGCCATAAGGGCTGCGCGCGATAATATGTTTCGAAACAGCTTTCGCTTCGGCTTGACATACCCCCACCGTGCACCTATAATGAATACGGACATCTGCAAACCGCCCGCGCGCAACGCTTGACGGCGTTGCAATGGCGAGGGCGGGTTTTTCGCGGCGGTGCGCAAGGCCAGCGGGCCGGGTGCCCGCCAGCGGCGTTCGACCGCCGCCACATGAAGTAAGGAGAGATTGGCATGACCATGCAGCAGCTTGAGGCAACATGCAAGCAGGTTCGGCGCGACATCATCAACATGACCGCCGACGCGGGCTCCGGCCACCCCGGCGGCAGCCTGTCCGTTACGGAGATACTGGTCGCCCTGTATTTTACCAAGATGAACATCGACCCCAAGAACCCCAAGGCAGAGGGCCGCGACCGGCTGGTGATGTCCAAGGGGCATGCCACGCCCGGCCTTTACGCGGTACTGGGCCGCAGGGGTTTCTTTTCGCCTGACGAGTTTCCGGGCTTCCGCCAGCTGCACAGCATGCTGCAGGGCCACCCCGATATGAAGAAGTGCCCCGGCGTGGACGCCTCCACCGGCTCGCTGGGCCAGGGCGCTTCCATCGCCACCGGCATGGCGCTGGGCGCGAAATATGCCAAGAACCCCTGCCACGTATACGCCGTGCTGGGCGACGGCGAGTGCCAGGAGGGCCTCATCTGGGAGGCTTCGATGGCCGCAGCGCACTACGGCCTTGACAACCTTACCTTTATTCTGGACAACAACGGCCTGCAGATCGACGGCAGCAACAAAGAGGTCATGAGCCTTGGCGATATCAACGCCAAGTTTACGGCCTTCGGCATGAACGTGATCGACGTCAAGGACGGCAACGACCTCGCGCAGGTCATGGCCGCGCTGGATGTGCCCGCCGTGCCCGGCAAACCCACGTGCATCATCTGCCACACGGTCAAGGGCAAGGGCGTATCCTTCATGGAGAACAACGCGGGCTGGCACGGCAAGGCCCCGAATAACGAGCAGCGCGAGCAGGCGCTCAAGGAATTGGAGGCGTGACCCATGAGTGAGAAGAAAGCAACGCGCGTCGCCTACGGCGAAGCGCTGGTCGAACTGGGCAAGACCAATGACAAGATTGTGGTGCTGGACGCGGACCTTGCCAGCGCCACCATGACCGGCACCTTCCGCAAGGCGTTCCCGGACCGGCATTTCGAGATGGGCATCGCCGAGGCGAATCTGGTGACCGTGGCCACCGGCATGAGCACGATGGGGCTGATCCCCTTCGCGAGCACGTTCGCGGTGTTTGCGGGCCGCTGCTTTGAGCAGATCCGCAACTCGGTCTGCTACCCGCACAACAATGTCAAGCTCGCCTTCACGCACGCGGGCCTGACCGTGGGCGAGGACGGCGGCAGCCATCAGGCCATCGAGGATGTCGCGCTGATGCGCGTGCTGCCGGGCATGACGGTGATCTGCCCCGCGGACGCCAACGAGACGCTCAAGGCCGTGAAGGCCGCCGTGGAGATCGACGGGCCTGTGTACCTGCGCCTTGCGCGCCTGCCTACCGCCGTGTTTGACGATATGCCCTTTACCGTGGGCAAGGGCAACGTGCTGCGCGAGGGCAAGGACGGCGTGATCTTCACCTATGGCACGATGGTGGAAGTGAGCCTGGACGCCGCCAAGATGCTCGCGGACAAGGGCATGGACGTGGCGGTGGTAAACATGCACACCATCAAGCCCTTGGACGAGGCGCTGGTCAAGGCGTACGCGGCCAAGGTAGGCAAGGTGTTCGTGGTGGAGGAGCATAACGTGATCGGCGGGCTGGGCGAGGCGGTCGCCAGCGTGCTGGCCGGTACGGGCACGTTCGTGTTCAAGAAGATCGGCGTGGAAGACCGGTTTGGCCAGAGCGGCAAACCGATGGACGTGCTGCGCGAGTATGGGCTGTGCGCGGATCAGATCGCGGAGAAGATCCTGGCAGCGAAGTAATGGGTCAAGGGCCAATGGCCCTTGCGGGTGCAGGGCAGCGCCCTGCGTCTCTTCGCCGCAGCGCAAACCTCACAAGCGAGCGGGCAGCCGCGCAGCGGCTGCGATGCGAGCGGCAGCAGCCGTATGCATGTGTTTGCAGACACTAAACCTGCGCTTGCGCGCGAGGTTATACCGAAGCTCAATCCATAAAGACCCTTTCAGCCTGCGCGGCACTCGCCGCGCAGGCTGTTTCATACTCCAAATGACGTTAATTGAAAAGTGTGTCCAAAGCCAGCCCGCGATTTGAAAACTTGACAACCGTGGTATCATCAAAGCGGAAAACATTGTAAAACACACATACACGCCGCAACGAAAGGGAGGCTGCCGCATGACCATATCCGAAGCCATCCGCGCCCGCCGCAGCATTCGCAAATACCAGCCGGAAGTGAAGATACCCAGAGAACATATCCGCCAGATGCTAGAAGCTGCCATGTGCGCGCCCAGCGCGATCGGCTCCCGCCCATGGGAGTTTGTCGTGGTGGAAAACGCCGCCGTTCGTCAGGCAATGACCGAAATCCAACCCTACTGCCGCTCGCTGCCGGAGGCATCGCTGGCCATCGTGGTGTGCGGCCTGCCCAACGCCTGGCCGGATGCGCCGGAGGAGGGCTTTTGGACGCAGGACTGCGGCGCGGCGGTGGAAAACCTGCTGCTGGAGGCGACGGGCCTTGGCTACGGCACGTGCTGGTGCGGCCTGTACCCCAACCGCGAGTATGCGGCGGCGTTTCAAACGCTGCTGAATGTAACGTCCACGCCCGTCGCCCTGATCATCGTTGGCAAGGCGGCGGAAGCACCCAAGCAGCGCGGCTTTTACGAGGAAGCGAAAGTCAGGTACATCCCGTGATGGCACGGATAACCTGTGCCGCAGCACGCCATAACACGCAAGGAGGTGCCCCATGACGCTTCAGGCCCTGCCCCACGCCTTTACGGTGTGCAAGGTGGCATCGCCCGCGCACATCGACCTTGGCGCCCGCTTCACGTTTGCGGGCGTGACCGACGGGGAGTGCTCGCTGGTTTGCCCCACCGCCGCCGCGCCGGCGGAGACCCTCGCGCGGGAGGACGGCTGGCGCGCTTTCCGCGTCAAGGGGAGCATGGCGTTCGGGCTGGTGGGGGTGCTGGCCCGCATCACGGGCGTGCTGGCCGCTGCGGGCATACCGGTGTTTGCAGTTTCCACCTTTGACACGGACTACGTGCTGGTCAAGGCGGAGCGGTTTGAGGCGGCGCTGTGCGCGCTGGCGGCGGAGGGCCTCGCAGTGGAGCGGATGGAGGACTGACGCAAAACTGGCGGGTGGCGCAAAACCATCGCTTGCGCCGCGTACAGGCCAAGGCCGCATCTTCGGGAGGGACGCATGAACAGCGCCCCTCCCTTTTGCGTTCCGCCACATGGCAAGCGCCGCGCGGCCTGTGCCCGCGAAAATTCCGTGCCGTGCGTTTTGCATTCCATCCCCGTTTTGCGTATAATAGGTGCAACCTGTGACGAAAGAGGGATGCCGCATGTCCCTGGAGACCGTGCTGCCCGCCTTGGCCCTGGTGGGCTTTGCAGACCGCGTGATGACCTTTGAAAACAGCAGCGCCACCGTGGAGCTGGCCGCAAAGTGCGTGGGCTGCCAGCCCGCGCAGATCGCCAAGACCCTCTCCTTCCGCACGGAGGAGGGCGCCATGCTGGTGGTGGCGGCGGGCGATGCCAAGATCGACAACCAAAAGTTCAAAGCCACGTTCCGGCGCAAGGCCGCGATGCTCACGCCGGACGAGGTGGTGCAGCTTTTAAACCTGCGCGTGGGCGGGGTGTGCCCCTTCGGCGTGGCCGCGCCCGTGTTTCTGGATGAGTCGCTCAAACGGTTCGATATTGTGTACCCCGCCGCGGGCGACGACCACAGCGCCGTGCGCCTGACTCCCGCGGAGCTGGAGATGGCCAGCTATGCCGAGGGCTGGGTGGATGTGTGCAAGGGCTGGAACGAGGTGCAGTAGATGGACGAAAGCGGGCCGATCGTATCGTTTTCGCACGTGTCGATGCAGTACCCCGGCGTACTGGCCAACGACGACGTGAGCCTGGCTGTGCGGCGGGGCGAGGTGTTTGCGCTGGTGGGCGAGAACGGCGCGGGCAAATCCACGCTGATGAACCTGCTCTACGGCTTGCAAAAGCCCACGCTGGGCGAGATCCGCGTGAAGGGCAAGCCCATCGGCGCGCGGCACGACCCGCAGCGCGCCATGGCGATGGGCGTGGGCATGGTGCACCAGCATTTTAAGCTGGTGCCCAGCTTTACCGTGGCGCAAAACATCGCGCTGGGCATGGAGCCCCGTCGCCGCGGCCTGTTTTACGACCAGCGACGCGTAAACGGCGAAGTGGCGGCGCTGGGCGAGCGCTTCGGCCTGCCCGTGGAGCCGACGGCCCCGGTGGGGGAGCTGAGCGTGGGGCTCCAGCAGCGGGTCGAGATTCTCAAGGCCCTGCGCCGGGGCGCGGACGTGCTCATTTTGGACGAGCCGACCGCCGTTTTAACCCCGCACGAGACCGACGAGCTGTTTGACGTGCTGCGTCGCATGGTGGCGGAGCGGCAGATGACGGTCATCCTGATTACCCACAAGCTCAATGAGGTGATGCAGCTGAGCGACCGCGTGGGCGTGATGCGGCGCGGCAGGCTGATCGGCGTGGTGGACACGGCGCAGACCGACGAGCGCAAGCTGGCCGCCATGATGGTGGGGCGCGACGTGATTTTTGACGACATCCGGCAGGGCGAGGCGGGCGCGCGCGAGGTGCTGGTGACGGACGGGCTGTGCGCGCTGAGCGACCGCGGCCTGCCCGCCGTGCGGGGCGTGAGCCTAGTTGTGCACGAGGGAGAGATCGTTGGCGTGTGCGGCGTGGAGGGCAGCGGGCAAACGGAGCTGACCGAGTGCATCATGGGCATGCGGCCGCAGACAGCGGGCACCGTGACCTTAAACGGGCAGGACGTGAGCCGCCTTGACCCGCGCGGGATGCGGCAGATGGGCGTAAGCTGGATACCGGATGACCGCCTGCGCACGGGGCTCAGCGCCAAGGCGACCGTGACTGAGAACCTGCTGGTGGGCAAGCAGCGCAGGCCGGAGTTCAGCCGCTTTGGCATGCACTACCGTGCGCGCAATGCCAAAAAGTACGCCGAAACACTGGCGCAGAACTTCGACATCCGCGCGGGCGGCCTGAACGTGCCCGCGGGTTCCTTAAGCGGCGGCAACATGCAAAAGGCCATCCTCGCGCGCGAGTTCAGCTTCGAGTCGCCGGTGCTGGTGGTGAGCCAGCCCACGCGCGGGGTGGATATCGGCGCCATCGAGTTCATCCATGAAAAGATCCTGGAAAAACGCAACGCGGGCTGCGCCATTTTGCTGGTGAGCGCCGACCTGGACGAGCTGTTCCGCCTTTCGGACAGGCTGCTTACACTGTATGAGGGGCGCATCACGGGCGAGTTCAAGGCGGGCGAGATCGACAAGCAGGCCATCGGCTACTACATGACCGGCGGGCGGCAAAAGGGGGCGGGTCAGGCGTGAACACAGGGTTTTGGCAGAGCCTGCGCACACTGATCGCGCTCAGGCCCAAGCAGAGGCTGACCGCGCAATACCTGCTTTCGCTGGCCATCGCGGTGCTGCTGGCGTTTCTGGTAGGCGCGGGCATCATGCTGCTGTGCGGCTATGACCCCGTGGCCTGCTATACGGCCATGTTCAAGGGGGCGCTGGGCAAGCCCCGCGCCTTTGGCAACACGCTGGCCAAGACGGTCACCCTCTGCCTGACGGGCCTTGCCATGAGCCTTGCGGCCAAGGCGGGCATCTTCAACGTGGGCGGCGAGGGGCAGCTGTACCTGGGCGGCCTTGCGGCGGCGGTGGTGGGCGCGGCCATGAACGGCGCGCCCGCGTGGCTTATCGTGCTGTGTGCCCTGCTTGCGGCCATGGCGGCGGGCGGCGCGTATGCGTTCGTGCCCGGCTGGCTCAAGGTAAAGCTAAAGGTGAACGAGGTGGTCACCACCATATTGCTCAACTCCGCCGCCATCTACTTTTGCAGCTACCTTGCCAACGGGCCGCTGAAAACCGAGGAGCGCGGCATCGCCAGCGGCACGGCCATGGTGCCCAAGGCGGCGTGGTTCGCGCCGCTGATACGGCTGAGCAACCTGACGGAGGGCGTGTTCATCGCCGCGGGGGTCGCGCTTATCGTGTGGTATCTGATGAGCCGCTCCACCGTGGGCTTCGAGATGAAGATCACCGGCACCAACGACCGCTTTGCCCGCTACGGCGGCATCCGCGCTGACAGCCTGGCCCTCTGGGGCATGGTGCTTTCCGGCATGATTTGCGGCATCGTAGGGCTTTTGGAGGTCTACGGTCTGCACCACCGCTTTTTGACCACCATCAGCAGCGGCTTTTACTTCGACGGGATGCTGGTGGCCATGATCATGCGCTACCAGCCCTTTGGCGTGATCCTGATGAGCTTTTTCTTCGCCATTTTGAACGTGGGCGGGTCGGCGATGGAGCTGTCCGCGGGCATCAGCAGCGAGGTGATGCTGATCGTGCAATCCGTGATCATCTTCTTCATGGCGGCGGAGGGCGGCATCAGCGAGATGGCGCGCGGCTATCTGGCTCGGCTTAGCGTGCGCCGCGCGGCGCGCAAAGCGGAAAGGGGGCGCGCGTAGATGGGCGATATCTTTGGCGTGCAGCTTTTGCAAAACACGCTGCGCACGGCCACGCCCGTGGTGCTGTGCGCGCTGGGGTGCCTGATGACCGATCAGGTGGGCATCATGAACATCGGCGTGGACGGCATGATGCTGATGGGCGCGTTTTTCGCGGTGCTGGGCAGCTATCTGTTTGGCAGCTGGGCGATGGGCCTTTTGTTCGCGGCCGTGCTGGGCGTGCTGCTGGGGCTGTTTTACTATGTGTTCTCCATCAAGTTTAAAAGTGATGAGTTTATCATCGGCGTGGCGCTGAACATCCTCGCGGGCGGGCTCACGGTGTTCCTGCTGCGCACGCTGTTTGGGGTCAAGGGCTCGTTCAGCGGGCCGGGCATCGTGCCGCTGCCCACCATCCGCATCCCGTGGCTGGAGGCCGTGCCGGTGCTCGGCCCCATGCTCAGCGGCAACACGCTGCTGGTGTATGTGAGCTGGCTTTTGGTGCTGGTCTGCTGGCTGTTCCTGTACAAAACGCCGATGGGCTTCCACCTGCGTGCCAGCGGCGAGGCGCCGGAGGCCCTGCGCGCCGCGGGCAAGAGCCCGGAGCGCATGAAGCGACTTGCCTCGGTGCTGTGCGGCGTGCTGGCTACCCTCTCCGGCGCGCACCTGAGCCTTGGGTACCTGACCATGTTCAGCGAAAACATGAGCGCCTCGCGCGGGTATGTGGCCGTGGCGTGCGTGATCTTCGGCGGGGGAAACCCGCCCCGCGTGTTTCTCGCGGCGCTGCTGTTCGGCTTTATCGACGCGCTGGGCCTCCGGCTGCAAAAGTATATCCCCAGCGACCTGACCAGCATGGCCCCTTACGTGGTCACGGTGGTCATGATGGTGGTGGTGGTGCTGGCCCGCAGGCGCAGGCAGCGCGCCAAGGAGCGGCTGTCCGCCTAAGGCGGCTGTACCCAACCACACAAACCAGCCTTCGGGCTGGTTTTTTGCATGGGGGAAGCTCCCCCGCCCAATGGGGCCGATATCGACGCTGCCCGCCCCCCTTGCAAAAAAACGCCAAACCATGTACACTATCCCTGTTGTAATTCGGCCTTTTTCCTACAGCATCATACGAAGGAGGAGCCCATGAATTCTTATGTTTTCATGACCGATTCGGATTCCGACCTGCCCTTTGAGTACGTGGACAAGTACGACCTGAAGATGGTATACATGCCCTACATCGTGGACGGCGTGGAATACTTTGACGACCTGGGCCGCGCCGGCAAGCAGGCGGAGTACTTCGACAACATGCGAAACGGCACCGCGCCGGTCACATCGCTTTTACCCACGCAGGTCTATCTGGACTACTTCGAGCCCATCCTGTCTGAGGGGAAGGACATCCTGTTCATCGCATTTTCCAGCAAAATGAGCTCCACCATCAACAACATCTACGCCGCGCAGGCAGAGCTGAAGGAGAAGTATCCCGAGCGCCGCATCCTGGTGGTGGATACCCTCAGCATCTCCGCGCCGATGACGCTGCTGTTGCACCGCGCCTACAAGATGTACGAAGAGGGCAAGAGCATGGAGGAGATCGCCGCGTGGGTGGAGCAAAACCGCCTGCGCGCGCATGCGTGGTTTACCGTGGACGACCTGAAGTATTTGAAGCGCGGCGGGCGCATCAGCGCCGTGGCCGCGACGGTCGGCACCATGCTTGACCTGAAGCCCGTCATCATCCTGACGCGCGAGGGCAGCATGACCGCGGTGGACAAGATCCGCGGTCGCAAGTCGGCACTGCGCTACCTGGCGGACAAGACCGCCGAGTTCATCGAGGACCCCGAGGGGCAGGAGCTGGTGATCCTCCATGCGGACGCCAAGGAGGATGCCGACCGACTGGAAGCGCTGATCCGCGAGCGCGTGCCGAACCTTGGCGGCATTTCCCAGCACTTTGTGGGGCCGGTGATCGGCGCGCACTGCGGGCCGGGCACCGTGGCCGCCTGCTTCATGGGTAAGGAGCGCGCCGTCTGACACCTACCCCGTCTGATACCAAAGGCAAAGAAGCCGACCCATAGAGGCCGTGCCCGTTGCGCGGGATGTTTCCGGTGCAACGGGCGCGGCTTTTTGCGCGCAGCAAAAAAAACCGAGGAAGCGCAATTTTTAACGATCCATGGCTTGAATTACGCCCCCATTTCATCCTATACTGCAAGCGTTGCAGGAGGTGTATGTATGGTACTGGCGCTGGTGATTTTCTTGCTGACCTACGCGGCTCTGATGATTTTTTCAAAATACCGCGCGCACATCGCGCTGGGCTCCGCCGCACTGTTCGTGATCCTTGGCATCCTGCCGGTTCAAAAGGTGTTTGGATCGGTGGACTGGAACGTGATCATGATGATCGCGGGCACGATGGGCATCGTGTATCTGTTCATCGAATCCAAGATGCCATCGCTGCTGGCGGATATCATCATCCACCGCATGCCCAGCGTCAAGTGGGTCATCATCGCGCTGTCACTGTTCGCGGGGCTTATCTCGGCCTTCGTGGACAACGTGGCCACGGTGCTGATGGTTGCGCCCGTCGCGCTGGTGGTGGCCAAAAAGCTGAATATCTCGCCCGTACCGGCCATCATTGCCATAGCGATCTCCTCCAACCTGCAGGGTGCGGCTACGCTGGTGGGCGATACCACGTCCATCCTGCTGGGCGGCTATGCGGGCATGGACTTCCTCGATTTCTTCGTGTACCACGGTCGCCCGGGCCTGTTCTGGGTTGTGCAGATCGGCGCCATCCTGTCCGCCATCACTTTGATGTTCGTGTTCCGCAAGTATTCGCAGAAGGTGCATTTGGAAGAACGCACGGTGGTGACCGATTACTTCCCCACCTGGCTGTTGCTGGGCATGGTAGCGATGCTGATCCTCGCGTCGTTCCTGCCGGTCAAACCGCACATCACCAACGGCCTGATCTGCGTGGGACTCATGCTGGTGGGCATCGTCCGCGAGGCTTTCCGCAAGAAGGATTTCAGGAGTACCGCCCTTGCGACCCTCAAGGAGATCGACTGGTACACGCTCTTGCTGCTGGCCGGCCTGTTCGTCGTGATCGCGGGCATCACCGAGGCGGGTGTGGTCAACGAGATCGCCAAGCTGTTCGTGCACATCAGCGGCGGCAACCTGTTCGCTATCTACTCGCTGCTCACGTGGGCGTCGGTCATTTTCTCGGCGTTCATTGACAACATCCCCTACGTGGCCACGATGCTGCCGGTCACGGCAGGCATTGCCACCCTTATGGGCGTGAACCCCACCATCCTCTACTTCGGCCTTTTGTGCGGCGCGACCCTCGGCGGCAACCTGACGCCCATCGGCGCTTCCGCCAACATCACGGCGTTGGGCATTCTGCGCAAAAACGGCTACGAGGCCTCCACCGGCGATTTCATGAAGATCAGCGTGCCCTTCACGCTGACCGCCGTGCTCTCCGGCTACATCCTCGTCTGGCTCATCTGGATGTAGTCTTGACCGCCTCCCGCCCCCGCGCCCAGCGCGGGGGTTTTCTTCGTCCTAATAAGAGCTCAAAGCGCAGCGCGGGCTCTTGAATTGCACGAAGGCAGCATTAGACAAACCCCGACGTCTCCGCAGGGGGCGGTTGGGAGGGGGACAGAGTCCCCCTCCCAAAGGAGGCAGAGCCGACATTGTTGCCATTCCCCTCCCGATTGTGTATAATAAAAAATGGACTCCTGTTTCACAGCGAAGTTTTCAGGTGGTGGTTGCCTACTTATGACCGGCAAAGACAAGATGCTCATCACGGGCGGGAAACCTTTAATGGGCGAGATCACGGTGAGCGGCGGCAAGAACACGGCCGTGGCGGTGATCCCCGCAACGCTCCTCAGCGATGAGCCCAGCACCATCGAGAACCTGCCCGATATCGAGGACGTGCACGCCCTGATCGAGATTTTGCAATACCTGGGCGCGAAAACCGAATATGTGCCCGGCCAGTACCTGAAGGTATGGCCGGAGGGCGCCCGTGGTTGCAACGTGCCCTACGAGTTCACCAAGCGGCTGCGCGCCAGCTATTACCTGCTGGGCGCGCTGCTGGGGCGCGGCGGGCGGGCAGAGGTCGCCTACCCCGGCGGGTGCGAGATCGGCAGCCGCCCCATCGACCAGCACTTAAAGGGTTTTGACGCGCTGGGCGCGGCCATCGAGGATCGCGGCGGGCTGGTGTGCGCCCATGCCGACCAGCTGACCGGCGCGGATATTTTCTTTGACATGGTCACCGTTGGGGCGACCATCAACGTGATGCTGGCCGCCGTGAAGGCGCAGGGCACCACGGTCATCTACAACGCGGCCAAGGAGCCGCACATCGTGGACCTGGCCAACTGCCTCAACTCCATGGGCGCGCGCATCAAGGGCGCGGGCACGGACATCATCCGCATCACGGGGCGGCAGAGCCTGCACGGCACCACCTACACCGTGATCCCGGACCAGATCGAGACCGGCACGCTGATGATCGCCGCCGCCGCCACCCGCGGGGACGTGACCATCCGCGGCTGCATCCCCACGCATATGGAAAGCCTGACGGCCAAGCTGCTCGAGATGGGCATCCGCGTGACCGACAGCGACGATGCCATCCGTGTGCGGCCGCAATGGGAACAGCGCGCCGTGAACATCAAAACGCAAGTGTACCCGGGCTTCCCGACCGACCTGCAGCAGCCCATGACGGCGCTGCTTTGCATGGCCAACGGCACCAGCACCGTGTGCGAGACCATCTTTGAGCAACGCTTCAAGCATTTGGACGAGCTGCGCCGCATGGGCGCGCGCATCAAGCTGATGGATCGCACCGTGCTGATCGAGGGTGTGCACGAGATGTACGGCGCGCCCGTGACCGTGACCGACCTGCGCGCAGGCGCGGCGCTGATCGTGGCGGGGCTGATGGCCAAGGGCCTGACCGAGATCTATGAGACCGGCTACATCGACCGCGGCTACGAGCGCATCGAGGAAAAGCTGCGCTCGCTGGGCGCGGACATCCGGCGGGAGAAGATTTGACGCGGCGTGCCGCCGCGCCTTTTGCGGCGACCGCTCCCTTGCGGGGAGGTGAGCCACCTGTACGAGAAGAAACCCTACGAGGTGCTGGGCGTGCCAAGCGGCGCGGACGCCGCGCAGGTGCGCGCCGCCTACCGCCAGCGCGTCAAGGCTTGCCACCCCGACCAGTATCAGGACCCGGACGCGCAGCGCGCCGCGCAGGAGCAGCTCATCGAGCTGAACCTCGCCTATGAGGAAGCGCTGAAAACCTGTTCGCAGCGGCACGTGGGCTTCAACCTCATATCCAGGGAGGAAGCCAAGCACTTCGCCTCGCGGCTGGTGGAGCAGGGCAACCTGGAAAGCGCGCTGCGGCAGTTAAACCGCGCGGACAGCAAGGACGCGGAGTGGTTTTTCATGCAGGGCAACATTCTGATGGGCATGCGCCAGTACAAGACGGCCCATCAGAGCTACCGCGAGGCCGTGCGTCGCGAGCCCGACAACAACCTCTACCGCAGCGGCGCGCTGGACGCGGCCATCGCGGTCAAGCGCAGCGAGCAGGTGCTCTACCGCATCGGGACTTGGTTTTCGGATGCTTTTCAGCCCCGGAAAAAATGACGGCGACAAGTTTTACGGCCCTTTGCGGATGCGGAGGGTCGTTTTTTCGTTCCAAGGGATGCGGTACATGGCCGCATTTCGTGCCTGCTGTAAGAAAAACTAGAAGCGCGGGGCATGGAAACGGCGGCTACGCTTCGGAGCGGCACCGCGCCTGCAAACGCCATGCGCTTCGCGGCGCGAGGCGCTTAGCGCCCCTTTGTGCGGTCAGGAGGCAAGGTGACGCTCCGTCCAAAAAACATGTAAAAATTTCCCGCGCGAGGCGGGCAGCCCTGACACGGCAGGAATTTTTCTTGTTTTTTTCACCGCGCCGCCCCGGAAGGCACGCCGCGCCGCAAACCTGCTGTGGAAACGGTTTCCGCCCGTTTTGCGCGCAGTTTGCCGCAAACCCGCAAACCCCTTGCCTTGCTTGACTTTTTTCTGTCAGGTTTCTATAATGTATGGTTGTTGGAAACTTCCGTTTGCACGGGCCGTACGCAGCCGCCATGGCGAGCGAAAGGACGCCCGCCTGGAGCGGGATGGCCGCGCCGCGGCCACGGGCAACGGCTTTCAATGATAATATGTTTAGGAGGGACAACCAATGTCGATCAAAATGACCGTAGACGGCAATACTGCCGTAGGCCACGTTGCATACGCATTCAGCGACGTGGCGGCCATTTACCCGATCACCCCTTCCTCCCCGATGGCTGAGGTCGTGGATGAGTGGGCGGCGAAGGGCCTGAAGAACCTCTTCGGGCAGACGGTGCGCGTGCAGGAGATGCAAAGCGAAGCCGGCGCGGCCGGTGCTGTGCACGGCAGCCTTGCCGCCGGTGCGCTGACCACCACCTTTACCGCAAGCCAGGGCCTGCTTTTGATGATCCCCAACATGTACAAGATCAGCGGCGAGCTGCTGCCCGGCGTGTTCCACGTCAGCGCCCGCGCGCTGGCCGCCCACGCGCTGAGCATCTTCGGCGACCATGCCGACGTGATGGCCTGCCGCCAGACCGGCTTTGCGATGCTGGCCAGCAACAGCGTGCAGGAAGCCATGGATATGGCCCTGATCGCGCATCTTGCCACGCTGGAGAGCAGCGTGCCCTTCGTGCACTTCTTCGACGGTTTCCGCACCAGCCACGAAGTGCAGAAGATCGACGCCATCGAGTATAAGGACATTGAGCCCCTCGTGCCGTGGGACAAGGTCAAGGCCTTCCGCGCCCGCGCCCTCAACCCGGAGCATCCGCACCAGGGCGGCACCGCCCAGAACCCGGACATCTACTTCCAGAACCGCGAAGCCGCCAACAAGTATTACGACCTTGTGCCCGGCGTGGTGGACGAAGTGATGGCGAAGGTCTCCAAGCTTGTGGGCCGCGAGTACAAGCCCTTCAACTATGTGGGCGCGCCCGATGCCGACCGCGTGATCATCGCCATGGGCAGCGGCTGCGAGACCATCGAAGAGACCATCAACTACCTGAACGCCAAGGGCGCCAAGCTGGGCCTGATCAAGGTTCGCCTGTACCGCCCCTTCTGCGCCAAGCGCTTCCTGGCCGCCATCCCCGCGACCTGCAAGAAGCTGACCGTGCTGGACCGCACCAAGGAGCCCGGCTCCATGGGCGAGCCGCTGTACACCGATATCTGCTCCGCGCTGCTGGAGAACGGCCGCACCGACCTCAAGGTGGTCGGCGGGCGCTATGGCCTTGGCAGCAAGGAGTTCACCCCCACGATGGTCAAGGCCGTGTATGACAACATGGACGGCGAGCTGAAGAACCACTTCACCGTGGGCATCGAGGACGACGTGACCTGCCTGAGCCTCAAGGTGGGCGAACAGATCGTGACCGCGCCCGCGGGCACCATCTGCTGCAAGTTCTACGGCCTTGGCTCGGACGGCACCGTGGGCGCG